>DIUV01000022.1 GCA_002423155.1 Alphaproteobacteria bacterium UBA6149
AGTTGTTTTAATACAGATAGATATACAATATAAACCTTTTTATTTTTAATTGGACAGTAGTGCGTCTGCACGGGAATGACGACGGAGAGAGCGGTTTTATTATTATATTTCAAGATATAAATGTCATGTTAATAATGCTGTCGTGTAGGGTGATACATTAATAATGGAATGATTATATAACAATAATCAGTTTTTATTGGGTTCTCTATGTTTAGCAAACCAAGCCATCCGTTTGGAAATTTCTCGTTCAAAACCACGTTCTACGGGGTGATAAAAATCTTTTCTGCCTAATTCCTCAGGAAAATAATTCTGCCCGGAAAAACCATTCGGCGCATCATGGTCATAAAAATAACCATCTCCATAGCCAATTTCTTTCATTAATTTAGTGGGTGCATTCAAAATATGCGCAGGTGGAGAGAGCGAGCCAGATGTTTTTGCCACGCGCATAGCATTATTAAAAGCAGTATATACGGCATTAGATTTGGGCGCGGTTGCCAAATAAACCACGGCATGTGCTAAAGCTAGTTCTCCTTCTGGTGAACCTAGGCGCTCATAAGTATTGATTGCGGCTTCGGTAATTAATAAACTTTGTGGATCTGCCATGCCCACATCTTCCGAAGCAAAGCGCACTAATCTGCGCCCAATATAACGAGGATCTTCTCCTCCCGCCAACATCCGACAAAACCAATATAAACCCGCATCTGCATCAGAGCCCCGCAAAGATTTATGTAAGGCGCTGATGAGATTATAATGCCCCTCTTGCGATTTATCATATAAAGCTGCACGAGTTTGGGCAAATTCTCCCAGTTCTGCCTCGGTAAGCGGGGTGGAAAAATTAGCCGCCAGTAATTCTTCACATAAATTCAATATATAACGCCCGTCACCATCGGCCATACGACATAATAATTTGCGGGCATTTTCGTCTAATGGTAGCTCACAATTTAGATGTTTTTCTACGCGTAATAATAAATCCAACAAATGCGCGGCTTCTAAGCGATGCAACACCACCACCCGACAGCGTGAAAGCAAGGCTGAATTCAGCTCAAAAGAGGGATTTTCGGTGGTGGCGCCAATTAATAATATATTGCCATTTTCCACATGTGGTAAAAAAGCGTCTTGCTGGGCGCGGTTAAAGCGATGAATTTCATCAACAAATAACAAAATACGCTTGCCGTCTTGTCTGAAAATTGCTGCTTTTTCAAAAATCTTTTTTAAACTGGCAACTCCCGCATCAATGGCGGAAATATTTTCTAATTCATAGCCACTTTGTTTGGCAATCATCCGCGCAATGGTAGTTTTTCCGCAACCGGGAGGTCCCCATAAAATCAGTGAGCTAAAATGTCCGCTCTCCGCCATGCGCCCAATTGCGCCATTTTTTCCCAAAATATGCTCCTGCCCCACCACTTCTTCCAGTTTTTGGGGGCGTAATTGTTCGGCTAAGGGGGCATTACCTGGATGTTTCATTATGCTATGATTTTATTTAAAACCTCTTGCGCATGACCCGTAACTTTTATATTGCGCCAGATATGCGTGATAATCCCTTGTTCATCAATCAGATAGGTGGCGCGTTCAATGCCCATATATTTTTTACCATACATGCTTTTTTCTACCCAAGTTTCATAAAGACCGCAGGCTAGCCCCTCTTCATCACTTATTAAAGAAAACGGTAAATCATATTTGCATTTAAATTTCTGATGTTTAGCAACCGAGTCCTTGGAAATTCCTATTATTTGAGTGTTGTTTTGCGCGAATTTATCGGCTAAATCACGAAAATCTTTAGCTTCAGTAGTGCAACCGGGGGTGTCATCTTTGGGATAAAAATAAAGTACGATTTTTTTGCCCCGATAATCACTTAATTTCACTAAATTACCCATATCATCAGGCAAAGAAAAATCTGGTGCTGCGTCGTTAATGCTAGTATGTGTCATTTATTCATCCCTTAATATAAACATAATTGAACATTTATATTGATTTTATAATCTTTTTCTAGCAAACAGAACAAGACAAATATTTGGATAATTACTGTATATGGTATTTAAATTGCAATTTTCACGGGTTTTAGCCTTATTTATAGTAGGTGTCGGCGTGAGCAACCAAGCTCTTGCAGCCACTCCTGTTGCCCCAAACAGCGGAAATATTGCTAGCGGAGATAATGGAGATGTTAAAAGCGGAGTCGCCGTAAATAACGTGCAGGTTTCGGGTAATAAACGCATTGAACCAGAAACTATTGTTAGTTATTTGGGGTTGCAACGTGGCGATTTGGTTACGCAATATGATATAGACAATGCTCTACGTGCTTTATACGCTACGGGGTTTTTTGCTGATGTTTCTATTGTGCAATCGGGTGATGTTTTATTAGTTAATGTAGTTGAAAATCCTATGGTTAACCTGATTACCTTTGAAGGTAATGAGCGGATTGACAGCAAAGATTTGGAAAAAGAAATCCAGTTAAAAGAACGCTCTATTTACACGCGTCCTAAAATTCAAGCTGATTTAGCGAGAATATTAGAACTTTACCGCCGTAAAGGGCGTTATTCCGCCATTGTAGTGCCTAAAATTATTGAACGTGACCAGAACCGTGTGGATGTGGTTTATGAAGTGCAAGAAGGTGACGTAACGCATATTGAAGATATTGCTTTTATTGGCAATACATCCTTTTCCGCTGCTACTTTGCGTGATGTAGTGCGCAGTAGTAGTGAATGTTGGTATTGTTTTTTGTCGGATAATGATAAATATGACCCCGATCGCTTGCAGTTTGATAAAGAATTACTGCGCAAATTCTATACTTCTCAAGGTTTTGCGGATTTTAAAGTAACTACTGCTTTGGCAGAATTAAGCCCTGACCGCAAAAGTTTCCACGTTACTTTCAGTATCGAAGAAGGACCTAAATATAATATTGGTAAAGTGGAATTTGCTAGTGCCTTGCCCAATACTGACACCAATAAACTAAATGAATTAATAACCAGCAAATCGGGCGAGGTTTATGATGCTGGTAAAATAGAAAACTCGGTGGATGCAATTGTAAAAGAATTAGGAAACCAAGGTTTTGCCTTCGTAGATGTGAATCCAGAAACTAAAAATAATCCCGATGGGAAAACGGTAGATTTAAATTATCAGATAAAAGAAGGCTCACGCGTTTATATCGAACGGATTAATATCACGGGAAATCAGCGTACTATAGAAGAAGTTATCCGCAGAGAGTTCCGTTTTGCAGAGGGTGATCCTTATAATACTTCTAAATTACAACGTACTGAACAAAGATTGAAGAATTTAGGCTTTTTTGAAAAAGTCAGTGTAACTACTGCCAAAGGTAGCGCACCTGATAGAGTTTTAGTTAATGTGGAAATATTAGAAAAATCCACAGGAGAAATTAGTTTAGGTGCTGGTTACTCAACCTCCGATGGGGTTTTGGGAGATTTTGGTATCCGCGAGAAAAATCTTTTGGGTAAGGGGCAGGATTTACGCTTTAAAGCTATGTTGGCGACAAAGCGTCAGGAATTTGATATTGGTTTTACCGAACCGTATTTTTTAAATAGGGAAATTGCCGCAGGGTTTGACTTATTTAACATAACCCAAGATTTACGCCGAGAAAGTTCTTTTGATAGAAAAAATACAGGTGCGCGTTTGCGGGCTGGTTATGCAGTGACAGAAAATTTAAGTCATTCTGTTAATTATTCTATCGAAAAAGTGGATATTACCAACGTAAAAGACACTGCATCGCGTTATATTAAAGATCAAGATGGACAGCATGTTACCTCGGTAATTGGTCATGCTCTTACCTATGATAAACGCGATAATGTGTTTGATCCGGGTTCGGGGTATTATCTGAAATTAGGGCAGGATTTTGCAGGTATAGGCGGGGATTCACATTTTATCCGCCATACGGGAGATGCCGCTTATTATTATAGTTTTGTACCGCAATGGACCATGATGTTGGCAGGAACTTCTGGTCAGGTGCAGGGCGTGGGTGAAGATGTTAAGATTTATGATCGCTTCTTCGTCGGTTCCCGTGAAATTCGTGGATTTTCTAACGCTGGTATAGGGCCGCGAGATGCGTTAAGTAAAGATGCGTTAGGCGGAAATTTCTTCTATGTTGGAACTGCGGAATTAAACTTCCCCCTAGGTCTGCCTGATGATTTAGGCTTTAAAGGTGCTGTGTTTATGGATGCAGGTTCGCTTTATGGATTGGATAATACGGGAGCAGGGGTGCTGGACGATAATTCTTTGCGCGCATCTGCTGGGGTGGGAGTAACTTGGAAATCTCCTTTTGGTCCCGTGAGGTTGGATTTTGCTAATGCGTTTAAAAAGCAAAAATATGATGAAACGGAAATATTCCGCTTTAATTTCGGAACTAAATTTTAAATTAGAAACACTTTAAGCGAAAGGTCTATAGTAAATGTTTAAAAAATCATATTCTCTCCTAATATTATTAGGAATGTTTGTTGCTAGCTCTATGTTGCAAATGAATGTAGCACAGGCGGCAGATGCTGTTTCTATTGGGGTTGTGGATGTGCAGCGCATTATGCGTGATGCAAAATCAGCTAATTCTGCTCGTAAACAACTAGATTCAATGCAGAGCAAGTTTAAAACGCAAACAGAAGCGCAAGAAAAAACTTTGCAAAAAGAAGAGCAAGAATTGTCAAAACAACGCTCGGTCTTGTCACAAAAAGTTTTTGAAGAAAAAGCCAAATCTTTCCGTGAAAAAGTAATGGGCGTACAAAAAGAAGTACAAGGCAAACGTGTAAAACTAGGCAAAGCCTATGATGCTGCGGTAAGTGAAATTCAAAAACAAATGCAAGATATTATAACTGAAATATCTAAAGAGAAAAAATACACTTTAATGTTGCCCACTTCGCAAGTGCTTTATTTTGCTGATGGAATGGATTCTACGGATGAAGTTTTGAAACGTTTGGATGCAAAACTTCCAAGTCTAACTGTTTCTGAGAAGTAATTTATCACCTTACACGACAATATTATTTATATTTTAAAATATAACAATTAAGTCTACTCTTTCCATCGTCATTCCCGTGTAGACGCACTACTGTCCAAGGAAAATTAAAAAGGTTTATATTATATATATCTGCAAGCTACACGACAGTAAGGTTAATAAGGCTGCAATGTATTGAATAATGATAGTTTTTATGCGCTCTCGGTTGTCATCCCCGCCTTGTGCGCACTAC
>DIUV01000032.1 GCA_002423155.1 Alphaproteobacteria bacterium UBA6149
GTAGTTTGGGTCGGAGTGGGATTGGCCCGATTGGGTATGATATTTGTGGGCTAGTTAAATGTTTGATATTGCAAAATTGGTATGATTTGAACTACCCTGTGATGGAAGATGCGTTGCGTATTCGTTTGGATTTTATGGTTTTTACTGGTTTTGATGGAAATATTCCTGACGAAACTACTCTTTACTTTACAACAGAAAAAACAAACGCTTGGGCAAACATTAAAGCAACAGCGTTCAATTTATTAAAAGCGGCAAATCAAATAATTATAAATCCACAACAAGCAATAAAAATGGTGGCATAATGGCTTAAAACTCTATTAGAAGAGGGTTTTATTATAGAAAAACTCGAAAAATATTCAGCTTGGCGATGGGGGGCGGAAATAAAATTATTCTAAAATGAAAAATTGGGGTTATTCAGAGGTCTTTTATCTATTACCGCATTTAATGCCCTTATTAAAAAGCAATTTTCCGCGATTAAATTTATTATTGGTAGAAGAAAAAACCGCAGAATTAATCGAGCAATTACAATATGGAAAGTTAGATTGCGCCCTGCTTGCAATGCCCATTGATAAACAAAATTTTGACAATCCTGATTTTGTGCATAAAAAATTATTTACAGAAGATTTCTTACTCGCAGTATCGTCAAGCCATGCTTTAGCAAAACGCCAACAAGTACAATTAGCCGATATAAAAAATGAAACCATGTTGTTATTAGATGAAGGTCATTGCCTGCGAGAGCAAACTTTAGAAGTTTGTCACCTAATTGGTAGTAAGGAGTCAGAAAATTTCCGCGCCACCAGTTTGGAAACCCTACGCCACATGGTAAGCGCCAGCAACGCAATTACCCTAATTCCCCAATTGGCGGCTAGACGCGCAGATAATATGGCGTATATCCCCTTCCAGCCCCCAGCCCCTGCACGTAATATCGGGCTATATTGGCGCAAAACTTCGGCACGCCAAGCTTTGTTTACGGCATTTGCAGCGCTTGATTTTGCTTTTATAAAACACGTAAATATAGAGAATGTATAAACATAAAAACAATTTATTTTGAATATGATTTGATTTTTTTAATGTATATTTTATACCAATAAGAAATAATCCTGAAAGATACAACATGCAAAATTCATATATTTACAGCGCAAGCGACATTAATAATAATTTTGAATATCCTGAATTGCAACGAGGAAATGATTACGCAAAACAAAGGAGGGTTACAAACCTTGTTATTGATAATATGGGCGTATTAACTGCTTTGGTAAGAGGAACTGCATCAAAACCATATCAAGTAGAAATACAAATAACTAAACATAAAAGAACTACAGACTTTGATGGTTATTGTACCTGTCCTGTTGGTTTTGATTGTAAGCATATAGTGGCAGCATTATTTGCAGGATTAGATTATTTTTCCCCCTTAAAAACCAGCATACAGACTCCCACCAATAATACTCAGATGTTAGATTATGAAACCCAAAAATGGTTAACAAAATTATCTGCCAAAGATGGAGATATTGTTGATGACAATAAACAGCTTACTTATATTATTTCACCTCCCACTAAAGAGTTAGCGTTTAGTGTCTCTGCGGTTTTCACCTATGTTTTAAAAAATGGCTTTTTGAGTTCTATAAATAAAAAAATAAATGTTAAAAATATAAACTATCCGCAAACCCAATATTTAACTGATTTAGACCAAACAATTATTAAGCTTATTGGTGGATTATCCGAATATTACATACATTATTATATTTATGAAATCCCAGCAGGAGAAGCTAGTAATTTACTGTTAAATTTATTAATCCAAACTGGCAGATGCTATCTTGAGGCAGAAAAAATCCATCCCAATGATGCGCTAACTATGGGAGAAACGCAAAAAGCAACAATAGAGTGGCAGGTAAATAATAATGGCAATCAAAAAACCCAATTAAAAGTGGAAAACATCCAAAACCCCATAATATTATCTCTAACTCCTCCTCATTATATCTGTCCTTATACTAAAAAAATAGGTCTTATTGAAAATGAATTGCCAGCAAAACAATTAGCTCTTTTGCTGCGTGCCCCAGAAATCACCCCTGAACATTCGGAATTATTTCATCAAAAATTAGCCAATATTTTACCTGATTTACCTGCCGCATTACCAAAAATAATCCCCCTACAAAAACAACAAATCCCTCCCATTTCTTGCCTTAAATTATGCTCTACATCCATTCAGGCACAAAAATCAAATGGGTGGAAATATTATCCGCAAGGAGCACCTATAGAAATTCCTACCGTACAATTGCGTTTTCAATATGCTAATAAGAAAGTTAATTGGGAAGACAAAAATTCCGAAATAAAATTATTTAAAGACAATGAATTACATATTATTACTAGAGATATAAGCGCGGAGAACAAACAGCGTGAATATATAAATAAACTAGGTATCAGCCTTATTTTAAATGATATAGATAACTCATATAACGTAAAATCTTCTGATACATGGCTATTCACCAACAATCCTGCCAATAAAAAATTCACTACAAATCAAGACACTACTAAATTTTGGAATGATTTTATGCAAAATATTATTCCAAAATTGAAAGAGCAGGGCTGGAAAATTGAAATATCTGCTAATTTTCCTTACAATATTGTGCATGCCGATGATGAATGGTACTCCGAAATTGAAGAAGTTAGCGGCATAGATTGGTTTGGCGTAGAATTAGGGGTAAATATTGAAGGTAAAAAGTTAAATCTTATCCCTATTATTCTTAAACTATTAAAAACTGATCAAAATATCTTTGATAATATTGATAAATTATCAGCACAAGAACCTTTGTTAATCACTTTAGATGATGGTCGTCGCTTAGCATTGCCACCTAAACGGGCAGAAATATTATTATCTATTCTAAAAAATCTTTTTAGTTATAAAACGGAAATTGACAAAAATGGTCGTTTAAAAATGCAATCGCTTGATTCTGCGTTGCTTGCCGAAATGGAAATGGCAGCAGATTCTTTAAATATGCGCTGGTTTGGCGGCGAAAAAATTCGTGAATTAGGCAAAAAACTCAAAGAATTTAGCCATATAGAATCAGTTAATCCTCCAAAAGAATTTAAAGGAGAGTTGCGCCATTATCAACAAGAAGGATTAAGCTGGTTACAATTCTTACGCGAATATAATTTAGCAGGAATTTTGGCAGATGATATGGGGTTAGGAAAAACCGTACAGGTTCTAGCTCATATAGCCACTGAAAAATCCAATAAACGCTTAAAACATCCTTTTTTGGTAATCGCCCCCACCAGCCTAATGAGTAATTGGAAAGCCGAAGCAGAACGTTTCGCTCCTAACTTAAAAGTACTTACCCTGCATGGAAACCAACGCAAAGAATATTTTAAAGATATAAAAAAGCATGACTTAATTCTGACAACTTACCCATTATTGCCACGTGACAAAGATATATTGCTGGCTAATGAGTATAACACAATAATTTTAGATGAAGCACAAACTATTAAAAATTCACGCGCCAAGCTAACGCAAATTGCCTGTCAATTAAAATCCCAACATAGGCTGTGTATGACGGGAACTCCTTTAGAAAATAATCTGGGTGAATTATGGTCACTATTTAATTTCTTACTCCCAGGTTATTTAGGAACATCTCTACAATTTAACAGATTGTTCAGAAATCCCATTGAAAAACAAGGAGATGTATCTAGCGCACAAACATTATCTCGTCGTATAAAACCCTTTATATTGCGCCGTACAAAACAAGAAGTGGCAACCGAGCTTCCGCCCAAGACGGAAATAATCCGTATGGTAGAACTAGAGGGTGAACAGCGCGATTTATACGAAACTATCAGAATTAGCATGTATGACAAAATTCGCAAAGAAATCGCCACACATGGCATGGGAAAAAGCCATATTATTGTGTTAGATGCATTGCTAAAATTGCGCCAAGTTTGTTGCGACCCTAGTTTACTAAAAATAGATATTGCCAAAAATATAACCAAATCTTCTAAAAATGAAGAATTGATGGATATGTTGATTCAAATGGTAAAAGAAGGTCGCAAAATACTACTATTTTCACAATTTACCAGTATGTTATCTATATTAGAAAACCAATTAAAAAAAGAAAATATTACCTATGCAAAATTAACTGGTCAAACCATAGACCGAGAAACTCAAATAAATAATTTTCAAAATGGTAACGTCCCTCTATTCTTAATCAGCTTAAAAGCTGGTGGTACAGGATTAAATCTTACGGCAGCAGACACAGTAATCCATTACGATCCATGGTGGAATCCTGCTGCAGAAAATCAAGCAACTGACCGAGCATATCGCATTGGACAAGACAAACCTGTATTTGTTTATAAATTAATAACTACAGGAACCGTAGAAGAAAAGATTTTGGAAATGCAGGAAAAAAAGCGAGCTCTAATGGACAATATTTTTGATGCAACAGGAAACTCCTCCAGCAAACTAACTACAGAAGACATACAAATTTTATTCGAGCCAATTTAGTATAAATATGGGTATCAGGGCAATTTCATCAATCTTTAATTTTGTTTTTTGCAATAAAACTCTCTGTCGTCATGCAGCACGTAGAGCGGCATCCATGCCAAACCATTAGCTTGATAGCTAGTTGATGGGCATGGATATCGCTCTTCGTGCTGGATGACAAAAGCACTCTACACGACAGTAAGGTTAATAAGGCTGCAATAATGCATTGAATAATGATGATTTTTCTGCGCTCTCGGTTGTCATCCCCGCCTTGCGCGGGGATCTCGGGACACAAAAAAGACCGAATTTGTAGCCCCAGATCCCCGCGCAAGGCGGGGATGACGACGGAGAGTTCAAAGCAATACCTTTAAATATTTTTATTATTCAATACATTGCAGCCTTATTAACCTTGCTGTCGTGTAGAGTGTGACAAAAGATATTTTAGTGAAAAAAATTAACGATTGGTGAAAACGCCCTGACATAGGTATCTAGTAGACACTCAAGCAATTATCGAAAAAGCATCCTGCAAGCCCAAATGCCAATCAGGCAAGCTAATTCCCAGTAATTTGCGTGCTTTTTCACAATTCATCCGTGAATTGGTGGGGCGTTTAGCTGGGGTGGGATAAGCATCAGAATTTATTGGCAATAACTCTTTTATTTTCAGCTCCACCCCTCGCGCTTTTGCCTCAGCAAAAATCGCCTCGGCAAAACCATACCAACTAGTTTCTCCGCCGCCACATAAATGATAAATTCCTGATAATTCAGTATTATTTTGCAAAGCAACAATCGCAGGCAAAGTCGCCGCTGCTAAATGCGGTGCATAAGTCGGTGCACCAAACTGATCCGCCACTACCGATAATTGCTCACGCTCGCGCCCCAAACGCAACATAGTATTAAAAAAGTTCTTTCCCACCGCATCATAAACCCAAGAGGTACGAAAAATCAGATATTTACCGCCTGCCGCCTGCACTGCCAACTCGCCAGCGCGTTTGCTTTCGCCGTAAATATTCAAAGGTGCGGTCGCGTCATCTTCATCCCAAGCTTTCTCGCCACTGCCATTAAAGACATAATCGGTAGAATAATGCACAAAGGGAATTTCTAACTTCGCCGCTATTTGTGCCAGCACCGCAGGAGCTTCCGCATTTACCGCAAACGCTAAATCCCGCTCCGACTCGGCTTTATCCACTTGGGTATAAGCAACTGCGTTAATCAAAATTTGTGGACGGATATTTTCCACCACCGCCGCCAAACTAGCCGGATTACTAAAATCCGCCTGTTCACGACCCAGCACCACTACATCATCCAAAATCGCATTTAGAGCACTACCAACCTGCCCCGTTGCCCCTAAAACTAAAAATTTAGCACCCATATTTTTCTTTTTCCGCTAATATTGTGCGCAAATAATTACCATAATCATTGCTGCTGCTAAATTTCGTCGCTAATTCTGCCAACTGATCAGTAGAAATAAAGCCCATCCGCCAAGCAATTTCTTCTAAACAAGCAATTTTTTGCCCCTGGCGTGCTTCAATCGTCTGCACGAACTGCCCAGCTTCTAACAACGAGGCAAAAGTGCCCGTATCCAGCCATGCCATACCCCGACCCAGCAATTCCACACGCAATTCATTTTGCGCTAAATAATATTTATTTACATCAGTTATTTCTAATTCTCCCCGCGCCGACGGTTGCAGATTTTTAGCAATTTCCACCACGCGATTATCATAAAAATACAGCCCCGTAACTGCCCAGGAAGATTTCGGCTGTTTGGGCTTTTCTTCCAACGAAATCGCACGTCCATCCGCCGCAAATTCCACTACACCATAACGCTCAGGATCACGCACGTGATAGCCAAATACCGTCGCCCCTTGTGCATCTTCATCTGCCACGCGTTTTAAACTTTCCGCCAGATTATGCCCATAAAAAATATTATCCCCCAGCACCAAACATACTGAATCCCCGGCAATAAATTCTTCCCCCACCAAAAACGCCTGCGCAATCCCCTCTGGTTTAGGCTGCACCTTATAACTAATAGAAATCCCGAGTTCTTTCCCATCCCCCAGCAAAGCTTCCAACATCGGCACATCCCGTGGGGTAGAAATAATCAAAATTTCCTTAATCCCTGCCAACATCAACAAAGATAAAGGATAATAAACCATCGGCTTATCATAAACGGGCAAAATCTGCTTACTCACCGAATTAGTCAAAGGCGACAAACGCGTCCCCGAACCACCTGCTAAAACAATACCCTTCATTTTTTATTCCTTTTTATTTTTATCAATGCGTAATCTTATAAGCAAATATAGAAACGTAAACCAGATTTTTCTTGTTAATATATCATTTTTGCTATAAAATCCGCCTATGAAATGGATAGTTGAAACTTTTGGAAAAATAGTCGACGAAGAATTAAACGCATTGCCAGCTGATATGCGTGCTAAATTTGTCCATATAGCTAAACTTATCGAAAATGTTGGATTAGAACGCGTAGGCGCACCTTATATAAAACATATAAATGGTCCTTTGTGGGAAATTCGCATGATTGGCAAAGACGGCATTGCCCGGGCAATTTATGTGACCAGTACGGGCAAGCGAGTTGTGGTGGTTAGAGTATTTATCAAAAAGACTCAAAAAACTCCACGACAAGAAATTGAGCTATCACTTAAAAGAGCTAAGGAGATTATAAAATGACAAACATAAGAGATTTACACCAGCAATGGAGTAAAGACCCTCAATATATAGCAGAATTCAACAATTTATCCGCAGAGTTTGAACTAGCCACTTCGCTGATAGAAACTCGCAATAATGCCGGGCTCACCCAAGAAGAATTAGCAGAACGCATGAATACTACGCAATCATCCATTGCGCGGATGGAAAGTGGCAAAAAACTACCCTCTGCCAATACGCTAAAACGCTTTGCACAGGCAACGGGAACCAAATTAAAAATCAGCTTTGAAGCGAGCTTGCCGACGGCACTTCCTACCGCCCCGTAACGAGGCTGTCGAAAAATTATTCTGGCGAGGGAATTTCTAGGCATTTTTGCACGGACCTGACCGTTAAACAAACATGCCAGTGGCATGTTTGTAAGGGAAGGCGCAGTGTAGCAGCGCTACATGAGGATTTGAGTACAAAAAAACGTAAGAAATTACCCGCTAGAATAATTTTACGGCAACCTCGTAACCGCCGCGCACCAATTAGTATTATCCAAATACCACTGCACGGCGTCGAGCAATCCTTGTTCAAAATTATATTTGCGCACAAAACCTAACTCACGCTGCGATTTGCTGTCGTCAATTGCATAGCGGCGGTCATGTCCTAAGCGGTCGGGTACAAAGCTCATTTGTTCTTTATACGATTTTCCATCGGCACGCGGACGAAGTTGGTCTAAAATATTGCAAATAGTTTCAACCACTTGCAGATTATTTCGCTCGGCATCGCCGCCAAACGCATAAGTTTCCCCCAATTTTCCTTTGGTAAGCGCCAGATTAATACCCTGCGCATGGTCTTCTACGTGAATCCAATCACGAATATTTTTACCATCGCCATAAATCGGGAGTTTCTCACCTGCCAAAGCGGTGGTAATCATGCGCGGAATTAGTTTCTCAGGGAATTGGCGTGCGCCGTAATTATTGGTGCAATTAGTAACAATAACGGGGAAATTATAGGTATGAAACCATGCGCGGCATAATAAATCACCTGCCGCTTTCGAAGCCGAATAAGGCGAGTTAGGCTGCATGGGCGACTCTTCAGTAAACTTACCCGTTTCCCCCAAAGAGCCATATACTTCATCGGTAGAAATATGCACAAAGCGGAAATTTTCTTTCTCCGCGCCGTTTAACTTATTATGATATGCGCGTGCCGCTTCCAGCAAATTATAAGTACCCAAAATATTAGTATGAATAAAATCTACCGGGCTAGCGATGGAATTATCTACATGTGATTCCGCAGCAAAATCCACAATTGCACTCGGATTATATTCCTGCAAAAGCTGCGTAACTAAATTAGCATCGCAAATATTGCCCTCAACCAGCTTCCACGCGTCCCCTGCGCCCACGACCCCCCCGTCACCAACAATCCAGTCCAAATTCTCTTTATGCCCCGCATAGGTAAGCGCATCCAGCACAATCACCCGTTCACCCCGAGCCACCGCCTGCCCCACAAAAGCACTACCAATAAAACCCGCCCCACCCGTTACAATAATCGTTTTGTTTTTCATTTCTTTCCTTTGTTTTTTTAGGATGATATACCCTAAATGACAGTAATGTTAACAACAAATATTTCTTATATTTCAGCTCTCTCCGTCGTCATTCCCGTGCAGACGGGAATCTCTTTTTCTGCTTGCGAATGCTTCGTTTGGATTGAAAGAGATTCCCGTCTACACGCACTACTGTCCAATTAAATTT
>DIUV01000012.1 GCA_002423155.1 Alphaproteobacteria bacterium UBA6149
GTTGCCGCCAAAGCGCCCATAGTCCGCCCATGAAAAGACCCCGTAAAGGTCAATATCTCTCTTTGTTCGGGCGCTCTGCCACTATCTGCGGCATATTTTCTAATTAATTTTATTGCCGCTTCATTCGCTTCTGCTCCCGAATTAGCAAAATAAACGCCCCGCGCAAAAGGAGTGGCCTCCACCAGCGCACTTGCCAGATTAATCGGCGCAGAAGTATAGAATATATTACTAGCATGCCAAATTTTATCCGCTGCTTCCAACAAGGCGGC
This sequence comes from Alphaproteobacteria bacterium UBA6149, assembly GCA_002423155.1. Lineage (GTDB taxonomy): Bacteria > Pseudomonadota > Alphaproteobacteria > Rickettsiales > UBA998 > UBA6149. The sequence continues at coordinate 270 of DIUV01000012.1, forward strand.
TTTTAAATCCGCATCATTATAACCCAGACTATTAACCGCAATACCCGCACCTAAATCTATATATTCATTGCCATCCAAATCCCACACACGCGCACCAACTCCGCGCTCTAAAACCATTTCCCGCGGTTTATAATTTGCCAAAAACACCTGCTTCGCCTGCGCGATTAATTCTTTAGATTCTTCCGTTTTGGGAGTGGTGATTGGATAAGGGTAATTTTTGTACATTTATCTTCCTGTATTAATATATTAGGTTAGTTTTTTGTATCATATAAATTGCTAGAATATTTAGCAACTTGCAAGCCTTAACATATTTTGTTAGAATTAGGCTAGATGGGAGATTATAACAATGCAAATATCAATTACTCCTGAATTTGAGCCTTTCGTTAATGCTCAAATTCAAAATGGCTTATATAATTCTGCCAATGAATTGGTAAACGATGCTCTACGACTGTTAGTAAGAAAAGACAAACTGCAAAAAGAAATACAAATTGGCCTGGATCAAATAGAAGCGGGAGAAATTACTTCTGCTGATAAACTTAAACAGCAAATGGCAGATTTCAAAAAACAATTTCTAAACAGCTCAAATGGCTGAATCATATAGTTTATCCAATCAAGCTCTACATGATCTGCAAGATATATGGCTATATATCGCAACAAACAATCCTACAGCGGCAGATAAAGTAGAAGCAGATTTATACAAAACATTTGATAAATTAACCCAACACCCAAATATCGGACATAAACGCAGCGATTTGACTGATAAGCCTGTGCTTTTTTGGAATATACACACTTATCAAGTCGTCTATACTTACACCGAAAAGTCATTATATATTTTACGAATTCTCAGTGGGTATCGTGATATTACTCATATTCTTTGATGAATACCCTAATTCTTTTATTATGAAGGTTGCTGATTTCTATTCCAAGATGTAGTAAAGAGAATTAGCTTTCAAGAATTTTATACAAAATATGTACGACTTAGAACAAAAAAAATATAAAAAAGACGGAGTATATGCGGCCCTAGACCTCGGCACCAATAATTGTCGCCTGTTGGTTGCCCACCCTTATTTCCGTGAAACTCGCTATGGTTACTCCTTGCGCACTGCCGATAGCTTCTCACGCATTGTGCGTTTGGGCGAGGGTTTGAGCAATAGTGGTATTCTGTCCCAAGAGGCGATGGAACGCACGATTGAGGCATTATACGCCTGTCAGCGCAAGTTAGAGAATCATAATATCGCCAATTTTCGCTATGTCGCCACCGAGGCTTGTCGGCGCGCTCGCAATGCGCCCGAATTTATGGAAAGAATTGTGCGCGAAACTGGTTTAAATGTCGAAGTTATCTCTAACGAGGAAGAGGCGCATCTAGCATTGTTAGGTTGTTGCTCATTATTAAAGCGCGATGCGGGCAAAGCATTGGCGTTTGATATTGGCGGCGGCAGCACCGAAGTGATGTGGGTAGAAGCAGAGCCATTACGCAATGATGGCAGCCCAGAATTTCCCTTTCGCCCCCGCATCAAAGACTGGATTTCCACACCTTTTGGGGTAATGAACTTATCTGAAAATCTCAGCACCCCTAATTATGCGGATCTTTATTTTGAAGAGATTGTGCACAAAGTGGAACAAGTCCTCCGCCCCTTTGACGAAAAGCACGGCATAGCAGAATCCTTAAAACATGAACCAGCACAATTGCTTTCCACTTCGGGCACCGTCACTACCTTAGCGGCAATTTTTCTGGATTTAGCCCGCTATGATCGCAACCGTATTGATGGCATCACCCTGCCGGTTTCTTCGATTACCGACTCTATCAATCGTTTATTAAAAATGCGTCCCTTTGAGCGTTTCAACCATCCGTGTATTGGCGCGGATCGTAGTGATTATATTCTCGCAGGCTGTGCAATTTTTTCCGCCATTGCAAGAATCTGGCCGTTTTCGCATATTACTATCGCGGATCGCGGCGTGCGCGAGGGGATTATTCTCTCGCTGATTTTAGAAGGACAAGGCGCATGAGCAAAAATTCTGGCAATGGGGGCAGCGAAGGGCGCAGAGGGCTAACCGTGCGGGTAAAAACCGCCCGTCGGCGCACCACATCTTCCGCCCGTTGGCTACAACGCCAATTAAACGACCCCTATGTTGCGAAGGCAAAATTTGAGGGCTATCGCTCACGCGCCGCCTTTAAACTAATTGAATTAGACGATAAATTTCATTTTCTAAAACCGGGATTACGCGTTTTAGATCTCGGCGCCGCCCCCGGTGGGTGGACGCAGGTAGCCGCCAAACGCACGGGCGCAGAAAACGGCACCAGCCCCCCAGTTTTAGGGATTGATTTAAAAGAAATCTCCACACTACCCGGCGCCATTTTCATGGTAATGGATTTTATGGAAAATGATGCCCCCGATAAAATCCGCGCCGCTTTGGGTGGGGATGTAGATTTAGTAATTTCTGACATGGCGCCCAACTCTATGGGACACGCGGCAACCGACCACATGCGCATTATGGCAATGTGCGAAACCGCCTATTTATTCGCCACCGAAATCTTAAATACTGGGGGCGTATTTCTTTGCAAAGTATTGCGCGGTGGCACCGAAAATAAATTACTCGCCCAGATAAAAAAAGATTTTACCTCAGTACACCACGCCAAGCCCGATGCCAGCCGCAAAGATTCTTCGGAAGCCTATGTGGTGGCGCTTGGTTTTAAAGGCAGAAATAATTTATCAACTCAAGGGGACCTCTAAAAATTCATTATGGCGAGCAAAATGCTTAGGCATGCAAGTGGCGCAACCGCAGCGTAGCGGCGCTACGTGAGGATGGAGGCGTTGCTTCATTGCAAGCAAGTTTGCTGACCAGTTTGGATTTTTAGAGGTCCCCGCAACTAGAAACGGAGATATAAAATGAAGACCACCAGCAAATTAACCCTTCTAGCTCTAGCCATTTTTTCGCTAAGTGCTTGTGAGCGTAATCTTAAGTCCGACACCTACACCAGCTCTTCTTCAACTGGCTTGGTGCTTGAAGGCGTAATTGTTTCTTCACGTCCTGTAACCATCAAAGAATCAGACAAATTACAAGATAACGGCGCAGGGCTATTAGCGGGTGGAGTTGGTGGAGCCGCGGTGGGCAATACTATTGGTGGTGGACGTGGGCGTACAGTTTCCACCGTAGGCGGAGCAATTGCAGGCGCGGTACTCGGAGCCGTAATTCAAGACCAATTAAGCACCAGCCAAGGGTTTGAATATATTGTCCGCGTAAATGAAGAGAATGCCGCAGATGAGAAAAAGAACAGTGAGCTAACCAGCACCAGACTAAAAGACCCCAGCATTAACGAACGCATGAAAAATTCTATTCACACTAAAATGAAAACCAAAATGATTTCGGTAGTGCAAGGGCAAGATGTTGTATTTGCCACAGGACAAAAAGTTTATGTAATTTATTCGGATGATCGCCCAAGATTAGTCGCCGCAGAAAAATAATTACGAGCAAACAATTATGTACTTGCTAAAAATTGACAATCTATCAATAAAATTTACGGGAGCAAAATTGCCGACCGTAAAAAATCTTTCCTTATCAATTAAAGCAGGTGAAGTGTTAGCGTTGGTGGGCGAGTCTGGCTCGGGCAAATCGCTCACCGCGCAGGCAATTATGCGGCTTTTACCAGAAGATTTGTTAAGTTATCCTACGGGTTCTATCAAATTAGAAGATACTGAAATATTAAAATTAAACGCTCGCCAATTACAAAATATTCGTGGAAATCGGGTGGGCATGGTTTTTCAAGAACCAATGTCGGCGCTCAACCCTTTGCATAATATTGGGCGGCAAATTATGGAAGCCGTCCGCACCCATCAACCAGTCAGCAAATTTCAGGCGCAAGCACAAACCTTGCAATTATTAGATGATGTAGGTCTTAGCTATCTAAAACAACGACTTAATGCCTATCCACATCAATTATCTGGTGGAGAACGCCAACGCATTGTACTCGCCATCGCCATCGCCAATCGCCCCGCCTTATTAATTGCCGACGAACCGACCACCGCTTTAGATGTATCTATTCAAGCGCAGATTCTTGCACTACTAGATGAATTACGGCAAAAATATAAATTATCTATGCTGCTGATTACTCATGATTTACATCTGGCAAAAAGAATAGCCGATAATATCGCTATTATGTATCAAGGTGAAATTGTAGAGCAACAGGCAACCGCGCAAATATTTGCGCATCCCCAACATGCTTACACGCAAAAATTACTGGCAGACGCGAAACCCCATCTATTAGCGCCTGCGCCCAATAATGCTTTGGAAATATTATCCTGCCAAAATTTACAGGTAAGCTATAAAATAGAAAATGGCTTTTGGGACTTCAAAAAAAACAGAAAATTGGTGCTGAACAACATCTCACTCAGCATAAAAAAAGGCGAAACCTTAGCAATAGTGGGAGAATCAGGCTCGGGCAAAACTACCCTTGGGCTAGCAATTTTGCGCCTAATAAAATCTGAAGGTAAGATTTCCCTCCATGGCAAAGATTTTCGCAAACTTAATTCGGAACAATTACGCCTAGCACGTGCCAAAATACAATTTGTATTCCAAGACCCCTTCTCTAGCCTCAATCCACGCATGAACATTGCCGAAATAATTGGCGAGGGACTAAATATCCATCAACCATTATTAAGCACCGCACAAAAAGAAGAAAAAATAAAAACAATATTGGCAGAAGTCGGGCTAAACGGCGATATGTTAAACCGTTATCCGCATGAGTTCAGCGGCGGACAAAGACAGCGCATTGCCATTGCCCGCGCGATTATCTTAGAACCAGATTTAATCGTTATGGATGAGCCAACCTCCGCCCTTGATTTAAGCCTGCAAGCCCAAATCATCAAGATACTTAAAGATTTACAAATAAAATATGGCAGCTCATATATTTTTATCACCCATGATTTACGCGTGGTAAAATCGCTAGCCCATCGCGTAATCGTATTATGCGGCGGTAAAGAAGTAGAGCATGGCAACACCGAACAAGTCTTCACCCACCCTCAACATAAATATACCATCCAACTTATGCAAGCAGCGCAATTATAATAATAACTAATCTATAAATTACAGCGGCAAATTATCATGCTTTTTCCACGGGGTTTCCACCTGTTTAGTGCGTAACACGCCCAGCGCACGGCATAAGCGCCAGCGAGTATTTTGCGGGCGGATTACGTCGTCCACATAGCCGCGCGAGGCGGCAACGAAGGGGCTAGCGAAAGCGTCGCGATATTCAGACACTTTGCGTTCGCGCTCGGCCGCATTGCCAATCGAGCCACGGAAGACGATTTCCACCGCACCTTCGGGACCCATCACGGCAATTTCGGCACTCGGCCAAGCATAGTTTAAATCGCCACGTAAATGTTTAGAATTCATCACAATATACGCTCCGCCGTAAGCTTTGCGGATGATGACGCTGATTTTGGGCACCGTAGCTTCGGCATAGGCATGAATTAGTTTGGCGCCGTGTTTGATGATGCCGTTATGCTCTTGCGCCGTACCAGGAAGGAATCCCGGAACGTCCACGAAAGTGATGATGGGGATGTTAAAAGCATCGCAAAAACGGATAAATCTTGCGGCTTTGCGTGATGCGTCGATGTCTAGGCAACCTGCTAGTTCCATCGGTTGATTAGCGACGAAACCGACGGTGTAGCCTTCCATCCGCCCAAAGCCGACGATGATGTTTTTAGCATATTCAGGTTGAATCTCGAAGAAATCGCCCTCATCAACGGTGCGGAATAATAATTCCTTCATGTCGTATGGTTTGTTGGTATTGTCGGGCACTAGCGTGTTTAGCGACATATCTAAACGATCCGCGGGGTCCGAAGTGGGGCGTGAGGGTACACCGGAGCGGTTAGATAGGGGTAAGAAGTTAAACAGGCGCCGCGTTTGTACCAAGGCTTCGATGTCGTTCTCAAATGCCAAATCAGCTACGCCCGTTACGCGCGTATGGGTATCTGCGCCGCCTAAATCTTCTTGGGTAACAATCTCGTGGGTTACGGTTTTTACTACATCTGGTCCAGTTACGAACATGTAAGATGAGCCTTCAACCATGAAGGTGAAATCGGTCAAAGCCGGAGAATAAACCGCACCACCAGCACACGGTCCCATAATCAGGGTGAGCTGGGGGATTACGCCTGATGCCATAACATTGCGCTGGAAAATTTCGCCGTAACCGCTGAGGGAATCAACCCCTTCTTGAATGCGCGCACCGCCTGAATCATTGATGCCAATTACAGGTGCACCTGCACGCATGGCCATATCCATGATTTTACAGATTTTTTTGGCGTTGCTCTCGCTAAGTGAGCCGCCATGCACCGTGAAATCTTGCGAATAAACAAAAACTAAGCGGCCATTGATAGTGCCATGCCCAGTAACTACGCCGTCCCCGGGAATTTGCTTTTTTTCCATGCCAAAATGTTCGCAGCGATGCTCAACGAACATGTCCATCTCTTCAAAAGACTCGGGGTCTAACAGCACTTCCAGCCGTTCACGCGCAGTTAGTTTGCCGCCGCCATGTTGGCGGTCAATCCTATCTTGTCCACCGCCGAGGCGAGCAAGATCGCGTTTTTTTTCTAATTCTCTAATGACATTATTCTGACGCATAGGTCGTTTTTCTCCAAGAGATTATAAGAGCATAGCCGTTCCTTTTAGCAATATTTTGCAAAAATCCAAAGCTTTTTTAAATTTTCTTGTGGGCAAATGTCACATATTGGCGGAAATGCTGGGATTTTCTGTTTTATTGCGGAAATATATTTACGTCCCTGCTTACATATATTAGGTTTGGTAGTCTTGAGATATATAATGGAGAGTTTCATGCGCGTTGTCATACATAAAATCACTAAAAATGCTATGCAGTCTGGTCGTGGCAAAGTGGGCATGTGGAAAATGGATTTGGAAAATGCGGGTAAATTTATTGATCCGCTCATGGGCTGGGTGGGACAGTCCGACACTACTGCGCAATTGAAATTAGTTTTTGAAACAGCAGAACAAGCAGTGGCTTACGCGCAAAAACGCGGATTTGAATATGTGGTGAAAGAAGATAAGCCACGCAAGATTATCGGCAAGAATTATGCAGACAACTTTAGCTTTACTCGCGTGGCGCGCTCTTAATTATCCTTTGTAATTCAATCGCTCTAGCGCCTTGTCGCGCCCTAATAATTGGAAAACCTGTGCCAAGTCTGGTCCGTCATGTCGCGCGGTTAGGGCTAGACGTAGGGGCATGAATAAATCTTTTCCTTTGCGCCCTGTGGCGGTCTTTACCGCATCGGTAAATTGTTTCCAGCTATTATTATCCCACTCACCTTCGGGCAACAAATTAGCGGCTTGCTGGCAATAATCGGCATCCAATATTTCTGGCTTTATAGGAGAATGTACGAGCTCCCACCAGATTTTTACTTCATCTAAATTATGAATATTTGCTCGAACCACTTCCCAAAAAGCTTGGTCAATATTGGGAAGATTTCTTTCTGCCAAAAGCGGTTGCGCCTCAGCGAAGGGCATTTTATGCAGCAATCTCTCATTTAAACGGAATAATTCTTCTTCGTCATATTGGGCGGCAGCACGTCCGAATTTGCTAAAATCAAAATCCTGCACCAGTGAGTCTAAACTATCCGCTAGATCCACCGAGTCGGAAGTTCCTAAACGAGCAAGCATGCTGGTGATTGCCAAAGGAAACACGCCCTGTTCGCGTAAAGAGCGTATATCACCCCCACCCACGCGCTTGGAAAGCTCACCATCTTTGGTGCGCAACAAGGCCAAATGCGCAAATTCTGGAGGATTCTTACAGCCCAAAGCTTCAAAAATCTGAATTTGTACCGCGGAATTACTCACATGATCTTCGCCGCGGATGATATGAGTGATGTTCATATCAATATCATCTACCACCGAACAAAAAGTATAAAGCGGAATACCATCTGCACGGATTAATACCGGGTCACTCGCATGAGCGCCGTGAAAAACCACTTCGCCGCGGACTAAATCTTTCCAGGTCACATCTTTTTCATCCAACAAAAAGCGATAATGCGGCTTTCTGCCCATCTGCTCATATTCTTGCCTTTGCTCCGCAGTTAATTTTAAAGCTGCACGGTCATAAATGGGAGGCTTGCCGCGAGAAACTTGCATTTTACGGCGAATATCTAATTCTTCAGGAGTTTCATAACAAGGATAGAGTCGCCCTGCTTTTAATAATTGTTCTTTTGCCTGCGCGTAGCGCTCTAAACGATCAGTCTGGCGAACTTCAGTTTCCCAATTTAGCCCCAGCCAACTTAAATCTTCACGAATTGCCGCTTCAAATCTCTCCTCCGAGCGGTCTTGATCAGTATCATCCATCCGCAACCAGAATTCCCCATCATTTCGACGGGCAAACAACCAATTAACCAAGGCAGTACGAACATTTCCTACATGTAAAAATCCTGTAGGTGATGGAGCAAAGCGAACAATTTTTTTCATTTTCTTTCAGTTCTGTAACTTAAATTATTTTAAAGAGGAGGCAATATAGCAAAAATAATAAAATAATCAAATGCACAGAATAAAAACCCAGGGCGATTTCACCAATCGTTAATTTTGTCTTTTTGCAATAAAACTCTCCATTGTCATGCAGCACGGAGAGCGGCATCCATGCCAAACCATTGGCTAAGATGCTAGTTGATAGGCATGGATACCGCTCGTCAGCGGCATGACAAGAGATATTTTAGTGAAAAAATGTCAAAATTAACGATTGGTGAAATCGCCCTGATAAAAGACCCCATTCCCGAGCAAAATTTTTGCTAACAGAAATGGGGTTGATATTTGGGGGTTGATATTTGGAGTCTATATTTAAAGCAACAAAAGACTAAGCGCCAAATGCAGTTTTGAATTTTTTAGAAGCTTCACTAACACGCTGATTAATTGGCTCCGCCGCATCAGATGCATATTTGAACAACATATCAGAAATTTGTGCCGCTTCGTTAAAGAAACCATCAACATTATTGCGGAATATTTTGCTTTGTAATTCCATAGCGTCTTTAGGGTTACGGCAAGCCATCAATTCTTTTGAGCTGCTAACATTCTGCGCAATCGCATCGCTAAGATAGCTAGTAACCTGCTCACCAATAGTTTTGGAAACACTAGCCGCACGATTTCCGCATTCTACACAAGCTTCAAAATTGCTTTTGCTGGCAGAAACCGCATCTCCAAAAGCACGCGAAGCAGTTGCAACACTATCTTCTGCTGATTTAAAAGCTTGCGATGATTTTTTCATTTCTTCACCCGACATAAATTTACGCATCATGTCAGTTCCCAACTTAACTACGTTTTCTCCATTGCTAGCAAAATTAGTAGGAGCGTAAGAAATTTTTGCTGCTGGCTTAGCACGAGAAGAAGTTGCGCTCACAATAGAAGGCTTTTTATCTGATTTACGGTTAGCCGGAGCTTTTGCGGAAATTTTGGACACGCTGCCAGAAGTCACCTTAACCGAAGCAGATTTCTTAGCCGCAGCAATCTGTGATTTGGTAATGATTTTTTTAGATGGAGCCGCTTTAGCCGCAGATCCAGCCTTTGCGGCTGAACTAATTTTTGATGCCGAGCTAAGCTTGCCATAGACTGGCGCGCGTTTCGACGATGTAGATTTTTTCAACTGTGCCATAACCTTTATGTCTCCCACTACTGCTTCGCCCTCGGGCAAAATAAAATTTGTTTTTCCAAATTCACGTTGTTTATTTAATGTTAGCGCATATTTACTTGGCATATTACTAACATCACATCGTAAAACTTGTGTGTAATTCTAATACAACCACAAGTACAATGTCAAGTAGAGTTACAATTTTTATTGTGCAGCGCAACTTATAAAAATTCTCCCCCATTATTGGGCACTAAAAAACATCCCATAAAAACGGATTAGAACGCAAAATTCCGCTAGCTTTAAGCAGGCACATTGTTTATAGTTGATGAATTATACGCATTAATTATCATCAGTGTTTTAGCAAGCTTTAAGCATAAAATATTTTGGCTAGTTAAACATAAAATTTTGTAACCTTAAAATACTTAGAATGGAGTTGAGGCATGTTCCGTCGCAAAGAAGAAAATGGTGAATTTGAAAATGATTCAAACATCAATGAAGCATCCGAAAATGATGCTAACGAACAAAATATTTCCGCTATAAAATCCAACACTACTTCTATTGCTCAGGCAACTAGTTCACAAAATCAAACGGCATCAAATGCTGTGAAAGCTCCGGTAGCACCTACAAAAGCTCCTATCGCATCATCCGTTCCTGCATATCGCGCACCAGGAAGCGGAGCGGCTTTCTCTCCTGCCGCAGCTCAACAAGCTTTAGAAACCCGCATGCCGATTGGTAGCAACCAGTCACAACAGCAAGCGGCATCTAACCAACAAAATGCTGCCGCAAATATTGCTGGCAAAACCACTTCTAAACGTATTTTGACGGTTGGAAATGATATTTTGCTAAAAGGTGAAATCTCTACTTGCGATCGTTTAGTTATTGAAGGCGCGGTAGATGCAACTTTAAAAGACGTGCATACGGTTGAAATAACTGAAACTGGTTCTTTCAAAGGCACGGCTGAGATTGAAGATGCAGAAATCAGCGGTCTTTTCGAAGGTGACTTAATCGTTCGCAATCGCCTGACTATCTATTCTACAGGAAAAGTGCGTGGTCGTATTTCTTACGGTGAAATCGAAATTGAACGTGGTGGTGAATTAACTGGCGAAATCAGCATCAATAATGCTTATGCTCAGGCTGCCAATAAAAGCAAACAAGCGGCTTAATTAAGCGGATTTGTTTTAGGAATAAAAAAAGCGGCGGACATATTATTATGTCCGCCGCTTTTTTGTGTAACAAAACCACAGCAATCTTAATATTTGTTTACAATTAAATTTATCTATTGTAACAGTAAAATGCTATTGAAATTCCGCACTCAGATTGCTGGGATAATATTAGATTTTTCTTTTTTTTCTACGATGAGTAGATTTTGTACGGGAGTACATTTTATGTTAAAATACGACACTAAAACTGTGGTTAGCACGGGTATAACAGGTATTGTTTTAGGATTGTTAGTTATATGGCTTTGGAAATATCTACAGCAAGCAATTGGCTGGATGGTCACTCCAAATGTAGTGGAAATAGCAAGCTTTATAACTATCATTTCGGTTGTGGCGATGAATTATGCAAAATTTGGGGTTATTCCCATTAATGGGGTAATCAGAAACAGCGCGTATGTAATTAGTTGCCTATCTTTCTTGGTAACCTTGATTCGAGAAGAAAATACGGGTGCTATATTGCTACAGATTTTCTTGCTCTATATTACAGCTTGGGGAGCAGTTAAGGCAAAAATCACTCCGATTACGTTTCATACCAACCAAAGAAAATTTGTGCATGCAAGTTTGAAGCTGGTGGTTTTTTTGAGTGGAAGTCTGTTATGCGCAAAATACTGGCCAGTTAATTCTGCGACTCAACTCGTAGGAGAATATTGGCAGTGGATAGCGTTACTAGGTGGCATTGGCAACGCAACCTCTTTATTCCTTCTGGAAATGAACTTTTTTAAAACTATTCAGCAATTTAGCAAATGCTATATATGCACCTGCTCAGTAGTTCTAATATCTTATCTGGGGGAATATAATTATACAGGTGTTGTTTTACACTCTAGTACTTGGTTAATAGCGTTTTATGTGGCGTTTATTGAAACCAGGCTACGGAGTAAATGAAAAGAAAAGCCCTTGAGATTCTTTATATTCTCAAGGGCTTTTTTATACCAATTTGCGAACAATATGCTGATAAACTTCTACGCAAATTGGAGAGCGCGACCGCGCGTCGCCGCCCGTGCGGCGTAACAATCAATCGCAGATTGATTGCAAAATAGTATTAAATCAACCAGCAAGATAAAGCGATTGCTTATTTCCCAATAATTTTTCATGCAAAGTCTTTAGCGCGGCAAATTCATGCGGATAGGCAAAATTTTGTTCGGGCATTTGCATAATCTCCGATATAGGTAAAATTTTGATGCCGCGTACTTCATTATGGGTAGCAACAAAGCTTGCTTGCTTATATTGTTCATCTCCAGTTAGTTTTTGCGCATGTTCTTGTAGTTGAACTAATTCTTCTGCGGTTAGCTCTAAAGCATGACCATGATAACAAACTGGTAATGCAGGGTTTTTATAATCAATGCCGGCAGAAATAATTTGTAATCTTTGTGCGTCGGGAGCAATAATCGGCGTCCCTTCAGCATTCACAACTTCTTCGCGCAATTCGCGCACGGCACCTTCGGCTAATTGCTCTCCTGCGCTATTATTGCTACCTATATCTACATAGCCACCTGGTAAGCCGAGCCGTCCATCGCAGCGCTCTACTAACAATACAGATGGTTTAGCTTTGCGGCTTTGTATGCCATTACTAAGTGTAGGATTAAAATAACAAGCAACGAACGAACCAACCGTCGCGGTTTTTACTGTATGCTCCATGGGTTCGGTTAAACTGGACCATGCGGGGAGTTTATTATCAGTCATTTTTATTCTTTCTTTTTAAAAAAATTTTGATATTTCGTTGTAGAAAGGAGCAAACCCACCAAAAAAGTACTTTGACAATATTGATAAACCATAATAATTACTAATAATTGTTGTGATAATTAACAATAATGATGGACATAAATGTATGTGATTTCTAAATGCTTTTAGAAATGAAAAATAAGGGTGGATTTTGATTAAAAATTGTGTTGGCGGGGGATAAAAAGCTATTAACATCAACGGCATTAATGGCAGCATATAACGACCTTGAAAGCCATTAATATAATTATTTGTTAATGGATTCCATTGTATATGTAAGGCGAGTAATGTTAGAAAGAATGTTACTATAGTCACACATACTAATAGAATCCTTATTCTCATCAATAATAACAAGCCATATTTATCGTTATCTTCTTCAATGGGAGTGCGAGTAAATAATAATAAGAACGCCACAAACATAGCAATAATACTGGAAGTTTTGTTTACAGGTATTTTACTTTCTGTTAGCCCACCAATAGCTTGAAAAAAAACATCATCTGCCCAAAAGCTTTTATTGGTAAAAGTATTGTATAATATTTTTGCCGCCCGCATAGGTTGTGTTCTTAACAATAACATTTGTTGTTTAGGAGAGCTATGAATCATTTGATCTGTTTCATCATTCTTAATAAAATTATATTTACTTAGTCTGATTTGTTCGGCTTCTTTTATTTGTGGATCTAAGCTGTTTGATCTTTCTATTGCTGCTTGTAAAATCTTAACCGCTTCCATATTCCATACCATACCTACAGAGAATGAAATTATAAAAATTGTTGAAATAATAATAGCTACCTGCTTGCTAGATTTTCTTATAATGTTAGGAATAAAAAGCAATGTTAGTGAAGTGAAATAAACTATTTTGCTTAAAGCAATAGCTATAGCTAAAGAAGATGTTATTAAATAATATTTACAAGAGAATACTTTATTTTCATTGTTTGGCGATAAATTTGTTCTTAATAAGAAAGAAACAAACAGCAAAATAAATCCTATCGTCAAAGAATCAGCGCTTACCATAGAGCGCCCACACATTGCCATAGGCCACAACATCACGGCACAAATGCTCCATTGTGCGTAGGGAAGTTTCTTTATTGCATAAGCAATAAGCAACGTGCTTGATAACAATGATATTATGCGCAGCAGATAAAACAATACAAAAGGGGGTGTGTGTAAAGATTGAAAAATATAAGAAGATATTATAGTAGGAATATATGCGACTGGTGAATATAAATCAACCGTACCAAGATTATTTTGATATTTAACCAGTTCGTTTTTGGCAATATCATCATTACCTGCATCTAAAATAGATTTCATAATATCGTAATTATACTGACCATTAAAGCCTATGCGAGGGCGAAAAGAGCTTCCTTTAATTAAAAAATCCACATAAGATTTATTAATTTCATATTCTTGCCATATTTTACCTTTAGAATATCCAATAACCCTCATATAATGCCCATATTCATCGTGAGAGCGAAACGGTGGGGTAATAAATATATATGCAAAGCCTATTACAATGGATAATATAAAAAAAAGTTGATGAGGAAGAATAGGTGCGTTTCTTAGAAAAGAACTTTTATTTTTCAACATAAAGCACCAAATTTATTGTGATAAATAATGTAACTGCTTCAATGACCTTCCCATTTTTGATACTGAATCTAAAATAAGTCCACAAGCCATAGAAATGGTTGAAATAATTGACAAACCTGTACACAATACCGCTGTTGGCAACCTTTCTACAGTTCCCACTGCTATAAAGTTGGCAATAATTGGAACGGCCAATACAATCGAAACCAAGAATAAAAACAGAGAAATTGTACCATAAAATAATATGGGCTTGTTGTGCCGAGTAAAATAAACTATTGCAAGCAATATCTTAAGACCATCTCTATAGGTATTAAGTTTGCTTCTGGAGCCATTTGGACGAGGATAATATTCGGTTTCAATTTCTGCTATTGACAGATTCTGGTCTAGGGCATGTATTGCTAACTCTGTTTCTATTTCAAAACTGGAGAAACTAACAGAAAAAGACTTAACAAATCTTCGTGATAACACCCTATATCCAGAAAAAACATCTTCAAAAGCCTGACCAAACAATAATGAAATAAGAAATGTAAATAATTTGTTACCAGAAACATGACAAAATCTGTAGGCCATTCCAGCATCAACAGCAACTCTTCTTCCCACGACCATGTCTAGTTTGTTGTTTATTAAGAAATCCAGCATTTGCGGTGCCTTACTTATTTGATAAGTTGCATCACCATCCGCCATTATGTAATAGTCTGCCTCAACATCACGAAACATTCTGCGGACAACACAACCCTTTCCTTGTTTTTTTTCTATCCGCACTATAGCTCCAGCTTTTTTAGCTATATCACCAGTTCCGTCATTTGAATTATTATCGTAAACATATATCTTAGCTAAAGGCAAATATAGTTTAAAATCTGATATTACTTTCTCAATAGAGAGGGCTTCATTATAACAAGGAATAATAACGGCTATTTCTGGCATGATACTGCATTACATGTTTTAAATTTAATTTAGATTGGTTTTTTAAATACAACAAAATTATAAAATACAAAGTTAAATAATGCTGCAATAGCACTAGATAATAAAATTGAAATATCTCTATTTATAAGTGGGATTATGTATATAATCCCACAGAAAGCAAGGTAATTTATCACCCCACCAAAAAGGCTTCCACTAAAATATAAGAAGAATTCTTTGGCTAATCCAACATAAGAAAATAATTCTCTATTTTGTTTGAAAGTTACCGTCCTGTTCCCAATCCAAGTTACAAATATCGCAAAAAATATCGAAATTATACGAGAAAACGAATCATCAATGAGGTTTGAAAACATACGAAACACCGCAATATCTACAATCATTCCGATAAAGCCAACGGTCAAAAATATTGCCATCTTTTGTTTATTTATCAACACATTCACCAAAGAAACAACCAAGCTTTCACAATTTTTTACATATAATTTTTTAATGTAGAACGCGTTGGTTTTAGTGTAAAGTTTTAAGTTGTGCTTAAATTATGCTGCCAGTTGAAAACCTTGATCTAACTCATAAGTAGGGCTTTTTCTAACCTGTTCAGATAGTTCTTTTATGGAGTCCTGTAGTTTATCAAAATCTGCTTCTAGTAATCCAGTTTTGAACTCTTTATCAAAAATCGCCATTTTATGGGCAGTTTGCAAACTCATGCCCGTTTTGGCTCTAAAGCCATGTTCACCTAGTTTTTCGTATAATACATCTAAGCTTAACTCTGCCATGTGGGTTTTGAAATGGTCGCCAATTTCGTGGGTGCGTACATCATCATGCGGAGTTACATTTTTGCCTGTATGCGGTGCGCGAGTGGCTGCGGTGCGCTTGAATTGTCCACGCTCCCAAGCATTAGTGAACTTCAACATCATATTGCGTAAAGCCACTGAATCTTTGGGGAACAAATCATCTTGTTTTAAGATTTCAAACGCTTCGGTAGGCGTATTGCGATCTAACACGATGACATCCACCATTTTATCTCCTTGCGGATAGGTAAAGCCGAAATCTTTTTCGTCGGTTTGTTTTGCCTCGCCTGCTACTTCTTGGCGCAATTCTGCTGATGGAGCTTGTTGGTTGATGAGTGACAAAGCCTTAATTGGTTTTAACTCTGCCAAACCATTTGCTTCCATGTAAGCAAGGCCAGCAGTTATATCATGCTTTTGTATGCCCCCTATTGGGTTAGCACCGCCCATATGCATATCACCACCAATAGTAGTATATCCCAAAGCGGATTCAGAAGCGTTAGAGGTAACCAACGCAATTTTTTTCTGGATATTCCCCAAAGCTCCCGGAGTTATAACCCGAACGCGTGCCTGATAATTTTGCAATGCCACGTCAAAAGCAGGATCTGACCAAGTGGGTATTTCTTGTTTGCAAGCAGCAGATATATAATCTGGCAATTTAGGATGGCTACCCAAAGGAGCATAAATATAATTGGTAATAATTTTCTTTATGCGTCCTTCAGATATATGTAACTGATCTTCTTCGGATAAATTTTCAGTATTTAATCCTTGTAAAGCTATATCTTTATTTTCTCTAGCAAACCGAGTTAAATCTAGTCCTGAAGAACCAATAATTGCTTCATCAACAATTCTTTGTTGGGGGGCAACGTAAAAATTTCCACCAATACCTTGAATATCGTGTTCTATGTTTACTATTTCATAGGTTTCTTTTTTATTGTCTTTTACCCATTTTGTTAGTTGATTATTTTCAATTTTATCTAATGTTTGATCAAAATAAATCTTCTTGGTGATTGGCTGGTCATGTTCGTCTTTTAAAACATTTCCTTGCTCATCTTTAGCCAATACTTCAACTAAAGTTCCACCTTCAATCAAAAATCTTGCCGCATCTTGGGTTTCTTTAGAGCTAATATCGGTAGGCAAATAAACGCAGGTTAGAAGATTTTTCTTTATTGCTGCTATGGCTGCTTTTTCACCTTCTGCTTGTTCTATTTTTAGAGCTTCATCTTTGTATTCAAGTTTTGGAAAATGTTCAAAAAATCCTTTTATGCCATTTTCTTTAACTTCTAATTCCACCATGCTGGCAACTTCAACCGCACCATAAGCGGAATCTTTTCCACCAGATAATGATACTACAAACCCCTGACAAAAGGGCTGTTTCTGCATATAATCACGCATCCACAAAGCAATAGAGCGAGCATATTCTTCATGTTTTAAATCTGACTTTTCAGCATATTCAAAAACATTTTCTGCCCCCGTTGCCTCGCCTACCACGTGCTTATCGCTAAAATGATGTTTAATTTCCACATCGGGCTTATAATTGCGCTCCGCCAGAGGGATTTCGGCGACTAAACTACTGGTGGATACGTCTTTGAAACTATAACGATCCCCATGATGGACGATTTTACCATTTTGGGCAAAAATCTGGCTACCTTCGGCCGCCATAGTGCCGGAATTGGTGCCTAAGAAATTGGTGTAAATATATGCTCCGCAATGTTGCGAGCCGGTTTCGCACAAACCCTTCGAGCGGATAGATTCTTTATCCAGGCTCGGCTGGGGTTTGCTGGCGCTGGGGTTTAGCACCACACCTATATCGGTATCTTTCGATAATCTTGCTAAATAACGCGCCTGTTCTTTTTCGCGGTTATTAATGCTAGAATCATCACCCACGCCCGGCCAGCCTTCGGCGCAAATTTCGTGGAATAAGGTGATGTGCCGACCATCCGCCGCTTGCAGACCAACCACAGGTTTACCAAAGGGAACTTTTTTGCCGTTCGGTAAGGCAATTTCAATGGTGCCTTTGCTAACTGGCCAAGCGTTGAATTGGCGAGGTTCGTATTCAGCTGCTCCGTCTGCCAAAATAGACTTAGCAGAAATAGCGACCACCTCTCCACCAGCAATGGTTATTTGCGTATTAAAGGGGCGGTTATTGATGTTATATTGTGGATCATCCGCAGGGAAACTTTTATCTGCATAATGCCAAGGCGCGCCTACGGAAATTACTAAATTGGGGTTTTTATCTTTGGCATATTTGGCGATTAATTGCAGCGCTTCCCACACATGGTCATTATTTTTATTCCATTGATGATAATCATCCGCGCCATAGCCCACTAAGCCCATTTCTTCGAGCGCTAAAATATCCACATTGGCTTTTTCCGCTTTATCAATCGCCGCGCAGATATTTTTTACGTTAGTAGCAAAATCATAAGAAGTCTGGTTACAACTGCCCGACATAATATTAACCGGAACAGTTGCTTTCACTTGCGTAGTTTTATTCAGCTCATCCGCTTTGTTTTTCAAACTATCAATAGTTAATTCCTGACCATCTGCTTGCAGCGCCGAAATTATTTGTGCGGTAGAAATATGTTTTTCTTTTGCCAAACGGTCTAAACTCAAATCCAACATAGTAAGGGGAATATTTGCCGCTTCTAACGCCTCCGCACTCGGATTAGCGGCGCGTGCCTGCTTAGCCAAAAACACAATATATTCCGGATCAGCAAAGGCAGATTTTTCTTTATCACTTAAATTACGCAAATCCTTCACCCGTAATTGGCTAGCGGCCATAGTGGGGGAGGTTGGTTGCTCTACCAATGCCGGGAAATTCATTTCCGTGAAAGTTTCTTCCCAGGAATATTGATGTTTTACGCTGCCATCTTCCAAAGTTCGTTGTGCTACGGCATCTTCAGGTTTGCCGACGAAATAATGCATAGTTTTGTCACGCAAATCTGGGTGCTTGCCGTCTATTTCTATTTCGCCATTTAGTTTGTTGACCAGATTCCGACACCAAAGATTATTATTTCCCAAATCTTTATAGCCGACCAAAACATAATCTTTGCCTTCTTCTTTATCATGCAAAGCGCGGCGCAATTGTTCTTTTTGTTGCTCTAACGTCAACGGGTTTTTGAGCGGGCTAAACAGACCATCATCAAAGCCATTTTCTTTTACCGCTTCGTTGCAAGAACCAATCACAATAATGGGCACCAGGCCTTGCTCCATATTCTTACGAATAGTTTTCAAATGCTCCTGATGCAAAGGCTGCCGCCGCCCGAATAAGAGCGAATATTCAATTCCTTGTTCGCGTGCTTGTTCAAAATTGGCAAAATTCTCAACCATGGTAGTGTCCCTGTTTTTCGGCTTTAGTTAATTCAGCTGCTGATGTTTTTATTTTTATTGTTGGCTTAATTATTTTGGGAGTTAGGGCTTGCTCAATAGTTTTTTCTAAAAATTCCACAGCAGTTTCCATGGTTTGCCGTCTATCCGCTGTGCGTTCTCCCTTAAAGTGAAATTCATCACACATAAAAACTTCCCCATTAACCGCCGAGGCAATACACACCGTACCCCCAGAAATTCCCCGCGCATCGTCACCATTAGGGCCTGCATAACCAGTAACCGCTACCGAAATTTGTGCCCGGGAATTTTTTAATGCTCCCAAAGCCATTTCTCTGGCCACGGGCTGGCTTACTGCCTCATATTCAGCTAAAGTTTCTGCCTTTACTCCAAGCATATCCTGCTTAGCATCATTATTATATACTATATAAGCACGATCTAACATATTTGAAGATCCGCCCAAGCAGGTAAGCAAATTAGCAATGCCGCCCCCCGTAAGCGACTCTGCGGTTACGATTTTTATATGATGATTCTTGCACTTTTGCAGCAAACCATCTACGCGGCGCAATAAATCTGCCCCATAAATATTTAATAATTCAGGGTCGTAAATAGTACCCGAAAGATTATCGCTCATAGCTTAAAACCATATTTGTCATGCATTTTCTGTAGCACAGATTCATTAGGCGCATCTCCATAACCTGACTCAATCACTTCACCATATTCAATCAAATTAATCGCCCCCGTTTTGATTTTTTGTAAAAATGAGCGCAATTTCAGAGCTTCTACTTTCAAGAAAAACCACGCAGGGCGGCCAGTTTTATCCTTGCCACCTTGCACGAGATAAATATTTTGGCTTTCTCTGAAGTTAGAAATTTTCTGGGCGAAAGAGGTCATTCTATTATGCTGCCATAGAAGGTGATTTTCCACCAGCTATTTCCAGCGAACCAGAAATATCAGTACCAGGTTTATTCATAGACGCCATAATTGCCTGACGTTGTTTTAAAACCAATGGGTCCATCAAAATTATTTGTGGTTTGGGGTCGTCTAGTCTTTTTATTTCCTCAGATAGGCTGGCTCGTTGAGCACGGGCGTAAGTTTTAATCTCATCTAAGTCAGTAACTTCTGGGCCGCCTTTATAAGCAGGTTTAGTTTTAGGCGCACCATGCTCATTATAAACATATTTAGAAGCAGCATCTTTTTGACGCACAAAGATAGGTTTCAACAAAGTTTCGGCTGACGCAACCTCGCCTACGTCTATTTTATTACCTGCGGTATCTACGATACCATCTTGTAGCAATTCACGCCAGTTATCACCACGACGCAAAGACTCATCAATAATAACATCCGCCAATATTTTGCCATTAGCATCTTTTAAGCGCAGCGTATTTAGCTCTACTCCTGGCATAGAAGATTTAGGGCCAGGAAGCGAAGGATCATTTTTATCCACTCCCGCAACTTTCATAGTGCGTACCATATCTTTGGTAATCGGCACAACTTTCTGGTTAACTATAGCAGTTTTAACTTCGCCATTTTCTAAATTTGCTTCAAAATCTTCATGAATAATTTCACTCGCAGATATTTTGTAAACTCCTCCGCGTAATGGCCCTGGATTGCCTAATTCGGTGCCTACTCCGTAAACTTGGATAGGTAATTTTTCGCCTTTTTCTTCTATGCTACGTTTTTGCATCGCATGAATAGATTTTTCATCTAAACCATCAGTGGCAAAAATCTTGGTATTATTAAATAATTCAGGGTGGGTTTGGCGTGCTTCGTCTAGCAATGCTTTTGCTTCCCAGCTTAATGCATATAAATCACCCGAATCCAAACGCACACCGTCTAACTCTACGTTCATTTCTATGGCCGCACGAATAGCGTTTTTAACCCCCTGTACGGGATCAAAAGTATCAACTAACAATACTGAATTATTCGCCATGCTTTTTAAATAAGCTTTAAAAGCAATTAGTTCTAACTCGCTATTGCCAACATTAGGCCATGCGGCATCAACGGTTTGTTTTACATTATTTTCAAAAAATTCCCTGTCGTCACTGGTGTAATAAGGGCTTATCCATTCAATCCCTGCTTTTTTAGCTTCTACATAGCCCTCAAAAGCGGCTTTAAAGCCCATAATCCAGCTATGCGCCATAGTTCCTGTGGGCGGAATACCCAATACACGCGCGGCATCAACATCCGCCGTAAAGGCGGCGCCACCAATATAAGAAGCACGAGAAACCCCAGCGTCTAAAGTGCCAGAACGGCGTAAAGAAAAATCGGCAAAGGGGCGACCTTGTCCTGCTTCATCAATCCGCGCACCACGAGTTGCAATAATTGAAGCAGAATTCATAATATTTAAAATAGCCGACTCGACTAATTGCGCCTGAACTAGAGAACCAGTAATCCGCAAAGCAGGCCCTTGCCCAAGCATAGCGGTTCCCTCGGGCACTGCATCTACTTGTAAATTAAGTTTAGAATTAGCTAGATAATTTAAAAATTCTTCAGAGAAAAGCCGCTCGCCTTTTTTCTCTAGGGTACGCAAATAGGCAATTTTTTCTTCATCAAATTTGAAATTATTTAAAAAATCAACTACACCCTCTAAACCAGCAGCAACCGTATAACCACCACCAAAGGGAGGATTGCGCCAATGCATGTAAAAAGTTGCTTCTTCTTCCTGCCGACCTTGGTCAAAATAACCTTGCGCCATGGTTAACTGGTACATATCGGTTTTAGTCGGGTTTAAATCCCGGTAGCTTTTTTCTAAATATCCCATGATTTTTCCTTTTTTGTTTTTATTTGGCAAAAAGTTTAATGATTTTTTATATCTTGTCAATTATTTATTAACTAAATAGCAATATCTGCACGCTGCCAACTAGCCACACGATTAGCAAAAGGCGAAGGCTTGGTGAGCGCTAATGGTATTTTCTGTTGCCGCGTCAACTCTTGCGCGATTAATTTCCCGGTCGATAAAATCGCCACGCGCTCTTTTAATTCAGGAGAATTTAGTTCCTTACGTTTTTGTTCTATTTCAAAAACCGAGTCGGTACAAACCACTTGGTCTATCAGATTTTTTCCTGCAAATTGCGGCTCTAGTAGATTTTCCAATGCGGATTTCCCGTCTTTGCCGATGCAAATTGCGTGGGTGAAATAAGTGGCAACCGATTTTGCTCCACGCTCTTTCAAAGCCTTAGCAGCATTAATCAAAGTACCACCACCATCGCTCATATCATCGATTATTACGCAATCTTTATCTGCAACATCCCCCTCGAACCCAGCAACAAAAGTTTCGTTAGCGGATTTATGCTCTTTGGCGATTTTAAATAAATGCACATCCGCCGCCTCTTCGCTGGTATCTTGCACGGCGGCGGCGAGTTTTCGTGCACGGATTTGTCCGCGATCATTAGGTTTATCCGCCCCATCAGGAGCTCCAATAACCATATTGTTTAAATTAGGAAAACGGGTTTTTATATCCTGCGCAAAAAGTTCGGTGCTAGATAAATAGTTATAATTTTCACCAAACTCATCTTTCCAGAATTTTACCGTTCCTTCGGAATGCGGTTCGATAGTAATGATTTTATCCGCCCCATCTGCGCGTAAATCACGAGCAAAACGTTTGGCATTTACTGAACAAATACGCCCTTGTTCGCTAAAAGGTCTATCTTGGCGGTCGTATGCGCAATTGGGCATCGCTACCGTAACTTCTTTTACCCCATGGTCTTTTAAGGTGGTAATAGTCGAACGAACGCGCTCTATACTATCACTTACTATATCTGGTTGTTCACCAGTTGATTCAACGATTGTAACTTTAGCATGACGTAATTTCGCCAAATTTTCCTGATAACGTTTCTGGGCGTCCGCATGGCTGGTAAGCTCACGCTCATCCCGCAAAAAAGGAAATAATTCACAATGGACTGCACCGCTATTAAAGGGTCCAAAACTGACATCAATTTTCTCCCCTTTAAAATTTTTAAGAATTTCCTCTCGGCTTTCCTTCGTAACTCGCGGACCAAAGATAATGTAATTTTTATTATTATTTTGCACGTAAATCACTCCGTTTTTAAATTGCGGAGGATTTAAACATGGGAAATAGTAAACGTCACGTTAAGATTTGATGACAATTGTCACCCTACACGACAGTACCGTTAATATTACGAAGCTATTGAATGGTAAGTATTTATTTCTTAAAATCGCTCTCTCCGTCGTCATTCCTGCTGCGGCTAAGAATCTCTTTTTCCGCTTGTGAGTGCCTCGTTTAGGGCGAAAGAGATTCTTAGCCGCAGCAGGAATGACGACGGAGAGAGCGAACTTTTTTATTGTATTTCAATATATAAATGCCTTGTTAATACTACTGTCGTGTAGGGTGGACAATTGTGGAGAAAAATTACGCTGTAGCTGAATTTTTGGTCTTTAGCCAATTAGATAATAGCTAAGCTCGGGTGTTTGGCAAGCAGCCCGCTTACGCTCTACGAGCTACAGCGAGGCATCCGCTTTCTATTTTCCCTCGTGGACAAAGTACACGCTGGTAGCAACGTGGCACCCAGTCACGCTGTAGCTATTTTGCTTCGCAAAATAGCGAAAGCGGATGGTGCACCCAGAGCGATTCGAACGCCCGACCTTCTGATTCGTAGTCAGATGCTCTATCCAGCTGAGCTATGGGTGCATTGTCGTACAAAAAACCCTATATGGGCGACAAGAGCAGGATGTTTAATGCAAAATCCATTAAGATGCAAGCATTTTTAACAGCTGGCAAAAAATATTACGAATATATCTCCTGCACCTTCTGCAAAACATCTCGCGCTATAGGAGCCGCAGCGGAAGCACCCCCGCCGCCATGTTCTACCAATACCGAAATAGCGTATTTGGGCGCTTCTATCGGCGCATAACCCACAAATAATGCATGATGACGATCTAACCAAGGCAAACGTGATTGATCTACCCCTTGTTGAATAATCCGCCGTACTTGTGAGGTTCCTGTTTTTCCAGCCATTAAAAAATCTTCATCATTTATACGCTGCGCATAGGCGGTGCCTGATGGTTGGTTACATACTGCCTCCATACCTTTTTGAATAATCGCCAGATTATCTGGGCTCACATCAATTTCAGGAAATTCTCCTAGCCTCTCCTTATGCATTATTAGATTGGGAGATACGGCTATTCCACCATTTGCAATCCGCGCAGTCATTACCGCTAATTGTAGAGGGGTGGATAATACATAGCCCTGCCCGATTCCGGCGTTGATACTATCACCTGTTCGCCAGGCATCTTTATAATTTTTTATTTTCCATTCGGGCGAAGGAATTAAACCAGATTTTTCACCCGTTAGTCCGAGTCCCGGCGGAACCCCCAAGCCAAATTTACGCGCCATTTTAGCAATCGCCTCAATCCCCAATGCTTGGGCGGTGCTATAAAAGAAAGTATCGCACGACCCAGCCAAAGCCCCCACCAAATCAACGGAGCCATGCCCACCTTGCTTCCAACATTTAAACATATGCGTACCTAAGAAAAAATGCCCAGGACAAAATACGCTACTATCAGGGGCAATAATTCCCGCCTCTAAACCAGCCAGACCAACCATCATTTTAAAAGTTGAACCGGGGGGATATTGCCCAGAAATACTCTTATTCATCAAAGGATTTTTAGGGTTGTCATTTAATTCTTTCCAATAATTATTAGAAATCCCCCCACTGAATAAATTAGAATCATAGGCAGGCATGGCAACCATTGTTAGTATATCGCCATTATTTACATCCATCACCACAATAGAACCACTTTCTTCGCCTAATCTTTCAGCGCTGAATCTTTGTAGTTCATCGTCAATGGTCAGGTGCACCGCTTCACCTTTGATACTGGGTTCACGCGCTAATTCACGCAATAAAAGCCCATGCGCATTTACCTCAAACTGACGCATCCCCGCTCTGCCGCGCAAGCGATCTTCCAATAATTTTTCTGCTCCTGCTTTACCTACTTTAAATCCCGGAGTTTTAAGTAAAGCATCCGCTTCGGTTTCTGCCGCATCTGGCGCCCCAACATAGCCTAACAAATGCGCGGCATCTTCTCCCAATGGATAATGCCTAACCTGCCCAGCTTCAATCCCCACACCGGGTAAACTGGGCGCATGAAATTCTATAATCGCCATTTCATCTCTAGTTATCGGCTCTTTGATCGTAAGCGCCCGACTGGGCTGTAATTGTGATAATTGCGTGCGTAATTGCTTGGTCTTGTCTGCGGGCAATGCTAATATAGTTGCCAAACGCTCAAGGGAAAACAAACTATCATCCTTTATACCGCGCTCGATAACTATGCGATAAAATGGCTGATTATCCACAAGTTTAGCACCTTTACGATCTAAAATAACTCCTCGTTCGGGCGGCGATAATTGCACATTAATGCGATTATCTTCTGCTTGTACTTTATATAACTCACTCTTAATAAATTGCAGATAATATAACCGACCCAACAAAGCCGAAATGGCGGTCAACTGGATACCCCCCAGAATAACCGTACGCCGCGTGAAAGATAAAATTTGAACATTCTTACGATTCATCAGCCAACCTCAGTCAATTTGGCGTCGATTATCTGAAATATCCAATATAATATCGGATAAAAAATAGCGGTAATCAACCATTGCCCCACCATATCTTCGAAAGGCAAACGATATTGCAGATAAAAAGAAAATATTGACCAGAAACTCAACCAAAAACCCAATGAAAACAAACTAAATCCCAACCAAAGATAAGAAAAACGCGAAAAATCTATTTTACGTAAATTGGGAAGAAAAAGCACAAACACCATATAAAGCAAGGCATAAAGCCCCAAAGGAGTACCCGCCAAAACATCTCGCGCCAAACCAATAATAAAAACTCCCCATAAAGGCAGATTACTCGGACGCGCCTGCCCCCAGTAAAACAAAGAAATCAACACCATATCAGGAGAAGTAAGCAAAGACAAAAACGGCAAGGGTATTTGCGATAATAACACACAAACCAAGCTGATAAGCATAGGCACAAGTTTTACAGCCGACATATTAGGCTTACCTCTTTTCTTGATGTAGTGATTGCGCTTCAGTCGTTTCTTTCTGATAAATAACCGCAGCGTAGCGGCTTCGCCTACGGATTATGAAGAAGAAAAAACGGCGCAGATGCATTGCTACAACGAGAAAAGAGGTAAGTCTATTCAAAAGCCAGAAACAACCTGCACATACTCCAATCTGCGCCAGTCAATATAGGGCTGAACTCGTGCATCGACCTTATTAATTGAGCTAACTTCGCCCACCACAATGCCCACAGGAACCACTTGCCCATCACCAGATGTTACCATCCGCTCACCAATTTTAAGAGTGGAATTTCCTTCTAAAAAGCGCAAAATAGGTTGAGCAGAATTATCCCCCGTTAAAATAGCCTTCTCGCGAGAAATTTCTCCTATCACAGGAATGCGCGAATTAATGTCCGTAACTGCTAAAACTCGTGCAGAATGAGGGTAAGCCTCAATAACTCTCCCCACCAAACCTTCGGGAGTTGTTACAATCTGGTCTTTTTTTATCCCATCATTCAACCCACTACTTAATAATAATCCCCGCTGATAAGTGCCCCCAAATCCGCCGGCTACTCTTGCCGTCAAAAAATTCAATTCAGGATTTGGATTTAAATTTAATATCCGCCGTAATTCGATATTTTCGGCATTCATCCGCAAAGAAGCCGCCTGCCATTGCAACAAACGCTGATTATCCAAGCGCAGCCGGGCGTTTTCTTCCATAACAAAACGCCAATTGTGGGCATTATGCACCGCAGAATCAATAAATTTAGCTGGTTGTGATAAAACATCGACCAAAGGCAGTAAAAGCTCGGTAAAAGCTAAACGGGTACGATAAACAAAACCACTATCCGAACGATTAGCCGCCAACAGAGCCAAAGCCAGAAAAATCAATGCCACACTACTAAGTTTAGTAGCCCAAGCTTTGACAGGCATAGCTATAGTATTAGAACTTGGTTTGAAAGGTGAATAACGCATATTTATTTCTGATATTTTATAGACTTAGACAGTCCATTTTTAACGAATTATATCAAAAAATGCAATTGGTTTTATAGCTTTATTAAAGCATTAAGATTTAAGCCATTCAGGATTAGTCTCTGGTCTACCAAAATAATAACCTTGCATATATTCCACGCCCATTTCCATCAACATTTTGGCAACATCACCTGTTTCTACAAATTCCGCTACGGCTTTAAGACCAATAGCTTTAGTAAAATCTAATAAAGTTTTTACGAAGAAACGATTGTCACTATTTTCCACCAAATCACGGATAAAGGCTCCGTCAATCTTAACCATATCAATCGACAAAGTTTTTAGTTGGCGGAAAGAAGTATAGCCCGAACCGAAATCATCCAAGGCAACCTGCACGCCCAGGGATTGAATCATAGCAACAAAATAAGCAGTGCTGCTTAAATCACGATGTATCGCGGTTTCGGTTATTTCTACAATTAAACGCCGCGCCAATTCATTATCATCACCAATTAATTCCTGCATTTTGCTAACCCAACCGAAATTATCAGTAGTTAGGTTCGACACATTAAAAGCAATCGTAACTTCAGGATTTTTACGCGCAACATTAACAGACATTTCCATCACCAAAGCATCAATTTCATGAATCAAGCCCATACGCTCGGCAATAGGTATCAATGCACCCGCCGAACCAATACTACCATCATCACCAATTATGCGCAGCAACGCCTCATAATGACTCACACTACCATCCATACTATCAATCACTGGCTGATAGGCTAAGAGCAGGCGTTTTTCTCGAATGGCGCGGTTAAAACAATGCGCCAATTCCATTTCCTGCCGTGAAAATGCTGGAGTATTTTGCACGCTTTCCAATGGCTTGCCCACAACATCATGTCGTCCACGCAATGCTATATATAAATTATCCAATGCGGCAACCGCATTCATGCAAGGATCCGGCATCATCACATAAAGAACGGAGGAAATAATATGTATTTGTTTTTGCTCAAACCCATAACCAAAATGCTGAATCACCGAGTGAATCCGCTCAGCAATATAAGGAGCTTCATCTTTGGAGGTCTCTGCCAATAAAATTCCGAACTGGTCTTTTTGAATTCTCGCCACGGAATCTTTAGATCCCAGTATATTACGAATATCTTCTTGCAATAGGGCGAGAATATTTTCTGCCATTTCATGCCCATGCCCATTTAACAACATCCCCAGATTATCAATGGAAACCATCAGCAAAGAAGAAGATTTATTATGTGCACGGCAATCATCAATCAAAGCCTGCAAACTAGCGACAAAGCCACTCGGATAGCCGCACCATTCTCCTTTTAAGGAAATAACTTTAGCCTCACCTTCCTTAATGGGCACCAAAACAGGTGCCACACCAAAGGCAGAGTTAAAAATAGTCGCTTTACTTGTATCTGTCATAAAACCGCAATCAGAATAATAGACTAACTAAGGTTCACCTTAACAAGTAATCGTAAACAATTGATAAATTTTACGGTGATTATTGAAAAAAATGCTTTTTAATAGATTTTTATTAAAATTATCTACCTAAGGCAAACGCAATAAAGTTGGCAGGACATTGCTCGCATGCAGATAGGCTAATAACAAAAAGCACGGATAAGGCAAAAAGAACATGGCAGCATCTCGCATGGTTTTACGCACCAAACGGGGGGTGGTTTCTATTTGCTCGGGCTCACTATATTGCGACAGCCGAGGAAACCAACGCGGAACTTCCGCTTGATATTCCTTATAAGTATCGCCAAATTTATGTAATAAAAATTCTTCCTCACGGGCAACCACTAAAGGATAATAAAAACAAAAAGCAGCTCCTAATAAAAAAGTCAGGCTGAACATACCACTCATCAAGCCCACTCCAACCGTACCCAAAAAAGAAAATACATAAAGCGGATTACGCACCACAGAAAAAGGCCCTTGGCGCACCACTTCATCATTCTTACGCCCACCAATAAATAATGATGCGTAGCTACGCCCAAAAACACAAATTATGCACAAGGCATAGCCCAGCACGACCATCACCATCCGACTAAGACTATCCATCGGCAGCAAAGGAGCGGCAAAGGCAATTAAACAAACTACAACCGCCACAAAAATTTGGCTATGTTTTCTCCGCGCACGCAAAAGTTTGGGAGCTGTATCATTTTCCATAAATTGTTTTTCCATAAATTATTTACAAAGTTAATCTGCCGTTTTTTTAGATTAGCATTACTAAGACCTCTTCATAAACTAAATATGTTGAGGCGGATGAGTCGTTTGTTTCTGATGAAGAACCGCAGCGTAGCGGCGCTACGTGAGGGTGTGAGCGTTAAAGAAACATGCTGGGGGCATGTTTCTAGCGAACACGAAGAAGAAAAAACGGCGCATACGTCCAACAGATTTAGTTTATGAAGAGGGCTACTGTGTTAAATTAGTATCGCAAACTAATACGCCAGATAATCTTATGGGTCAAAGCTAAAAAAAGATTGGATAATTATAGTTATGCTATAATAATGGCTAATTATGTTTTGGTATAAGCCAATAAATTGAGGAAGACATGCAAGTAAAACACAAAGTATTATTACAATTAGGCATTATTTTGCTGATGTTTGGCTGCTGCTCTATTTTTGCAGTTTATGAAATATCTCTATTATCTCCCATACTAAAACAATCCAGCTCTTTAGCAAAAAATGCGGCGGAAAAAGATATTGTATTATTAAATTCAATCAAAGACCTGAAATTGAACGTAGTGCAGGTGCAACAATTTTTAACCGACATTTCTGCCACTCGCGGATTAGACGGGTTGGATGACGGAACAAAAAAAGCCGAAGAACAGGCAGCTAAATTTAATGAAAACATCAAGATAGCTACTAAAATAGCGCAAGAGCAACAATATAAAGAAATTTATGATTTATTAGAACAAACAAAAAAAGCTTTTCCTGATTATTATGTTGCAGGAAAGAAAATGTCCGCGGCCTATATAGAAAATGGTCCCGAAATGGGCAATAAAATGATGGCAGGTTTTGATACTGCCTCCGAAAAAATTACCGCCCTTAGCGACGATTTGGTGCTAAAAAGCACCAAGCTTACCAATGAAAATCTGCATAACGTATTAACAGCGCTTAGCACTGCCAGTGCCGATGAAGAACATCTGATTAATATTATTATCACAGTATCTGCTATCGCCGTGTTATTGGCGATAATTGGAGCAATTTATATAACCACATTAATTTCCCGAGGATTTGAAAATATAAAAGCCGATTTACAAGCAATTGAAAACCGCAATTATAATACTCCCCCTAAACTAAATGAAAAATCTTTAGATGAATTTGGCAGCATTGCCCGCTCTTTAGCTGGCTTTAGAAACAAACTAATCGCCGCCGAAACCGCGGAAGAAACGCGGAAAAGGGCGGAAAAACAAGCAATTATCGACAAAGCAAAAGCGATGGAGGATTTGGCAAATTTATTTGAAGAAAAAATACAATCTATTATTAATAACGTTTCTACTTCTGCTACACAGCTTTGTTCATCATCAGAAAACATGATTACGATAGTAAGAGCAGTGAGCGATAAAGCCGATGGCGCTTTATATGCTTCTGAATCAACCGCCCGTAACGTACAAAGTGTTGCCGCCGCGTCAGAGGAAATGTCGGCATCGGTACGAGAAATATCTTCACAAATATCTCGCTCTACCATGGTGGTGCGTTCAGCGGTTACCGCAGCAGACAGCGCGGAAGAAATTTCCCAATCGCTAGAAGTAGCCGCAGTTCGGGTTGGCAAAGTAGTAGATTTAATCAAAGGAATTGCCGAACAAATTAACTTGCTCGCTTTAAATGCCACCATAGAATCCGCACGTGCGGGCGAAGCAGGCAAAGGCTTTGCCGTAGTTGCGGGCGAGGTAAAAAACTTAGCCGGGCAAACCACCAAAGCCACCGAAGAAATTTCTGGTCAGGTTAGCAGCATCCAAGAAGTATCGCGCGGTGTTATCAACACTTTAGCCAATATTCGTAGCGCCATTTTAAACGTAGATGAATATTCCGCCGCCATTTCTTCGGCAGTAGAAGAACAATCCGCGGTTACCAATGAAATAGCCGCGAATATGGGAACCGCCGCCTCGGGCACTAGTCAAATATCGCATGATATTGCAGATGTCCAATCCTCCTCACAAAGCGCTGGAGATTCTTCGCAAGAGGTAAAAACCGCCGCGCAAACGCTGTTTACCAATGCCAAGCGCCTAGATGATGAAGTACATGATTTCTTAGAGGAATTAAGAAACCGCGGAAAGCATGTTGCCTGATAGAAAGCATCAAATAAAGCATCCCAGCAGCTTACTAGCTTTAGCCCTATTGGAATATTTACCTCCCAATATATCTCCCTGTTCTGCTTTGGAGGTTGGCTGTGGAGATGGATTATTATCCATTTCGGCAGCACAATTAGGCATAGAGAAGATACTTGCAACGGATATTTCAGCCCAAGCAGTGAAAGCCGCACAACAAAACATAGGAGCAAATAATCTTTCTGATATTATTAGCACATTAAGGGCGGATGGAATAAAACATCCCCTCATTAAGACTTCCGCCCCTTACGGGCTAATAATTTGCAATTTACTGGCGGAAGAACTGATAGACTGGTCAAAAGATTTTTATAATTTATTACCCCCCAATGGCTTCGTAATTATTTCTGGCATTTTACGCTGGAAAACTGTTGCGGTTCGCGAAATATATCAGCAAATAGGTCTGGAATTAATCGCCGCAGCAAATGACCAAAACTGGGAAGCGTTCTTATTTTTTCGAGCCAGAAATTAAGACAGATAACGGCGCAATAGATGTTGCTTGTAATAATTAACATCCAGCTCTTTACCTGTGGCGGCGCGTAATATCTCATTAGTGCTTAAATGCGAAGCCTGCATGTGGATATTGTTTTTCAACCACTGATTTACATTGGAGAAATTACCTTTTTGCAAATCTGTTTCTAAATTGGGAAGCTCAGCTCTCGTGGCGGCGAATAATTGTGCGGCAATCATTGCGCCCAAGCTATAAGTGGGGAAATAGCCAATTGACCCCATCGGCCAGTGAATATCTTGCATACAACCATTGGCATGACAATCTGGCGTGATGCCTAATAATTTCTTGCTATTTTCTGCCCAGGCAAGGGGCAGATCATCCACGGGCAAATCACCGGACAGCAAGGCTTTTTCTAGTTTATAACGTAATAAAATATGCGCGGGATAAGTAACTTCATCAGCTTCTACACGAATATGACTAGGCTGCACACGGCTTATATTCGCCCGCAGCGCATCCACCGATAAATCCAGCCCCAAAATTCTTGCTATATGTGGCGTGGCAAATTCTAAAAAATTCTCATTTTGACAAATTTGCATTTCCATAAATAATGACTGGCTCTCATGCAAGCTCATCCCTCGCGCCTGCCCCACCGGCTGGAAACGCCATTCTCGCGGCAAATTAGCTTCATAAAGTGCATGTCCGGTTTCATGAGCTACACCATAAAAAGCACTAGTAAAATCCGCCGCATCATAACGAGTGGTAATACGAATATCACCCGCCGTTCCACCACAAAAAGGATGCGTGCTAGTATCTAGGCGCCCATAGTTAAAGTCAAACCCCATAGTTTTGGTTAACCAGCGAGCAAGCTCTTCTTGTTTATGCACCGAACTAGCGAGATTAAGGGGGGCGAGATTAAGGGGGGCGAGATTAAGACTTTCGGGCAATTCAGCTTGATGTGCCAAGACTTCGGCAATAAATTCGGGCAAGAATTTTTCTAAATCCGTAAAAATCACGTCCAGACTCGCAGAATTAGTGCCGGGGTCATAGCCATCTAACAACGCATCATACGCCAAACATTGCAAAGTTTCTGCTTTAGCGGCGGCAGTTTCCTGCACCAATTTTATGATGTTTTTTAAATATGGTGCAAAGCCCACAAAATCATTTTCTTTCCGTGCGCTACGCCAGAAATGCTCACTCTCTGCCGCCGCTTGCGCTAATTCAGACGCTAATGAAACGGGCACTCCCACGGCATGATTTAAGCGATGGCGCATTTCTCTTAGATTTGCTTGCTGCCATGAATTTAAATTCTGGCGGGCTAAATCTTCCTGCTCGGCGGCAAAAATTAAATCGGGTATTTCCAAAGAACAAATTTTTTCGTGGGTGATGGTAGCAATTATGCCCATTTGCTCAGCGCGTTGCGCCGCTCCACCCGCAGGCATTACCGTAGCACTATCCCAATCCAGCAGCCCATTTACGCTTTCTAACAGCAAAATTTCGCGGAAAATATTTTCTAATTTTTGATATGGTTGGTTTGTCATATACTAATTCCACTTTAAAATTCCCCATACCAAATTGGAATTAGTATAGGGTTGCGACCGCAACCCCGCGGCCAATCTTATTTAAAAAAGGTGGGCCGCGTGAGCCTTAATATATTATGAACTCTTAGTACGCCAATGATAAAAGAAAAAGATTACTAAAGCGGAAAGACCAATGGCAAACCAAGTAATTGCATAGCCCAAATGATCATTACGCAACAAAATATCTCCATCCGTTGGAATCGGTAATATTTTAGGCTCCGCTTTACCCAAAACATCTCCCGTCACGGGCAATAAATTTAATTGGCTGACTTGCGACATATTAGCAATATCGCGCCAAAACCAAATGTTTTTCTCAACCGTTTGATGGGGAGTAAAAAAATTATGATCGCGATCGGTGCGCAACATCGCCACTAATGTTTGCTCATCCTCAGGATGTGCTGCCTGATTTTTTTGTTCACTCGCAACCCAACCTCGATTGAGCAAAATAATCCGCGCATCAGGCTTTGCTAATAAAAAGGGAGTTAATATATGATAGCCTAATTTGCCTTTATAATAACGCGCTGCCAGATGAAATTCTTTATCATGCAGAAATCTTCCTTTTAGTGCAAAGGTACGAAATCCTAAACTGGATAAATCTTCGGTTTTTGGCAATCCATCCGCAGGTTTTGCCTGCTTAGCTGCATCCAGACTAGCAATTAATGCTTCTTTTTGAAACAAACGTTGCATCTGCCAAGCACTAAGAAAACTTAGTAACAAAAAAGCAAAAATCGTAGCAATAATTGCCATGCTCGAAGGTTTATGCCAACTTCTTTTGCTCAACCCATTCATTAGACTTACCTATTTTTTATTGTAGTGATGTAGATGACTCGTTTCTTATCTATGAAAACCACAGCGTAGCGGCTTCGTTGAGGGTGTGAGCGTTAAAGAAACATGCTGGGTGGCATGTTTCTAGCGAGCACGAAGAAGAAAAAACGGCGCAGATGCATTGCTACAATGAAAAAATAGATAAGTCTATTAGAAGCGACTCCTATATTCCATATTAAGCAACAATGCTTTAAAAAATCTTGATAATCCTAAAGAACCAATAGTAATAATTGGCAACCATAACAGCGCATGCACCCACAAAGCAGGCTCATATTTAAATTCCACATAAGTTGCCAAACCAGCAACCAACGAACCAATTGTAATAATTACAAAGTAGATATGCCCATCACCCACTTCTAACTTAGTAAAATCAAAATTACAATTGGCGCAGTTAGATGCCGTATCTAATAAACCGCAGAAAAGCCTGCCCTTGCCACAACAAGGACAGACTCCTTTCAGGGAAGTTGTTATTAACGATTTAATGATTGCCACCCCACCAATAAACAAACACGAACAAGAACAACCATACCGCATCAACAAAATGCCAATACCAAGCAGCGAACTCAAATCCAAGATGCCCTTTAGGCGTTAAAGTGCCCCGGATTGAACGCACTAAATTAACCCCTAGAAAGAGAGTACCAATCAGAACATGCACGCCATGAAAACCTGTTGCCATATAAAAAGTAGAAGCAAAAACGCCGTCAGTAAATTTAAAAGTAGCGTGATGATATTCGTACGCCTGACACGCACTAAAAATCACTCCTAAGGCAACCGTAATTGCCAAGGCTTTAATTACTGATTTGCGGTCATTAGCTAATAAAGCATGATGTGCCCAAGTTACCGTAGTGCCAGATAGCAATAAAATCAGTGTATTAATGAACGGCAAATCCCAAGCATCCATGGTTTGAATGCCCTTAGGCGGCCAAACGCCCGGCCCCATTGCCCATATATCTTCTAATGGAAGTTTAGGAAAAAGGCTGGAATTAAAAAACGCCCAGAAAAACGCTACGAAAAACATTACTTCCGAGGCAATAAATAAACCCATACCAATACGCAAACCATGTTGCACAGCAGGAGTATGCGCTTTATCCGCAATGCCTTCTCTAATAACGCTCCGCCACCAAACAAACATGCAGCTAAGAATAGATAAAGTTCCAACCGCCAATATAAATTTTCCAATGACATAATCATGGAAAGCTAAAGCCGAACCAACCGTTATTAAAAATAAGCTCAACGAACTAAGCAAAGGCAACGCGCTGGGGTTTACCAAATGATAGGGATGGGTAGGTGTAGTTGCATGTGCCATATAAAATCCTCGTAACTAAATTTATGCTTACTTTAATTTGTGCTTACTTTACCGAAACTGATTTAAAAAAGGTATAAGATAAAGTGATATTCTCAACATCATCTAACTGTTTATCATCCATAATTGCTGGGTCGATATAGAAAGATACCGGCATTTGCACCTTTTCATGCGCTTTTAGAATTTGTTCTTTAAAACAAAAACATTCTGTTTTTACAAAATATTGCCCAACTTTATGGGGAGTTACATTAAAAGTAGCATGTCCTGATACCGCTTTATCAGATAAATTCTGCGCTTCATAAAACACCAGATTTTGCGCCCCCACCTGAACTGACAAATTTGCCTGAGTGGGACTAAAATGCCACGGTAATTTGGGATCAATGTCAGAATTAAAATGAATTTTTATTTTCCGTGCAAATATTGGTCGGGATTCCACAGAATTTACCACAGAATTAACAGAAGCCTCGCGGGTAGTCCCACCGAACCCCGTAACTTGACAAAACATCCGATAAAGCGGAACCGCAGCATAAGAAAGCAACAACATACCCAGCACCGAAGCAAGCAGCCCCATGCTTAAATTACGGTTACGTTGTGCAAGACTGCTCATATAAATTTCACCAAAGTTATGCCATAGACAATCGCCACTAACCCTAACAAAATTGCCAGCAAAACCAGATTTTTGCTTTTTTGTTTTTTCTGAAAATCGGTAGTCATTTTTTTTCTTCCGTGTTACGACGCATGAAATCTAACAATAACAATACTAATACGGTAAATAACACGCCCAAAATAAAGCTGGTTCCCATCATATAAATAGTACCAGAAACTAAATTCTGACTCACCTCGACCGAAGTACTCGCCGCAATCTCGCCACTGACCTGATTATTTAACTTATCATTATCTAACTTATCATTATCTACATGTTGTTGTGCCATATATGCGCTCTTACTCTATAAATTAAAATTGTTAAGCGCCTGATAAATAATCTGCGAAGGAAAATTCACCATCCGATCCACCACCAAACCAGCAAATAATATAAAAAGATAAACTATAGAATATTTGAATAATCCCAACGCCACTTCCGGAGCATCACTTTTTAATACCGCAAAAGCGCGAAGTATAAAATAAGCCCCCAAACCACTCGACAAAAACAAATATAAAAACCCTGATTGTCCAAAAACCGACGGCAAAACCGATACCGCAACTAATAAAAATGAATAAAATAATATATGTTTTTTGGTAGAAGCCACACCAGCGATTACTGGTAACATTGGCACTCCCGCATCGCGGTAATCCTGATTACGATATAATGCTAAAGCCCAAAAATGCGGTGGCGTCCACAGAAAAGTAATTAAAAAATAAATAATTGGCTCAACCGACAAAGTCCCCGTAACCGCCAACCAACCAATTACTGGCGGAAAAGCTCCCGCAGCTCCGCCAATGACGATATTTTGCGGAGTGCGGCGTTTTAAAATCATCGTATAAAACACCGAATAAAACCAAATAGCAAAGGCAAGCATTGAAGCAGCCTGCCAATTGGTGGCTAAAGCGAGAATAAGCACCGAGCCAACCGCCAATATCAACCCCAACATTAAGGCGTTACTTGCCTCTACTCTACCTGCGGGTATTGGGCGGTTGCGCGTGCGGCGCATCAACAAATCAATATCTCGATCATACCACATATTTATAGCAGCGCCCGCACCCGAACCTAAAGCGATACATAAAATAGTAACAAAGGCTAAAAAAGGATGCAAATTCCCCGGCGCCATCAGCAAACCTACCCAGCCAGTAAACACCACTAAAGACATGACCCCCGGTTTCAACAGGCGAAAATAATCCCCTACCTCAGATTCAAAAATCTTCGACTCAAAAACACTAACATCTCCATCCAAGGCAAAAGCAGCTAACTCTGGGGAAGAACTCCCCAGAACTTGCATATTTTGTTCAGTAATAACTGCGGACATTATTTTACTTCGGGTTGAGTTTCAAAACAATGGAACGGTGGAGGAGAAGATAAAGTCCACTCCAAAGTAGTTGCCCCCTCTCCCCACTGATTATCACCAGCAGGAATTTTGTCTTTAAACATACGGAAAACTACATAAAGGAAGAACAACGCACTAAATCCAGCAATGTAAGAACCAATCGAAGACCAGTAATTCCAACCCGCATAAGCATCCGGATAATCAGGAATACGGCGCGGCATTCCCGCTAGCCCTAAGAAATGTTGCGGGAAGAAGGTCAGGTTCGTGCCAATAAACAACAACCAGAAATGAATGCGCCCCAAAGTTTCGTTATATTTATAGCCCGACATTTTGCCAACCCAATAATAAAACCCAGTGAATACACCAAATAAAGCACCCAGCGACATGGCATAATGGAAATGCGCAACTACATAATAAGTATCTTGCATCGGAATATCCATTGCCGAGTTTGCCAGTACAATCCCTGTAACGCCACCAACCGTGAACAAAAAGATAAACCCAACCGCAAAAATCATCGGCACTGTAAAACGGATAGAACCGCCCCACATAGTCGCAATCCAGCTGAAAATTTTAATCCCTGTAGGAATGGCAATCAGCATAGTTGCCGCCATATAATAAGCGCGAGTATTAGCACTTAAGCCCACAGTGAACATGTGATGCGCCCACACCGCAAAGCCGAGCACGCCAATAATCCCCATCGCACAAACCATACCCATATAACCAAATACAGGCTTGCGTGAGAAAGTAGAAACCACTTCACTAACAATCCCAAAGGCAGGAATAATCAAAACATAAACTTCAGGATGCCCAAAGAACCAGAAAAGATGCTGGAACAAAATAGGATCCCCACCGCCAGCCGGATCAAAGAAATGCGTACCAAAATTACGATCGGTCAACAACATGGTGATAGCCCCACCTAATACAGGCAAAGACAATAACAATAAAAAGGCAGTAAATAAAACTGACCAGACAAAAAGCGGCATCTTGGTTAGTTTCATCCCCGGAGCACGCATATTAAAAATAGTAACAATAAAATTAATTGCTCCCAAAATAGAAGAAATACCCGCTAAATGCAGCGAGAAAATTGCCAAATCCACGGCCATCCCCGGATGCGATGCTTTAGTGGAAAGCGGCGGATACAAGGTCCAACCAGTTCCCGAACCCTCACCAACAAAACCAGCTCCGAATAGCAACAAGATAGAAGGAACCATCAGCCAAAAGCTGATATTATTCAACCGCGGAAACGCCATATCAGGCGCGCCAATCATTAGCGGCACAAACCAATTACCAAAACCACCAATCAAGGCCGGCATAATCATAAAGAATACCATTAACAACGCATGGGCGGTGATAAAAGTATTATACATCTGATAATTGCCGTTAAAAAACTGATCTCCCGGAGTTTGCAGTTCCATGCGCAAAGCAATAGAAAAAGCCGCACCCAAAATACCCGCAAAAGTGGCAAAATAAAGATATAAAGTTCCAATATCCTTATGATTAGTAGAAAGCAGCCAACGACGCCAGCCAGTGGGATTGCTATGTTCGTGAGAATTGCTCATCTTTTAAGACCTCGTTATTTAGAATTATTTTCTGCGTTGAAAGACACTTTGCCCGCCTTAGCACTAATCGCCCAAGCATCAAAAACTGATTGTTCAACCGCGTGAATTTCAATGGGCATAAATCCGTGCTTTATTCCACAAAGCTCCGAACATTGCCCATAATAAACGCCCGGTTTTTTAACTTGAAACCAAGTCTCATTCAAACGTCCGGGAACCGCATCCACCTTCAAACCAAAAGAAGGAACAGCCCAGCTATGAATCACATCCGCCGCTGATAATAAAATCCGCACCTTTGCACCAACAGGCACCACCACGGGATTATCCACACTCAACAAATGCACATCCCCTGCACGCAAATCCTTTTTTTCCTTGATATTGCTCAGATAAGAAAAACCCCCATTATCAGGATATTCATACTCCCAATACCATTGGTGTCCTGTAACTTTAATAGTCATATCGGGAGCTACCGCTTTATCCATATAATAATGGATTTTTATCGAGGGGATAAAAATAGAAATCAAAATCATGGTGGGAATAATTGTCCAGATAACCTCAATCATGGTATTATGCGTAGTTTTGCTAGGCGTTGCATTATTGGAATGATGAAACTTCACCCCTACATAAATCAACAAAGCCGTAACAAATGCCACCACCAAAGCCACAATAACCATCAGATAATTATGCAGCCCAATCAATTTCTCCATCACGGGAGTTGCCGCTTGCTGAAAATTAATTTGCCAAGGAACTGCATTACCGACCTCGTCAGCTTGCGCGGAAAAGCCAAATAGCATCAATAAAGAAAATGCAGATAGCAACTTCATCAGTAGATTTTTCATATTTTTAAATCCATATTTTTAAATAAACTAGTGTAACTTGCTCCAATGACGAGTTAGAACTTTAAGCATATTTATTAGTTTAGAATAATTATTAAATGCATTAGAACAATTTTTTTGGCATTAAAACAATTTTTTTGTGGAGAGCAAGTTGAATTTAGATACATCTTTATCAAAAAGTGGGCTTTTTGAACACGCTAATATGAATCAATCGCAGGTACAGGCTCAAATAGATGACGCTTTACACCAGATGGATGATGGCGAATTATTTTTAGAATATGCACAAAGTGAGAGCATTGTTTTTGATGATGGTCGGGTAAAAAGCGCCAGCTTCAATATTGCGCAAGGTTTTGGCTTGCGTGCAGTACAAGGCGAAGCAAGTGGTTTTGCCCACTCTACCCAGTTAGATATAGATGCTATAAAACGTGCCACACAAACTGTCCGCGCACTGGCAGGACAAGGCAAAAGCGGCAAAGTTAATCTAGCGCATCAGCGCCCCAGCTTAAAACTATACAATCAGGAAAATCCCATAAATTCAGTAGAATTTTTTGACAAAATCAAACTAATGGAAGCAATAAACCATTATTTGCGCAGCAAGGATGACCGCGTGCGACAGGTAAGTATTTCCTTGTTTGGCGAATGGCAACTAGTAGAAATCCTCCGCGCAGGCGGCGAGCATCTGCGCGATGTGCGCCCCTTAGTGCGGCTGAATATATCCGCAGTGGTAGAAAAAGACGGCCGTATGGAAAGCGGCTCTTCCGGCGTGGGTGGGCGCTTAAATTACCTTGGCTATATCACTCCCGAGGCTTGGCAAGCCCAAGCGGACGAAGCCCTCCGCCAAGCCTTAGTAAATTTAGAAGCGCGCCCCGCCCCCGCAGGCGAAATGCCCGTAGTGCTAGGCGCAGGCTGGTGCGGAGTGTTACTGCACGAAGCAGTTGGGCATGGCTTGGAGGGGGATTTCAACCGCAAAGGTACTTCGGCATTTTCCAACAAAATTGGTCAACAAGTCGCTGCCAAAGGTGTTACCGTAGTAGATGATGGCACGCTGGAAGGACGGCGCGGCTCTATTCAAATCGATGATGAGGGAACCCCCAGTGGGCGCACGGTTTTAATTGAAGATGGAATTTTAAAAAATTACCTGCAAGACCGCCTCAATGCACGACTAATGGGCATGACTCCTACGGGCAATGGACGACGCGAGAGCTTTTCTTGCCAACCCATGCCCCGTATGACCAATACTTTTATGTTAGCTGGCAATGCGGTACGCGAAGAAATGATTGCATCAGTAAAAAACGGCGTCTATGCGGCTAATTTCGGCGGTGGGCAGGTGGATATAACTTCAGGAAAATTCGTATTTTCTGCCTCGGAAGCTTATAAAATAGAAGACGGCAAAATAACTTATCCGCTCAAAGGCGTAACCCTGATTGGCAGCGGTCCCGAAATCATGCAAAGAATTTCCGCCATTGGTAATGATTTGGAGCTTGATAAAGGCATTGGCACTTGTGGAAAAGCCGGGCAGAGCGTGCCTGTGGGCGTGGGTCAGCCATCTTTGTTGATTGATAAAATTACCGTGGGTGGCACGGAAGTTTAAAAATAGCGGAAGTTTTATATTGAAAATAGCGGGGATTTGATTTATAAAATAGCGGGAACTTTTTTTATAAAATCGCGATGATTAGCTTCAACAATTATGCCAGATGGCAAGTCAAAAACATAGAATCGGCATTAAGAACTCGGCGGGTTTTGTTGCTGGCAGGTCCGCGGCAATGCGGCAAAACCACACTAGCCAGAAATTTAGGCATTGAGAATAGTTTTTACCGCACTTTAGACGATGCAACTATATTAGCTGCAGCCGTAAATGACCCTAACGGATTTATTCGCCATGCGGATAATTTGATGATTATTGACGAAATTCAGCGCGCGAGCCTACTTCTAACCGCGATAAAGCAGGATGTAGATGAAAATCAGGCAATGGGACGGTTTTTGCTTACTGGTTCTGCAAATATTCAGTCTTTGCCCAATGCTACAGAATCATTAGCAGGTCGCGTACATAAAATCCGCCTGCGCCCATTATCTATGGGAGAAATATGCGGAAAATCTGCGGATTTCATTGACAATGCCTTTGCAGAAAATTTTTCAGATGCCCAAAATACTTCTGCAGATAAAAATTATTATCTCGAGCTAGCTTTACGAGGCGGCTATCCAGAAATATTAAGATTTAACAACCATCGAGAAGTTCGCAAGTGGCATCGCGATTATTTAGACAGTCTTATGGAGAGAGATTTAAAAGACATCGCCAATATAAAACGCAAAGACAGCATGTTAAAACTACTGGAAGTGCTGGCGGCTTGGTCGTCTAAATTTATGGACGTCTCCGCAATCGGCAGCAGCTTAAGCCTCTCTCGCCCAACGTTAGAAACTTATATAAATGCATTAGAAACCTTATTTTTAATTGAACGGGTAAGACCGTGGAGCAAAACAGATTATGATCGCGTCAGTCGTCAGGATAAATTATTCATGACGGATACTGGTTTAATCGCTTCCATTCTCAACTGGAATTTGGAAAAAGTGCAATTAAATGGTGAATTAAACGGCAAATTACTCGAAAGTTTTGTCTTCACCCAACTTGCTGCCATTATAGATGCCCGCGAAAATAATTATCAGCTTTATCATTATCGTGACCGCGAAAAACGGGAAATAGATTTTATCGTCGAAGATGAAGATGGCAATATTTTAGGCATAGAAGTAAAAGCAGGCTCGGCTATCAATAAAAAACATTTTCAACATTTGGAATGGTTTAAAAACAACCTCATAAAAAATCATAAATTTACAGGAATAATCCTTTATACTGGCGATAAATCTCTATCTTTTGGCAATAATTTATGGGCAGTTCCTATGAATAATTTATGGGCTTAAATCTTCACATAATCTTCACACAACCAACTAAATCTTTGTGTTAGTGTCTAGTTCAATAATAATTTTACTAAATACACATAATACGACAAAGGTAATTTAAAATGTCTCAAGCAACCCCTTATAGCGCCGCGGCGGAGTCTTTGCGTCAGTTTATTGCTGGACATAATTCCAATAGCGACGCGGGTTTTCCTATTCCGCTGAGTGAAGTTAAGGTTAGCATGCATCCAAGTCATGATTCTGACAGTAAAAAAGAATCTTTGGCTATTCGCATCACCCTACCTAAAGATACGCAAGATTTAATTGGTCCGCGGCATGTAGAAAACGCCTTGCGTGCCATATTAGCAAAAATCCCGGCATTTGAGCCCTACGCAGATTTTAATGCCCCATTAGATACGATTGATAGTAAAGCCATTATTGCTAATTTGATGGCGCAACATCCTGATCGTTTCCCGCCAGCCGAAAAAGCGAAAATTCTTAATTGGAGCGGCTTTGAAACAGTTGATGCGGAAGGGAATAAGATTGATCATTATAACAATGGCGACAAACCCAAAGCAGAAAATGATAATGGCAGAGTGTCCTTTACTTTTAGAAGCATACATACCGCAAAAGATGGGGAAATATGCACTTCTGAATTGCTTGCCCACCATTTACAACAACAAAAACAAGCCATAAAAGCCGAAATAATTCAGCAGGCTTGCGCTTATAATGCCGCTTATCAACAACAACATGGCACGCCGTTATTTAATAATGCTGATTTGAATCTGATAGATATTCTCGCCACTAATAACGCAGGGCTATATCGTGATGGGGTTTCTATTAATATTGGCATTCCCAAAAGCCCTGCTTTGCCTAATTATGCGCGTCCAGAAGATGCTCTTGGAGAATCTACCTTAGCAAAACTGGATGTGACTGTGCTTGGCTCCATCATTGAACATGCGGTACTTAAAACCTGCTCACCCGAATTATTCTCTCGCATTGCGCCAGAAGATGCCATCAAACAGGAATTGCAAGCTCGGTTAGCTGGTACTGGCAGTGATGCTACTTTAGAAAATTTATTTCATCATTCAGAATTATTTTCCAGTCGCTGGAGTAACAAAGAAAATGAAAAAGACAAAATAAGCTTTTCTGACCATTGTTATAGAGATGCTCCCGACAAAGAAGGAGAGGGATCTGTGTCATTAACCATACAATTTCCACGCGGAGTAAGTGCTATGAATGTAGTGAACAGCATGGTTCCCCAAACGCAACATCCGCAACCACAAGTTAATAATGCACAACCGCAAGGAACAGTTAATATGTTCCAAGCGGCGGCTAATAAATTTGGTGGATTATTCCACTAACCAAAGCGTGCTTGCATGGCAGCAAAAGACTCCAAACCGCCACCATTACCTAAACAAGTAAAGGTCAGTGCAGAGGTTTTGGCAATTTTTTCGGCTTGCGCGGTAATTTCGCTTAAAGTTACGGCTTCTATTTCCGCAATTAATTCTTCACAAGTGCGATAGCGATTATAGACTAATAAATGCCGCCCAATCCACTCACTCACCGAGGCACTATTTTCGCGCGCCATAAGCAAGCCTGCTTTATATTGTTTTTTTGCACGCAACAATTCTTCTTCGCGGGCATCGAGGGCGAGTTTTTGTACTTGTTCGCAGATTACGGGGATTAATTCTGCTGCATGTTCTTCCCCAGTTGCCGCATAAATGGCAAATAATCCTACATCTCGATAAGCAGAAAGATTGGAAGAAACATGATAAGCTAATCCGCGTTTTTCGCGCACTTCTTGAAACAAGCGTGAGGACATCCCGCCCCCCAAAATGGTAGAAAACAGCTGAAATGCGTGATATTCTGGGTCATAAATCGCGGGCGCAGGCATGCCAAGGGCAACATGTAATTGCTCTAAATCATGAGCAATTCGACAATCTCCACCCGAATAAGCCGCATTAGTCGCAATTCCCCCCAAACCTAAAGCCGCATCGGCAGGAAAACTAAAAGCATTACCCACTAACTCAACGAATTCTTCATGCTCCACAGCTCC
Source organism: Alphaproteobacteria bacterium UBA6149 (assembly GCA_002423155.1). Taxonomy (GTDB): domain Bacteria; phylum Pseudomonadota; class Alphaproteobacteria; order Rickettsiales; family UBA998; genus UBA6149. The sequence goes on from DIUV01000012.1 coordinate 45,233, forward strand.
CGCAGCACTTACCACCATGCGCTTCGGGTGATAATGTTTTGCCATGTAGTTTTGCACGTCACTTCGGCTAAAACCCTCAATATTTTCTATCGTTCCGAGTATGGAACGACCCAAAGGCTGGTCGGGATAAGCGGTAGCTTGGAAATAATCAAAAATCAAATCTTCGGGCGAATCATGATGCATGGCGATTTCTTGCAAAATCACTCCCCGTTCGCGCTCTAATTCCTGCTCATCAAACAAGCTATTGCAAAGAATATCGCCGAGAATATCTACCACTAAAGGCAAATCCGCCGATAACCCTTTGGCATAATAAACCGTTTGTTCGGAAGCGGTATAAGCATTGCCGGTGCCACCAATATCATCAAAGCTTTCGGCTAATTGCTTGGCATTGCGGCGGGTGGTTCCTTTAAATGCCATGTGCTCTAAAAAATGCGACAAACCATTTTCCGATTTATCTTCATAACGCGCGCCCACATCCACTGAGACCGACACTGAAGCGCTATTCATACTCGGCAAAAACTCGCTAGCTACTCGTAATCCACTGGCTAGCGTAGTGCAATTATAACTCATTTAGGAAGACCATTCACAAAAGCTTTTACCGCTCCAGCATCCGCGGGCATTTTAGTGATGCGCTCTTCTAAGCTAAATAAATCCTGCAAATGTTTCGGCAAAGTGGGAGTAACTCCGCTGGCTTTTAATACCGCATCAGGAAATTTTGCGGGATGGGCGGTTGCCAGCGCAATAACCGGCACTGCTTGGGGTAAGTTCATTTTTTGAGCAGCATACACAGCAATAGCACTATGCGGATCTAATAATTCCCCCGTTTTTTGGTAGATCTCGCCAATGCACTGCAAAGTAGCATTATCATCAACTGCTTGGGCAGAAAAACCCGCCCGCAAAGCAGCATGTTGCGCCGATTCCAGCGAGAAACTATTTTTAGCTTTTAGCTCAAGCATTTTAGTTTGCACCATTGCGGAATTATTGCCATATAATTCAAACAATAAGCGCTCAAAATTACTGGAAATCTGAATATCCATACTTGGGCTATAGCTAGGCTCAACATTTTGCATATTATATTCACCCGAAGCAATACAACGCGCCAAAATATCATTGCGGTTGGTGGCAACCATTAAATTTTCTATTGGCAAGCCCATACGCCGCGCCAAATGCCCCGCATAAACATCCCCAAAATTGCCCGTGGGCACCGAGAAAGCTACTTTACGCGCGGGCGCACCCACCGCCAATGCGGCGTAAAAATAATAAACCACCTGCGCCAGAATCCGCGCCCAATTGATAGAATTAACTGCCGCCAATGGATGTGATGCTTGCAACTCACTATCAACAAACAAGGTTTTTACAATATTCTGGCAATCATCAAAATTACCCTCTATCGCCAGACAATGTACATTCTTATCGGTAATGGTGCTCATTTGCCGCCGCTGCACTTCGGATACGCGTCCATGGGGAAATAATATCACAATATCCATACTCGCCCGACCACGACAACCCGCAATCGCCGCCGACCCCGTATCTCCCGAGGTAGCTCCTAAAACCACCAGTTTTTTGCCCGAACGCGTAAGAAAGAAATCCATTAAACGCCCAAGAAACTGCAAAGCAAAATCTTTAAACGCTAAAGTTGGTCCATGAAATAATTCTAATAACCATAAATTATTTTCTAATTGTTTCAAAGGCGCAATGGCAGGGTGCGAAAACCCTGCATAAGTTTCCGCCAATATTTTACGCAAATCTGCATCAGCGATAGCGCCCCCACTAAGCGGTTGAATTATATTAAAAGCCAATTCATCATAAGGCAGACCAACCCAACTAGCAAGCTGGGCAGGAGAAAAATGCGGCAACTCTTCAGGCACATAAAGCCCCCCATCAGGCGCAAGACCTGCCAATACCGCCGCTTCAAAATCTAAAGCAGGCACACCAATATTACCCCGTGTGGATATATATTTTATGGGCGAATTATTATGCATCTGTGCAGCCAGCATAAATTATTTTTCTCTAAATGAGTGATTCATATAATCTGAGATTGGGCTCACCAGATAAGATAACATAGTGCGCTCCCCCGTAACAATCAACACGTCAACCGGCATCCCAGGATATAATTCCACTTTCATCGGCATTTTCTTCAATTCTGACTTAGGTATGCCAATTCGTGCCAGATAATAAGATTCGTTCGCCCGATCATTGGTGATTCTATCCGCGGAAACCGTACGCACCACACCTTCAATTGGCGGAACCTTACGGCTTTTGTAAACCGTTAAGACCACGCGAGCAGTCAGACCGGCACGCACAGAATCAATATCTTGGGGCGAAACTTTGGCCTCAACAATCAATAAATCATCGCGCGGAACTATATCCATCAATTGCTCACCAGGAGTTATTACCCCACCGATTGTATGAACTTTTAAGCCCGTAACCGTGCCCGTAATAGGAGCGATAATATCAATTCGATTCATCATATCTGCGGCAGCGCGGATTTTTTCCTCTAAATCAGTAATTTGCACCTGAGCATCACGCAATTCGGTCACCACATCATTGAGAAATTTATTGCGCAAATTAATCATATTCAATTCAGCTTCGCCAATGGCTTGTTCAGCGCGTGAAATCATTGCCACATGATCACCATGTGCGCCGCCTAATTCGGCAGATTGGCGCTGCAAAGCTAACAATCTCGGCTTCATGGCATTGCCACTTTGCAAAAGTTTTTTCACCACATTAATTTCTTCGTTCAATAAAGAAAGCTGCCGATTTGCGGCGGAAACTTGTGAACGCAAACCCACTATTTCATTACGCTTTTGAGCAATCTGTTGATTTAGAATATTCACTTGCCCTTCAATATTCTTGCGGCGCGAATCAAATAAACGTTGTTGCGCATCCAAATTGGCGGCTACGGCAACATCTTCTTTTTTGGCTTTTAATAAATCATCAGGAAAAGTAATGGTGGGTGCACTATCACGCTCCGCCACCAAACGCGCAGCGCTCGCACGATAAGCCATGCTTTGTGAACGCAACATATCTAAACGCGCTTTGGTTGAAGTTTCATCCAGACGAATTAATACATCCCCAGCATTTACCACCCCCCCCTCTTTAGCGCGTAATTCCTTAACTATCCCGCCTTCTAAATGCTGAATGGTTTTTTTGTTAGAATCTAAGGTAACTTGCCCCTGAGCAACCGCAGCCGTACTGATAGGAGCAATCGCCGCCCAAATGCCAAATATGAAGAATAATATAAACATCCCCCACAAACCAATCACCACCGCATTACGCGAAAGTGATAAAGGTGTATCTCCAAGCTCGGCATCCCTCGGGCACAAAACATCACTAGTCTTATCTAACAAGCCCAACAATTGTTGTCCCTGGCGTAACATTTTTTTATTAAATACCAGCTGGCTCATTATTCTCCTCCAACTGCTTTAACCGCAGTATTATTATCTGGTTGATTCTGGGCTGATTGGCTTTGGGCTGACTGATTCTGGGCTGATTGATTGGCATAATGCCGCAAAACATCATCACGCGCACCGAAATTTTCAATAGTTCCTGCGCGCATTACCAGAATTTTATCCACCGTAGATACAATGGTGGGGCGATGGGCAACCACGACATGAGAAATTTTATGTGCACGAAGACGGGCAAGTGCTTCTACCAACATGCGCTCACCATCTCCATCCAAGTTCAAATTTGGTTCATCCAACACCACGAAACGAGGATTTCCATAAAGCGCTCGCGCCATACCAATACGTTGACGTTGCCCCGGAGACAGACCTAAATTACCATCCCCACATTCAGTTTCATAACCTTTCGGCAAACGCAGCACCATATCGTGCACTCCTGCTGCCATTGCCGCTTCCAGCACTTTTTCCATCGGCGCATTTACATCTAAACGTGCGATATTATCCTTAATAGTTCCACTGAACAAATCCACCTGCTGCGGCAAATATCCCACATATTGTCCAAAATCTTTGCGATTCCATTTAAAAGTTTCCACCCCATCTAAACGCACAGTTCCATGCGTAGGCGGCAACAAACCAATAATTAACTTAGCTAAAGTAGATTTACCCGCCGCACTTGGCCCAATAATCCCCAAGCCCTCTCCCGGAGCCAAAGAAAAATTAATCCCCTTAATAATCGGAGCAGATTGAGACGGAGTATAAACCAGACTTTCCACCGTCAACAATCCCTTCGGCGCGGGCAGAGCAACACTTCCACGATGCAATGCCTGCTTAACTTCAAAATGTTTATTCAAACGATGCCAAGAATCCCGGGTAGAAATCCAGCTTTTCCACAAATTAATTGCCGCTTCAAAGGGAGCCAAAGCCCGACCAGCCAAAGTAGATGAAGCAATCATCCCGCCCATAGTCAACTCATTACGAATTACCAGATAAGCCCCCACCCCCGTCATCGCCACTTGAATAATCATGCGCAAAAACCGTGAGATAGATTGAATTAACGTAGCACGACCACTGGCAATATCTTGTTCGGCACAAGCAGATTTATGCGTAGCTTCCCAATTAGCAATAACCGCATGCATCATTCCCATAGATTCAACCGCCTCGGAATTTCTTCCCGCCGTATCCGCCATTATTTGTGCTTTAGTACTGTGTTTAGCCGCACGCTCAACAATTTTTTTAGTTGCCAACTCATTAACCACCCCAAAAACCAGCATTATCAGGATACCAACCACCGTAACCAGACCAAGAATGGGGTTGATGGCATAAATAACAAATAAAAATATCAAAGACCAAGGAATATCCAACAATGCAGCCGCCCCCTGCCCCCCGACAAATCCGCGCACAACCGCCAAATCTCGTTGCATACTAGCGGCACTAGTCATCCCCCCACCTGCCGAAGAACGGGTAATCGCATAAGATAACAACTCTGGCGCTAAAGAGCGATCCATCCACTCGGCAATGCTCGACAAAATCATGCCGCGCACCGCAGAAAAAAAACTATAAAAAGCGAAAAAAACCACCACAATCACGGTTAGCATAATCAAAGTTTCTAAGCTGTGACTAGAAAAAACCTTATCCATCACCAACATAGAATACATCGGCAATGCCAACATCATAACATTAGACGCCAAACTAAAAATTGATGCGTAAACCAAACTACGCTTCATTTTCTGCAAAGCAGCCTGTAGGGGGGTCTCTTTATCTTGAGCCATAATTTTACACTTCGGGTTTTTTATAATAGCATTTGCAATTATTCCCTTTTAGCAATTATTGCAATATATGTTTTTCTTTTGCATGGCTATTTCACCAATCGTTAGTTTCGTCTTTTTTCACTAAAATATCTCTTGTCATACCGCCGTAGGGCGGTATCCATGCCCATCAACTAGCATATAAGCCAATGGTTTGGCATGGATGCCGCTCTACAGCGGCATGACGACGGAGAGTTTTATTACAAAAAGACGAAATTAACGATTGGTGAAATCACCCTATTCATTTGCCTTTAATATTGAAGTGCTAATATTTTTTATCCTTGCTCCATATCTAAATTTAAGTATAAAAAACCTAATTATAATAATTAAGAAGATAAATAATGAGCATAATGCCCGACCATTGGATTCGCAAAATGGCGAATAATGAACAAATGATTGAACCATTTGTCGAAGAACTTTCTCGAGAAGGGGTGATTTCTTATGGAGTTTCTTCTTATGGTTATGATGCACGCGTATCAGATGAATTCAAGATTTTTACCAATGTAGATTCAGCAATTGTGGATCCCAAAGCTTTTCCAGACACAGGATTTGTTGACCGCAAAACCCCCGTATGCACCATTCCGCCCAATAGTTTTGTTCTGGCACGCACAGTAGAATATTTCCGCATCCCCAAAGATGTATTGGTTATTTGTGTAGGAAAATCAACCTATGCACGTTGTGGCATTATTGTCAATGTTACGCCCTTAGAACCGGGATGGGAAGGACATGTAACTTTAGAGTTTTCTAACACCACCCCTCTACCTGCAAGAATTTATGCTTTTGAGGGAGCTTGTCAGTTTTTATTTTTCAAAGGTGATTCCCCCTGCGAAGTCGCTTATAGCGACCGCAAGGGTAAATATATGAATCAAACAGGAGTAGTGCTACCCCGTATTGATTAGTTGGGGCATTGATTAGCCGAAATTGATTAATTACCCTTGGCTATAAATCCAGGATTTAAAAAATTGGGCTTGGCATAATCAAAGACGCTGCCGTCAATTTTCGTTAAACTTCCACCTGCTGCCAACAATATTGCATGACCTGCGGCGGTATCCCATTCCATAGTTGGACCTAAGCGTGGATATATATCCGCGCTACCTTCTGCCACTTTACAGAATTTCAAAGAGCTAGAGGCAGAAACCGCCACATAATCAGGATAATCTTTTAATATATAATTCAACTCCCCCTCTGCATGACGCTGACTGAGAATAATTTTTGCTGGGTGCGATATTGTTTGCTTGGTTTGTATCGGATTTTCTCCACAAAGAGCACCAAAACCAACTGCGCCCGTATATAATTCATTAGTGGCTGGCAAGAATATCACGCCCAATTGCGGGACTCCTCGGACAATCAGCCCAATATTAACCGTAAAGTCATTATCTCCTCTGATAAAAGCGCGTGTGCCATCAAGCGGATCCACCAACCAAAATTCATCCCCTAATTGCCGAGAATCAGGCAGATTTCCCTCTTCAGAAACCACGGGAATATCTGGGAAATTTGCCAACAAAGCGGCGACAATCAGCGCATTTGCCTCCTCATCCGCCGCGGTTACTGGCGAATTATCCGCCTTTTTAACCACCGATATACCGCCCAAATCACGATGGCGCATAATAGCAGCACCTGCGGCAATAGAAATTTCTGATAATAATTTTAATTTTTTGTGCATGAAAAATATTTAGAACTTTTTGTGCTTGAAGCAATATACCACACTACAACGCTATATATTGAAATATAACAAAAGAGGACATATTCTCCGCCGTCATTCCCGTGCAGACGGGAATCTCTGTCGCCAATAATTAATCACTCGCAAGTGGAAAAAGGGATTCCCGTCTGCACGGGAATGACGATGGAGAATGTGACTTCAACAAAAGATGCTTTTCTTTCAATAAATTTGCAATATTAACAATAATTCAGTGTAGCCTAGCCTAGCAATTTAGAACTTTTTGTGCTTAGCACAAGCAAATTGTTTTGACCGTAAGGCGATAGCGTTCTATGTGAGAAGCCAGATAGAACATCTTTTGGGGACTATAAATGTTGGATAATTATCAAAAATTATTTGAAGAAAAAATCACTGCCATACTTGCTAAAACAAATAATGCGGCAAGCACACCTTCTATCAGCCTGTTTACAAAGCAGTTTTACAACAAACTGCCGATTGCGGACTTAAAAAAGATAGATAATCATCTCGCTGGGCAAATTGCCCTTTCTGCGTATGATTTTTTGCAAACGCGCACCCCCAATGAACCAAAAATTCGGGTGTTTAATCTACCCTCATCCTCTGAAAATTCGGCACGTGGGCTAACGATTATTGAAATAATCAATAATGACATGGCGTTTTTAGTTGATTCTATTTCCGCCACCTTAGTGCAGCAAGGTTTCACTATTTTAGAGACTATTCATCCCATTCTTCGCCTTAAGCGTGATAAATTAGGCAAATTAGAGCATCTAAGTGAAGATGCCAACGAAACTTACCAAGAAGAATCCTTTATTCATCTACAAATTTCTCCTTTACCTGCCAATATCTCTGCTGAACAATTAGTAGAGAAACTGCAATTCACCCTTAAAAATGTCTATGCTTGTGTGCATGATTGGCAAGATTTAATGACCAAGGCAAATCAGGTTCGCCAAGAAATTGCGAGCATAAAGCAAGGGTTTGAACCAGCAGAAATCAATGAAGTGGCAGACTTCATGGGTTGGTTAATTGATAAAAACTTCGTTTTCTTAGGCTATATTGAATATGATTTCTTTGATAAAGATGGCAAAGAGAACTTAAGCATCGTAGAGAATTCCGCGAGCGGAATATTCAAAATAGAAGGCAATGGGCTAAAACAACGGGGCTTAGCCGCCCTGCCCGTAGAATTACAACGTTTTGCAACGGAGCCTAATCTGATTGAAATTACCAAAGCATTGGTAAAATCTCCCGTTCATCGCATGGTGCCCATGGATTATATTGGCATTAAACGTTTTGACAAAACAGGCAAAGTAATTGGTGAAAGCCGCTTTTTGGGGCTATTCACTTCGGTAGTATATTATCAAGGCGCCGATTCAATTCCCTTTATCCGCCGCAAAATCGCCCGCATCTTAGAACGCTCAGGATATGAATTAGCCAGCCATAGCGGAAAATCTCTCCGCGCCATTTTAGAATTTTTCCCTCGCGATGAATTATTCCAAATATCCGAAGATGATTTATTTGATATATCCATTGGGGTAATGTCTTTAGAAGCAAAGCCAGAAATAAAAGTTTTTGCTCGCAAAGATCGTTATGAGCGTTTTGTAAGCATATTTGTTTATATGCCGCGTGATCGTTTCAGCACCTTTGTGCGTGAACAAGTAATCAAGCTACTAGAAGAAGCTTATGAAGGCGCGATTTCTGATTTTTATACCCAATTGACAGATTCTCCCTTGGCGCGTTTGCAAGTTATTTTGCGCACCACTCCTAATCAGGTTGCCAACCCAGATTTAGAGCTCCTTTCCGACAAAATCACCGGATTAGTCCATTTTTGGGATGATTCTTTGCGCGAAGAATTAGGCAAAAACAAAGGCGAAGCGCAAGCGGAAGAATTAATGCGCATTTTCCAAAATGCTTTTCCTAAGACTTATGTAAATTTCTATACTGCACCAGCCGCCGCACAAGACATTGAAAACATTTTAGAAACTATTGATAGCCAACAACCATCGGTGTACTTGGAAGCTGGCGAAGCTAATAATTTCCATTTAAAAATAGCTACCACCGAGCAAAACACTGCTTTGTCGGATATGTTGCCGATTTTAGAAAATCTCGGTTGCCGCGTTTTAGATGTAAATCCCTTCACCATCACGCCCAATAATTGCCAACCCGTAATATTGCGCGACTTCACCTTAGCACTGCGCACAGGCGAAAAATTAGATATTGCCGCTTGCGCCGAGAATTTCCAGATAGCTTTGAAAAAAATCTGGTGCAAGCAAGTAGAAAATGATGGCTATAACACACTAATTTTACGCGCCGGGCTAACTTGGCGCCAAGCAATGTTGTTGCGAGCTTATGGTAAATACATCAAACAAGTGGGCCTGCCCTATAACGAGGCTTATGTTGCGGCAGCACTAGAAGCACACCCCCAAATTGCGCATTTATTGGTAAAATTATTCGAAACGCGTTTTTCCATCAGCGAGAATGCTCAACGGGCAGAATTAGAAAAAGCTATCTTGAGCGAAATTGATACGGCTTTAGCTCGAGTAAGCAATCTAGCGGAAGACCGTATCTTGCGCCAATTCTCCGCCACGATTATGGCGAGTTTACGCAGTAATTACTTCCAAACCGACGCGGACAATCAGCCCAAAACGTACTTGTCGATTAAATTAGACTCACAAAAAGTGCCGGAGCTACCTTTGCCGCGCCCATTATACGAAATTTTCGTTTATTCCATCCGCACCGAAGGCATTCACTTACGCGGCGGCACGGTGGCGCGTGGAGGATTACGCTGGTCCGATCGCAACGAAGATTTCCGTACCGAAGTTTTAGGCTTGATGAAAGCGCAGATGGTAAAAAATTCGGTGATTGTTCCCGTGGGTTCCAAAGGTGGTTTTGTACTCAAACAAGCCACCAACAGCCGCGAAGCCCTCATGGAAGAAGGCATTTTTTGTTATAAACAATATCTCGCTGGTTTATTAGATATTACCGATAATATCATCGCCGGAAAAATTGTTCCCCCAGCCCAAGTGGTGCGCCATGATAATGACGATCCCTATCTGGTAGTCGCCGCCGACAAAGGCACGGCGAGTTTCTCCGACATTGCTAATTCTGTGTCCATAGAATACGGCTTTTGGCTGGGAGATGCCTTCGCCTCTGGCGGTTCTGCGGGTTATGACCATAAAAAAATGGCGATTACCGCACGGGGCGCTTGGGTCTCCGTCGCGCGGCATTTTCGCGAAATGGGTATTGATATTCAAACGCAAGATTTCACCGTGGCAGGCATTGGCGATATGTCGGGCGATGTGTTTGGTAACGGCATGTTACTCTCGCGGCATATTCGCTTAGTGGCGGCCTTTAACCACCGACATATTTTCTTTGACCCGAAACCTGAAGCAGAAAAATCTTTTATTGAGCGCGAGCGTTTGTTTAACTTACCCCGTTCAGGCTGGGATGATTATGACCAAACACTAATTTCTGCTGGCGGTGGCATCTTTGACCGCAGCGCGAAAACCATTAAGTTAAGCCCCGAAATTCAAGCCATACTGGGCACGAATGAAAAAACTCTCTCGCCTGACCAATGCATCAATCTTATCCTCAAAGCCCCAGTAGATTTACTGTGGAATGGTGGAATTGGCACTTATGTGAAAGCCGCAGATGAATCGCATGAAAGTGTGGGGGACCGTACCAATAATAATTTGCGCATCAATGCCGACGAACTACGCTGCAAAGTAATTGGTGAAGGCGGAAACCTTGGATTTACCCAAAAAGGACGCATTGCTTATGCCAAAAATGCTGGGCGCATCAATACCGACTTTATTGATAATTCCGCGGGCGTAGATTGCTCCGACCATGAAGTAAACATCAAAATCGCCCTGAGCGCCTCTGAAAGCGCAGGCACCTTAACTCGGGAAAACCGCGATATATTACTAGCATCCATGACCGATGATGTGGCGCATTTAGTGCTGCGTGACAATGTCTTGCAAAGCCAAGCCATCACCATCGCCCAGCGCCAAGGCTATGATTTACTGGAATCACAAACCCAGCTAATGCGTTCTTTGGAGCAAGAACATCTGCTCCATCGAGGCATTGAGTTCTTGCCGACTGATAAAGAAATCGCCGTGCGTGCCAGCGAGCATGAGGGCTTAACCCGTCCAGAATTGGCGGTGTTGCTTTCTTACACCAAAATTTCCGTATATAATAACCTGCTCGCTTCTGAATTACCCGATGCGCCTTATTATGAACAGGAATTACTTGATTATTTCCCGCAGGCCATGCGCCAGAATTATGGCGAGGAAATTCGCGCGCATCGTCTGCGCCGCGAAATTATCGCCACGATAATTACCAATAATCTGGTTAATTATGCCGGGCTAACCTTCTTCCACTCGGCATTAACCGAAACCGGGCGTTTAGGCTGTGATATTGCCCGTGCTTATACTTTGGCACGTGATGTATTCGGCTTAAAAAACCTCTGGGCAGGAGTGGAAGCGCAAGACGGAAAAGTAGCAGTAAATGTGCAAGTGGAAATGTTTAAAGAAATTTCCAAATTCTTAGAACGTGCCGCTTTCTGGTTCTTACATAATTGCCCTCAACCGCTAGATATTAGCCAAGTAATGCAAAATTACGCTGAAGGAATTGCCGAATATAACCAAAATTTCCACGAGATGATAACCGATGGGATTAAACGCAGTTTCAGCAATAAAGAAAATTCTTTAGTCAGTAATGGCGTCCCCAAAGAATTAGCGGCAAACATCGCCCAGTTAGATTTATTAGCCGCCGCTTTAGATATCGTCCAAGTTGCTAAAGAAGCAAAACTATCGGTACAAATCGTAGGCAAAATCTATTACCGGATTGGCAAAATACTACAATTAGGCTGGATGCGCCGCGCCTGTTCTGCCATCCATGCGGAAGATCATTGGGCACATCAAGCGATTAAAGCTTTGGCAAATGAGCTCTATGACGAACAACGCCGCCTAACTCAAGCGGCAATCAATCATATCGCTCATGATAAAGATTATGATAATATCGCCCATAATTGGCAAAAAGCTAACGCCCAGCCCGTAGAACGCTTCCGCAAATTAGTAGGTGAATTAAAAGCAGTTTCTGGGCATGATATTTCCATGCTGGTAGTGGCGTTACGGCATTTACGCGGAATTGGTTGAGAGAAAGATATGGACAAAAAACCGACAAAAGAAACCCCTCGCTGGAAATATCGCTTTGATAATTACCGCCGTGCGTTTTCTTTGCTGCGTGAGGCAATAGAACTAAAACAAGAACGCGAATTAACCCAACTAGAACAAGAAGGTATTATCCAACGTTTTGAATATACTTGGGAGCTCGCATGGAAATTGCTCAAAGATTATCTTGAATATAACGGCATAAATCTGGCAACCATTACCCCCAGCGCTACGATTAAAGCTGCTTTTGCCGCAAAAATCATTGCTAATGGTGAAGGTTGGATGCAGGCTTTAGATGCACGCAATAAAATGTCACATACTTATGATTTTAAAGTTTTTTCACAGATAATTACTGATATTGAACAAAATTATCTGCATTTATTTGACCAATTATACATGAAGTTACTGGATAAATTATTGGAGGTATGACATGTCGCAACATGGCTTAACTACCAGCCAACTGGAAATCATCGGCAAGATACTAAAACCATACGCAGACAAAATAGAAAAAGTCGGCTTTTTTGGTTCACGAGCTACGGGGAGATACACTCCCAGCTCCGACATTGATTTAGTGCTTTATGGCGATTTAGACACGAAAACCATCGACCATCTATGGACGCTTTTCGATGAAAGCAGCCTACCCTTCAAAGTAGATGTGCTCGCCTACCAATTAATCAACCATAAAGCTCTTAAACAACATATAGATGAAGTGCTATTACCCATTAAGTTCTAAAACCGAAATTCATACTCCAACTGCAACACCGCATCGCCATTACTCGCTGCCTTAGAAGCACCGAATAAATAACCTACGCGATATTTAAGCGCATCATTATCATTTGCCCAATGAAGCGGAATTTTACCATAAGCAGTGGGACCAATATAATGCTGCTGGTCGTCAAAATTACCTGCGTGTTTTAATTCACCAAAATTACTGCTAATCTCAAATCCCGGCTCAAAATAAGGATTTAAATTATACCGGCTGCTCCATAATATGGCAGATTCCAGGCTGGCCTGAGCATCCGCTCCCACTTCTTTTTCAAAATTCAAATTTAAAACATGAGAAGTCTTGGCAATATCTTTTGCCAATAACAAGCCCCACTCTAATTTATCGCTATGCCCATTTTGGGGCGTATATTCATAGGCTAACGAAGCACCAACATCGAGCAAATACTCGCCGCGCTCCGTAAATTGAAAAATATTCTCCCATTCCCAAGCATCAAATTTATTGCTGGTGCCATAAGAATTTTTGAATTTACCATAAAATTCAGTGTGCCACCAATCATTCACCCCATAACCTAAGGCAAATTGATGTTTTTGCAAATTATTCTTGGCTGAGTCATTGTCATCGGTACGACTAGTGAAATATTCAACCTCCACCTCGCCCTTTTCCACATAAGGAGAATAAATTTTTTGCGCCGCTTGTGCGCCGTAATTCAATGCCACACTAAAAACCACAGCCGAAGCCGCTACACTTATTTTATTTTTCAACATTTTCTTATAACCAATATAAAGAATGAACCCGATAATTTAACCGCGGCGATTTCATCAATCGTTAATTTTAGCTTTTTTCCCCATTTTCTCCATTATCATGCAGCACGTAGAGCGGCATCCATGTTTATCCTCTAGCTCTACAGACAATGGTTTGACATGGATACCGCCCTGCGGCGGTATGACAATGGATGGTTTTTCAATAAAACATAAAATTAACGCTTGATGAAATCGCCGTGTAGTTTAGCCGTATTTTAAATCTTATTTAACGAGCAAAGTACCCTTCGTAGTATCTTGATGAAACTCATCAAAATAGCTGTATTTGCCCGCTTTTAGAGGTCCAACAAAGATAACCGCTTCGCTATTACCACCAATTATTTTTTCGCGCTTCAAATCATAACTTTCAAATTCTGCTGGTGTTGCATCTAAGTTTTTTACAATTAGTTTAACTTTCTTATCGACCGGAACCACTAATTCCTGCGGAGAAAATTGATTGTTTTTTAGAGTAAGAACATAATCTTCCGCATGAGCCATCGCCGCCCAATTTAACCCGAATAAACTAGTCAGAATAAAAACTGATTTTTTCATAAACAATCCTTTTACACACAATAAATGCGAACAATTCGCAACAACCCTGCTATTAATAATCGTTCGCAATTGCTTCGTCAACCATAAACATCAATTATCACACTACCCAACACTTTTTGTTTTTCTTCGTGCTCTCCATCGCCATCCCCGCCCAACCTTTGTTTGAGAAAGAGTGGCGGGGATATCAGGTCTCAAATTCTGTCTTTTTTGTGTCCTAAGATCCCCGCACAAGGCGCACTACTGTCCAATTAAAATTAAAAAGGTTTATATTGTATATCTATCTGTATTAAAACAACTCTCCGTCGTCATCCCCGCCTTGCGCGGGGATNNGCGGGGATGACGACGGAGAGTGTTGATATATATAAATAAATTTAATTGGACAGTAGTGCGCACAAGGCGGGGATGACAACAGAGAGTATTGATATTTAATAAATATTTCATGGCGCCAAAAAAGTGGCTGGTAGTGTGATCAATTATACAAATATCAATTATTCTGGGGGCAATTATTCGTTCGCTGCCATAATAAGGATTTTATCAATTCGTTGGTAATCTAGGTCAATTATTTCAAAATAATATCCGAATTTATAGAATGAATCCCCCAATTTAGGAGTTTTTCCAATAGTGTAGAGCACAAATCCCGCGATAGTCTCATAACTATTCTCGGTTTGTATTTCTGCAATACCAATAGATAAATGAATTTCGTCAATCGGCGTATTACCATCCACTAACCAGGAACCATCATCTCTTTGTACTATCAGAGGGTCTTCACCTTGATCGTAGTTAGAATGTATTATGCCGACCATCGCTTCTAACAAGTCCGAAGCGGTTACAATTCCTTCGGTGGAACCATATTCATCTACCACTATAGCAATATGCGCCGAAGATGTTTTAAATAGCTCCAAAACTTTCAGACAACTAGTTCCTTCGAGCAAAAAATTTGCCGGTTTCAAATGCGTGCTAACGGACAAAGTCTCGAGAGAACTCAATGCCGAGTCCAATAAATCTTGCGAACGAACTATGCCTATAACATTAGTCTGATAGCCATCAGTTACGGGATAACAAGCATGGCTATTTTTATGTATCTTTTCTTGGATAGTAACGAATGAATCATTTATGTCGATAAAAGTGACATCTACTCTATGCGTCATGATTGATTTTACATCCCGGTCAGCAAGCCTGATTACGCGCTGTAATATCTGATGCTCATCATGCTCAATTGCGCCACTGGCGGCACCTTCTGCCAAAACTGCTTTTACTTCTGCCTCGGTCATTTCCTCCATGCCTTTTCTTATCCCCAACAAACGTAAGGAAAGATTGGCGGAATATTCTAATGTACTGACAATTGGTGAACAAATAACCGCAATCAACCACATGGGTCTTGCCATATAAATAGCTAATTTTTCTGGGTTACTAAGCGCAACTTGCTTGGGGATTAATTCACCCATAACCACAGAAAAATAAGTAATCAAGGTAACTACCAAGATAACCGCAACCATTTCGCCATGTGGATTTATGAAGGCTATTTGGTTAAATGGTTCTTCCAGCTTATCGGCAATGGTCGCACCCCCATAAGCACCAGCTAACGTACCCACCAAAGTAATCCCAACTTGCACGGTAGATAGAAATTTCCCCGAATCTTCCGCTAAAGACAAGGCTAATTCAGCCTTGCGGTTGCCCTGCTTCGCCATTTGCCGCAACATAGGCTTGCTGGCAGAAACCACCGCCATTTCTGACAATGAAAAAAATGCGTTTAGTAATAGCAGAAAAAAAATAATTAATATCTCGGTGATTATCATTAGACTTACCTTTTTTCTCGTTGTAGTGATGTAGCTGAGTCGTTTCTTTCTGATGAATAACCGCAGCGTAGCGGTGCTACGTGAGGATTATGAAGAAGAAAAAACGGCGCAGATGCATTGCTACAGCGAGAAAAAAGGTAAGTCTATGGCTGACTAGCTTTTATCTTTTAATAGTTTCTCAATCTCATTGCGTAACTTTGCTGCTTTTTCAAACTCCAAATCCGCCGCATACGCCAACATCTTTTCCCGCAAAGCCGCAATAAATTTATCTTTATCCTGCCCCTTACCTAATTTTGGCAATACCAAATCACCCTCGGCATGTTTATGTACGGTGCGCTTATCCTGCTCGTAGGATTCTTCCATGCTTTCCATAATCACCCGTTTAGTGGTGATGGGGGTTATGCCATGTTCTGCATTATAAGCTAATTGGATATTGCGGCGCTCTTCAGTTTCCTCTAATGCCGCCACCAAGGATTTAGTCATGACATCCGCATATAAAATCACTCGACCATCGACATTACGCGCCGCACGTCCGATAGTTTGAATAAGCGCGGTTTTGGAGCGCAGGAACCCCTCTTTATCTGCATCTAAAATCGCCACCAAGCCACATTCGGGAATATCTAAGCCCTCACGCAGTAAATTCACTCCTATCAGCACATCATAAGTGCCAATACGCAAATCGCGGATGATTTCGATGCGCTCTAACGTATCAATATCCGAGTGCAGATAACGCACGCGAATACCTGCTTCAGTCATATATTCCGAAAGTTGCTCCGCCATTTTCTTAGTCAGCGTAGTTACGAGAGTGCGATAGCCTTGCGCAATTACTGCACGACATTCATGCAACAAATCATCCACTTGGGTTTCTACAGGGCGCACTATACAGACGGGGTCAACTAACCCAGTTGGGCGAATCACTTGCCGCACAAACTCGCCTTGCGTCCATTCCAACTCAATCGGTCCCGGCGTTGCTGAAACGCAAACCGTCTGCGGACGCATTTTATCCCATTCTTCAAATTTCAACGGGCGATTATCCAAGCAAGAGGGCAAACGGAAACCATATTCCACCAAAGTGGTCTTGCGCGCCCGGTCACCATTATACATACCGCGAATTTGCGGCAAGCTTACATGGCTTTCATCGACGAATAACAGCGCATTTTTGGGCAAATATTGAAATAAAGTCGGCGGCGGCTCACCAGCAGCCGTACCCGACAAATAACGCGAGTAATTCTCAATACCCCGACAAGAACCCGTCTCCACCAGCATCTCTAAATCAAACTGTACGCGTTGTTCTAAGCGCTGCGCTTCTAATAATTTTCCATTATCGCGGAAGTTTTTTAAATGCGCTTGCAACTCGGCTTTGATTGCCACAATTGCCTTATCCACCCGCGGTCGCGGAGTTACATAATGGCTATTGGGATAAATAGTTATTTTGTCTAATTTTTTAATATTCTCACCCGTCAACGGGTCAAACGCCGTAATTGCATCTATCTCATCGCCAAAAAAAGACACGCGCCAAGCTTCATCCTCTAAATGCGATGGGAAAATATCTAAATTATCGCCCCGCACCCGAAACGTGCCGCGATTAAAAGCGATGTCATTACGAGAAAACTGCAATTGCACTAATTCTTTTAAAAATTCTGCCTGATTTTTATTCTGCCCCAAATGCACTGGCAAAGTCATCTCAGCATAAGTTTCCGCCGACCCAATACCATAAATACAAGATACCGACGCCACCACAATCACATCTTCGCGCTCAAGTAATGAGCGAGTAGCCGCATGGCGCATACGGTCAATCTGCTCATTAATGGAAGAATCTTTTTCTATAAAAGTATCCGAAGATGGCACATAAGCTTCGGGCTGAAAATAATCGTAATAAGAAACAAAATATTCCACCGCATTATCAGGGAAAAAAGATTTCATTTCGTGATAAAGCTGCGCCGCCAAAGTCTTGTTATGGGCAATAATCATGGCAGGGCGCTGGGTTTGTTCTATCACATTCGCCATGGTAAATGTTTTACCCGACCCGGTGACTCCCAGCAACACCTGCTCATGTTTGTTTTCTGCGAGTCCTTCAATCAACTTAGCAATTGCTTGTGGCTGATCACCAGCAGGAGCAAAAGAAGAGTTAAGTTTGAAAACCATCACTCTTCTTCACTAACACTCGCTCTATTACCAAAAATACCCCCATTGGCGGCAATTTGTACGATAGCAGGGCCTAACATCATCAAGACCAAAGCAGGCAACAAAAAGATAATCAAAGGAAGAGTGATTTTTACCGATAATTTCGCAGCCCGTTCCTCCGCCTCCATCAAACGCGTTACCCGAAACTCATTCGCCAAAACACTAAGCGATTCGGAAAGACTAGTACCAAAACGTTCAGTCTGAATAAGCGAAGAAATAAGCGCGCGAATTGAGGGCAAATCCGTACGCTCAGACATGTTCTGTAATGCCTGAATACGATCAGTAAGCGCTAATTCCAAACGTAGATTATTAAATTCTCTGGTCATGTGTGGATATACGCGCCCAAGCTCCGAACAAACTCGCGCCAAAGCGGCGTCAATCGTCAACCCCGATTCCACACAAACTAACAACAAATCCATCGTGTCAGGAAAGGCATCGGTCATAATCTCCCGGTATTTTGCTGTTTGATTTGCCACATAAAGCCGCGCACCAAACAAACCGAGCACCATAATCAAACCACTAGAGCAAGCATATAATAAAAAGGCATTTCCTTCCGCCTTAGAGTTAAATACAAAGATAAGCAATCCGATAATGGCAATGATATAGCCAAGAAATCTATTCATGATGAGAAAATAATAAGGCGCATCGGGAGATAAAATACCAGCTCGGCTCATAATCAAACGCGATTTTTTAACCTCAGCATCAATATCAATCCCCATAGAGCTCAACATGCCAGACAAGCTCGCAGCTATGGGAGAAAGCTGCTTAATATCCAAAGACACAGGAGCATCATCAAAATCGTCCAAAGCTTCAGTAAGACGGCTAACTTTCTGGTTCCGTCCGATGATAATGCTAATCATCACCAAAAGAACAAATATTGCCATCGCAACAATTACAGCACTTGATATATTTCCCATCTTTGCGCCCTATATTTTAATATTAATCATGGCCCTAACCACGAAATGATTTAACACCAACAATCCAACAATCGAAGAAAGAATCATTTTGCCTGTTGGATCTTTAAAGAAAGGATCAAAGTTACCAGGAACAATATAATCCAAAACAAAATAAAATACGATGGGCAGCAAACCAAGCACCACTGCTGTAGCTCGTCCCTCGGCAGTTAATGCTTTTATTTTTAAGCGCAAATATTTACGTTTTCGAATAACGTCCGCCAGATTACTCATAACCGCCGCCAAGTTACCGCCAGTTTCTTGCTGAACATTTAGAATTACAATAAAAAATTGCACGTCGGGTTCATCTATACGAGTGGATAAGCGCACCAATGACTCATATAAACCGCGTCCAGCGGCAACATCTTCTAAAACCAGCTCAAATTCTTCGCGCACGGGAGAATCCATATTCTCGGCAACCATTTTTAAAGATGCTTGCAAAGGAAAACCCGAACGCAATCCCCGAACAATCATATCCAAAACTTCGGGAAACATGTTCACGAACTTTTCTTTTCGTTTTTTTATTTTGTATTTTAATATTTGCGCGGGTCCAAAAAGACCAAACCCTACAACTAAAATCACGGTAATCACGCCGACAATTGCCGATACATCGGGAGTAAAAATACTCACCACAAAAGCTAGTGGCTTCATAAACAAAAACCCCACCAAAGAAACTGGCAAAGAAGCTAACACCCAATATTGAGCGTTTTTTTCCTCTCCCGCTTTCAGTATCAATTGCGCTAGCGCTTCTCCACCAGGCATTTTTAGCAATGCTGATAAAACAGACGACCCATAAATAACTTCTTTAAGTATCTCGGCATTTTCTAAATTATATTCAGCATTCAAGCTGCGCGATTCATTTTCTATATTGCGCAAAACATGCAATGAATGTTGCTTCTTTCCACCCGTTATTTTCGAGGCCACCACAATAATTACAGCGAAAATTACCGCACTAATTATGACTGCCAGCAAGATTAAAGACATAAAACCCTCTTATTAATTCTATTTTTATGTATCGTGTTTTCATTTAATTTGCACTTAAAATTTAAGAAACCCACTACATAATCTTAAACAACCTCACAACGGCAAGACCGCCAACTATTTTAAACATAAATGCAATTATACTATAAATGCAAGCACTTACGCAACTCATCTCCCAAACCAAAATATTCTGCCTGTTCTAACATCAAAGGCGTAATATTTGAGCATATATATTCTCCGTCCAATATACCATGATTATTCATGCGCCCAGGGCGATATTGGAAGATAGTATTAGTTATTATATTTTCCCCGTCCATGCCTGCCACCTCATCAATCTGCACAATTCTGCGCCGACCATCACGCATACGCGCAATCTGACAAATAATATTAACCGCACTAGCAATCTGATAACGCAAAGAACTTTCAGAAATTTTCACCCCCGACATACCCACCAGATTCTCAATCCGCGACAAGCAATCTTTAGGACTATTCGCATGAATAGTTGCCATGGAACCATCATGCCCAGTATTCATGGCAGAAAGCACGTCAATTACCTCATCTCCGCGAATTTCTCCGAGAATAATTCTATCGGGACGCATACGTAGAGCATTTTTTACCAATTGACGCTGGGTAACCTCCCCCACCCCTTCGCTCGACATAGGACGAGTTTCCAAACGCAACACATGTGGCTGATGTAATTGTAATTCGGCGGCATCCTCAATAGTAATAACCCGCTCCCGCTTATCAATCTCGCCCGACAACGCATTTAACAAAGTGGTCTTGCCACTACCTGTACCACCTGAAATAATGATATTCAAACGGATGCGCCCACATATTTCTAAAAAACTGCACATATCCTCGCTCATGGACTCATATTCCAGATAACCTCGCAAGGGCATTTTATTCTGTTTAAACTTACGGATAGAAACCAAACAACCATCTAAAGCTAAAGGAGGAATAATCGCATTAAAACGCGAACCGTCTTCTAAGCGCGCATCCACCATCGGGCTGCTCTCATCCACTCGCCGACCAACTCGCGATACAATCCGCTGCACAACCGAACGCAAATGTCTTTCATCAACAAAAACCACATCGGTTAAATAAATTTTGCCCAATTTCTCAATATAAACACATTTAGCCGTATTTATCATAATATCCGACACTTCTGGATCAGCTAATAATGGCTCCAAAGGACCTAACCCCAGAATTTCGTCGATTGCTTGAGCTTTTAATGCGTGAGTTTGTGCTTCGGTAAGTGGGATTACTATATCTTTTAACAATTCGGAAACAACATCCGCCACGCGGATTTTACGAATTTCGGGAGCCAATTGATAAACAATCCGAAAATCAACTTTTTCGAGCATTAACTCAATCAGCTTAACCTTGGCTTGCACATAATAAGGAGTCTCTAAATTGCGATTTGCATAACGCAATAAATCGGGCTCGGCACGCGCCTCCGCCGAAAAGACACTTTGCTCGACCAAAAAATCAGATACAGCTCTACCCCGCCCATCACTGGGAACCACAACCAAAGCATTATTTTTATCTTCTACCCGACCATTCTCCGCATCACCAGCAGCTGAAGAATGTTGCTTTTTACCAAACATTACTATGACCTACAATTTTTTATTGGTTTCATACGTAATCATTTTAGAAGAATTTTTTGAACTCGCCAAATTCTTACCTCCCACATAAATTTTAGCCGCCAAATCATCCGCCAATTTAGTCATTTGATTAGCTAATGGTGTATGTGATAATTCCACAATATTCGTACCCTGCGCCTCCGCACGCGCCGCAGTTTTTATGTCATTTGACAAATAATAATTGATATTATGCTCACAAACGCGCTCGAAATCTTTGGGATTAATTGCTTCTTTGAATTTTGATCCACTACGATTAATTACCACCGAAATAGTATTGTCAGGAATTCCCAAACCACGCCAAGCACTTAAAAGACGAGAAGAATGAGTCACTGATTTTAACCATAATTGCGCAACTAAAACCACGCGATCTGAACTAGTTAAGGCTGCCGCTGTCCAATGCCCCCAAACATGCGGTATATCCAAAATCACATAAACATAACGAGTACGTAATACTCTTATAAACTCCCTAATCGTATCCGCAGAAACCACGGGCATAAAATCTAAACGAGCAGGAGCAGCAATAATATCTAAGCAATTGCCATATTTAAAAACCATCCGCTCTAGCAACATTGCATCAATACCCCGCTCAGGATGGTCAAACACATCACAAATTCCATAAGTACTGGCAGCATCTAAATTTTTGGCAACCATCCCAAACTGATAATCCATATCCACCAAAACGGTTGGCTGCTTAGTTCTGCTTGCCAATGAATAGGCAACATTAGCAGCTACCGTACTAGACCCATCACCAGCGCCGCCGCCCATAAATAAGAGAACTTTGCCACTTTCTGAATCTAGCGAATTAATATTTTGATTTTTAAGAAAAACCTTCCGAATCGCATCCACATCAAACGGATGGGTCAAATATTCAGAAACGCCTTTATCCATCAACTCCCGATAAAAGCTAATATCGTTGGTTTTACCAACCACCACAACTCGGGTTCCAACTTCACAATATTCGGAAAGAATATCCAACTCAGGGAGCACATCTTGCACGCGCGTGCCCACATCTATCAAAACAAATTTTGGAGCATAAGAAGTGCTTTGTAGTACTCGGGAATATTCTAGCGGAGAGCCAACAAAAAAATTAAAGAACTCATAACCCATAGAAGCAGCCAGCTGATTATAAAATCCTCTCGATGCCTCATCCGTAGAAATAACTAAAAGTGGACTATTCTTATCCATCAGACTCCAAAACATACAATAAGAATTTTACTCAAAACCCCATCTTCTATAAAAAACCCAAATCTTAATAAAGACACATAGTCTTCATAACAACATATGGGCTTTATAATAATATATGGCACTCAAGGAACAGCACGCGACATTGCGGTCGAAAACCAAGGCAATATTGAGCGTTATTATTTTAACAAACCCCAAAATTACCACACAAAACAAACAATAGACACTTGCTAATCTTGTTTAACGGATTTCAAAGTATAATTATCAGAGCTATTATCATCTTTTGGAGGATTCAAATAAGCATCTCTATGATTCTTAACCGCTTTTTCTCCATCCATAAACCCTAACAAAGCAGGGCGGATAAATTGCCGTTTATCAGTTACCATCTGCACCATATTAGATGAATTTGAACAACCAAACACTGGATGATTCAAATTATAAGGATTATTATGACTGTCTATATAGCGATTATCACAATCACGAGCTACCACACGATCATAAATCAGGGTGACTTTACTATCAGAAGCGGCAACTTGATTATATTCCACACCATAAAGCTTTAACACTTCCATCGCGGCATTACAGCGAGACTCACCAGAATTACAACGCAACTCCGCACGAGTCGGCTGGTCTTTTTCTACTGCCGCAGACAAAGCATCAACCGAACTAATACTTCCCAACCCCATAGAAACTTCTTCGGAAGAAACATCCAATAAAGACTCGGGCTGACCACGATCATAATAAGCTTCACGCTGCACAACGCTGCACGCAGAAAGCCCCACTAAAACCACCATACTGAACAGAGAAAACTGCTTTTTCATACTAACTACCATAAACCTTGAATCTAATCATATTCCTAACAACCCCAAACTAGTCCACCATGAACCCGATAGGACCCTCAACACTAGGTGTGCGCGCAATACGATCTGAGTGATCCGACAGCGAACCTAGAGCACCGTAAAAGAACTGCTCCATTGCGCTCGCGGGACGGAATTCATCAGTCGGCAATTTAATGTCGCTGGAAAGCATTGGATCAACCAAATAAGGAGTAACCGAAATAACCAACTCGGTTTCCCCACGCTGATAAGCGGTACTTCTAAATAGAGAACTCAAAATCGGCACTTCGTTGATACCTGGCAAACCATCTACCGATGATTTCATATCGTCTTTCATCAAACCCGCAATCATGAAGCCTTCACCTGGAGCCAACTCAACCGTAGTTTTCGCCCGACGCGTTTTTATCCCCGGAATAGTTAAAGCACCAATCTTAATCGCACCTTCATCACTCAACTCAGAAACTTCTGGCTCAACAGAAATACGAATGCGGTTTTCGTTGATAACATAAGGTTTGAACCCTACAGACACACCGAATGCTTTAAATTCTATAGTAATTTGATTGTCGTCATTAGAAACTGGAATCGGAAATTCGCCACCCGCTAAGAATTTTGCTTCTTCACCAGACATCGCCACCAAATTTGGTTCCGCCAATGCTTTATATAAACCATCACGCTCCAAAGCATCCAACATTCCAGAAATACCGTTGCCAGACTTGTTTATGTAGCTTCCGCCGAACAAACCCTGACGACCAACTTCACTAACCCCAGGATTTCCTGACCAGATATTCTGTGCTGGGGTTGGCGGAAGACTAGTTGGAACCCCACCCGTTTCCGCAGCAGCAGCTAGAGCCGCCTGATAAGAACTTGCAGCCTCATTATACGACGTTATGCTCGGCAAAATGCCCGCAGCAGCGGTACCACCCGTACCCAACAAAAACCCACTACTTGCACCCTGCGTAATCGCCTGCAAATTAACCCCTAAATTACGAATAGTTGTGCGCCCCACTTCACCAACCCGCACGCGCAACATAACTTGTTGACCATTAGTGATATTCATTAAATTAATCACCTTAGAACCACCAGCAGCAGGAGTGGCAGCCGCACCAGCCGCAGACGGCGCAGCAGAGTCACCAGAAGAACCCACAAACTCATCGACAATTTTAACCGCCTTAGCCGCAGCAGAGGAACTGGTAACATCGCCCGTAAGCGCAACATTATTGTTAATCATCTCCACACTAACCATCTCGTAAGGCAAAAACTCTTTGAGCGCTTTACGGATAGCTGGCAAATCATAACCAACCACCACATCAAGATTGCGCACCACTTTATGGGATTCATCGAATACAGAAACCGAAGTGCGCCCAATTTTTTTACCAATCACGGAAAGTTTGTTTTTACCATGAACCACCACATCAGCAATATCAGGGCTCGCCACCACTACTTCACCCATAGCAGAAGGAACATCCACTATTTGCGAACGATTAACTGGAACCATCAAACTAGCAGCAAAAGCCGAAAAACCAATTGAAGACAAAAGAACAGAAACCAAGCCAACGCCCAAAGATTTCGAGGCCAAATTCATCACGCTACCCATACCAAGCTCGCCACCAACATTAATTTTTTTTCCACACACCAAAAGCCCACAAGACATATTATTTACCTCCAGATTTACTAGATGCGCCAGCCAACCCAGCAGCATCTATCGGAGAACCAACATCTTGAACGGGTTGTTTAACCGAAGTTTTTTCACAAGAAGCACCACGGCAAACCAAAACCTCATCAGGCACCCCTGCATCCGCGGCTAAAGGCTCAACCACCGAACGAGTCAAATCAGCCTTAGTGGTTACAGGAGAAACTGCCTCCACATCCTTATCCATCAAAGAACGAAGCGCCAAAGACAAAGTGCCCGTATGCTGCGCCAAGCGCAATTTTTGCGCCTCTTCCAAATCAACCTCTAAGCTGACACTAGTAGGAGGCTTGATTTTATCGCCATCAGTACCAGAAGAATAACGCTGATCAACCGCCAACACCCGAAGATTAGAAATAACCGTCTCCGTAACTGGCTCTTGCGGAACCTCCGCCCCCGCCCTTTCACTATCTGCCGCCGGAGCCTGAGCAGAAGGAACATCATGCGTAATCAAAACGTCAACCCGATCACCTGGAAAAACAAACCCAGCAACCCCAGCAACCCCATCCGTCGAAATAGTTACTGCACGCTTACCCGAAGCCAACGCCGCCGCCAAAAATCCTGGATCCGAAGGATTTGCCAATTTATTACGCGATAAAGGCTCACCTTTTTCAAAAGCGGAACGCGCGACCATCCCCACAGTATCTGCAGAATTTTGCATGAAGCTCTCCAAAACCAAGCTTTTTGGCCATGGCTTAACCTCCATCATATCTGCGCTAACTACCGTACCAACCTGTATGGGAGCGGCAGCAACCAAAACCCCAACCTGCTGCTGCGAGTGTCCACCCGAAGCAACCACCACTTGTGTTGAAACACCACCACCAGCAACTTTATAAACAACAAACCCTGCGGCTGCCGCTAAAAACATTGCAATAATTAATCCTATAAACCGCATATTTTCGCCTTTATGCCAACCAAATTACGCCAAACATTGTTTTGCTCTCTATTAACAGATAACAGAACCATTCAACTCTATCTACTAAAAACTATAAAAATTAAATTAAAATCAATCTATTTAAACTTATATTGCCATTTTTGTAGCGAGCCAGCTTAGCTTTCGTCAAGAAAATTTAACACTCAAACGACAATAAAATTAAAAATACCAACAAAAATACCACTAAACTAGCCAATACAGCCCTAAAGCGGATTAAATAAAATATTATCTGCTTGCTGTACTTGTTTTATCTTAACCGACAACCCCTCCACCAACAAACGCCCTTCAGCCAACCAGCGCAAACTATTAACGTAGCAAACATGCTCGGCATCCAATACTCTAGCACGCAAAGAATTAACATCATCGTCAAAATTTACGGGCACTACTGCCTGAGTTATTATCGGCCCCGCATCCATTTCAGGCACCACGAAATGCACCGTGCAGCCAACAAATTTAACCCCCGCCGCCAAGGCGCGCGCATGCGTATCCAACCCCTTAAACGCGGGCAACAAAGACGGATGAATATTAATCATGCGCCCCGACCATTTTTCAACAAAGCTCGCGCTCAACAAACGCATAAAACCAGCTAAACATACTAAATCTATAGAATTTTCCAACAGAATTTCCTGCATGGCGGCATCAAAATCCTCCCGCGAGGGATATTCTTTATGATTCACAACCGCAATTTTTACTCCAACCCTAAGCGCACGCTGCAAACCAAAAGCATCGGCTTTGTTGGACAAAACCAACGCTATTTCTGCAGGAAAGTCTGGACGAGCACAAGCATCTAGCAAGGCTTGCAGATTAGTTCCCGAACCAGAGATTAATACTGCTATTCTTTTTTTCATCATGACCAACTCAAATTATTTAGACTTTATACTAATCCCCCCACACGACAGCACCATCAACAAGGAGCTTATATTAAATAACAATGCTTTATATGCGAAAACTCTCCATCGTCATACCGTCGCAGGACGGTATCCACGCCAAACCATTGGCTGTAGCTAGTTGATAGGCATGGATACCGCTCTACAGCGGTATGACGACGGATATATTTATTATAAGGATACATCATATATCAATACGTAGCACTGTTGTTAATAATGCTGTCATGTAGGGTGACTAATTACACTTTAAAACTCCCCATACAAAATTAGAATTACTAACTTAAATCGCCGCTATAAACAACCGCCGCGCCTGCTTTCTCCGCCAACACCCCCATAACAAACACCTGCTCACCTTCGGCTTGCAATATTTGGCGGACTTCCTCCAGCTTATCGGGCGAGCAAACCAGTATCATCCCCACTCCGCAATTAAAAGTACGCAGCATTTCTGAAGCATCTAGCCCACCTTGCGCTTGCAACCAAGCAAAAATCGGCGGTAACGACCAGCTAGATAAATCTATCTGGGCTTGCAATCCCGCAGGCAACACGCGCGGAAGATTTTCGGTCAATCCGCCGCCAGTAATATGCGCCAACGCCTTAACCCCCCCCGTTTTACGAATAGCGCTTAGACAGCTCTTAACATATATTCTGGTCGGCTCTAGCAACACATCGCCCAATTTACGCTCATCAAATGCGCATTTTTCTGCTAAAGAAGCACCCGAACGCTCAACAATTCTTCTAACCAGACTAAACCCATTAGAATGAACCCCCGAAGATGCCAAGC
Source organism: Alphaproteobacteria bacterium UBA6149 (assembly GCA_002423155.1). Lineage (GTDB taxonomy): Bacteria > Pseudomonadota > Alphaproteobacteria > Rickettsiales > UBA998 > UBA6149. Next base: position 73,222 of record DIUV01000012.1, read on the forward strand.
CTAACAAAACATCCCCGGCCCCAATATCATCACGCGGCAACAAACTACCGCGTTCAGCCGCACCGACAGAAAATCCCGCCAAATCATATTCACCAGCTTTATACATTCCGGGCATTTCCGCCGTTTCGCCACCCACCAAGGCACATCCGCTCAAGGAACAACCCTTGGCTATACCTGCGATTACTGCACGTGCTTGCTCAACATCCAATTTGCCACAAGCAAAATAATCCAAGAAAAACAAAGGCTCTGCCCCTTGCACCACTAAATCATTTACGCACATTGCCACCAAATCTACGCCGACACCGGTATGATTACCCACCATTTCTGCTAATTTTAGCTTGGTTCCCACTCCATCAGTAGCAGAAACCAGAATAGGATCGACAAAACCTGCGGCTTTTACGTCGAACAAGGCACCAAAACCACCCAAACCCGACATTACTCCTGAACGTTTAGTCGCGGCGGCCAAAGGTTTTATTTTTTCCACCAAATTATTGCCAGCATCAATATCTACCCCAGAATCTTTATAATTCAATGGCTGGTTATTTGTTGAAGAAGAGTTTGTTGTCATGATGGTTTCCAAAAGCAAATTTTCATATTATATACTCATTCCACATAAGAATTTCCAAATATCAATTGGAATGAGTATAGGGTTGCGACCGCAACCCCGCCACTCATGTGGCGGAAGCATTAGTGGCGTCTGAACGTTCAATTTAAAATTATGTGTAATTTTAAATTGAAATAACTATACTCTACCCAATTAAAGGAAATATTGGATATTTGCAACATGCGCCACGTACTTTTATTTTTGTTTGTTTTGTCGTTACCCTTTGCCAGCTTTGCTAATAATCTGCAAGAGAGTGTACATGTTAGCAACAAGTCCACCAAGCTGGAAGATGCGCGAGCAAAAGCTTTGGCAATGGCTCCGCGTCGCGCTTTTGAGGTGTTGCTACAAAAACTCACCCCCTCACAAGCGGAAGAAATTGCCAAAAAAATTCCCGAACCAAATTTGGCCGCCTTGGTTGAATCAGTTAAAATAATGCAAGAAACCATAACCGCAGGACAATATAATGCGGATGTTAATATCCGCTTCTATGGCGACAAGGTACAAAAATTAATCTCGGAAAACCAAGGCATTGCTGACCAGCCAAACCCGGATAGTTTGTTGATTGTTCCACTTTATAAAGTAGGCAAACAGATATTTATTTGGGAAAATCCCAATCCTTGGCGCGATTTATTAGCCGCCAGCGCATTGGAAAAAGGTCGCGGCAAGCTGGTTTTACCCGCAGGTAATGCCCGTGACGCCCTAATGACCGACAAAAACAAAATATTAAGTGGCGATCTAAAAGATTTGCGTTGGCTGGCAGAACGCTATGGCACGCGCAATGTGGCAGTGATTATTGCCGAAATCCCCACAGAAAAAAAGCCGGAACCCAAAACCGAGACTACAGGATTAGCCGATAATACTATGCCCAATACTATGCCAAATGATAAGCTAAGTGAACCCACCAAAGCAAATAAAGACCCAGAACCAAGTGAAGCTAGTGAAGTAAGATTATCCTTACTTCGGGGCGGCGAAAAAACTCCACCGAAAACGGTTATTTACAGCAAAAACAGCCCAACTGAAACTATGGACGCACTGCTAAAACGCTGCGCCGATGATGCCACCAATATTTTAGTACAAGCAACGAAGGAATACGGGGTTTTTGTTGCGGATAAAGAACAGTTAAAAATGCAAACTCTACTGGTCAAGTTCAAAGATTCGCGCGAATGGAATATTTTACGCAAGGCACTTGAACAACTACCCGGCGTTGAAAAACAGGAAGTAGAAGAAATTTCCACCAATCAAGCCAAGCTTTTGCTTTATTTCAAAGGCGAGGAATCCGCCATTCAGCAGGCTTTATTTGCGCGTGGCTTAAAGGTACAAAATACCAATAATGAGTGGATAGTGAGTTCAGGAACATGAAAAATCCCGAAGATAATTTCACCCATATAACCAACCACAATGCCACTAAATATAAAATTATTTTTTGGTTGGTGTCGGTAACGCTGTTTTTTACATTTTTATATTTGATAAAATCCATATTATTGCCCTTTGTAATTGGCATTATGGCGGCATTCTTCTTAGACCCAGCGGCAGATAAATTAGAAAAACTGGGTCTTTCGCGCAACAATGCAACCGCGGCAATCATCGTGGGCTTTTTTATGCTAATCTCATTAGCTGCTGCCGCGTTAGTGCCCGTAATTTACCATCAGGCAATAAATTTGCTGGATGCTGCACCAGAATATGTCACCCAATTACAAGAACATTACAAACCTATTTTTGAGCATTTCATATCCCGTTTTGGCGATCATAATATTGAAACGGTTCGCCAATCTGCCAGCAATGTTTCGGCTCCTTTGACCAGCTTTGGCGGCAGTTTATTAAAAGGCATCCTGACCTCCAGCAGCAACTTCATCAACCTGCTTTCTTTGCTGCTTATAACTCCCGTAGTTGCCTTTTATCTACTAAGAGATTGGGACAAAATAACCGCTTATATTGATGGATTATTGCCCCGCAAGCATGCACAAACCATCAAAGAGCAAATGAACATCATACATCTTACCCTCGCAGGATTCATCCGCGGGCAATCGCTGGTTTGCATCATCCTAGCTGGGTTTTATGCTCTTGCACTTTCACTCGCAGATATGCCCTTTTCGGTACTTTTGGGAATTGCCGCAGGGTTACTGATTATCATACCTTATGCGGGTTCTTTTATGGCAACGGCAATTTCCTTGCTGGTTGCGTGGGTACATGCGGCGGGTGATTTAAACTTTGTGGCAATTATTGGCGCAATCTTCGGGGTTGGTATGGTGCTAGAAGGCTATATACTAACGCCTAATTTGGTAGGCAAGCGTGTGGGACTACATCCTGTATGGCTAATTTTTGGCATGATGGCAGGAGGGGCATTATTTGGTTTTACGGGTATATTAATTGCGGTTCCCGTCACCGCAATTTGTGGGGTTTTAACTCGCTTTGCTATAACGCAATATTTACAAAGCAGTTTTTATTGAGCACAAAACCACATGATTCAGGAAACCTTGCAATTCACACCGCCCTCTCGCAGCTATCATATGGAAGATTTTTTGCCTGCACCTGCCAATATGCTCGCTTGGAAGGCAATAAATAATTGGCCCAACTGGACCTCGCGCAGTTTAAATATTTACGGCGAAACTGGCTCAGGAAAAACCCATATTGCACATATTTGGGCACAGCTTGCTAATGCACAATTTTTAAACCAAGCCGACCTCACCAGCAAGACATCGGATAAACTATTAGAACATGGCAATACTTGGGTTTTAGATGATCTTGATAATATATTATCAAATGAAACAGCTTATTTTCATTTATTAAATAAAATCAGCGAAAAAAATGATTGGCTATTATTATGTAGCCAACAACCATTATCGCAAATAGCCATTAAAACGGCTGATTTGGCCTCTCGCTTAAATGCCATCAACCATATTGAACTAAAAAACCCCGATGATTTATTGCTGGAGGCGGTACTAACCAAACATTTTTCTGATTATCAATTAAAAGCGTCCCCTGCTGCCATAAAATTTATTTTAACCCATACAGAACGTTCGTTTTCTGCGGCTAAAATTGTGGTAGAAAAACTAGACCTGCTTTCATTACAAGAAAAACGTGCAATTACTTTGCCTTTACTACAAAAATTATTTAAAAATTAACAAGCAATGATGTATAGTGAATACATTACATAAACCAACATAAATTCGCGTTATGCCGGCTAATTTTACAAAGAAATCTCAGCTTTCCCATATCAATGTATTGGTTATGGATGCAGATAGTCGCATTGCCACTTTACTACGCAATGTTTTGACCAATCTTGGCTTTGGCAAAATTTATACCGCCAATAGCGGAACCGCAGGAATGCAGATTCTCAATGCAAACTCCATAGATTTGATTATCACCGATTGGGACATGGAACCCATGAACGGCATTGATTTTATCAAACATATTCGCACCAATAATGTATCCATCAATCGCATGATTCCCATTATTATGCTCACCGGAAAAAGCAACCGCCAACATGTGGAGTTCGCTCGAGATGCAGGCATGACCGAGTTTGTAGTTAAACCTTTTTCCGTGCAGACTTTATGCAATCACATAATGCTGGTAGTAGAACATCCGCGTAATTTTATCATGGCATCAAATTTTGCTGGTCCCTGCCGCCGCCGTCGCAATCTATCGCCTGATGGGGTTGAAGATCGGCGCAAAGAAATAACCGATGAGCATATAGTAGCAAAAAAAGGTCCCGCGACTATTTTACGCATAGATGATCAAAAAATCGTCTGCTTTGAGCCTAATTATGAACTTAAAGAAAAAATTGTTGATAAGGCTCGGGAAAAAACCATATTTTCTTCCGCCAGCGTACAAATGGCGCAAACTTTAATAGAAAGCTATTGCGAAAATTTTCTCGAATGGGCAAAAGAAGATATCGCCAATCTCGAAAAACATTATGCGCAATTACAAACAAATGGGGCGTGCAACTCAGAAAACATCAAGGAAATTCAAGACTGTGCGTTGCTAATCAAATCTCGGGCAGGAACTTTTGGCTTTGATCTTGCCTCTTGCGTAGCGGATTTGCTGGTAAAAACCTGTGAAAACAAATCTGCGGATAATCACAAATTATTTAGCTCAGTAATTCACCAACATATAAACGCTCTACAAGTCATATTTTTACAAAAAATCAAGGGCAATGGGGCAGAAATGGGAACGGAGTTACTTGACGGTTTATTTTTTATAGCTAATAAGTTAGAGGATAAAACCAACCCCTCTTTATAAAGAACCCCAAATGCCCCACACACTACTACTATCTAAGCTCGCAGAAATTAGAACCCCAGCCTATGTTGCAAATGCTCACCAGATAAAAAACAATCTCTCGGGACTAGAAAATATCCGCAAAGAATCGGGCTTAGAAATTCTTTATGCTATTAAAGCTTGCCCGTTTTATAACTTATTTTCCCTTATGAGCGATTATTTAGATGGCTCTACCGCAAGCGGATTATATGAAGCACGCTTGGGCAGCCAATATTTTGGCAAACAAGTACATGTATTCTGCCCTGCTTATACCAACACAGAAATTCAAGAATTAATTAAAATCAAGCCCATCCATGTATATTTTAATTCTGCGGCACAATTACAACTTTATGCGCCGATTATAAAAGCCGCCCATCCAGATAATAAGGTGGGATTACGCGTAAATCCTGCGCTTTCTTCTACCCGCCATGCCCAATATGACCCCTGCCGCCGCGGCTCGCATCTAGGCGTTCCCAAAGAACAATTAGATAATATAAATTGGGATTTGGTCGATGTTTTGCACGTCCATGCGCTATGTGAGAATCTGGCAGAGGATTCCGCTCGCCTAATCAATCACGTGGCAATAAATTTTGCTCCTTGGCTTGCCCGAGTTAGCCAAGTAAATTTTGGCGGCGGACATTTTATTACCCATGCGGATTATAATGCACAAATATTAGTCGATGCGGTTATAAATTTTCGCAAAAAATTCCCCCATATACAACCAATTATCGAACCCGGCGCCGCAATGGTATTAAATGCAGGCTATCTGGTAACTACTATTTTAGAAATCGTAGAAAATGACGGCATAAAAACCGCGATATTAGATGCCTCCGCCAACTCTCACGTTCCCGATATTATCAAAGCAGGAGTGCGCTTAAGAATAGTAGGAGCAGATGATGCCGGACCACATCAATATACATTTTCGGGGCGCACCTGCATGGCTTGCGATATTTGGGGGGAATATAGCTTCTCTAAACCATTAGAAGTAGGGATGAAGCTTGCATTTATTGATGGTTTGCAATATTCACTAGGCGAAGCAAATTGGTTTAATGGTCATCCACGACCAGATTTAGGAATAATAAAAGCAGATAATTCTTACGAAATCATTCGCCAATTCACTTACGAAGATTTTGTAAGTAATGTCGGGAAATATCCATATTAAAAATATCCATAAAATCAAGGGAAGAAAATGGGAAATGTCTTAATTATTGGCGCTGGTGCCGCAGGCAGCGTGGCAGCAAAAAAATGTGCAATGGATGCTAGTTTTACTAAAATTCACGTAGCATCACGCACTTTGTCTAAATGCGAGAAGATCCAAAAAGAATGCGTGCGCCCCATTAGCATTTCGCAGTTAGATGCTGATAATACCGACGACATCATCAAGCTGATTGAACAAGTAAAACCAGATATCGTGGTAAATCTCGCCCTACCCTATCAAGATTTAACCATCATGGATGCTTGTTTAGCAACCGGCGTTGCCTATTTAGACACCGCCAATTATGAGCCAATTGACGAAGCTAAATTCACTTATGAATATCAATGGCCTTATCATGACAAATTCAAAGAAAAAGGCATAATGGCAATCTTAGGCTGCGGCTTTGACCCCGGAGTTACCAATATTTATTGCGCTTACGCCCAAGAACATCTCTTTGATGAAATTCATTATGTAGATATTATTGACTGCAACGCCGGTGACCACGGACAAGCCTTCGCCACCAATTTCAACTTAGAAATAAACTTACGCGAAGTAACCCAACGCGGCAAATATTGGGAAAGCGGAGAGTGGATGGAAATTGACGCTTTAAGTATCTCAAAAATGATTGATTTCCCCGGAGTGGGCGAGAAAAAAGCTTATTTGATTTATCACGAAGAAGAAGAATCCTTAGTGAAAAATATTCGCGGACTAAAACGCATTCGCTTTTGGATGACTTTTTCCGATAATTACATCAAGCATTTAGATGTATTACAAAATGTCGGCATGACGCGGATTGACCCGATAAAATATGAGGGAATGGATATTGTTCCGCTACAATTCCTCAAAGCTTTAATGCCTGAGCCCTCTTCTTTGGCAGAAAACTACACTGGCAAAACCTCGATTGGTACGATTATTGAGGGCATCAAAGACGGCAAGCAAAAGAAAATATTGATTTATAATGTCTGCGAACATGAAGAATGTAACCGCGAAGTGGGCGCACAAGCGGTGTCTTATACTACGGGCGTTCCGGCAGTAGTGGGTGCGAAGATGTTTTTGCAAGGCAAATGGGCAGGCAAAGGCGTGTTCAATGTGGAGCAACTACCAGCCACGCCATTCTTAGAAGAAGTCGCCAAACAGGGCTTGCCGTGGCATATTAAAGAGCTAGAAGTTGGTTTGGGAGATTAAGCATGGCATTACCAGAAGCACTGCCTTCCGAGCAAGGTTTCCTCGGACTTCCCCCCGAAGACGCGGTATCTTTCAACGAAGCGCAAGCAGTTATCATCCCCTTTGGCTTAGAAGGTTCGGTTAGTTATGGCGGCGGAACTAAGCTTGCACCACAGGCGATGATTGCCGCTTCCCCACAACTGGAATTATTTGATGAGGAATTTTGGTGCGAGCCTTTTCGTAAATATGGAGTGGTGACTCTGCCGGAACCAAAAATTGACCATACAAAAATCCCCGAAGCTTTAAAACAACTGGAAGATTTGGTGGAAGGCGTGCTAGCCGCAGGCAAGTTCCCCATGACTTTTGGGGGTGAACATTCCATCACCGCCGGCACGATCCGCCCGTTTGCTAAGCGTTATGATAATCTGGCGGTTCTACATTTTGATGCGCATGCCGATTTGCGCGATGGTTATCTGGGCGAACATTATTCCCATGCGGCGGCTTTACGCCGGGTGATGGATCATGAACATATCACCTTGGTTTCGTGCGGCATTCGCAATATTTCCGCCTCAGAAATTCCTTTTTTAGAAGCAAATCGGCACCGCCTGCACATTCATTGGGCGCATGATAAAAACAACTGGAATATCGAAGATATCATCGCGCCTTTAATCGGCAAACCGGTATATCTAACTTTCGATGTCGATGGGTTTGACAGCTCGCTTATGTCTGCCACCGGCACTCCCGAACCGGGTGGGCTATTTTGGGATGACGCCATAAAAATCATCCGCGCCGCCAGCAAGGCCTGCCACATAGTCGGCGCAGATGTGAATGAACTAAGCCCCCGACCAGAATTACACGCTTGCGACTTTCTTGCGGCGAAATTAGCTTATAAAATACTTAATCATGCACTGGCAAAGTAACTCGTAATGGCAAATAATATCGAGTTATTTCCTTTTGGCTTCGAATGGGATATAAATAAGGATGAGAGTAACAAGCTAAAACACGGAATAAGCTTCTCTAGTGCTGCCAAAATATTTTTGGAAACCACGCTTGAAAAAGACGTGGTGCATATAAGTGGCGAAGAGCGCGTGGTAGCTATCGGAACAGTAAAGGGTAGGTTCATAGCTGTAATTTTTACTAGGCGCGGCGCAAACAGAAGAATTATTTCGGCAAGAAAAGCACGAATAAACGAGGTAAAAGATTATGAACAACGATATGAATGAAGAAGATTGGAAGCGGTTTGACGCTATAAAAGATACGGAAATAACTGCTTCTATATCCAACGACGAAGATTGGCGTGATATTAACTTGTCAGAAAAATTAGGTTGGAAAGTAGTGCAGCCAGATGGCAGTACAATTTTTCCACTTACTCTGGACGCAAAACTTACAAAATTTATACAAGATACTCATCTTGATTATCAGATTTTTCTAACTGGCGTTCTCAAAGAGTATGCTGAGAAACAACAAAAATTATAAGGAATAAAACATGTTCAACCTAGCAGGAAAAACCGCACTGGTAACGGGTGCAAGTGGCGGAATTGGTGAAGCAATCGCGCAGATGCTTGATGCAGCAGGTGCAAATGTAGCTATTTCTGGCACACGCATGGAAAAACTGGAAGAAGTAGCCAGCGGAATGCGCACTGCGGAACTAATTGCCTGTAATTTGAGCGACGGGGAACAGGTGGGCAAACTCATTGCCCAGACAGAAGAAAAACTCGGCAAAATTGATATTTTAGTAAATAATGCCGGCATTACCAAAGATGGTCTGGCGATGCGCATGAAAGACGAAGATTGGCAAGCCGTCTTAAACGTCAACCTCACCGCCAGCTTCCGCCTTAGCCGCGACGTATTGAAAAACATGATGAAAAACCGTTTTGGGCGCATTATCAATATCACTTCCGTAGTCGGCGTCATGGGCAATCCCGGACAAGCAAATTACTGCGCCGCCAAGGCAGGCATTATTGGCATGTCCAAATCCATCGCCGCGGAAGTAGCCTCTCGCGGCATCACCGTAAACTGCGTCGCCCCCGGATTTATCAAAACCCCGATGACCGAAGCATTAAACGAAGCCCAGAGCGAACGCATCACCAACAATATTCCTGCCGGGCGTTTTGGCTTACCCCAAGACATCGCCCATGCAGTGCATTTTCTTGCCAGCGATGCGGCGAGTTATATTACGGGGCAGACTATTCATGTTAATGGTGGGTTGTTGATGGTTTAAACGTGGGCACATTTGTGTTTACATTTGTGTGTCTTTATGATAGGATTCATCTATGAAATTGCCAATAGCAGGCTTTGAATGGGACGATGGAAATATTTCCAAATGCCAAAAACATGGTCTGTCTATAAACGAAATAGAAGCATTCTTAAAACAAGATAACAATATAATCGTGGCGGATTTCAAGCATTCAGACTCCAATGAGCAACGCCTAATTGCCGCTGGAATCATTGAAAATAAACGCGTATTTGTTGGTTTTACTTTGCGTTCCAGAGAAAATGGAATTTTTATACGCCCCATAAGTGCACGCTATATGAGAGAAAAAGAGGCTATCCGCTATGAACAAGCAACTACCAAATATTAAAACTGACGATGAACTCGCGGATTTTATGGAAGGGGATTTAACTGAGTATCTACAACCAGAAAAATTTTACCCCACCCAGTTTACCTTTACCGCTTCTTTGGAAGATTTGCCCAAGACAGAAAATGTCCATGTACGTTTTTCCAAACAATTATTAGAGGCGGTAAAGGCAAAAGCCGCAAGCAAAGGCATTAGTTATCAAAAATATATTCGCCGAATTCTGGAAACATCACTAGCAGAAGCTTAGAATCTCATGGCACACCAACAGGCAAAACCAAAGAAATATTAGAATAAGACACACTCGGAACCAAGCGACCAGACTCTTTGTGTAAATCTACTAACCCATAGCTTGCCATAGTTTTTAATGTCCGCGATAGATTAGATTTTTTGCGACCAGTCTTTTCGGCAAGCTCGGTGAGAGAAAGTGTTTTTGTTTGTGCAATTAATTCTAATAAAGCACGATTTTTATCCGATAATATCTTTGCCACACTTTCAATGCTTAAAAACCACACGCTCGGCTCATCCTGCCCCACTTTAATCGTACCTTTAGCAATCGCAACAGTACGCGCTTTCATATCAGCGTAACTGGCAATCCCTATTCGCAAAGTGTTTTTCATAATATGCCCCGTTCTTTTAAAATTACATCTACAACCGCCCAGAAATCTTCTAAAAGCGCAGCTGCATCTTTATATTCATAGGGCTTAACTGTCTTGAATCTATGAATATGGTCTTGGGTTTCCTTTGAACCTTTGACTTTATGTGCATTATCAAACCCGGCCAATCGCTCGCCCGAAGCGGCATGTAAAGTTAAAGAATAACTCAAACCATGCGGTCTCTCGACACTTGCTGGAACCTGCCAAACATCAAACTTAACCCAATGTCCTGCCAGTTCATCAACCACAAGAATCAAGCCATTAAGATCCAGCAGACCATCTAAACTACGATCTAAATTGCCCATAAACAACCTAGTATGTCACCTATGTTATCACCAACTGATAACTTACGCAAGCATCTTAATGATACCCACCACTCGGCGCATCCAAATCTTGGCTCACTCCACTAACAATTAATTGCTCACTAACCATAGCTTTTAGCCGCTCCAACGCCGCAAGACTTTGTGCTTCACAGCGGATAATCACCGCCGCTTGCGTGTTAGAAGCGCGAGCTAGCCACCAGCCACCTTCAGCTTTTACGCGCACGCCATCTACTTCATTCACTTCGAAAGCAGTTTTTTTCAAACGATCGCGAATTTCTTCTACTAGAGCGAATTTGCGCGATTCTTCGCAGTCAATGCGGATTTCGGGAGTGTTGAAAATTTCCGGCAGTCCTTCGCGCATTTGTGCTAAGCTTTGCGGAGCGTGTGCCAATAAATTAAGCAAGCGCACAGCGGCATAGAGCCCATCATCATAGCCATAATAACCATCGGCGAAGAAGATATGTCCGCTCATCTCACCGGCTAATGCCGCTTTAGTTTCTGCCATTTTGGCTTTTATCAGCGAGTGCCCGGTTTTCCACATTAGCGGATTTCCGCCATTTGCGGCCACATCATCAAACAAGGTTTGGCTGGCTTTTACATCAGCAATAATAGTTGCGCCTTTATTGCGCGATAGGATTTCACGGGCAAAGAACATCACTAATTGATCACCCCACACCACTTTCCCTTGTGCATCCACGGCGCCAATCCGATCACCATCTCCATCGAAAGCAATGCCTAAATCGGCTTTTTCGAGCTTTACCTTGGCAATTAAATCTTGCAGATTTTCTTCTACTGAAGGATCTGGGTGGTGATTGGGGAAATTTCCGTCTAATTCAGCAAAGAGAGTGAAATGTTTTCCGGGTAATTTCGCCGCGAGTTTGCTCATCACTTCCCCCGTTGCCCCATTACCAGCATCCCAAACCACGGTTAAATCTTTGGCGTTCTCACCCTGAAAACCTTGTATTAAGCGAGTTACATAATCTTCCAACACAGGAATTTCGGTTTTGCTGCCCGTACCATCCAGTAAATCACCTTTTTTGGTCATTTCACCTAGGGCAAAAATATCCTCGCCAAAGAAAGGCTTGGTGCCCAAAGTCATTTTGAAGCCATTATGAGTGGGGGGATTATGCGAACCGGTTACCATAATTCCACCATCGGCTTGTAAATGATACACGGAGAAATAAAGCATCGGAGTTGGCCCCACCCCTACATCTAATATATACGCCCCTGCGGACATCATACCTTCGATAAGTTTTTGTGACAAAGGCGGTGAACTCAAACGCGCATCTCGCGCAATGGCGATTTTGGGATTGGGATTATTTTTCTCGCGAATGATACGCGTAGCATAAGCTTTTCCCAAAAAGTAAGCATCTTGTTCCGACAGGCTTTCATTATAAATACCCCGAACATCATAAGCGCGTAAAATAGATGGGTTAAATTCATGCGTTTTTTGTATCATTTTTGAACTCCAATGTTTAATATCAAATCTAGTTATTATTTTTAGTGCGTTAGTATCTTAATTGTTATGAGACAATCAATAGTACCTATTATACTCTCAGGGGGCATCGGCAGCCGTTTGTGGCCATTATCAAACCATAAAACCCCCAAACAATTTCTGAATTTAGGCATCTCATCCCATAGCTTGCTGCAAGAAACCTTGACGCGCGTTGCTAAATTTAATCCAGCACTGATTGTTAGCAACCAAGAACACCGCTTTCTCTTAAAGGAAAATTTACAAAAAGTAAATTACTCTGCGGAAAATATTTTACTTGAGCCTTGTTTGCGCAATACTGCCCCGGCCATTGCCTGCGCGGCGCTTTATCTGCAAGCACAAGAATCTGACGCATTAATGCTGGTTTTACCTGCTGACCATCTTATAAAAAACCCTGAAAAGTTTGAAAAAGCGGTGCAACAAGCCAGTATTTTAGCAAATTTGGGTTATTTAGTTACCTTTGGCATCCAGCCGACCAGCCCCGAAACAGGCTATGGCTATATTAAAATGGGCGAAACTATTGGCAATAATGCCCACGTTATTGAAAAATTTATTGAAAAACCAGATATAAAAACCGCGCGGCAATATGTAGCTGACTCCCAATATCTTTGGAATAGCGGCATGTTTTTATTCTCGGCAAAGACTTATTTAGAAGAATTAGAAAAATTGCACCCACAAATATTGCATAATTGCCAACAATCATTGGCACAAGCGCAATATAATAATGGCTTTTGCTGGTTAGGCGCGGAAGGTTTCGCCAAAAACCCCAATATCTCCATTGATTATGCCGTCATGGAATTCACAAAAAGAGCGGCAGTGGTCCAGCTTGATTGTGAATGGAGCGATATAGGTAGTTGGGATAGTCTGTGGAAAAATGTTGATAAGAACTTAGATGAAAATGCCAAAATTGGTGAAATTTACGAGCATGAAACCACCAATTCCTACCTACACGCTCATCAAATACCCATAGCCACTTTGGGGGTAGATAATTTGGTGATAATTTCTTGCAAGAACATGGTGTTGGTTGCCGATAAAAGCCGGGTGCAGGAAATAAAACTTTTGATGGAACAAATGGCGCCGAAAGAAACTGAATATTACGAACAAACTCACCCAACCATTCGCCCTTGGGGAGAATATAAGGTGTTAACTGACGAAAAACATTACAAAGTAAAGCAAGTAACCGTAAAAACTGGCGAAAAACTCTCCTTACAAAAACACCAAAAACGCGATGAACATTGGACGATTTTAAATGGTTCCGCACGCGTAACGATTGGAGAAACCCAACAAAAAGCCAATAAAAATGACCATATACACATACCAGCGAATGTTATTCATTCCATAGAAAATATTGGCGAGGATGAATTGGTGTTTGTGGAAATACAAACGGGCAGCTATTTAGGTGAAGATGATATTATCCGTTACAACGATAGATATGGCCGCATAGAAAATCAAACGCGTTTAGAAAGCCAAATTGCACCGCGAGTAATAGAAGCAACCGCAGTATAAAGTAGCGAATAAGCCGGAGTTAGCTCCGCCCCGTGCGCCAAACCTGCATCACGATGCTCAATTTCTTCCGCCTGAAATTTACTTATTTTTGCGGTTAATTCTGGCTCACTTGTCCCCAAAAATTCTTTTTGCTCTTCATAATGGCGGTCAATCACTTCTTCTACCGCCACTGTACAGGCCATGGCCGCTTTTTCGCCCATTAATGCGGTGATAGAACCCAAAGCAAAACCGCCCACATGCCATAAAGGTAATAAAAAAGTTGGGCGCACCTTGTTTTGTACAATTAATTGCTCAAAAGCCTGCAAATGCTCTAATTCCTGTGCTTTCATATGTTCAATCATCGGCGCACTAGCAGATTTCCCTAAAACAGCTAATTGCCCTTCATAAATACGCTTGGCGCCATATTCACCCGCGTGATCTACGCGAATTATCCGCTGCAATGCTTGCTCGCGTGAATATCCTCTGGGCAAATTACTCATCTATGCAATCTCCATATTTTACGCATCATATAAAAACTCGCTCCCACACAAAACAGCGCATAAGCAAAATTAGCCGCTGCCATCGAAATACCAAATAATAATATTACGGGTGAGTCACAAGCCACAACAGGAGCCGCCATAATCTGCGCGCGTAATTGTTCGAGGCTCAAATCACCCATTGGCGAGGAAGTGCAACTCACCGGCCCACTAATCCAATGTTGTTCCACCCCCACATGATAAATTGCTATTCCTGCATCAATCATAAAAATAATTGCGCATATAAATAAAACGCTTAAGGCAACATTGCGATGTTTTTTTGCGACACCAACACTAGCCGCACTTAGTAATATTATTGCCATATAAGGATAACGCTGAAGCAAACATAAATGACAAGGATGCAAATGTGCCAATATTTGTGAACCATACGCCAACAACAAGGGCCAAACAGAAAGCAGAAAAACATAAACCAGATAACGGCGATTTCTTCGTAAATGAGTTATATCATCAATAATGTCGTGGGGTTTACTGGTCATTTAAATATAGGTCTTTCGTCTTGCGGCTATATCATCAAACATATCTTGCTCGCGCTTATTTTCTTTTTGTTTTGCCCGTTTCTTGCGATTTTCCTCGGCTATTTCATATTTCTTTAATTCGCCAAATGCCAGCGCAATTTCATCGGTTAGCGCATTAATTCGCATATCGACATTATAAACTTCATTAGCAATTTCTTTGCGTTGTTTTTTAATATGCTCGGAATAATTCCCAAAAAACCCTCGCATATCGGCCAATTCCGCCGCGAGCTTCACCTCCAGCTCTAATTTGTCGGACAACTCCTGCGAGCGTTGCACCAAAAACTCACGCCGCTCCAACAGCACCGACTGACGTTTTTTTAATTCGTCAATCGTCCGTTTTTGCAAGCGAATTAATGTCGGCAAACCTTTCATGAATATAATATACATGACCTGCTTGCAAAAATCTATACGAGCGGACTATATGTTGCTTATGAAACCACAAAAAATCTTATCCAACCTCAGCAAAATACATTTACCCCTAGTCATGCTGGTATTTTTCATCAGTGGCTGCGGATTTTTAATGCTTTATTCCGCCGCAGGAGGAAATTTTGAACCGTGGGCTAAACATCAAATAATTCGTTTCGTTCCCGGATTCATTTTGATGCTCGTCCTCGCCTTCACTCCCATTCGCACATTATTGCACTATTCCTATCCTGCTTATGC
The DNA here is from genome assembly GCA_002423155.1 of Alphaproteobacteria bacterium UBA6149. Taxonomy (GTDB): domain Bacteria; phylum Pseudomonadota; class Alphaproteobacteria; order Rickettsiales; family UBA998; genus UBA6149. The sequence goes on from DIUV01000012.1 coordinate 88,706, forward strand.
GAGTATTTTGCTACTCTTAGTAATCGTAGAAATCACGGGTCATATTGGCATGGGCGCACAACGCTGGGTTTCGTTTGGAGTAATCAACCTGCAACCTTCGGAATTAATGAAACTTGCGACCATTCTTGCCCTGGCGCGTTATTTTCATTATGTACGCCCCAGCGAACATAATGGATTAAGTTTTCTAATTATCCCTTTGTTATTATTAATGATGCCCGTTGCACTTATTCTCAAACAACCCAATTTAGGCACCGCCACCATCCTAACGGCGGTAGGTCTTATGATTGCATTTATTGCGGGGGTTAATTGGCGTTGGTTTGTCGGCTCTATTCTGTTAGGGCTAGCTTCCGCTCCGATTGGCTGGCATTTTTTGCATGATTATCAAAAGCAACGCGTACTCACCTTTCTCAACCCCGAAGCCGATCCCTTAGGCGCGGGTTATAACATCTTACAATCTATGATTGCCATAGGCTCAGGCGGATTATTCGGCAAAGGTTTTCTCAATGGCTCGCAAGGGCAATTAGATTTCTTACCCGAGAAGCAAACCGATTTTATCTTCACTATGTTGGCAGAAGAGTTTGGTTTTCTTGGAGGTGCGGCAATAATTGCCTGCTATTGCCTGCTGATAATATTAGCTCTAGCGATTGCCTCACGCTCACGCAATCGTTTTGGTGGACTCGTCGCCGCGGGGATTTCTGCCATGTTATTTATGCATGTATTCATCAATATTGCCATGGTCATGGGGATGATTCCCGTCGTGGGGGTCCCGCTCCCCTTATTATCTTACGGCGGCAGTATTTTGCTGGCTATGCTGACTGGTTTTGGTCTGCTGCTCAATGCTTGGATAAATCGGGATATTAAGCTAAGCGGATGAACAAGAACAATATTTTAGATTTACGAAAGAAGCCCCTTAATTTCTTCCAACGTTAGCCGCTCACCTTTTAGTTTTTTAATCTGCTTACAACGATTAGCCATATCGGCAGCGTAAAGCTGATAGCCAGACTCAGTAACTTCCGCCACCTCCAGTAAACCACAGCTAGTCCAATAGCGAATGGTCGGTACAGTTTCTCCCACGGATTTTGCTAGTTCACCAATTTTTAGCAGGTCGTCGGCATCCAAATTATCAAGAGTCGCTGATTCTCCACGCGCCGCTTTCAAATAAATATCGAGTGAACGCTCCGCCGCCTTAGAGATTATTTTCTCGTAAGGTTCTTTCGATCCACCCAGCTGTGCCTTTTCAAGTGAAGCGATATAAGCCAGTCGGTCACGCTTGCGGATAATCGCCGGCGGATAGCCTGCCATCATGAGCAACAAGTTCATCAACAATCGCGCCGTGCGTCCGTTGCCATCGACGAATGGGTGAATGCTCACTAAGCGATAATGCGCTTCACCTGCAAAAGCAACGGGATGCAAATCATGTTTGGCGGTAAGCCATGTTTGAAAATCATCCATCAAATCGAGCACTTTTCGTGGATTAGGCAAAACCACCATTGCCCCAGAGATACGCACAGGCACGCTGCGATAATGCCCTGCGTTTTCATCATCAACTCCCTTCAAGATGATATTGTGAATTCCCAAAACATCTTTAGCAGTAAACTGTGCCGGATTTTTTTTTATAAGCGAGTGCACAAAATCCAGTGCATGAGCATGATTAGTGGCTTCTAAATGTTCCTTAAGGCTTTTGCCCCCAACGGTTAAACCCTTCTCAATCACCACTGCGGTTTCGCGGCGCGTGAGCGTGTTCCCTTCAATGGCGTTGCTGGTATAGGTGAGCTCCACCTTGAACCAATCTTCCAAATTACGAGTTAGTGCAAGCGGTAATGGCCGGAAACTATCAAGCTGCTGTTTCTTCTGTGTGAGTCTATCATAGTTCATGAAATAAAGTATAAAGTGTTACGTAACGGTTTTCAAGTTATTTTAATTTTTGATACATCACCAGCCTATTCACCGCACAAACACATAATCACGCTCCGCAGACAAATCTTCCCTGAACTCATAGCCACCCACATTAAAAGCAAATAATTTTTCTGGCGAAGTAACCGCGCCAGAAACAATATAATCCGCCATCAACCCCCGAGCGCGTTTTGCCATAATGCCAATAATTTGCAGCTTGTTACCGCGTTGCTCTTTAAACTGCACATTAATAGTCGGCACGCAAAGTTGTTTAAAATCCACCGCACTCGCATATTCTTGTGAAGCCAAGTTAATCACCTGCTTCGCTCCAGCATTTTCAATGTCTTGATTGAGTAATGGGCAAATTTTGCCCCGCCAGAAATCATAAAGATTTTTTCCCCCTGAGTTAGCTAATTTAGTGCCCATTTCCAAACGATAGGCTTGCATCAAATCCGCGGGGCGTAACACACCATATAAACCTGAAAGCATGCGCAAATTTGCTTGAGCAAATTCCCATTCTTTTGCGTTGTATTTTTCGGCTTGCATAGCAGTATAAACATCACCTTTAAACAGTAGCAAAGCGGCTTTACCATTATCTTTGCCAAAATTAGCGTAGCGCGTGAAATTCACTTGAGCAATTTTTTCACTAACGCCCATCAAGGCCTGAATATCTGCCACCGATAACTTACGCAAAGTTTCTATTAATGCTTGGGATTGCGGCAAGAGTCTTGGCATTGTCGGCGCAATCGGCGGCAACCCACATTTTTCGTTTAAAGTTTTGGCGGGGGATAATAAAACCAGCATCTAAAAATCCACGCACTTCCCATTCATCTCCCAATCACCATAACGGGTGGGGTCTAATTTGGGTTTTTCGGGTGGGGTTTCTTCTTCTTGCTCTAATTCTTCTTTATTTTCGAGAGTTTCTTGCATAATTCCTCCATGCGTTTATACAAGCATACACCACAAATTTGAGAAAAAAATGATTAATTCCTCCCACCATGCCGCGCTCAAGCTTTTAGAATCCATCATTGCCCAAGGCAAAAACCTTGATAATGCCCTAAATTCGCGGATATTTACGGATATGGAACTGCGCGATAAAAAATTCGTGCGGCAAATATTGATGGTAACTTTACGTCATTGGGGAATTATTGACAAGATTCTTGAAAATTTCATGGAACGTCCGTTGCCCAAAAAGGACATTCGCACACAATTATTATTAAGCCTCGGGACTGCGCATTTATTATGGATGGGTACACCTGATTATGCCGCGGTAAATAGCATGGTAGAGCTTGCTAAGCAAACGGGGGCGCATCGCCATACGGGCTTGATAAATGCAGTGCTCAAAGCCGTGGCAAATGGCGGCGATGAGCTTTTATACACCCTCGACAAAGAAATCTTATCGCTACCGGAATGGTTATGGAAACGCTGGGTAAAACAATATGGCGAGGACACTACGCGGGAAATAATCCGCGCCCAGATGCAAATTCCTCCGCTCGACCTCTCCCCGAAAGAATCTATCGCCCAATTAAAAGCGCTACTGCCCGAAGGCGAAATCCTTCCCCAAGGCTCACTGCGTTTGCATGAAGCGGGCATGGTGAATAATCTTGCTGGGTTTAATGAGGGGCAATGGTGGGTACAAGATGCCGCTGCGGCAATTCCTGCGTTATTATTTGGTGAGGTTAAGGGCAAACATATTTATGATTTATGCGCCGCTCCGGGAGGAAAAACCGCACAATTAGCAGCTAAAGGCGCGCAAGTAACCGCAGTAGATTTATCCGAATCACGCATTAAAAGGCTAAAAGAAAATCTCGCGCGGCTGGAATTATCCGCCCAATGTATCTGCGCGGATTTAGATAAATGGCAAGCCCCAGCGGTTGATGCGGTTTTGTTGGATGCTCCTTGCAGCGCCACGGGAACCTTACGCCGCCACCCTGATTTGGCTTGGAAAAAAACCGCGCCCGACATTAAAGAACTGGCAGAAATTCAAAGTAATTTGCTAAAACGCGCGGCCCTGTGGGTAAAATCAGGCGGCATATTAATCTATGCGACTTGCTCGCTAGAACCCGAAGAAGGCGAAATGCAAATAGAAAAATTTCTTAAGAACCAGCCCGAATTTAAACTGGTTCCGATTGAAGCGCAGGAAGTGGGTGATGCGTCCTTTATAAAAGACGGAATGTTGCGCACGCTGCCTTGTTTTTTAGCAGAAAAAGGCGGAATGGATGGTTTTTTTGCCGCGAGAATGATACGCAGCTAAACTATTTTTCTACACTACAGTACCGTTAATATTATAAATCTATTTAATAAAAAAATCTCTCCGTCGTCATTCCTGCCTGCGCACACTACTGTCCAATTAAATTTATTTATATATATCAGCACTATCCGTTGTCATCCCCGCACAAGGCGGGGATGACAACGGATAGTTGTTTTAATACAGATACATATATAATATAAACCTTTTTAATTTTCCTTGGACAGTAGTGTGCCTGCGCAGGAATGACGACGGAGAGAATGTAATTTTTGACTATATTTCAGCATATAAACGCCTTGTTAACAATGCTGTCGTGTAGCTAAACTATCTCCCAATCTTCTATATCACCATCTATGCTTCTAAAAATGGAATGAATTTCTGGCACTTTCAGCGATTCCACCAGCAACAACCGCGCAGGATCTCGCTGCGCAAGCTTATTGCGCAAATGGCTTAACTCAAACACCAATTGCCCAGTGGTAACGCTAATAAAATTCTCGGGAAAATCTTGCGCTATAATTTTATCCGCTGCAAAATTATACCCCCGTCGTTCCGCCTCCTGCCAAACAAAAAACAAATATTTACCAATCGCATCCACGGGTTTTTCTTGTATTTTAAACCGCGCCAATTGCGGATGGTTTTTATATCCTTTAGTATTACCCCGCAAAACATTCTGCGCCAACAACGCCTCTCGCCACAAGGCAACCAGCCCTTTACTGTCTAAATATTGCGGATGCAGCGACCATAGCCTCATACTTACTACCTCATGGAAGCTCAGGAGTAATCACCCCATAAGTCTGCTGCATATAAATCACCATATCTTCGGGCGGATACTCCCCCCAACCCGACTCTAAAATCTCGCCATAATCACGAATATTCATACTCCCCACCCGCAGATTTTTTTCATAATCGGCAAACTGCTCAGGACTTAGTTGCAAATAAAACCAACACTCCGCACCATTCTCCCGCGCAGTTAAAAAGCGGATCTCACCACCAGTTTTGTTGATTAAACGTTGTACGAAAGTTATTTCAGACACACTCTATTTTCCTTAAAAACTTACGCAGGCAACCGCTCACGCTTCGCTGGTGCATCTTCACTGGCGCGAATATGTTCCAAAATCACTGGTACAATCTTGTCACGGTAATTACGACCATTGAAGATACCATAATGTCCCACGCCCATTTGTAGATGATAGCGTTTTTTGCTCGCTGGTAAGCCAGTGCAAATATCTAGCGCGGCTTTAGTTTGCCCTACGCCAGAAATATCGTCTTTTTCGCCTTCTACGGCTAATAAAGCGGTACGTTTGATAGCGGAAGGGTTCACCAAGCGGCCTTTATAATCAAATTTGCCATCGGGCAATAAATGCCGTTGGAACACTTTATCAATCGTATCTAAATAAAAATCCGCAGGTAAATCCGCTACCGACAAATATTCATCATAGAATTTACGGTGCGCCTCGGCAGATTCGCCGTCTCCATCCACTAAGTGACGGAAAAGTTTTACGTGCTGATCAATGTGACGATCCATATTCATGGTCATAAAGCCCGTAAGCTGTAAGAAACCGGGATACACGCGACGCATAAAGCCCGGATGATTATAAGGAACTTTAGTAATAACTTTTGACTCAAACCAGCTCAAAGGATGCTCTTTTGCATGTTGATTTACTTTGGTGGGTGCTTTACGCGTATCAATTGGTCCGCCCATTAAGGTCATGGAGCGCGGAGCGAGAGGGTCATTATCCTCATTCATCAAAGCCACCGCAGCAAATAATGGCACCGAAGGCTGACACACGGCAATTGTATGCACGCCCTCGCCCAAGAAATGAATTATTTCAATCAGATAAGAGATATAATCATCTAAATTAAAATTCCCCGCAGCTAAGGGCACATCGCGTGCATCTTGCCAATCAGTAATATAAACATTCCCATGGGGAATCAACGCATCGACGGTACCGCGTAACAAAGTGGCATGATGCCCCGACATGGGCGCCACCACTAAAATCTTCGGATCGGACTTACGGGCATTTTTGCGGCTAAAATGTCGCAATTTACAAAAAGTTTTTTCAAAAACCACTTCCTCGCGCACATTAACCACCCGACCATGCACCGCCACATTATCAATATCAAATTTCGGCTTCATATAACGCCGAGTTATCCGCTCAAACAGCTCCATCCCTGCCATCATCTGGCGACTATAACTAGTATTTGCCAAAGGATTTAAAGGATTGCTATGGAATTCTTTGCTTGCTTGTGCCAACAAACGCAAAGGTTCCATACTAGCGCGATGCATTTCGTGTATATGATATAACATGATTTTCCTAATGCTTGAAGATTACTATAACTCTACTATAGCAGAACATGATGAAAAATGCGTTAACAAGTTTGCAGTGCAACAAAATTTTTATTTTTCAATAAAATTCAAATCTTCATCCAGCAAAGGAGAGTTACGCATAAACTCCACCAAACTTGGTTTCTCCTTCTTATAAAGAGGCTTCATAATAGCAATTATTGATTCCTTGAAAAAATAAGTAATACCCAAGACCACAAACGAAACACTCACCCCAATTATTGCCTGCACCCAAGGGGTTAACTGAGAAAATTTATTGAGTAAATCGGCGAGAAAAATATATTCATTACGCATGTTTTGCTCCTTTTGTTTAAACAAAATCACCATTAGAGCACAAATATAGTGTTTCACCTTTGAAACGACCCTAATTTATTTTGAAACACTATAGGTTTGCGACTGCAAACCCGCCGATCGTTCGGCGTTTCAAAATACAAAGACTATAAAGACCTAATGGTGACTGGGAGCTAGTAACACGTCTAAAGTCGCGCCCACCTAATTTACGGCAAACCGCTATTATATTCGGCAGACTCCCAGCCACAGGCATGGAAGCCGAACTTTCGTGTCGAACAAACGCTTTAGATATTAAGAGTTACTAGCTCCAAAACAGCAACACGCCATTTCATCAACATTATACAAAACCGTTCAAAAAAGTAAATTTATAAAAACTCTTGCGTGGCTTTTTCACGCCCCCTCACAAAAAACACACTCTCCAACGCAAAAAATACAAATTCCAGCTTTTGTTTCGCAAACAATTTATGCTATGCAGGGGCAATGTATAATTGTTTGAAGCATAATTTATTGAAATAGGCAGAACCTAAAATGAGCACCCAACAAGAAACTTTTTTATTTGGTACTAACGGCGTATTTATCGAAGAGCTATATGCACGTTATTTGCAAGACCCCAACTCCGTAGATGCCAGCTGGCGCGAAATATTCGCTGAGTGGAGAGGCGATGCACCAGCGACGTCCCCAGCTTGGGCGCCCAAAACTAAAAAAGTGATTGGTGCAGGGGCGGAAGATGCTCCCAAGGGAGATAAAAATAAAGCAGCTCCGGCGAAAGAAGTGGTGGGCAATACTCTTGATACGGTACGTGCGTTGCAACTAATCCACGCTTACCGTGTGCGTGGGCATTTGCTGGCGGATTTAGACCCTTTGCACCAAGAAGCACAAAAATATCACGCGGAATTAGACCCAGCCAATTATGGTTTTTCCGAAGCAGATTATGACCGCGCAATTCATTTGAACGGCGTATTGGGTTATCAATCCGCCTCTTTGCGTGAAATTTTGGCAGTGTTGCACAAAACTTATTGCGGCACTATGGGCGTGGAGTTCATGCATATCCAATTCCCCGAACAAAAAGCTTGGATTCAAGAGCGTATTGAATCCGCTCGCGGCAACCCACAACTAACCGCGGCAGACCGTGCAGAAATTCTAAAAACTTTGGTGGAAATTGAGTCTTTTGAAGAATTTGTACAAGTTAAATATGCGGGCGTAAAACGCTTTTCTATTCAAGGTGGCGATGCAGCTATTTCAGGCTTACAAGTTGCCATCTCCGCCGCTTCACAATTGGGTGTCGATGAAGTAGTTATCGGCATGCCGCATCGGGGACGCTTAAACGTGCTAACTACCGTGATGGGCAAGCCTTATGCGGAAATGCTTTCTTTGTTCCAAGGCAACCAAGATTTTCCTGAATGGGTGGATGTTTCGGGTGACGTGAAATATCATCTAGGCGCATCGTCGGATCGTAAAATGGAAGATGGCAAAGTGATGCATCTTTCCTTAACTGCCAATCCTTCGCATTTAGAAGCGGTTAATCCGGTAGTAATTGGTAAAGTGCGCGCAAAACAAGACCAGAAAAACGACGTGGAAAAAACTCGCGTTTTAGGGGTAATGATGCATGGGGATGCCGCCTTTGCTGGGCAAGGTTCAGTGGCGGAGGCTCTAGCACTTTCTGAACTACGCGGCTATCGCACTGGCGGTTCGTTGCACCTCATCGTAAACAATCAAATTGGTTTTACTACTGCGCCCATGTATTCACGCTTTACGCCTTATCCTTCAGATGTAGCCAAAGCCGTGCAAGCGCCTATTTTCCACGTAAATGGGGAAGACCCAGAAGCAGTTGCATTCGTGTGCAAAATGGCGATTGAGTTCCGCCAGAAATTCAAACGCGATGTGGTGGTGGATGTAATTTGTTACCGCAAATATGGGCATAATGAATCAGATGAGCCGATGTTCACCCAACCTTTGATGTATAAAAAAATCAAAGAAAAATTACCGCCCGTGCGGATTTACGCCAACAAATTAATTGCTGAAGGATTGGCGACCGAAGCGCAAGTTGAGCAAGAATTTAAAAATTATCGTAAGTTCTTTGAAGAACAATACGAAATTTCCAAAGAATTCCGTCCTGATAAGGCTGCGTGGTTAGAAGGATGTTGGAGCGGCTTTAAACGCCCAGAAATCCTCGACCGCAAAGAACCTGCTACAGGTGTTGCGAAAAAAACCTTGCAAGCAATTGGCGCGGCACTCGCGGAATATCCCAAAGATTTTGCCATTAACAGCAAACTAAAACGTATTTTAGAAACTCGTGCCGAATCTATCGCCAAAAACAAAGATATTGATTGGGCTGGTGGCGAGGCGTTGGCTTATGGATCGCTGGTGAAAGAAGGATTCCCGGTGCGTTTGTCAGGGCAAGATTGTGGACGCGGAACCTTTTCGCATCGACATAGTGTGTTGGTGGATCAAAATAACGAAGAACGTTATGTGTCGCTCAACCACGTAGATCCTAAACAAGCACGTTATGAAGTGATTGACAGTAACTTGTCAGAATTTGCCGTACTGGGCGTAGAATATGGTTATTCTTTAGCAGAACCTCGCGGCTTAACCATCTGGGAAGCTCAGTTTGGGGATTTTGCTAATGGTGCGCAGGTGATTATTGATCAATTTATTTGCTCAGGCGAAGTTAAATGGTTGCGTATGTCTGGCTTAGTAATGTTATTGCCACATGGTTATGAAGGTCAAGGTCCCGAACATAGCTCCGCACGCATTGAGCGCTTCTTACAGCTTTGTGCAGAAGACAATATGCAAGTGGTAAATTGCACCACCCCAGCGAATTTCTTCCACGCTTTGCGCCGTCAATTAGCTTGTGAATTCCGCAAGCCGTTAATTGTATTTTCACCAAAATCTTTGTTACGTCACAAAATGGCGGTTTCAACTTTAGAAGATATGGATAAAGGAACTAGCTTTAGCAAATTATACGCTGAGAGTGGCAAATTAGTGGCAGATGCAAAAATCCGCCGCGTGGTTATCACCAGCGGAAAAGTTTATTATGACCTGATCCAAGCACGCGAAGAACGTAAATTAGACGATGTGGCAATTATCCGCATTGAACAATATTACCCGTTCCCGGAAAGCGAGCTAAAAGCAGAGCTAAAACGCTATAAAAATGCCGAAATTTTCTGGTGCCAAGAAGAGCCAGAAAATATGGGCGCGTGGAGCTTTGTGCGCAACCATATCGAATCCGCAATGGATGGTATTGGTCGCGAAGGTGAGCGCGTGCGTTATGCTGGTCGTGGCTTGGCGGCATCCCCTGCGGCAGGTTATATGAAAATTCATACGCGTGAGCAAAATGCATTGATTGAAGCTGCCCTCTCAGCAAAAAATGCGGCTGAAGTTAAAGCTGTTAAAAAACGCGCGTAATAAATATATATTAAAGGAGTAATGAAATGAGTGCAAAAATCGTTGTCCCATCATTGGGAGAATCAGTATCCGAAGCCATCATCGCTAAATGGTTCAAACAACCTGGTGATGCGGTGGTAAAAGATGAACCACTGGTAGAATTAGAAACCGACAAAGTAACCATGGAAGTAAACGCGCCCGAAAGCGGCAGCCTAACTTCGCAAGCGGTAAAAGAAGGTGACACAGTTGCCATTGGCGCATTATTGGGCGAAATCGCAGTGGGTGCGGCAGGTAAAGCCGCGGCAGCTCCTGCGGCAAAAGCTGCCCCTGCCCCAGTTGCTACTGCTCCTTCGGCTGACAAGAAAAACCCTCCAGCAGTGGAAAAATTATTGCAAGAAAACCCGCAAGTAAGCCCAGCTAATGTAGCTGCGAGCGGCAAAGATGGTCGCTTAACTAAAGGTGATGTTTTGGGCGCAATTGGCGACGGCATGAGCAGCTCCCCTGCAGCAGGCCCACGCGAAGAACGCGTAAAAATGACTAAACTACGCAAAGCAATTGCCCGTCGTTTAAAAGATTCGCAAAACACTGCCGCGATTTTGACTACTTTCAACGAAATCGACATGACCAATATTTTGGCATTGCGCAATGAATATAAAGACGATTTTGAGAAAAAACACGGCGTAAAACTAGGCTTCATGGGCTTTTTCGTAAAAGCAGCCGTAACTGCTCTAAAAGAAATCCCCGAAGTAAACAGCCAGATTGATGGCGACGATATTATTTATAAAAATCATTATGATATTGGCGTAGCAGTCGGCACCGAGCAAGGCTTAGTAGTTCCCGTAATCCGCAATTCTGATCATCTAGGCATCGCCGGAATTGAAAGCGAAATCGGTCGCATGGCGAAAAAAGCCCGTGATGGCGCATTAACCATGGAAGATATGTCGGGCGGCACTTTCACCATCTCTAATGGCGGCGTATATGGCTCGCTCATGTCCACCCCCATCATCAACCCTCCACAATCAGCCATTTTGGGCATGCACAAAACCCAAGACCGCCCCGTGGTAGTAAACGGACAAATCGTTATTCGTCCGATGATGTATGTAGCACTTTCTTATGACCACCGCATTGTTGACGGACGTGAGTCAGTTACATTCTTAAAACGCGTAAAAGAATGTATCGAAGATCCGCGTCGTTTGATTTTGGGACTTTAATTTACCAATTCCTCCTAGAACATTGTTCTAGGAGGAATTTACAAAGGTTTATAAATGCGTTTGTTTCCAAACATCAAAAGAGCAATTATTTTATTAATGGTTGCAGGATGTAGCCGTCATGCCGAGCAAGAAAACACCAAATTCATTGGAAAATTTAGTGCTGAACTGGCAAAATGTTATAGAGAAAACACCAACTTCTCAAAACATACTCAAGCAATTAATATCCATTTGGATTTAAATATTGATAGCTCGCTCAAATCAATAAGTTTGGCAAAGGATGATGAACAAAAATATCATAAAAATCCTGAATTCAAAAAAAATGTAGATGAAACAATTATCGCAACAAAAAATTGTTTTCCCGTAACAACCTTGCCAAAAAGCCAATTTTCCGTGTGGAATTCTATAGATATAAATTTTCAACCCTGCACACAAGCTCAATAAAAAATTTCTAAAACAGTTAATCCAAGAATTCTTCTGTAATTTGAAGTTTTTTAGCAAGTTCAGGTTCTATTTTTAAAAGACCAGCAAAAACATTAATATGTTTAGAGTTTTTATCTTGGTCGCTATTATTGAGCATATAGTATGGTGTGGCAGAACTATTATTATCTACAGTCTTATCAAGAGTTGCATCTTGCGACACCATAACAACCGTATTAGGAATAAGAGTTGTTTGTGTAATAATTGGTCTAACCACAGGTTCTACTGGTGGTTTGGGGAGAATAATAACCGACGGTTTCACAGGAGGGGTTACCGGGGGAATAACCGGTGGTTTAACAACATAAGGATTCGGGTCTCCGCCTGCGTGATTACTCGGCATCACAGAAATATCTGCAAATAAGGAAGGATATACAAGATTATAATTACCCGCATCCCCTCCGAGTAAGCTTAAACCACTAACGGCAACTGGCTTGTTAAGCCCAACATTAACATCTAAGAAATTACCAACTGCAGCACCGCCTAAAGTTACCACATCCGCGCCCAAGGGGATGATGCTCGCTATGCCACTTAAACTGGCAATTAAATTACCGTCGAAGGTTTTATTACTCGCGGTTAAGCCGGTTACGTTTAAATCCTCCGCGGTAATATCCGCAGTTAAACCAGTTTGCTGGATTAAGTTATAATTCCCCGCATCCGCTCCACCCAGAGTTACCCCAGTAACCGTAACTGCTTTACCAACGCCAACATTCTTATTACCAAAGTTACCCACCGCAGCACCGCCAAGGGTTACCACATCCGCACCAAGTGCCGTAACACTCGCAGATCCGCCCAAAGTGGCACTGGTGGTGGTGTCATAAACTTTATTACTCGCGGTTAGTCCGGCAATGTTTAAATCCGCAACAGTAATATCCGCCGTTAGTCCAGTTTGCTGAATCAGATTATAATTCCCCGCATCCGCACCACCCAGAGTTACACCCGTAACCGTAACCGCTTTACCAACCCCGACATTTTTATTAGCAAAATTACCCACCGCCGCCCCACCCAGAGTTACCACATCCGCACCCAAAGCCGTAACACTCGCGACCCCACCTAAGGTAGCACTCGTGGTAGTATCATAAATCTTATCACTCGCGGTTAAGCCGGTTACGTTTAAATCCGCCTTATTAATGGTGAGGTTTGCGCCTGTATAAGTAATGCTATAATTAGCCCCAGCGGTAAGCGTGTTTTGTAAAATTGCATATGGCCCTCCCGCCACTGTTTCACCAACAGAACGATTCAATACGCCACTGAAAGCATCGCCGCCATAAAGCGAGCCACTGCTTAGACTATAAGTCAATGCGGGATCAACATTGCCGTAAGTTTTAGTTTTGGCAACGGCAGTTACTCCCAGAGCTCTTGTGCCAACAGTTAGTGCGGTCGCATTGTTGGCATAGGTAAAACCATAGCCTAAATCCGAGCTCAGGCTGCCACTTGCATAGTTCAAAAAATAATTTCCGATGTTAGCACCTTGGGTGTAGTTCGTGCTGCCATTTAATGAACCCGTTACCAGATCATCTCCCGCATCCGTGCTTAAATAACCGCTTAGAGTATATAAATAACCAGCTACACTCGGCACAGCATCGCCATAAGTCAGCGCCGCCAACGCATTGGGCGTGGCGGTAAGCGTGGGAGTATAAGAATAAAGCAAGCCATTTCCAGTGCTTAATGCAGGACATGCGCCGCCATAAACGCAAGTAAAGCGACGAAAATTATTGCTTAAACCACCAATAACATCACTCGCTGGGTTGGTGGAATAAACTAACCAGCGTCCAGCAGGAACAGAAAAGGCACCAACACCAGAATTATTAATAAAATTACGCCCCGCGTCTATGGTTAAAGGTGTACCCGCACCAGAAACGGTAAGGACATTACCAATGGGCATATTTATGTCCGCCGCCGCTCCCGTGGTTTGGGCGAAAATGCTTGCCGCACTTATAGATGGTAAGGTTAATCCATTAACACTGACCAGCGAAACATTGCCGAGCGGAGTTGTACCTCCCCAAGCATTTCCTCCTGTAGTAATGTTTGCCGCATTGGCGCTTAGATGATAAGCTCCGTTGAGTGGGCTAGCAAAACTTATATTGCCAGAACCAGCATCTAGCACAATGTTTTGCCCCCCTGCTCCTCCCGATAAAGAATTTCCCGTTCCGGCACAAGACCCACAAAAATTTATATTTCCACCCGAAGTTATAACCGAAAGTCCCGTGCCCGTCGCATTAAGAAAAGTTTGAAATGCCGCAGAAAAACTACCAGAATTAGTGTTAACTGAAGAGCTTTTAGATGACAAATTTCCATTAATTAAAACCGCTCCCCCAGCTGTAATTATATTAGTAGAATTAAAAACATTACTCCCACCTGCGGCACTGCTAGTAAGTGATGCGTTATTATAAAAATTGATATTGTTACTAAAAGTAATAGAATTATTAGACATAAAAGTAATTGGATCATACCAATCACTACTGCCAACATTCATAGTTGCGCCTGCCGTAAGCCCAGTATTTCTACCAACAACAATACTGCTCCAACCATCAACTAAATATCCTATTTCTGTGCTATCAAGATTAAAATTACCAGCGCCAGAATTAACTAAAATAGCGCGATTATTACTGCTGGGTTTTAAGGTAAGAATTCCCGTTCCGCTAATGTTTCCCCCTAAGGCAACATCATCAGCCGTAAGAGTAAGATTATTGCTTCCCGAATTTATGGTAGAAGCGGTAGTTATCGTAGAAGTTCCTGCATTAAGGGTGGCACTACCGCCAAAAATAGTGGCTCCATTTAAGGTAATGGGACTATTGGTGGTAGTTAATGTGGTGGCGGCAGTCCCTGAATTAAGCGTAAAATTATGGTTTAATGAAATCCCATTAGTGCCCGTTAGATTTATAGCTCCGTTATTAGTGGTGATGCTACCCGTACTCGCGGTAGTTATCTGATTACCAGCGGCAAGCGTCAGGCTGCGGGCTGCGGTAGCTAGGTTTAGAGTGTCTCCCCCAAAATCAAGCGTAATATTGTTAGTAGCAGAAAGGGAAATATCCGCTGTAGCGGACATGCTGGACAAACCAGCTACGGTAAAGCGAGTGCCAGCTAACTCGGACATGTCATTTAATGACAACGCATTATTATAAATTCTGACATCATCAATTTTACCGTTCATTGCTTCCGTTAGCGCCGATTGGTTAGCTCCGATAACAAATGCTTGTTGTGGAAAATTATAGTCAAATGTATAAGTGCTTCCGACCTGAACACCATCTTGGTACAATTTAATGTTTCTTGAACCATTAGCCCCACCATTTCCGACCAAAGTTGCAAATACCCAAACATTTGAAGAAGACGCCGTAGCAGAAGATATCTTTTGTCCATTTGCATAATAAAACAATAAACTTCCCAAACGATTAGTACCTATCTCCCCATAATTAGTATTGCTGCCCCCTAAGGATAGTATCGGAGTATAACTGGTGGTTGATGGGTTATACCAAACAGACACGGTAAATGCACCAGTTCCAAATGCAAAGTTAATATTGCTTGGCAAAGTAATGTATCTACTTGCACCATCAAAACTAAGGCTTCCTGAATTAGAAAATATAGTTGGAGCCGTAGAGGTTGACCATATTGGACTGTTAACTAATGTACCATTATTGTTGTTTCCAGAAGAGTCCGACGCAGAAGAGCCTGCACCATCATCAAGAGCATAATGAGCTACCAAACCAGCATTATTAAACACTGAAGACGTATTCCCATAAATGGTAATATTAGCAGGGTCTAAAAAATATGTCCCCCTTTTGCCATTACTCGCGGTTAGGTCAACATAGCCGCCCGCGTCTAAATGCCCATGTCCTGAAGTTTCGACAAACCCGCCTTCACCCGCATTGCCGCCCAAGCTCGCTTGCCAAGTTTGCGCATCCGGAGCTTTGTCCCCCAGTGCCCGCGCATAAACCTTACCATAAAATTGGGTTTTATCATCACTCCAAAAGATTGTCCTGCCTGCATCACCCGCGCTTATGGCATCGTTCAGTACTAAAACCCCACTACCCACATATAAATTATTCGCTGTCGGCGTATCCCCAACCCCCAGATAATCCCCGCCAATTTTTATATCCCCGCCTGCTGAGCCTTCACGATAATCGGAAATCTTTTTATTTGCCGTGGTTGCACTTTTTCCAAAATCGCCTGATGCATCAATAAAAGTTCCATCTAATAGCGCAATATTATCACCGGTTACGGTTATTTTGCCACCGCGTTCCCCTGCTTTCCTGCCGCTCGCATCCAAGCTGGCTTGCACTAAAACTTTGCTAGTTTTTGCTTTATTGCCCGCCGCAGCAATAATAATCTCACCATTTTTTATACCCACAGATTGTGCCTGCAAAGAGCCTTGTACATTAATTAGACTATCAACTATCTGCTTGCCACCCGCCGCGGTTAAAGAAACTTTGCCGCCATTAGCGGAAATAATTCCGCGATTATCAACTAATTGGGATTTAACCTTATCTGACACCGCCACTTGCAAGAGCTCATCCCCATAAAAATCCATCGTAGCAGTATCACCTGAGGCTAAATGTACTTTTCCCAGTT
>DIUV01000013.1 GCA_002423155.1 Alphaproteobacteria bacterium UBA6149
ACACCTCTTGGACTGTCTGAAACCAACAATTCTTTTTCCACCAGACTTGCAAGAACTTTCCGCGCCTGTCTATCCTGATATCCAGTAATGAAGCCCGCTTTTCCGCGCTCAAAAGAGCCAGCAAGTAAGGCTTCACGCAGCAAGGCAAAGCTGCCCTTTAACAAACGTCCCGCTCGCACTTCTTCTTCTATGTAAATTTCCATCCGAATTAATAAATCGGAGGGCTCAAGTATAGATACCATGTAATCTACTTGATCAATGCAAGTTTCTAGAAAATAGATACAAAACTCTTGCAAACCTTTTTCTGTTAAATTTCCTCTACCATCTAAATCTCCCTGACGCACCATATCCGCCTGCATAAGCAATGATTTATATCTATCAGAAGTACGCGAAAGCCCCCGAGAAACTGACCAAAGACTACTACCAATCCCAATCTGTTTTAAATAACCATGCGAAAATAATCTGGTTACCCTTCCGTTCCCATCATAAAAAGGATGAATCCACAATAAACGATGATGTGAAGCCGCAACCGCAACCACCTGCCGTACCACCGACAGACGCTCTGGGTTATAAGCACTTTCAAAACGCACAAGAAAATCAGGTAGTGATGCTGCAATCGGCGGCAAATGTCTGCCGACCTTAACTTCACCAGTTCTTAATTTACCGGGGATTATTCTTATACACTCACCAGTATCAGGATTTTCTATCCATAATAACTCTTCTGGAAGCCGAGAACAAAATTCATTATGTATCCAACATAATGCTTCAGAAGATGTAATTACGGCGGGACCTTCTCCGCCATCAATCATTTCCTGAACCGCAATATGCGCAGCTGCTTCCAACTGTAAGGCACGTTTTTGCTTATCAGCAGAATAATCTTTTTTTAATGCACGTTCTATGTCCCGTGGATGGGTATTATGTCCTTCAATAAGATTACTATAATAGCAATTCATGGAACGAACCAAAGCACCAACACTAGAGGCAACTTCATGATGAATACGCCCAGCAAGACTGCTGGATTTTTTCAAAAGCTCGCCCACCAAATCTTCTAAATCACGCGCATTCTCCGCTGGCAGCAATGGTTCCATTGATGTCGGAGATTTATAATATTCTTCTATAATTTTCACAATAAATGCCGATGTTTGTGCCTATATTAAACACTATAAATCAATTTATTGTCATTGTAAACCGCATAATTAGTGCCGATGTTTGTGCCGCTACAAACTTATACATAGAAATAAAATTATATGAGCGAGTTGATTTACGCACAAAATTGATTATGGGTGTTTATGGTGGAAAATATGGGGAGGGGAAATGGACTTGATATTTGGTGGCTTAGAGAGACAAGCAACAACAACGTGTTTTCATTAATTTATTGCACCCTTGAAAGCAGCCTTAAAAGATGTTGCCTTAATTTTTTATAAATGATATATTAACTAATCCGGCGATATAGAGGATTAACTATGAGTTTTACAAAAGAGCAAGCACTAGATGCAGCTAAATGGTGGGCTAATTATTTACCTTTTGAAGATAGCGAAAGTCTATCCGCAGAAAAAAGAGGAAGATTTATATATTTGTTAGCTAATAAAATTATGGAAATGCCAAAGCATAATCTGCATGCTTCTGAACATGAATATATGTACATGCGTTCCTACTATCATACTCCTAGAGAAATTATGGAAATTGCAGTTTCCGCTGGCATAGTAAGCCCTGAACTATGGAAATGTTTTCCAAAAACTGCAAGTATGGTGTTGTTAGATGATGGGCAGATACATATTTATGACATAGGCAAGCAAGATGTTTTACGCGAATCTGACAATGAATCTAAACATATTTCTCCAGATAGCTTCGACTTTTCCTCGCATCCTTATTTGACCGCAAAGATGGGCAAAGTTCTAGTTGAAAAAATAGAAAAGAATCAGGTTGGCTTTGTAAAAAGTCGTTATAGAATTGATAAAAATGAAGAAGAAGGATGGCTATATGTTCAACAACGCAATCAACCAGAGAGTATAAATGTTGAAAAAATAACTCGTGATCAAGCTTACCCAGCAACCATGGCAATAGCTGAGCAGTCTTATGTTTCCGCTTATATCACTGATACGCCACCAGATGAATTTTCAAACTCGTTTGATGGTATTCCATCTAGATTTTACTTACGTCAACTAAATAATAATGGGTTATACGAATATAGAAGCAATGAGCCCATAAAAATAGTAAAAATGGAACATCCTTTTACAATAGGATTTGGAAAGGAAGCGCAAATTGGAAGTGAAGGCGACTTCCTACTGTATAATACTAAGAACAAAACCATGTCCATAGCTAGCCAACAAGATTTATTAGACTTGGGAGCAGAGTTTTATTTATCTGATAATAGTGGCTGCTTGTTACAATCAGAGTACATAAATCTAATCGAGCCCATTATAAAATTGAACTTAGCTGGTTTGCAGCAACATTACAAAGATAATTACACTAAAAGAAGTTTTGGAAAAGGTTGATTTTTATCATTTTTTGCCATCCACAAAAAGCCTGTTTCCAATTTATGTATATGCATTAATTTTATTAATCACAGAAATAAGATTATAAAAAAAATATTAAAATATGTGATAATAAAAAATTGGTTGCGGGGGCAGGATTTGAACCTGCGGCCTTCAGGTTATGAGCCTGACGAGCTACCGGGCTGCTCCACCCCGCGACACTTAAATATTATTCCGTTTATGGAATAAGCCCAATTGCTGGGCGCCACTCTTTTGAGCGAAGGGTGTTTATAGATAGTTGTTTAATGATTAGCAAGCTTTTTCTTGAGATAAGCTTGATTTGCGCTACCTGAGTAGGTTTTGCTTGAAAATTTGTGTGGAAAAGTATTAATAAATGCTGATAACTCATAAAAAACACAAGAAAATGACGCAAGAAAAATCTAATTGGCTTACTCGGCTGAAAACGGGCTTATTCAAAACCTCCTCGCAGATTAGCGATGGCATTACGAGTATTTTTACTCGGCGTAAGCTGGATGCTAATATGCTGGAAGAATTGGAAGAAGTGCTAATCATGGCAGATATTGGTGCGCCGTTAGCCCGCAAATTAGTACAGGATTTTAGCAAAAACCGTTTTGATAAAGAAATCGCGCCCGAGGAAGTGAAAACGGCGTTGGCGGAGCAAATCGCGGAGTTACTGCGCCCCGTCGCCCTGCCTTTTGTGGTGGATGCCAGCAAAAAACCGATGATTGTGCTGGTGGTGGGGGTAAATGGCAATGGCAAGACCACCACAATTGGCAAATTATCTGCGCTGTTGCAAGAAAATGGGCATAAAGTTATGCTGGCCGCTTGCGATACTTTCCGCGCCGCCGCGGTGGAGCAGTTACAACGCTGGGGTGAACGGGCTGGAGTGCCGGTGATTCGCTCGCATGAAGGTGCGGATCCGGCAAGTGTTGCCTTTCAAGCCGTGGAGCAAGCCAAGCAACAAGGGATGGACGTGGTGTTGATTGACACCGCCGGACGACTGCATAACCAACAGAATTTAATGCAGGAATTAGAAAAAATCAGCCGCGTGATTAAAAAAATCGACGACAGCGCCCCCCATGCGGTTTTGCAGATATTAGATGGCACCACCGGGCAAAATGCGCTCACCCAGGTGGAAGCATTTAAAAAGCTGGTTAATGTTAGTGGCTTGGTGGTGACTAAGTTAGATGGAACTGCACGGGGGGGAATTGTGCTAGCGCTGGCGGAGAAATTTAAGCTGCCCATACATGCGGTGGGCGTGGGGGAGGCGATGGAGGATTTGCGCCCCTTTGTGGCGGAGGAATTTGCGAAGAGTTTGTTGGGTTGAGGATTATAACTGTATAGGGAAAATCTAGTTCTTGTAGGCTTCCCTCACCCCGACCCTCTCCCAGGGGGAGAGGGAGTTATAGGCCTATCACCGAAATTTGGCGACCATATTTTTTTTCGCCCCGTAGCGTATTGTAACGATAGCTGAAAAAAAGATTTTCTTCTGCGC
>DIUV01000053.1 GCA_002423155.1 Alphaproteobacteria bacterium UBA6149
GGGAGAGGGGGCAGTCCGCGTTTCATTTTTAAGTTCTGTTTACACAAATACATCATAAACTGGCAGTATTGTTGATGTAAATATAACAGCAGCTTATTTTTATTGGACAGTAGTGCACCTTGTGCGGGGATCTCGGGACACANNCCCCGCACAAGGCGGGGATGACGACTGAGAGATTGTATTGTTTTATTTATATCTCAATATATAACAACATTGTTAATAGCAATATCTTGTAGAGTGAATTCTAAGATAAATACATCTTTGCTTTATCCATGGCTATATTTAATTCTAATATAGCATTCTCATCATCACTAACCGATTTTGCCCGATAACGATAAATTGCGTGCGCATCTTCCAAAGTTGCACTGGGTCCTATTCCTAAATCTAACATCCATTGTGGCAGATTGCTTGTAGAGTAACTTAAAGCTTCATTGCTAACATCTTCTTTTACTACATCACAATGTTGGCTCAATAAAGTTTTCATGGGCATTCCCGTATATTGTTCAATATTTCGATAAGAACGAATTATTAAATGCAGAGAATAAATATTTTGTTCGAGCAATGACCAACTATCACAAACCAGCAAAAATACATGACCATCAATTTTTATCTGTAAGCTAGCACCAGTTTGAATGCCCACTTGTTTGCGTAAACGAGGGCTGGTGATAAATTCGTAGTTCGTAAAAACCGTCGCCGCAGAAGCTTGCAGATGGTTTATTTCATCCGCCAAATAGCGCAATGCTTCGTCAATAGTCAAATTGCGCGGAAACAAAGTCTGATCATTTTTTAAGGAACTAAGTCCTTTACGCTTCCAATTTGCTGGAAGTTTGAATGGTGTGCTGAACTTTATTTCCATATATACCTAAACTAAATGATTTTGCGGATTTTCTACACTGCGATATTTAGCCAACTAATAACAGGAAAAAGCTTGAAATAGCAATAAGTATTACTGCGCTTTTTCCTGTTATTAGTTGACAAAATATCTTGGTATAAAATCCGCAAAATCATTTGGTTTAGGTATAGAATTTCCTAAATAATCGTTCAATTAAAGATAATCCCCCACCAGATCCAATCATGAATATTCCTACCCACAACCAAAACATCATAGGTGTATTATAGAAGGTTATTCTTGCTATATGGTTAATTTCTTTGTCCTCGGAGCCATTTCTTAGCGCGACATATACATCGCTCCACAATGTGCTTTTCAACGCTGCTTCCGTAGTTTCCGTTTTGCGTGCGGAAAAAAGCCTCCGCTCGGGAATTAATTGGTATTTTTCTCCACTTTGAGTGGTGACATTAAGATATACGCGTGAGCTGGTATAATTTTCTGCTTGTTTTTGTTCAAAACCAACATAATTCAAAGAAAATCCATCTATTTGTATGGTTTCCCCTTTTTTTATTTCTAGCTCTTGCTCAAATTTCAGCAAGCTTGAGCAAGTTATTGCCAAAACTACTAGCCCCAAACCAAAATGCGCTACTCCCATCCCCAGATTACTTGTGTTGAATTTACGTACTGCAATTACGGTGCCCAATAATAACCACACACCTAATCCCACCCCAATAAATAGCCACCAGGATTTATTATCACTCATACTAAATAATATTAACCAAGCAGCCAAGACCGCCAATATAGCAGGAAATAATTCTTTTAAGCTTTTGCGCAAATCAGCTTTGCGCCAAGGCAGCACCGCCCCTATACCGCCGAGTAATATCAGCGGCGCCATCAAAGGAAAAAAGGTTTTATTATAATAAGGTGCGCCAATACTCACAGGATTGTGCCCCAACAGAGCCTGAGCCAAAGGATAGATAGTTGCTAATAATACGCTGGCGCAGGCGGTTAATAAAAATACGTTATTAAGCACAATCCCCCCCTCGCGCGAGAGTGGTCTTAGGGTGGAATTTTCTTCTAATTTACTGGCTTTTAGTGCAAATAAACATAATGCGCCGCCAGTCACTACAAATATATAGCCCAGAATAAAAATTCCGCGTGAGGGGTCGCTGGCAAAACTATGTACCGAAGTGATAATGCCGGAGCGGACTAAAAATGTGCCAATCAAGCTCAAAGAAAAAGTGATTATAGATAGCAAAACCACCCAAAACCCAAGTTTTCCACGCTTTTCTAACACGGCATTCGCATGTAACAAAGCAGTCCCCGATAACCACGGCAATAAAGAGGCGTTTTCCACCGGATCCCAGAACCAATAACCACCCCAGCCCAATTCACGATACGCCCACCAACTACCTAGCCCAATACCAAAACTTAAAAAGCACCAAGGAATTAAAATCCACGGGCGCATTATTTTCGCCGCATCGCGCGATATTTTTCCATGGATTAACAAGGCTACACCAATGGAAAATGCCATGCCCGAACCAACATAACCCATATATAACATCGGCGGATGCATGGCTAAACCAATATCTTGTAACAAAGGATTAAGCCCATTACCTTCAAATGGGGGTAGGGCAATGCGCATAAAAGGATTAGAGGTAAAGAGTAAAAAAGCTAATAAACCCGCCTGAATAAATCCGTGGATAGCAAGCGCGGTAACCTTGAAGCCCTCTCCCTCTGGGAGAGGGGTGGGTGAGGGAATTATATTAACAGGTGAGGATAATCTTTTTAAATAAAAAGAAAAAACCGCACCATAACCGCCTAAAATCCATAGCCATAACAACATCGAACCTTCATGATTCGCCCAAGCAGCGGATATTTTATAAAGCAGCGGTTTTTCGGTATGGGAGTTTAAGGCAACGATATTAACGCTGAAATCTGAGTTTATAAAACAAATTTCCAAACATAAAAATGCCAAACTAATGAAAATAAATTGGCAGCGAGTGGCGTAAACAACCAACTGCTTTTCTTTTTCGAAAAAAATCATTCCTGCTTGCAATAAGGCAAACATAAAAGCAAAAATCAGGGATAAGAGACCAATTTCTGCTATCATTTTGTGACCTTATCAGGCGTAATCTTATCATCTTTCCACTGCCCAGAAGCTTTCAGGGCTTTTACCACCTCGGGCGGCATATATTTTTCATCATGCTTTGCTAAGACACGAGTTGCTTTAAATTGATTATCCGCTTGCAAATGTCCCTCCGCAACTACGCCTTGTCCTTCACGAAACAAGGAAGGTATTTCCCCCTCGTAACTAACGGCTATTTTATTACGTAAATCCGTTACAAAAAAAGTGATATGCTTGCCGCGAACGCCTTGAATAGAGCCAGCCTCCACCAGCCCGCCAATGCGCACCGCTTTTTCCAACGCGGGGGGATTGGTTTTTATATCAGTAGGAGAATAGAAAAAAACCAGATTATCCCGAAAAGCGCTCAATACTAAAGACACCGCAACGCTCAGCAATAGCAACCCTACTAACAAAAATATAAGTCGTTGTTTTTTAGGAGTCATGTTCCGACCGCATCTGTGCCAATTTTTGCTGTGCACGCCGTAAATTACGTAAAATAACCACTGCCATCCCCACCATAACCACCGAAGTTATGAGATAGCTGAACAAAACGTAATATTTTAAAGGGTCACTAAACATCTTGCCGTTTTTTATCGCATTACTTATGTTGATACAAGTGTAGTTATAGTTTTTTTGTGATTGCGATTTGTATCAAATGTGATATAATAGGAGTGTGAGTGGAAGTGATTATATGGAAGTAATAGTGAATTATCGCAAGCCATTTGTGCAATTTGTGAAAAAACAGCATAAATGCTTTAAATTAGTTATAGGATATGAAGTAGAGCGTATTTGTGACGACATTTATATCGGCGAATTAAAAGTTGGAGATTTGTCTGGCGTTCGTGTGCATAAGTTTCGGTTTGAAAAAAATGAATATCTAATTGCTTACTATGTAGATGTATCTACCAACCTAATATCTACAGAAATAGAATTTATTAATCTGGATTTTTATAAAATTGGCGTACATGAAAAGTTTTATGAAGAACTAAAAAAATATCTAAAATAGCAGGAGAATATAATTATGATAACCACAGAACATATAACCGCAGAGCATATATTCTCTCAATTGCGAGTTATACCATTGTCAGAACGAACTAAGTTTTTTAATATACTCGCTAAACATGCTTTTGATTATAATGATGATTGCGATGATAATTTGACTCACGAAGAATTATTTGGTGATTTAAAAGACGCAAAATTTACAGCTAAAGAGGCAATTAGTTTTCTGGAAATATCTCCAGCAACTTTTCGTCGCTATATCAAAGACGGTAAAATTTCTGCTATTTTAGAAGTTGGTACAAGTCATTTTTATGGTAGAGATGATTTGTATAGGCTAAAAAAAGCCATCAACTTACTAAAAAATAAATAGGCAAGAAAAACCCCAAAATGCACCATTTAAAAAAACTAGAATCCGAGAGTATATATATATTGCGTGAAGCGGTTAATCGCATTCCTAATATTGCCATGCTCTGGTCGTTTGGTAAAGACTCTAACCTGATGATTTACCTAGCGCGCAAAGCTTTTTTTGGGCGTGTTCCGTTTCCGTTGGTGCATTGCGACACCGAACTGGAAATGCCTGAAGTTTACGCTTTCCGCGATAAATATGCAAAAGAATGGGGCGTAGATTTGATTTCGTGGAAATGTCCGCCCTTAGAAGCGACAGACCCCAGCCTGCCGCCTGCTGCTCGCGTGGCGGCTCGTAAAACTTTAGGTTTAAAAGAAATTCAGGATAAAAAAGGCTTCAAAGGGATTATTGCAGGAATTCGTCGGGACGAAGAGGGCACTCGCGCAAAAGAACGGGTATTTAGCCCACGGGGAGAAGCAGGTAATTGGGACGTAAAAGAACAACCACCCGAATTTTGGGGACAATATAAAACCAGTTTTCCCGATGAAGTTTCCCTGCGTATTCATCCTTTATTACATTGGACTGAACTAAATGTTTGGGAATATATAAAGCAAGAAAACATCCCTATAGTTCCGCTTTATTATGCTAAAGAATATCATGAGTTTGAAGGAAGAGAGTTTGGCGGCAAAAAAATGCGCTTTCGTTCTTTGGGAGAACGTGGCATTACTTGGCCATTAGAAAGTGACGCGGACGATATTGATAAAATAATTTTAGAGCTAAAAACTACTAAAATATCAGAACGTTCAGGGCGTCCCATGGGTGCAGATGAGGATGAAAGTAGTTTTGAGCGTTTACGAGCAGCAGGATATATGTAATATATGATTGCTTATTACTCAAAATACTTAAGAATACGACAAGAATACGGAGAAAATACCAATGCAGCAGATAATAACGAAACATATAATCTGGATATTAGTAGCAATATTGGGTGCATTTGCGCTGGGTACGGTTGCCCTGCATAAGGGAGAAACTATCAACGCGCTTTGGCTGGTGGTCGCTTCTACCTGCGTATATTTAATTGGTTATCGTTATTATAGTCTGTTCATATCAGATAAGGTTCTGAAGTTAAATATAAATCGCGTCACTCCTGCCCATCGTCATAATGATGGGTTGGATTATGTGCCCACTAATAAATTTGTATTATTCGGACATCATTTTGCCGCCATTGCTGGCGCAGGTCCGTTAGTTGGTCCTGTACTTGCCGCACAAATGGGCTATTTACCGGGAGTATTGTGGCTTTTGGTTGGGGTGGTTTTTGCTGGCGCAGTGCAAGATTTTTGTATCCTAGTTTTTTCCTCTCGCCGCGATGGTCGCTCTTTGGGGGATATGATAAAAGGTGAGGTTGGTCACTTAGCAGGGGTGATTGCGCTGGTCGGCATTTTGATGATTATTGTCGTACTAATCGCCGTACTCGCTTTAGTAGTAGTAAAAGCGCTGGCAGAAAGCCCATGGGGAACTTTCACTGTATTTTCTACGGTTCCCATTGCTTTATTTATGGGATTATATCTGCGTTTTATTCGCCCAGGTAAAGTTGGTGAAATATCCGTTATTGGTTTTATTGCTTTAATTGCTTCTATTTTTGTGGGTGGGCATGTTGCTGCGGATCCTGTGTGGGGACCAAGATTTACCTTTGAGGGAACCCATTTGGCCTTGATGATTATTGGCTATGGTTTCTTTTCGTCCATCATGCCCGTATGGCTATTGTTAGCTCCGCGTGATTATTTGGCAACTTTTTTGAAAATTGGGACTATTTTAGGTCTAGCATTAGGTATCTTATGGGTTATGCCATCGCTTAAAATGCCTGCAGTAACCCAATTTATTGACGGTACTGGTCCTGTATTTGCTGGAAAATTATTTCCGTTTTTGTTCATCACCATTGCTTGCGGTGCAGTATCTGGCTTTCACTCACTGATTGCTTCGGGAACTACTCCTAAAATGTTGGAAGATGAAACGCAAGCGCGCTTTATTGGTTATGGTGCTATGTTGATGGAATCTTTCGTAGCTGTTATGGCATTGATTGCTGCCACCGCTATGGATCCGGGTGAATATTTCGCCCTCAATAGCCCTGCGAGCTTGATTGGAACTACGCCAGAATCAGCCGCACAGGTTATTTCTAGTTGGGGATTTGTAATAACTCCTGAAACATTAACCCAAACCGCCAAAGACGTTGGCGAACATTCGATTATATCTCGCGCAGGTGGTGCACCTACTTTAGCAGTGGGGATGGCGAAAATTCTCGCCGCCGTATTCACGGGCGATGGCATGATGGCGTTTTTCTATCATTTTGCTATTTTGTTTGAGGCATTATTCATCCTTACCACCATTGACTCGGGCACACGTGTAGCTAGATTTATGCTGCATGACTTAATCGGCATGCTTTATGCCCCGATGAAACGCACGGATTTTTTACCTACCAATATGGTAACTGCCGCAATTTGCGTAACCGCATGGGGTTATTTCCTCTATCAAGGGGTGATTGATCCACTCGGCGGTATCAATACTTTATGGCCATTATTTGGTATATCCAACCAGATGTTGGCAGGTATGGCATTAATTTACGCTACGGTAATTCTATTTAAAATGAAGCAGGAACGCTATGCATGGGTAACTTTATTCCCAGCTGTGTGGGTGCTAATTTGTACCTTCACTGCAGGCGCAGAAAAACTTTTCCACGCCGACCCACGCATTAGCTTCTTAGCGCATGCCAACAAGTTCCAAACTGCCTTAGATGCTGGAACTGTTCTCGCTCCAGCCAAGAGCATTGAAGATATGCACCGCATTGTTTTCAATGATTATATTGATGCTGGAATGTGTTTGTTCTTTGTGTCAGTAGTGTTGGCAATGGGCTATTTTTCCATAGTCGCAATTATGAAAGCCCTAAAAGACCCTAACCCAAGCGTACTAGAAATTGATGGTATGGAGGTGAAGAGTGCATAAAGTTAAATTGTTTTTTATCAGGTTACGGGCAACCATCCGCTTGATGATTGGCATTCCCGACTATGAAAACTATGTAAAACATTGTCTCGATCACCATCCTGAAAAAGAAATAATGAGCTACGAAGCATTCTTCCGCGAACGGCAGGATGCGCGCTTTGGTGGAAAAGGTGATATACGAAGATGTTGTTGATTACAATTTACCCTGTAATATTGCTTCTCTAAGTATGTTCTCAACACGCAAATTATAGCCACGACCCGAGGATTTTATTGTTTCCCATAAATCATGTGAAAGACGTAATGTTCCATTCTTCTTTGGATTCATAACTTTAGGTCTGCCAGCTTTTCTTAAAGTACAAACAATATTTTCTCCCACAAGTTCCGCCAAACCATCTAACCCACGCTTTGCCGTACGAAACTCAACATCACTCCATTCAGGAGTTTCATCATCGGGAATACCTTCTTTGTCAATATTCTTCATTATAAGTTTTTTATCTTTCTCGTTCATATTTTTTCATTTCCTTCAAATTAGCTTTGCGAAAATTTATTACTCTAAAAACATCATTTCTAATAGTAAATGCTGAAGTACAGAGCCTTCCGAGCAAAAATGCGTAAACTCTTATTCTCTTTTCACCATATTCCTTACGATTATCCTCATGAAAAACAGCAGACTCCATATCCAGAAGAGAAAAAGCACTAAGAGGAAAACCGTGTTTTTCGATATTGATTAAATTTTTTGTTTCATCAAATTCTATTTTCATGCTATTTATGCTACAGCAAATATTAAAAATATGCAAATATTTTAATTTATTTTCTGTTATATTGTGCTACAATGTAACAAGTAATATACGGTTGGTTGGAGTTTTTTATTATGAGCGAAGCATTTAAAATAGAAGATGCCAATCTTGTACAGGAATCCAATATTGAAAAAGAAAAAACAATTCTTTTTCAACGTTGGAATGACTACCAACAAGATGGTAAGTCTGTTTCTCATGAAGAAGTTTCCGTGTGGCTTAAAAGCTGGGGTACTGAGGCGGAGTTGCCGTGTCCGACTATAAGCTGATTTGGCAGCCATGCGCATTAGCTGATTTAAATCGTTTACGTAGTTTTATAAAACCACATAACATTATCGCTGCTTCTCGTGCTTCTGCAACAATTCTTCGTGCAACGGAGAGAATTTTGCAATATCCTCAAATCGGACAGTTAATTTTTGCAGAATTTTATGAATTATTTATTCCATTTGGTCGTAGAGGTTATATATTGCGTTACCGTTTGCAAGGTGATGTAATAATAATCCTGCGCATTTGGCATTCGTTAGAAAAACGCTAGGATTATACATGCTAAAAGGACTATACACCGCACTTATCACCCCGTTTAAAAACGGAAAAATTGATGAAGCTGCTTTTGAAAGTTTTGTAAATTGGCAAATAGAGCAGGGTGTGCATGGGCTGGTTCCCTGTGGCACCACGGGCGAAAGCCCCACTCTTTCAGCGGATGAGCATAAACAAGTAGTGGAATTATGTGTAAAAACTGCTGCTGGCAGAGTGGCGGTGATGGCGGGCACCGGCTCTAATTCCACCGCGGAGGCGATTTATTTTACTCAGCACGCGCAAAAAGCTGGTTCGGATTCAGCATTAGTGATTGCTCCTTATTATAACAAACCCACGCAAGAAGGCTTGTTTTTACATTTCAAAGCCATTCATGATGCGACGGATATTCCCATTATCGTCTATAATGTTCCTGCCCGTTCAGTGGTAAATATTACTGATGAAACTTTTAAAAGATTAGCTGATTTGCCTCGTATAGCAGGCATAAAAGATGCTACGGGTGACTTGGCTCGCCCCAGTAATTTGCGCTATTTAGTTGGCGACAGACTAAAATTATTTTCTGGTGAGGATATGACCGCCGTCGGTTTCAACGCTCAAGGTGGGCAGGGTTGCATCTCCGTAGCCTCTAACATCACCCCACAATTATGCGCAGAAATTCAAAATAAAAGTTTGAGTGGTGATTATGCAGGAGCACTACAAACCCATGAAAAATTAGTCGGCTTAATCCAAGCATTATTTGCAGAAACCAACCCTATCCCTGTAAAATACGCCGCGCATTTATTGGGCAAATGCACGCAAGACTTGCGGCTCCCTTTAAGTTTAGCAAGTGAATCCGTGCAGCTACGAATAAAAGCAGAAATGCAAAAACTCGGGCTAATTTAATGTCACCCAAAAAACCCTTCAAAAAACCACCCGTAGTCGAAAACCGCCGCGCTCGCTTTGAATATTACATCGAAGATGAGGTTGAGGCAGGCATTGTGCTGGTGGGAACTGAGGTTAAATCTCTGCGTGAAGGTAAATCCAACATTCAAGACGCCCATGCTGGCGAAAAAGATGGTGATATTTACCTGTTTAATATGCATATTTCCGAATATAAAGGCGGAAATCGCTTTAACCATGAACCAACTCGCCCAAGAAAATTATTATTACATAAAAAAGAAATCAAAAAATTCATTGGTCAAACCAAAGTAAAAGGCATGACTATTGTGCCGTTATCATTATATTTCAATGATAACGGCATGGTAAAAGTGAAGATAGGCTTGGCGAAGGGTAAAAAACTCCACGATAAACGCGCGACTGAAAAAGAGCGCGATTGGGGCAGAGAAAAAGCGAGCATTATGAAAAATGCGCGACATGATTAATAACTGCTTGTATTGCAGCAATCTATTCTATATAAATACACCCCTTCACTTAAGGTGAATTCATAATGATCGGGCGGAGGCATTGCCTTGATTATTGATTTTAAAGACTAATTTTAGGAGACGAAAATGCCAAAAATGAAAACAAAGTCAGGCGTAAAAAAACGCTTTTCTCTGACTGCTAACGGTAAAGTTAAATGTGGACAAGCAGGAAAACGTCACGGAATGGTAAAACGTACCCGTGAATTTATCCGTAGCGCTCGTGGTACAACTACTTTATGCGAGCCAGATGCACGCATAATTCGTAAGTTCATGCCGTACGGTTGATTCCAGCAAACCCATATATAATTAATTACCTAGGAGAAAAAGAATGGCTCGTGTAAAACGCGGCGTAACTAACCATAAACGCCATAAAAAAATATTAGACCAAACCAAAGGCTTCCGCGGCCGCGCTAAAAGTTGTATTCGTATCGCGCAGAACCGCTTGGAGCATGGCTTGCAGTATGCATACCGCGATCGTAAAGCGCGCAAAGGTCAGTTCCGTAAATTGTGGATTCAACGTATCAACGCCGCTGTGCGTGAACATGATATGGTTTACTCACAATTCATCAATGGCTTACTAAAAGCTGGCATTGAGATGGATCGCAAGGTATTGGCAGATATTGCTGTACGTGATCCAGCGGCAATTGGTGAATTGGTGAAACAAGCAAAAGCAGCTTTGCAAAAAGCTAGCTAGTTTCTATCTAGTATAAATATCTCTGTAATCATCCCGATGAAAGTCGGGATGATTGTTGATTATATGCTATTTGGTATGGCTTATAGCTTGTATGATAGTGCTATTAACAAAAGAATTTTATATTTAATATAGCAAATAGTTAATCATCCAAACTATCCTTTGTCATACCGCCGTAGGGCGGTATCCACGCCAAACCATTGGCTGGGGGCGGCGGATAAGCATGGATGCCGCCCTGCGGCGGCATGACAAGGGATTGTTTACGCTATTATAAATGAATTATTTGTTGTTAACTGTGCTGTTGTTATAGAGTATAAAAACTGTCAAAAAACATTCAACTCATAACTCACGAGAATGTAAGAGTTTATTATGCATTTACCTGATAAATTAGCTAATATAAACGATGCCCAATCATTAGTGGCATTAGACAATCTCCGCGTAGAATTGCTCGGTAAAAATGGTGAACTCACCGCCGAATTAAAAAAATTAGGGGCAGCCGCGCCCGAAGAGCGCAAAGCCCTGGGCGCCAAATTAAATGAAATAAAAACCAGCCTAGAATCCGCCATTGAAGCGCGCAAAGAAGTTCTTATTTTACAAGAAGAAGCTGCAAAGCTGGAAAATGAAAAGATTGATGTAACTCTACCAGTTTACCCAACTAAAACGGGTACCTTGCATCCCACTACGCAAGTATTAGACGAAATCGCCACTATTTTTGCCGCGCAAGGTTTTTCCGTGCGCCACGGGCCTTTGGTGGAAGATGACGAACATAATTTTACCGCGCTGAATTTTCCTCCATCGCATCCCGCACGCTTAATGCATGATACTTTTTTCGTGCGTGAGGAAAATAAAGAGGAGGGTGAGGAAAAATATGTATTGCGCACACATACATCGCCAGTGCAAATTCGGGTGATGCGCTCAGAACAGCCGCCAATTCGCATTATTGCCCCCGGTAGCACTTTCCGCTGCGATTCTGACCAAACCCATACCCCGATGTTTAACCAGATTGAAGGTTTGGTGATTGATAGAAACATTAATATGGGGCATTTGAAACATTGCGTGAGTGATTTTTTATGCAAATTTTTCGGCATAGATAATCTCCCGGTACGCTTCCGCCCGAGCTTTTTCCCATTTACGGAGCCATCTGCCGAGGTGGATATTGGCTGTGAACGCGGCAAAGATGGGCTGAAAATTGGCGCTGGCAAAGGCTGGCTGGAAATAATGGGCTGCGGCATGGTGCATCCTAATGTTTTGCGTAATTGCGGTTTAGACCCTGAAGAATGGCAAGGTTTTGCCTTTGGAATGGGCGTGGAACGCTTGGCGATGCTGAAATATAACATCCCAGATTTACGCACTTTTTTCGAGTCCGACGTGCGCTGGTTGGAACATTATGGCTTTTCCGCCTTAAATATTCCCGGAGCATTCGGTCAACAGCTTGCCTTTGGGCAAATGGGAGCTAGTTTATGAAATTCACCCTAAGTTGGCTAAAAACTTTTCTTGATACTAACGCATCATTGGACGAAATAACTGCCGTCTTAACCGCAAATGGTTTAGAAGTAGAAGCGGTGGAAGATAAATCTGCGCTGCTGAAACCTTTTACGGTGGCGGAAATTGTTGAAGCAAATCCGCATCCCGATGCGGATCGTTTGCGCGTTTGTCGCGTCAATAGTTTTTCGGGTGAGCGTACCATAGTTTGCGGCGCTCCGAATGCACGCGCGGGGATTAAAGTTGTGTTGGCGGATATTGGTAATATTATCCCCAATGGCAATTTTGCGATTAAACTTTCCAAAATCCGCGGCGTAGAAAGCCAAGGAATGTTGTGCTCCAAGAGTGAATTATTGCTAGATGGTGATAGCGAAGGAATTATTGAGTTGCCGTTGGACGCAAAAATTGGCGCATCCATCGTTGAGGTTTTAGGCTTAGGTGATCCCGTGATTGAAATTGCGGTGACTCCCAATCGGGCAGATTGTTTGGGTATTTATGGCATTGCGCGTGATTTGGCCGCGGCAGGTTTGGGAACTCTAAAACCATTAGATAAAACTCCCGTTAATACCAACAAAAAAACACCAACAAATATAAATATAAAAACAGATGCTTGCTTGCAATTTGCTGGCAGGTTAATCAGCGGAGTAAAGAATTGCGAAAGCCCTGATTGGCTAAAACGCCAATTAGAGGCCATTGGCCTGCGCCCCATTTCTGCATTGGTGGATATTACTAATTATTTTACTTTTTCTTATGCTCGCCCCTTACATGCTTACGATTTTGCTAAAATAAATGGCGATTTAGTAGTGCGTACTGCAAAAAATGGAGACGAATTTGAAGCGTTAAATGCAAAAAAATATGAACTTACAGATATTTGCTGTGTGATTGCTGATGATTCTGGCGTATTAGCATTAGGCGGCATAATTGGCGGGCAGGGCAGTGCTTGCTCGTTGGAAACTAATGAAATTTTCCTTGAAGCCGCCATTTTTGCTGCCCCAGCCATTGCGCAAGCTGGTCGTGCTTTAAAAATTGAGTCCGATGCACGCTATCGTTTTGAACGCCATGTTGATGCAGACTCAATAATCTGGGGATTAGAAGCCGCCACGCGGATGATATTAGAAATTTGTGGTGGTGAAGCGGCGGAAATAATTATCGCAGGCGCAGCAGAGCAGGGCGCAGAGCCAATAAAATTCAACGCAGAATGGGTAAAAAAACTTAGCGGAATGGAAATTGCACCTGAAAAATGCAGCGCAATTTTGCAATCTTTAGGTTTTAGCGTGCAGGGCGAACAAGTTACTCCTCCGAGTTGGCGCGCAGACGTTACACAACCTGCCGATTTGGTTGAAGAGATTTTACGCATTTATGGTTATGACAATATAATTGAAGTTCCCCTACCAGCAGGGGATGCAAAATCAGTTGAGAATAAACTTGAAGCAAATATTCGCACCTCAAAGCGTTTGTTGGCTAATCGCTCAATGAATGAGTGTGTGCATTTTGCCTTTATTGAGCAAAAACAAGCTAATTTATTCAAACGTGAAGCAGATGTTTTGGTGCAGGTAATAAACCCTATCAGTAGCGAAATGGACACTATGCGCCCATGCCTGATTGCTGGTTTTTTAAGCGCCGCCAATCGTAATATCGCAAGGGGAAATGCTAATTTAGCTTTGTTTGAGGTGGGAACATGCTTTTATGGCATATCACCCGCACAACAAACTTTACAAGCCGCAGGCATCCGCACAGGCAAAAGCGCCTTGCATTGGTCTGCCACCCCCAAAGAAGTTGATGTTTTTGCCGTAAAAGCGGATATTTTTGCGGTGTTGGAAGCTTTGGGCGTTAATGTAGCTCGCGTACGCATTAGTAGTGATGCTGCAAGCTGGTATCATCCGGGAAAATCGGGCAGGGTGTCTTTGGGTGGAAAAGTGACTTTGGGCTATTTCGGAGAAATCCATCCTAAGATATTGCGCGAGTTTGGCGTGGAGCAAGCAGTGGTGGCGTTTGAAATATTGCTGGAAAACATCCCCGTAGCTCGTAACAAACCTGAAATAGAGATACTAAAAACTTCCGACTTCCAAATAACCCGTCGCGATTTTGCGCTGGTGGTGGATGCAAAATTACCCGCCACAGATATAATCGACGCGGTAATTTCAGCTGAAAAACAGCTAATCAAGGATGTAAGTTTGTTCGATGTTTATCAAGGAAAAAACCTCCCCGAAGATAAAAAATCACTGGGAATAGCAGTGTTTTTACAAGCGGAAGACCGCACCTTAGGGGAGGAAGATATAAACAAAACTACCAGCGCAATTTTAGCAAATGTAGCAAAACTAGGTGCTCAATTGCGCTGATTTTTTGTTTTTTAGTAGTTTCGGTGAATCACTTGCTTTGGTTTGCCAGGTAATTGTTGTGTATTTGTACTTGAACCGTCTATTTGCGTGTGACTTTTTTGCTCTAGTTCATTCAATGTTGCTTTTACCGCCGCACAAGTACCTGCCACATCATTAGTTACTAATAAATCAAATTTTGTATTGCCGCTTTTATCACAAGTCTGCTCCGCAGCTTTTGCCTGATTATATGCTCTAGTTTTTGTATAATCTGGTCGAGAAGCGGAAGTTTGACCAACAATATCCTCACCAAGAAGTTGCGATACTTGTTCAGGTGAATAACTAAAGTTTTTTATATTATCTTTCAGCATATTACATGCTTCAACAGGGTTAGTCGTAGGCAAATATTTGAATACATGATTATCAGTTGCATTACATTTATCTACAGTTTCGCGAGCCTCTTCATAAGCCTTTGTGCTTTGATATTTTACTACTAAATCATTGTTTTTGGTTATTTTATTAGCTTGAAACTCAATTTTGTATGACAAATCCTGTACTGCTTGTTCTGGGGCAACATAAGAATTTACTAATTTTGCGTCTACCAGTTGACAGGCTGCTTTTACATCTGCGGCTGCTTGAGTGGCTTTATCCATAAAGCCTTTAGCGTGTGCCACATCACAAATTCCTAAAGCTGTATTTAAATCTTTTCCCTTGTTAGAATTAGCTAGAGCCTGCAATTGTGCAACAGTTGGCATATCGTTAGTCATAAGCTTTATCTCTCTATAATTTATTTTTTTATTCTTACTTATAAAAAACATACTATAGGCCATTTGTTACAAAAAAATGACAATATTCACAACAAATCCATCTTAAGTAAACCCAACCACAAAAGTTGTATAATATATATTATGGAAACTAAATGTTAGGGGTGGGTGGGGCGGTTGCCTTGCTTAAATAATCAACTTATATAACCAGCTTAGATAACCAATAGAAAAAACAATCAGTAGAAAATAATTCATTGCCATATTATATATGAGAATGACTTTTGATAATCATTCAAATAACAAACTGTAATGTAGGAAAAAAATGATACAAGAACTACAAACCGCACATGGACGACGTATTTCCTACGAGAAAATTATTGGTGATAGCGGAATAAATATTATCTTTCTGGGCGGCTTCAAGTCGGATATGGGTGGTAGCAAAGCGGTTTATTTGCATGATTTTTGTCAAAAACATAATCATAATTTTATCCGTTTTGATTATTCAGGACATGGAGTATCATCGGGAAAATTTGTTGATGGAACTATTGGTCAATGGCTGCAAGATGCGTTGGAGGTGTTGGATAATCTAAGCGTAGGCAAACAAATTCTTGTTGGCTCCAGCATGGGCGGTTGGATAATGCTAAAACTCGCCTTGCTGCGCCCCGAACGCATTCAATCTTTAGTTGGCATCGCCGCGGCACCAGATTTCACCCAGAGCTTGATTTGGGAACAATTTTCTCCGCAACAAAAAACTGAAATGGAGCATAAAGGCGTAGTTTATCTGCCGTCTTGCTACGATGAAGCCCCCTACCCGATTACTCGCGCATTGTTAGAAGACGGGCAAAAACAATGCATCATAAATAGTAAGGAAATTTTAACTATAAACTGCCCTATTCGCCTCTTACACGGCATGGCAGATATAGACGTGCCCTGGCAAACTGCTTTACGAATTGCCGAGAAAGTAAGCAGCCAAGATGTGCAAATCACTTTTTTAAAAGATGGAGACCATCGACTAAGTGAGCCAGAACAGTTGGAATTACTGGGAAATGTAATAAGCAGTCAAGCTACACGACAGTACTATTAACATGGCATTTATATGTTGAAATATAATACAAAAGTTCGCTCTCTCCGTCGTCATTCCCGTGCAGACGCACTACTGTCCAAGGAAAATAAACTGCTGTTATATTTACATCAACAATACTGCCAGTTTATGATGTATTTGTGTAAACAGGACTTAAAAATGAAACACGGACTGCCCCCTCTCCCTTTGGGAGAGGGACGGGGTGAGGGAAGCTCCACAGGAGTGATGTTGTTGGTTGTATAGTGCTTCCCCTTTAAAATCATACTAAATAAGAAGCACTATACAGGCTTAGCGTAAGCAAGCCCACCGCCAATTTTATTTTAAAAAAGGTGGGCGGTGTGAGAATAAAGGGGAAACACTATAAAAGAGCTG
>DIUV01000041.1 GCA_002423155.1 Alphaproteobacteria bacterium UBA6149
AAGGCGGGGATGACGACGGAGAGTTTATTGTTTGAGAAACATAAAAACACATTATTACTTAAAATATGTAACAAATTAATATGCAAAAAAATCCTATAATCTGTGCCATAGACACTACCGACGTTGCGCAAGCGCATGAACTGGCGGAAAAGGTGCGCCCTTATGTGGGCGCAGTAAAATTGGGGCTGGAATATTTCGTTGCCAATGGCGCAGCAGGAGTACATGCGCTGGAACATCTGAAAATACCGGTATTTTTAGATTTGAAATTTCATGATATTCCCAATACAGTTGCTAAAGCTATTGAAGCAACCGCAGGAATAAATAATTTTATGATGACCGTGCATAGCGCAGGTGGACAAGCGATGTTGCGCGGTGCGATTGATGCTTCTATGCGCGTTGCCGAAACTACTGGGCGCGCGCGTCCCTATATTATTGGGGTGACTATGCTCACCAGTTTAGATCAAGATGATTTAAGCATGATTGGTATCAACGGCCAACTCCCCACCCAAGTAACCCGTCTGGCGGACCTTGCCCAAAGTGCTGGGCTAGATGGGGTAGTCTGCTCATCTTACGAAATTCCCCTAATTCGCGCCGCTTGTGGCAATGATTTTTTACTCATCGTCCCCGGCATTCGCCCCGAAGGAAGTGAGATGGGTGACCAAAAACGCACGATGACCCCGAAAGAAGCGATTGAGCGCGGAGCGGATTATCTGGTGATTGGCCGCCCAATAACTAAAGATAAAAACCCTGCCAAGGCAGCAGCAGATATTTTAGCTTCGCTTTAAATTAAAAATTATTAATTTTCATTGACAAACGTGCTTAATATGTTACACAGATACCGTCTTTTGTTATTATTTATATTTTTAAACAATAACATATAAGGCTTGATTCCCATCACAAATGGGGATGACTTGTTTTTCAACCTACATAAAGGCATTTCGTCTTTATCTTTTTAAATATTTGGAGTTTTCCATGAAAAAAATAGTTATTTTAGCTTTATTATCGTCTTTATCATTGATTTCTGTCGCTCAAGCTGCTGATTGCAATTTTTTGAGAACAGATTTGGTTACCGACGAGTTTGGTTCTTACAATTTACACACTTTCAAGTCGAAGGTGATGACTTTGTATAACGGTAATCAGGTATCAGTTAACCTGACCTGTAAGTACAAAGACATGAAATGGGGTGCGGATTGCACGATTGACTACAACCAAAGCTTTTTTGCCTTGCTGGGAATCAAAAACGTAAACCCAGAACCTGCTGGTTCGGTTAATGCACGAAAAGCTTGGGATGATTATTTTTATAACAGCCCAATACTTGTTCAAGCCAGCAGCCTTTGCAGTGCGGCAAGAGCTGAAATGATTAAACAAAACTAAGCGGTACTCTGCTCGTAATTGCATCTTTGATGCATTACGAGCAGTTTAATTAAAAAATCTTCGCCGCACCAACAGCTGCCAATGCCAGCCCCAAAAGCGCCACGACTATTGCTACTCCGTCCAAACGATTAGGATTATATTTCATAAAAAACTCCTTATAACAAATTACGAATATCATTAAAAATGGTGAATGCCATCAAGCTCATCACCAACGCCATGCCGAAGCGATAACCATATTCTTGCGCTTTTTCAGCTAAGGGCTTTCCGCGTAACGCATGGATAGTATAATATAATAGATGCCCCCCATCAAGCGGAGGAATTGGCAAAATATTAACTACCCCTAAATTAGCAGAAATCATGGCGATTAGCCATATCATCGTGCCGATGCCCTTTTCCGCTGCTTGCCCTGAGAGTTTTGCCATGCCTACCGCGCCTTTTAGCTCACGAGTGCTGCGTTCTCCCGTTAACATCTGCCCCATAGCGCGGAAGCTGCTGGTGATGATTTGTTCAGTCTGATAAACCGCCTCCACTAACGAGCGCCCTACCCCCACCTCGGAAGAAATGATTTTTTTACTTCTGATACCAATAATCGGACGCTCGACTTTATTTCCCAAACCATCGACATCATCACGCATTTTGGTGGGTAAATCTACTGCAACAGTCTTACCATCTCGCAGCAAAGTTACATGCAGATTTTTGTTAGTATTCAAAGCCACTTCCAATACAATATCATTAAAACGGCTGATGGATTTTTCACCCACCATAATAATTCTATCCCCCGTTTTAATCCCGGCTATTTCCGCAGGTGAATCTTTCAATACGTCACCCACAATTGGCTCAGTAGTGGGCAAACCATTATGAAAAATCAGCCAAGTAAAGATGGCAATCGTCAGCAAGATATTAAACACAGGTCCGGCAAGCACCACCAAAGATTTTTGCCATAAGGGCTTATAATGAAAGCTTTGTTTGCGCTCCGCCTCGCTCATATTTTCTAAAGCTAACGCATCAGGATTACTAGCTCCCGAGGCATCACCAAACATTTTCACATAGCCGCCCAAGGGCAAAGCGCTGACTTTCCAACGCGTGCCGCTGCGATCATTAAAGCCAAATAATTCTTTACCAAACCCAATGGAAAATTCTTCCACCCGAACGCCGCATAATTTAGCCACGATATAATGTCCAAATTCATGTACAAACACGATGATAGAAATAACCGCGATGAATGAAAGAATAGTATAAATTAACATTTTATTTCCTTGAGTTTATATTGCCTGAGCAATGATTCTGGCACGCGCATCAACTTCTAGTATTTCTTCTAAATTATCAGCACTACCAAAATCACCATGCAAAAGAGTTTTTTCAATGATGCGTGCTATGCTTAAAAAGTCAATTTCTTTATCTAAAAACCGTGCTACAGCCACTTCATTAGCAGCATTCATAGCCGCAGCAACACCGCCACCTTGTGCAAAAGCATCTCGCGCCAATTGCAAACAGGGGAAATTCTGGTTATTTACTGCTTCAAAATGCAAAGCGGCTATTTTAATCAAATCCATTTTTTCTTTGGCCAATGCTAGGCGTTCTGGCCATGCCAAACAATAAGAAATGGGAGTTAGCATATCGGGCAAACCCAGTTGCGCCAGTACCGAACCATCCGCATAATGCACCAGACTATGAATGATGGATTCGGGATGCACCACCACCTCCACTTGTTCTTGCTTGAGCGCAAATAAATGACAAGCCTCGATTAATTCCAAGCCTTTATTCATCAAACTGGCAGAATCCACGGATATTTTTTTACCCATACTCCAATTAGGATGCCGCACGGCTTGTTCAGGCGTAACCTTTTGTAATTGCTGAGCAGACCAGCCCCGAAACGGTCCACCTGACGCAGTAAGAGTTATTTTTTCTAAAAATGGACGATGATTTTCATTAAACACTTGAAATATTGCGTTATGTTCGGAGTCCACAGGCAGCAGCTCTGCGCCATATTTGCGGCACTCACGCAAAACCAGCTCCCCTGCGGAAACCAAGCTCTCTTTATTGGCTAAGGCAATTGTGGCTCCTCGCGCTATAGCGGCTAAAACGGGGCGTAAACCAGCAACCCCGACGATGGCTGCCATCACCAACTCGGCAGGTCGTTGCGCCGCCTCAATAATTGCCGACTCACCAGCGGCAATTTCAATACCCGAACCTGCCAAAGCAGATTTTAACTCGGCATAATGTGCATCATTAGCAATTGCCACCATGCTCGGAGAAAATTCTTTAGCTATTTCAATGAGTTTAGGCAAATTATTTTGCGCAGTTACTGCTTCCAACTGATATTTTTTGGGATGCTGACGTAAAATTTCTAAAGTGCTTACGCCAATAGAACCCGTTGCCCCTAAAATAGTTATTTTTTTAATATATGACATGCAAAACCAAGTATAAAGCAGGCACGGCAAAAAGCAATCCATCTAAACGATCTAAAAACCCACCATGTCCGGGCAATAAATTACTACTATCTTTTACACCCACGCGCCGCTTCAACCATGATTCAAACAAATCACCCATTTGCGAAACCAAGGCCAAAAGCAAACCTAATAATATTGGATAGGGAACTTCAAAAAAGTAAGAAAATATAGAAGCACAAACCATGCCACCCAGCAAACCTGCCCAAGTTTTATTCGGGCTGATTTTCGGCGCTAATTTAGGCCCACCAATCTTTCTGCCTGCAAAAAATGCGCCAATATCCGTAGCCGCAACCACAAGAAAAATATAAATAATATATTCAATTCCATTCAGACGTAATAATAATAAGCAAAGCATGGGGACTAATACATAAACCAAGCCTAAAACTCGCCCCAGCCAATGCGGAACCAAACGCCACCACTCCCAATATAACACTCCCGACAGAATAAGAATAGCGCCCGAGAAGCCATCTTGCGGCAAACGTAGAATGAAGGTGAGCACCGTCAACAACATAAAACCCGTAATAATCCGCTGCTGAAGATTGCTCATATCATTATACCTCAACTAAAATTTACCCCATAAGACACTACCAACAACCAGCACAAATAACGGTAATAAATATATAAACTCTATATTTATATAAACTCTCCGTCGTCATGCCGCTGTAGAGCGGCATCCATGCCTATCAATTAGCTTATAAGCCAATGGTTTGGCATGGATACCGTCCTACGACGGTATGACGACGGATATTTCTTTATAAAAATTTATTATATTTATCAATATATAACACCATCATTAACAGCATAATCGCGTAAAGTCATAAAAATCATACTTTCTCAATCCTAACATATTTTATAAAAAACAAAAAATAGTTTTTATCTGTGGGAAAATTATAAGAACTAAGCTATACTAACCACTGGCGAGACTGCCGAGTGCGTCAGGCTACTATGACCTCTGGGGCGATAATCGCATGAAAGGGAGCTGTCCCTGAGCGTGGCCGTGGCTGCGTTTATACGGTGCCCACCTGTACACACGGGCCTCATGCGGCATTTTAAAGCCAACGGCTTCGCGGTTTCGCTTTTTTTCCATTTATTCCCTCTGGCTGGGGGAAATTACTCCTGTTTTTTATTGGTTTATGGAAAAAATATTTTCTGTCATGATAATGTAACATCTAAGAGCTACAATACAATAATATAGCTGATATTTGAAGAGGTTTTTATGGGTAGTGGGTTCGATGATTTAGTAGATAAAGGCAAAAAAGCAATTGATGAACAGAAGACTAATCTTCGTCATATTGCTAGACATCTTGATTACAAATTAAAAGGTGAAACGCAAATTCTACCCGATTCAGCCTTAGATGCTTATGAAGATGCTCGCGACAAAGTAAGTGATATAATTCCTAAAGATGTACAAAACTTTTTTAGTGATGCTCGCGATAAATTGTCTGAAACTGTTGATAGCGCCACCACCACCATCAGCAACGCCATCCCCAAAGAAGTAAAAGAAGGGGTTAGCAATACCCTTGATAACGCAAAAAGAACCTTGGATGAAGCCACCGAAGGCGCAGGAGCAATATTGGCAACTTATACAGGCAATATAGATGCAAAAGAAACAGAAAGAATGCAGGCAGAACTAACTCAAGATAGTCTTGCCTTTAAGAACACTTTGCTAAAAACTATCAAAGAAGCAACCTTTAATGTGGCAGATAATAAAAAGCTGGATGCCATCGCCACCGCATTGGCTTACACCAAGCAAACCCATGAATTTGCGTGGAAAGACCCTAAAACTTGGGTAAATTCCCTAAGTAGCATGGTGAAAGCGGCATTTAGTGCGCTGACTAAAGATTTTGACCATTGGAATGGGTTTGACGGCTTCAAAGCACAACTCGCCAAAAACATTGCGGCGGATATTTCTATAGATGCAGAAAAAAATGTTATGGTTGCCTACCCAGAAATTCCTGATAAAATCAAAGGAAAATTATTGGCAGATGTGCAAGACAAAAGCTTAGAAAGCGCATTTGCCGCTTTAGGCGTAGATGCTGCCAACCAGCCAACCACGGGCGGCAATATTCGCCCCGGAGAAACACCCACCACGACGGCAAGTGCAGAAACTAATAAAGCGCGTACCCACGGCTAACAACGCGTCCACGCTCTGCGCCCTAGCACATCGCAGACCGACTCTTTTTTTACCACCTCGCCATCACGCAACCACCAAGCGGTTGCCCCTTTGCTGCGGAGTTCTTTTGAGTCGATATGCGCTTGTTTATAAGTACAAATAAACCCAGCTTCTTCTACACCCAACATTGTATTATCATCTGAATTTTGAGTTTTCTCACCCAAATTCCCCATTGTCATACCGCTGAAGAGCGGTATCCATGTTTCACCACAAGCCTTAGAGCCAGATGTTAGGCATGGATACCGCTCTTCAGCGGCATGACGATGGATATTTATGTGGGTTTGTCGAGTTGGCAAAATATCCTGACAAACCAACCCCTCCACTTCCGTCTTACGGATTTTCTCCCCCAGCATCACGCTCCATTGTTTCACCACGAATTGCCGCACCGAGCTACCTTTGGCTAATTTCCAGCCATCTGCTTCATGAATAGCAATGAATTTTCCATCCGCACTGGCAATCACATCGGGCGAGCTCACCCATAACAAACTCAATAATGCAACCCCAACCATTGCCACCCCTACGCCGCGCCAACGCCAGCTATAAGCTAATAAAATAATCGCAATACCAAAACCTGTACTTGCAATTGCCCAATCAGGCATGGGAGGTACGGCAATCGAGGCATATTCTAAGGATGAAACCTTATAAGCAATTGCTTCTAATATGTTTATACCTTTTTCAGCGAGCCAGAAAACATATTTTTCTGCCCCCACAGCCAACATTGGCAAGACCAACAAAAGGCAAGGCATCACCCAAAATGCCAACACCCAATGTCCTAAAATATTCGCAAAAATCCCTAAGGGCGTAAAAACATGAAAATGCGCCATCACTAAAGGCTCGCTAATTAACGATGCAACGCCTGAGGCTAATAAAACTTCCGCCACATAATATACTGGTTTATATAATCTATCGCGCATAATTGCGGCAGTTTCATGCACATATACCAACAATGCCAAAGTAGCCGCAAAGGAGAGCTGAAAGCCGGCTTCCAACAAAGAAGATGGCTGATAAACCAATAATATAAATGCTGCCCAAATCAAACTACGCCGGGCATTCGCTTCCCTCCCCAGCAAAATAGCGAGTAAAAACAAAAACACCATCACCCACGCCCTAAATGCAGGTAATTGAAACCCAGAAATCGCCAAATACATAAAAGTAGCAATAATCGCCCAGATAGCAGCAATTTTTTTGATATTATAACGCAGGGCAAAAATGGGAACCAATGCCAGCATAGCGCGTAACCAACCATAGGTAAGCAAAGAGACAATCACCATGTGCGCCCCCGAAACCGAGAGCATATGAGTTAACCCCGAACGCTGAAAAGCGGTTTGGGTTTTTTTGCTAATACCTGTTTGGTCGCCAGTTAATAAGGCGCTGGCAATAGCAGCTGCATCGCCAGACATATTCGCCAAAACTTGCTCTTGCAGCCATAAACGAGCATTTATGAACATATCTTGCCAGTTAGCTTGCGACTTTTCCAACCAATCGGCAGGTGCCGTTGCATAACCCATGGCACCAATCTGGCGAAAATAGAAATAACGTGCAAAGTCAAATGCATGTGGCATTACTGGGTCAGAAGGAGCATAAAGCTTAACGGGCACACGAATACGCATTTGCAAAGGCGGCGGCACCGCTTCTTGTAAAGTCAAACGCAAATGGCTGGGTGTTTGTTCCGCAGGCAAATCTGCCAATTTTATCTGATCTAACAATAAACGATATTTATCATCACTCGCTTGCACATCAATTACACGCCC
The DNA here is from genome assembly GCA_002423155.1 of Alphaproteobacteria bacterium UBA6149. GTDB lineage: Bacteria > Pseudomonadota > Alphaproteobacteria > Rickettsiales > UBA998 > UBA6149. The sequence goes on from DIUV01000041.1 coordinate 7,749, forward strand.
TTCTAACACTCCTTGCCAAGTAGCGCTGGGCAAAGCAGGAGCATTTAAACGCAAAGCCTGCCAACTCGCCAAAGCAAAGCCTGCACCAATTAAAAACAATATAAATAACAACCAAAAAGCACGATAATTCTGCCGCAACTTCCACATAAACGGCAGCAACAATAAAATCCCCCCCGACCAAATAATCGGCAGCTCAAAGGGCAAGAAAAAATAACTCGCAATCCCCACCGCCAACCAAAAAGGCAGCCATTCAACAATATTAAATGAAGTGGTGGAGGCAAATGCGCTTGACAAATAATTAATCTTTGCTTAAGGGTAAAACATTATTTTTCACTCTACACTACAACACTATTAACAACAGTGTATTTTATTATATTTCAGAATTATCCGTCGTTATAATGGTTTCCAACCTGACCAATCTTTGTTATATTAAGCCAAAAGATATTGACGACTATTCGCCCCCATTTTTTCTTGCTTACCCCATATAATACTATCAAAACCATCACAAACAGAACAGCGTAATTCCCATTTAGGTAAATTATGCCCACATTTTTGGCAATGCCATACAGGATTAACAATTGCTTGATTAGCTTTTTCTAACCATCTGGCAGTTTCTTGGAAATCTTGTTTTTCTGCGCGTTCAATATCGGCAACCAAGCTGTAAATACGGCTTTGTGCTTCTAAATCAAGCGCCAGGCTCAAACTGTTACGCGCAATTTTCCACGCGCGATTATGAATGGCAATGCGAGCTAATAATAAATGGCTTTCTAAATGCCCAGCACGCAAATTAGCGAGGCTTTCCGCCATTTTTCCTAATTTCTCTGCTGGTTCATCTTTTCCAATTATAATGAGTAAATCAACCAATTCAGGATGAGGAGCCGCCTTCCAACTTTTTTGTAATATTTTTATCGCGGATGATTTTTTGCCTAGGTGGAGCAGCATTTCCACATAGAATTTAGTGTTTTCAATCAAGTTAGGGGCCAGTTTATGCGCCTTACTGGTGAGGGCAAAATCCGCATCGCTAAAATTATGTTTTATTTGGCTATAAGCATAAATTGCATTCAGGCGTTTTTTGGTTTTTGCATCTAAATATTTGCCAAATAAATGAAATTGATTAATTAATTCATCTGCTTTTGCCCAGTTCTTTTGCAGTAGTAACAAATCAAACAAACTAATTATGGAGTTTGCATCATGTATATCTAGCTCATGTGCTTTTTGCGCATAAACCAATGCCAGATTTAAATCCTTACGTTTGCGGGCTAAATTGCTCAAAGTGGTAGCCGCCAATAACCCACCTATTTTATCATCTAACAAAGATTGTAAATGTAATTCTGCTTTGGCATCTTGCCCTTTGCGCAAACAAATTTGCGCTTTTAATAAAGCTGGTAGCGGATTTTCCTGCAATAATTTTTCGGTTTGTTTTAAGTGTTTTTCTGATTTTTCCAAATCACCATTGGCAAGCGCAAACAGGCTGATGCTAAGTGCTTGTGTGCCATTAATGAGCTTTTTTTCGCGGTTAGCAACGCGCAAATTATGCGGCAAATCTATAATTTTTATAATAAGAGTCAGCAGTAAAAAACCACCCAGAAACAACAACAAACCACCACCAATGGCTACTGCTGGCGTGGTTTCCAGCTGATAACCAAATCCGTCAATTGCAAAAATTGGAGGAAATTCTTGGAGTTTCTCCGCTACAATTCCGGTTAGTATGATTAATAGAATGAATAACACTACGCGCCTAATCATAATGTTTCTCGCCTAATATTGCCTGCCGCAACTCATTAAATGCGCTCATGATTTTTTGCTGATACAAGGCTTGTTCGCGCCAATTAACAAAATAAATTTCATCATTTTTGGGTAAGTTTTTTAGCTCTTTCAAACTTTGGGCAATATCTTGCTTTTGCACCGCATATTCTGCCCGAGCAATAATAGATGCACTATCTGCTCCTTGATGCGTTTGCCCTATTTTACGAATTTTTACTAATGATTTCAGATTATTGGCAGTTTGCGAAAACAAGCTTGCAGAAGCAATATCTTTATTTTCTGTTTGATTCTCCCAATTATCACGCGCTTGCTTAAATGATTTTTGCAATTCATCAGCTGTGCTAATTGGCTTAGTTCCACCAGCTAGCAATATTTGCAAAGCATTCTCTAGCTCATTATTATTCTGGGCATTATTATTCTGGGCATTATTATTCTGGGCATTATTATTCTGGGCATCAATATTAAGCTCACTATTTATTAGCCTATCAACTACATCAGAAAAATTTTCTCCTGCTAATAATTTCTCTTTTAATTCGTAATAAAGCAATTTAGCATCAGTTTTATCAACATCTTCTTGCTGAATTACTGGTTCAATTATTTTTGCTTCTTGAGTTTGCAAAACTTTTTCAGGCTCTTCAGTTGCCCCCTCCTCACTAGCTTGCACATTGTTTTCTATAACATTTTCTGCTAATTGAGTGGATAAAGACTTTACCTGTGCCTCTAAATTATTGATTTTATTTTCTAATAAATCTATACGTGCGGCGGAGAAATCATTATTTTCTTTAAAGGAAGTGTTTTTTTCTACCAAGGCATTTTCAGCTAAAGGTTTTTTCTGAGGAATCAGTTTAATCGTCACACTAATAATTAGTATTAACAGTAAAACACCCGACAAAATCTGCCAATATTTGCGCAAAAACAGCACTAATTTGGGGGTGGTTACTTCAGTAAAAACTGCTTCTTGCGCTTCATTTTCCATATTTTTACTTTAAAGATAATTTTTCTAATTCCAATATAATCGATTCTTCACTGGGTTTCGCACTGATTATAATTTTGTTCCACTTAATATTTTTTATTCTTTGAGCAATTTTATCACTTAAACAAAATGCATTTACTTGGGCACATTCAGATAACAAATCATGCTTTTCCAAAAGATTAACCAAAACATCTGCCATCCGAGAAGAATAAAATATTACAGATTTTATTTCTCCCCTTCGCCAAGCATTTATAATTTCTATCGGCAGATTTAAGCAGCTTTTGCTGGAATACACAATTATTTCTTCTGCTAATAGATTTTTTGCCTGCAATTTTCCAACAATATCAGTACTTACATGCTCCCCCCGCAAATAAAGAAAATATCTATCAGCGGCAAAATCAACTAATAATAATTCCTCCGCATTTTTGCTACATGATTTTATATTAACAAACCCCATATCAAGCGCCTTTTGTGCACTTTTTTCTCCAACAATATGCAGCGGAAAATCCACAAAATTCTGAGCACATGCTAAAGCATTTTGGCTAGTAATAATAATTTCTAAATTTGCCGGCAATTTTTCGCCAACTTGCAGATTTAAAACTGCTAATTCATAAAAAACAATCTCGCTAATAGCCAACGACAACGCCGAAAAACCCCTCGCACGCAATATTTCCACCGAAGATAATGCTTGGGGTAAAGAACGCGGTACGAGTATCATAAAAAACTTCTTTTATTTGTAATTGTAGCAACGCATCTGCGCCGTTTCTTCTTCTTCAGAATCCTCACGTAGCTCCGCTACGCTGCGGTTCTTCATCAGAAAGAAACAACTCAGCTGCATCACTACAATTACAAATAAAAGAAGTTTAATATATGAGCAGCTTCGTGGCGCAACTGCTCGCCCGCATCCCTACCCAGAGAATATGCATCTTGCAAATTACCTGTACGCGTGGTGGCATAAAAAACCGACCCATCATTAGCAAAAACCTCGGCTCGCAGAAATAAATCACCATTAGCTTGTAAAACCGCATGCCCCGCAATTGGAGTGCGGCAAGAACCATCCAAAGCGGCGAGCATCGCACGTTCGGCTTGGGTGCATATTTGGCTAGGTGCGTGATTTAATTTACTAAGCATTTGTAAAATATCTACATCATCTTCGCGACATTCAATCCCTATTGCCCCTTGCGCAACTGCGGGCAAAAGCATATCTGTTTCAATAATCGCCGCAATTTTTGCATCAGAATTTAAGCGTTTTAATCCTGCAAAAGACAACAAAGTAGCATCAGCAACTTTATCCTGCAATTTTTGCAAACGAGTCGCAACATTGCCACGAAAGGGAACAATTTGCAAATCTGGGCGCAAATGCAGCAATTGCGCAGCGCGGCGCACTGAAGAAGTGCCAAAACGAGTATTTTGAGGCAAATTTTGCAAAGAATCCGCACAGGGAGAAAGCAATGCCTCGCGCACATCCTCACGCTCTAAAACACATGGGATAATAAGTCCTGCGGGCAATTTAGTTTCCATATCTTTCAGTGAATGGACGGCAATATCAATGCGTTTATCTAATAATGTTTCCTCTAACTCCTTGGCGAACAACCCCTTCCCCCCAATTTCTGCCAAAGATACTTGCAGATGTTTATCACCAGAAGTTTGCATCGGAACAATTTCAACCAATAAATTCGGGAACTCATCCGCCAGTAATTTGCGGACAATTTCGGTTTGTGCCAAGGCAAGAGCGCTGGAGCGCGTACCAATTTTTAATTTTTCTGGATAGTTTAACATGCTTGCATTATGAATAATTAAAACAAATATTCAATTAGTAAAAATCATGTCATCCCCATTAAAAATACTCGGCATAGAAACCAGTTGCGACGAAACTGCGGCGGCAATAGTTACTTCTGATAAAAAAATATTAGCAAATATTGTGCTTTCACAATTGGATGAACATTGTGAATATGGCGGAGTAGTGCCCGAAATTGCCGCACGCGCCCATTTGGAATATCTGGAAAATATTGTGCAATCTGCTTTGAGCGAAGCAAAACTAGGTTTTGCAGATTTAGATGCAATCGCCGTAACCGCAGGACCAGGGCTTATTGGCGGAGTAATTGTAGGTCTAATGGCGGCTAAATCTTACGCCAGTGTCTATAAAAAACCTTTGCTTCCAATTAATCATCTGGAAGGGCACGCACTTACAGTGCGTTTGGAAGCGGATATTGCTTTTCCCTATCTGTTATTATTAGTTTCGGGCGGACATTGCGAGGTGTTGGTGGCGGAAAGCTTAAGTCATTATCGCGTTCTGGGTCGCACCTTAGATGATGCACTGGGTGAGGCATTTGATAAAGTTGCTAAAATGCTGGGGCTGGAATATCCGGGAGGTCCAAAAATTGAGCAACGCGCTGCTTTGGGTAATGCGCAACGCTTCCAATTCCCCAAACCCTTATTAGGCAGGCAGGGCTGCGATTTTTCATTCTCTGGCTTAAAAACTGCCGTAAGACTACAACTGCAAGCTTTAGAAAATGTAAGTGAAGCAGATAAAAACGACATAGCCGCAAGTTTTCAACACACCGTAACCGAGATTTTACAAGACAGATTGCGGCACGCACTGGAAATTTTTTGTCAGGAATATCCGCAAGGAAAATTTTTGGTGCTCGCCGGCGGAGTAGCCGCCAACCAGACTATCTGCAAAGCTTTAGAAAAATTAGCCCTAAAATATGGTTTGCAACTCGCATCCCCCAGCATTGCCCTGTGCACAGATAATGCCGCAATGATTGCCTGGGCAGGCGCAGAAAGAATGCGCGCAGGAATATTAGATAAAAATGCCCTAATGATTGAGCCGCGAGCACGTTGGCCATTATCGGAGTTGTTGTGATTTGGTATAGCAATTTCTAATTTTACTTACGTAGATAACTTGAAATTGCTATAGTCTTGCGACTGCAAGACCGCGGCGCGTGCCGCGTGAGCCTTAGTGGCGTTTGAACGTTAACTTTAAAGAATAAGGTCCCAGACAGTTTTTACACAAATCTGAGACCCAAGACAAAAATTATTCATGCGTTTCCAACAAGCAATCCGAAGCTTCAGAAATCAGCCCCAGAAAGACTAATCCACCAGCCGCATAGAGAATTTCTATGGGCAGCCATTTGTGCAATATATCCACAGGACAATGCCCATAGAATACATCAACAAAACAAAGGGATGAAATTACACCCCAAACCGCGAAGCCAGCCAGACAAAAGTAAAAACTATCTCGGCGAAAACTCCACAATTTTTGCCAGGAAACAATCGCACTCCCTAAATGAAAGGGAGCAAAAACTGCCACTCCAACTTTTGGAAGGATTTCTTTTGCTTTCTCCGATTTGACGTACCAGATAAACATGGCAACGGCAGCTACAGACAAAGAAACAGACCAAACAAACAAAAAAGTTAAATCAGCCATGACACTCTCCTTAAAGAGATTAAAAAAAACAAACAACATTAGTTGTGTATCCCTCCAATTACTTTTTTTCACGTCCAACGTAAAAACCTAAAAGCCGAGAAAAGTAATGGTGCACATTTAAAATAAAATTAACCTATTGTAAAGATATTTTTTACTGATATTTTTTACTGCCCAACAAACAAAGCTTGGGCTAATGCATTTATCACCGCGGCAATACGAATTGTAGATTGCACGCCTTGGGGAGAAATACCCGCTTTGATAGCTTCATGCACATGGGCATCCATACACATGCCACAACCATTAAAAAGACCTCTGCATAATCCCCTTGATATTTCCCCATTATTTTATAGAATCAACCCATTGAATTAATTTATTTTAATGTGGTTATGTTATGTCATTTTTATCTGCTGAAGCTTCTGTTCGTTTACGTGATAACAAGCTTTTGAATATATGTTCTGTGATTGATTGGGACAAAGTTGTTGCTTCGGTTGGTAGTTTGGGTCGGAGTGGAATTGGTCCGATTGGGTATGATATTTGTGGGCTAATTAAATATTTGATATTGCAAAATTGGCATGATTTGAACTACCCTGCGATGGAAGATGCGTTGCGTATTCGTTTGGATTTTATGGTTTTTACTGGTTTTGATGGAAATATTCCTGACGAAACTACTCTTTACTTTACAACAGAAAAAACAAACGCTTGGGCAAACATTAAAGCAACAGCGTTCAATTTAATAAAGAACCCCGCCCCAAGGGGCGGGGTATTTAGTAGTCGTCATGCCAAGCCACAAGCTCATAACCAAACGGTTAGGCATGGATACCAGCCTTCGCTGGTATGACAAAGCAAACGCCCCAAGGGGCGGGGAATTTAACCCTGAAGTGGATTAAAAGCGGCAAATCAAATAATTATAAATCCACAACAAGCAATAAAAATGGCGGCATAATGGCTTAAAACTCTATTAGAAGAGGGTTTTATTATAGTCGCCCCTAAAAAACCCCAACATTATTTATTATCCAGCGCTGCAAACCCGATAATTATGGTAATTATTTTTATAATAAAAAAGGCATAATAAGATTGCCTTTAGTATTTCTTAAATTAAACCCTATAGCCA
>DIUV01000047.1 GCA_002423155.1 Alphaproteobacteria bacterium UBA6149
GGGAGCCTCGCCAAGAGTAATTCTAATTGCTTGGTGAAAAAGTATTTTCTAGCTTTTTTATAACCAACAACATCACTCCTGTGGATACTCCCCTCACCCCGTCCCTCTCCCAAAGGGAGATGGAGTTCTCCCGCATTCGAATTTGTAGGGCAGAAAAAACTAAAAATTTGCCCCAGCATATACCGCCATATTACCCAAATGTTCTTCAATCCGTAGCAATTCATTATATTTCGCTAAGCGGTCAGAACGTGAAAGCGAGCCAGTTTTTATTTGCCCACAATTAGTCGCCACGGCAATATGCGCAATCGTAGCATCTTCAGTTTCCCCTGAACGATGCGACAATACTGCTTTATAACCAGCACGTTGTGCCATTTCCACGGCTTCTAGCGTTTCCGACAAAGTGCCAATTTGGTTTACTTTTACCAACAGCGCATTAGCAAGGTTCTTGCGAATACCTTCGCGGAGAATTTTTGGGTTAGTTACGAATAAATCATCACCCACTAGCTGAATTTTTTTACCCAAACGTGCAGTTAGTTCTGCCCAACCAGCATGATCATGCTCGGCACAGGCATCTTCAATCGAAATAATTGGGTATTTGGCGACCAAACCTTCGTAATAGCTGATTAAGCCATCCGCATCCAGGCTTTTGCCTTCACCCGTTAACTCATATTTGCCCTTTTTATAAAACTCGCTGGAAGCAGCATCCAGCGCCAAGCCAACTTCGCTTCCTGGTTTATAACCAGCAGCTTCAATTGCTTGCATAATAAAGGAAAGTGCCGCATCTGCGCTTTCAATATTCGGCGCAAAGCCGCCTTCGTCACCCACATTAGTATTTAGCCCTGCCGCTTGCAGTTTTTTCTTCAACGCATGGAAAATTTCTGCCCCCATACGGATAGCATCACCCATAGATTCCGCCGCCAAAGGCATCACCATAAATTCTTGAATATCAATCGGGTTATCCGCATGCGCACCCCCATTAATAATATTCATCATCGGAACTGGCAAAATATGCGCGCGCGCACCGCCTAAATAACGATAAAGCGGCAAACCAGCCGATTCCGCCGCCGCTTTGGCTACTGCTAAAGACACACCCAAAATTGCATTAGCGCCTAAACGGGCTTTGTTTTCAGTACCATCTAATTCAATCAAAGCTTGGTCAATTTGCAATTGTTCATCTGCTTCCATCCCCAATAATGCATCAGTAATTTCGCCATTTATATTGCTTACCGCTTTGCGCACCCCCTTACCCAGATAACGATTTTTATCGCCATCACGTAGTTCTAAAGCTTCCAACTCACCAGTTGATGCGCCCGATGGAACTGCCGCCCGACCAAAAGCGCCATCATCTAGCAACACATCCACTTCCACCGTCGGATTACCCCGACTATCCAAAATTTCCCGCCCATGTATTGAAATAATTTCTGCCATTTTATTAGACTTCCTCATAAACTAATTGTAGCAACGCATCTGCGCCGTTTTTTCTTCTTCATAATCCTCACGTAGCACAGCTACGCTGCGGTTATTCATCAGAAAGAAACGACTCACCTGCATCACTACAATTAGTTTATGAAGAAGTCTATTTCTTTCCTTAAATTTACAAATACTAATTATTTACCCGAAAATTGCGCTGCATAACCGGCTGCTCGCATAATTGCCTGCGCCTTATTCAGCGTTTCTTGATATTCTGCTTCCCTGTCGGAATCCGCCACTACTCCGCCGCCCGCTTGAACATATAATATATCGTCTTTTATCAAACCAGTGCGTAGCGTTATGCAGGTATCCATACTGCCATTAGCAGAAAAATAGCCCACACAACCCGCATAGAAACTGCGCCCAATGGGTTCTAGTTCATCAATTATTTCCATCGCGCGGATTTTCGGTGCGCCGCTTACCGTGCCTGCGGGAAAACCACTCATTAAAGCGTCTAAACAATCATATTTAGGGTCTAGCTTACCCACCACATTAGAAACAATATGCATCACATGCGAATAACGCTCTACTATCATTTGCTCGGTAACGGTAACCGTACCTGTTTGTGCACAACGCCCAACATCATTACGCCCTAAATCTAACAACATCAAATGTTCGGATAATTCTTTCGGGTCGTTTAATAATTCTTGCTCTAGGGCCAAATCTTCTTCATGGGTTGCCCCCCGTTTGCGCGTGCCGGCAATTGGGCGAATAGTTATTTCTTCGTCGCGCACTCGTACCAATATTTCCGGACTGGAGCCAACTAGCGAGAAGCCATCTAATTGCAAATAAAACAAAAATGGAGAAGGATTTAAAAACCGCAAAGCACGATATAAAGCAACCGGCGGCAATTTAAATTCCGCCGAAAAACGTTGCGAAGGAACCATCTGAAAAATATCCCCAGCGCGGATATATTCTTTAGCTTTTTCGACCATTGCGTAATAATCTTCTCGCGTCATCTGCGGCGTAAACTCGGGCATTTCCACTTCGGTTGCCTGAAATCTTTGCGCATTAGCTACGGGACGCGCCAACCTGATAAGCACTTCTTCTATGCGTGATTCCGCCTCGCTATAAGCGGCATCGGCATTGGTATAATTCTTATCCATCCACACCGGCGCGGCAATAGTTATCACCCCATCTCTACCATCAAACACCACCGTAACACTGGGGCGCATTAATTGCGCATCGGGAATATTGATTGGGTCAGGATTGCGTTTGGGCACATTTTCCACCAAACGAATCATATCATAACCCAAATATCCCACCCAACCTGCGGACATGGGCGGCAAGTTTTCCGGTATTTCTAAGCGAGAGCTGGCCAACAATTCGCGCAGGGAAGTAAAAGCATCGCCTGCGGATTTAAAATTCCCTTGTTCAACATCTGTACAGATTTGTGCAATATTATCCTGACATTTCCATACGGCATCGGGCAGTAATCCAATAATTGAATAACGTCCGCGAGTTTCTCCGCCTTCTACCGATTCAAGCAAAAAACAATTTTGACCAGCTTGCTGCAATTTAAGCAAAGCCGATACGGGCGTGTCTAAGTCCGCAACTAAACGCGTCCAAAGAATTTGCGATTTGTTCTGAACAAAATTCTCCTTAAATTCCTCAATCTCAGGAAAAATGCGGCTATCGAGCGCAAAATTTTTCATAAATCAGCTCTTCTATTATTCAGCATCAGGGTTTTTATCCGCTCCCAGCGCGGTTTTTAACACATCTTCATGAATTTTCACCCCATAGCTGGCCCGTAAATAGCGAAAATACTGATCCAAAATTTCCTGATGGTAATCTTCACTCAAAGAATGTTGTAAAGCCGCAAATAATTTTTTTCCTCTGGGAGTTTTGCTGGCGTCAGGAGCAGCGATAGAAGCCTCATAAATGGCAAATACAAAACCCTTTCCATAAGGATAAATACCCGTAACATTCTGCGCATGTGGCAGAGCAAATATTTCTTGTATCAAGGCTTGCGGCAAAACCGATTTCCAATCTGCCGGAATGGCTTTATCATCAGAAACACCCCCTCTATCCAAAACCATCCGCAAAGGGGATAAATCATTAAGGCTAAAATCTTTTCCTGCTTTAATTTCTGCGCGTAAACTATCAGCTCGTTTCAACGCCGCCGCATGGAGTGATTTTTTTACCTCATCCTGTTTCCAATCAGACAAAACCTGCCCACGAATTTCCTCAAGCGCACGATCACGCGCGGGAATAACATCATTTAATTCCACCACAAAGGCACTACCATCATCATTACGAATCACCGAGGAATGCGTATTTTGCTTGCCCCTGGAAGCAACATTCAGCCCAAAAACCGTGCTAATAATCTTAAAGTTTTTGTCTGCATCCAGCCCCAGGCCATTATCTTGTTGTTTCCCCTGCATATTAATCGGGCGAACTTTGTTATATTTAACTCCAGCAATTTTTGCAGCTGCTTCTAAACCAACCCCACTGGCTAAACCATCTTCTAAACGATCATAATGATCAGAAAATATTTTATCTGCTTGTTCGCTCCGCAATTCATTTTCAATATTTTTGCGCACTTCTTCAAACCCAGCTATTTTGCTTGGCTCGATTTTCGTCACTTTAAATATATACCAACCAAAATGACTTTCTAAAGGAACCGAAAACTCATCTTTAGCTAATTGGAAAACCGCTGCGCCTCCCACAGGTAGTTTTTCTTTTACCACTGTGCCAAAAAGTAAATTTTTACCATTCAAAGGAGCAATTTCTTTTGCCACTTCATTAAAATTCTTACCACTGCGTAATAACCCATAAGCACGTTCTGCATCAGACTTATTATCATATAATAATTGCTGTATTTCGCGTTTTTCGGGCAGACTAAACTCTGCCACCCGCTCATTATAAATTTTCATAGCATCTTGACGAGAAACTTGCACCTGACTCATTATTTGGGCCGGCAGCAATTCCACATAACCCAAAGCCCGATATTCTGGAGCATGATATTTGCTTTTGTTGGTTGCATAATAATTTGCTAACTCGGCATCACTCGGTTCGACTATTTTGCTATTTTGAGGGGGAGTTTCTAACTTTAAGAGCACTACTTTGCGTTGCTCATGCTTGGCAACATATAAATTTTTCAAAAGTTCATCAGGTACAATCGAGCGCAAATCAAAGCTCGCCAACAATAATTCTGTGGTTAATTGTTGGCGCAAATCTTCAATATAAATTTTTTCTGATATATTATGCTGTGCCAATAATTGCCGAAACAACGACTTATCAAAAGCACCATTAGCATTATGAAAAGCAGGATTATCGCGAATATTGCGCATAATTGCTTCATCGGGAACCGTAATACCTAAATTCTCACTTTCTTGACGAAGCAATAATTTATTCACCATTTCCTGTAATTTCAGCTGATGAATATTCAATCCTTGCAAAAATTCTGGCGAATAACGCTGCCCAAAGCTTTTTTTCAACTGGTCAACTTCGGCCATAAAACTAGATAGCAAAATTTTTTCTTTACCAACCGTAGCTAAAGTGCTGTTCATACTGGAACTACGCAGCACATCCCCCACTCCCCAAAGCACAAAACTGGCGGCTAAGGCTAGCAACAAAGCTTTGGCAAAAAATCCCGATGCGCTTTTTCTTAAAGTACTCAACATATATAGCTCTTTATCTATTCTACACGACAATATTATTAATAATAAGCATTGTTATATTTCAATATTTTCCGTTGTCATTCCCACGTAGGTGGGAATCTCTTTCAACCCAAACGAAGCATTCGCAAGTGGAAAAAGGGATTCTTAGTCGCACGGGAATGACGACGGAAAGAGTGTTACTAACATAAAACTCAATGACTTCACAATATTAATAATACTGCCATGTAGAGCACTCTTTAATTAAAACAAATAATAATCAACTTGTCGATACACTACCTATGCCTCTTTTAAAAGCCTGAAATGTATGTTAAGCACTCAATTAATCTAAAGGAGTAAAAAATGTATAAGCCCTTAATCGCCGGCAATTGGAAGCTGAACGGAACTATCGCACAGGCAGAGATATTAATAAAGAATATTGCCAAAACTACCAATGATGCCGCAGAATGCCTGATTTGCCCACCCGCCACTTTATTACATAAAATATCCGAATGGACCGAAGATACCGAGATAAAATTGGGAGGACAAGATTGTTCCGCGCAAGAATCCGGTGCGTTCACCGGGGAGATCAGCGCGGCTATGTTAAAAGATGTGGGAGCGGAATATGTTATTTTGGGACATTCTGAACGGCGGATGTTTTATGGAGAAACCGACGAAAATGTATGTAAAAAGGCAGAAATTGCCTTAAAAAACGGTCTTAATCCCATAATTTGTATTGGCGAAAGCTTGGCTCAGCAAGAGGCAGGACATACTTTAGAGGTAATTCGCAAACAAATCGCCACAAACATACCTAATAGTTTGACGAAAAACCTAATTATAGCCTATGAACCAGTTTGGGCGATTGGAAGTGGTAAAATTCCTAGCCTAAATGATATTGAGATGGTACATAGCACCATTTTAGCGACCTTGTCGGGAGAAAGAAATATCGACTATACTAATGTACGCGTGCTATATGGTGGTTCCGTAAAAGCAAATAATGCGGCAGACATATTAGCAGTACCTGCGGTTGGAGGGCTGTTAGTAGGCGGCGCGAGTTTGGTGGCAGAAGAATTTTGCGCAATATTGGCAGCGGCAAACCAGCTGTAAGCTCGCGTTAAGTTCACAAAAGAACACAAAAGAACATATTAACAAATAAATTATAGTTATAACTCAAGGATAAAAAAATGCAGACTATATTATTAGGAGTTCAGGTAATTGTCGCGCTGGCGCTGATTATCGCGGTACTTTTTCAGCGTAGCGATGCGGATGGTTTCGGCATGGGTAGTGGTAGCGCTGGGGGCATGGGTATGCTTTCGGGTCGTGCGCAAGCCAATTTCTTCACCCGGCTGACCGCAATATTAGCCGCAATTTTTATGATTAATAGCCTGGCGTTAACGATTTTAGTTGCCCAAACCGGCAAAAATTCCTTGGTAGATCAAATCACTCCTGCCACCACCGAAGCAGCTCCTGCGGACAAAGCAACCGTTCCCATGGATAATAAAAACAATATAGATAATAAACCAGCATCTGACAAAAAAGATGCTAATTCTAAACCCGCACCTGCGGCAAAAGCAGCAGATGTAAAACCTGCATCAAAATCTGTACCTAAAGCACAATAAACCTCTTAACTTAAAAAAAATGGCACGTTTTATATTTATTACCGGTGGTGTGGTTTCTTCACTAGGCAAAGGCTTGGCCTCCGCAAGCTTGGGCGCATTATTACAAGCACGCGGCTTCCGTGTGCGCCTGCGCAAGATGGATCCGTATCTTAACGTAGATCCCGGCACCATGAGCCCCACCCAACATGGAGAAGTATTCGTAACCGATGATGGTGCGGAAACCGATCTGGATCTTGGGCATTATGAACGCTTCACAGGAGTAGAAGCGCGGCGCAGCGACAATGTAACCACTGGGCAGATTTATTCCACCCTAATTAGCAAAGAACGCCGCGGCGATTATTTGGGGGGAACCGTACAAGTAATTCCCCATGTAACTGATTTAATTAAAGAATTCATCCTGCGAGATACTGACGATGCGGATTTTATTCTTTGTGAAATTGGCGGCACCGTAGGTGATATTGAAGGATTGCCATTTTTTGAGGCAATTCGCCAAATGGGTTATGAAATTGGCAAAGAACGCTGCTTATTCATGCACTTAACTTTAGTTCCCTATATTCCTTCTGCACGGGAACTAAAAACTAAGCCTACCCAACATTCGGTCAAAGAATTACGCTCGATTGGTATCATCCCAGATATTTTATTATGCCGCGCCGATCGCGAGATTCCCCTTTCGGAACGCCGTAAAATCGCGCTGTTTTGTAATATTCCCGAACAAAATGTTATCCCTGCGTTAGATGTAAAATCCATCTATCAAGTACCCATGACCTATCATGCAGAAGGGTTAGACACGCAAGTACTCCGCCATTTTGGCTTAGATGATGGCACCTCGCCTGATTTAGGCGTATGGGAAAATATTTTCCGCCGCTTTACCCAGCCCGAAGGCGAAGTAGTCATCGCCATTGTAGGAAAATACACCGCTTTTGGCGATGCCTATAAATCACTAACTGAAGCCTTAGACCATGCAGGAATCGCCCATAATTTGCGCATAAAAGTTAAATGGGTAAATGCACGCATATTTGAAAAACAAGATGTTGCCGATAAATTAAAAGATGTAGATGCAATCTTAGTCCCCGGTGGTTTTGGCAAAGAAGGCGTGCGCGGCAAGCAATTAGCCGCCAAATATGCGCGTGAAAACAACGTGCCATATCTGGGCATTTGCTTTGGCATGCAAATGGCGGTAATTGAATATGCGCGGCATGTCTTGGGGGTTGCCGATGCTTCTTCTTCCGAATTCACCCAAACTCCAAGTGCGGATGCACGCGGAATGGTCGTCGGACTAATGACCGAATGGCAAAAAGGCAATGAACTAGAAAAACGCGGTAAAGATGGCGATTTAGGCGGAACGATGCGCCTAGGTTCTTACGATTGCGCATTAAAAGCTGGCTCATTGGCACATAAAATTTATGGACAAGACTCTATATCCGAACGCCATCGCCATCGTTACGAGGTGAATATTGAATATCGCCCTGAATTGGAAAAAGCCGGCATGCTATTTTCTGGTCTTTCTCCCAACGGAGAACTGCCCGAAATCGTAGAAATCCCCACCCATCCTTGGTTTGTCGGCGTACAATTCCACCCAGAATTTAAATCTCGCCCATTTGCTCCCCATCCTTTATTTGCCTCCTTTGTGGAGGCGGCAATGGTGCGGCAAAAGCTAGTTAAATAATATTCTTGGCATGGCAAAAAATCACAATCAATATGTATGTCAATCCTGTGGGAGCACATCCTCTAAATGGGCAGGCAAATGTGATGCTTGTGGTGGTTGGAACACGCTGGTAGAAGAAGAAACAACCTCTAACGTACCCAAAAGTATGGGACGCGGCAAAGCCAACAAACTCGGCTTCACCTCTTTGGGTGAACATACCGAAGCCCCACCGCGCTTAACTACCAACATAAATGAATTAGACCGCGTTTTAGGCGGCGGCTTGGTGGCAGGCTCGGCAATTTTAATTGGCGGCGATCCCGGTATTGGCAAATCCACTTTATTATTACAAATGACCGCCTCCCTCGCCAAAGCAGGCACAAAAGTTGCCTATGTCTCAGGCGAGGAATCAGTGGGACAAGTACAATTACGCGCCCTGCGTTTGGGAGTAGCAGATGCGCCCGTACAATTAGCGGCAGCTAATTCGGTGCGCGATATTATTGCCAGTTTAGATAATGTCGATAAACCAGATTTAGTGGTGATTGACTCAGTACAAACCATGTTTGTCGATACCCTAGATTCCGCTCCGGGGACGGTTGCGCAAGTACGGGCGGTAGCGCATGAATTTATTCGCTTTGCCAAAAAACGTGGGGTTATCGTTATATTGGTCGGACATGTAACTAAAGATGGACAAATTGCAGGACCACGCGTTTTAGAGCACATGGTCGATTGTGTATTATATTTTGAGGGTGAGCGTGGGCATTTATTCCGTATTCTCCGCGCAGTGAAAAATCGCTTTGGTGCGGTGGATGAAATTGGCATTTTTGAAATGACCGAATTAGGGCTTTCGGAAGTCGCCAACCCCTCTTCTTTATTTTTATCCGAACGCGATGCTCCCGTATCAGGTTCCGCTGTGTTTGCCGGCATGGAAGGCACTCGACCAGTATTGGTAGAAATTCAAGCCTTGGTAGCTCCTAGCACCATGGCAACTCCACGTCGGGCGGTAGTAGGCTGGGATACAGGCAGACTAGCCATGATATTAGCCGTGTTAGAAACTCGCGCAGGCATAAAATTCTCCGACCGCGAAGTTTATTTAAACGTCGCCGGAGGTATGAAAATAAATGAACCTGCCGCAGATTTAGCCGTAACCGCCGCTTTATTATCGGCAGTTTTTGATACGCCCATGCCTAATCACAGCGTTTTTTGTGGCGAAATTGGTTTATCAGGCGAAGTCCGCGCCGTATCGCGGCAGGATGCCCGCTTAAAAGAATCCGCCAAACTAGGCTTTAAACTCGCCTTTATCCCCCCCCTTCCCAGCAACCAAAAAGCGAGTGGCAATAATCAAACCACATTGGCAACCACACCTCTAAATCATGTGCAGGATGTAGTACGCTTTGTGCGCCATTGCCAACAAAATTAGCCACAAATTACCAGTTAGACCTCCAAGTTAAACTTGACAAAAACACCTCCTGCGCAGCGCATTACGCAGAAATATTGGCAATCTTTACCATTTTTTTACCATATAGGGGATAAAATTGCCGCATGGAACAATTTAAGGTTGTATTTATGAATATATATTCCCCATACATTCTTGCCACGCAACAAAATACGCGTTATAGTTGCACGCAAGAGGCAAGAATGAAATCTATACGCGATAATTTTGACATTGAAGAATTTATGGTAATGCTCTTTGCCATAAATATCGGCATACCTATGAGTATTTTAGGTGGTGTGGGCATGCTAATTGGCAAAATTGATGGCGGAATTATTCAATTATCCACCCTAGCTTTAAGCATCCCCATAGCCTTGCTGTGCAGCAAAAAGTCTGCTTAAAGCTATCCTACACGACAGTACTATTAACAACATAATTACATATTGATATATAATGCATTTGAATGGTAAATCTATCCGTTGTCATACCGCCGCAGGGCGGTATCTATGCCAAACCATTGGCTGTACAGCTAATTGATAGACATGGATACCACCCTGCGGCGGTATGACAACGGATAGTTCATCTACATAACATATTATCATTTAATGTGAAAAACTTATAACGGTACTGTCGTGTAGGGTGGCTTAAAGCTTACCCTCTCAACTATCTCTTCTGAATAAGAGTCATCCCCCCCATATAGGGCACGAGCACTTCCGGGATTTTTATGTCTCCATTTGCCTGTTGGTAGTTTTCTAACAATGCAACCATCGTGCGACCAACCGCCAGACCGGAGCCATTAAGCGTATGCACATGACGGGTTCGTTTCTCACTCTTTGCCCGACAACGCGCTTTCATCCTGCGCGCTTGAAAATCCCCACAATTAGAAATACTAGAAATCTCGCGGAAAGTATTTTGCCCCGGCAGCCATACTTCTAAATCGTAAGTTTTCTTGGCACAAAAGCCCATATCACCAGTGCATAATAACATTACCCGGTAATGCAGCCCCAGTTTTTGCAAAATATTTTCTGCCGCTTTAAGCATATTCTCATGCTCTTGATCAGATTGTTCCGGCGTGGCGATAGTGACCATTTCCACTTTAGAAAATTGATGCTGACGAATCATGCCACGCGTATCTCGCCCAGCGGAGCCTGCTTCGGAACGAAAACACGGGGTATAAGCAGTCATCCGCATAGGCAGACTGGCTTCGTCAAGGATTTCATTGGCAACCAAGTTAGTAAGCGATACTTCCGCGGTGGGAATCAACCAGAAACCTTCAGTGGTACGAAATAAATCTTCAGAAAATTTCGGCAATTGCCCCGTGCCATAAACCGCTGCATCTTTTACCAATAATGGCGGCACGATTTCTTCATAGCCAAATTCTTTTGTGTGGCAATCTAACATAAACTGCGCTAGTGCGCGTTCTAACTTCGCCAATGCCCCCCGCAAAACCACAAAACGTGAGCCCGATAATTTCGCCGCCCGTTCAAAATCCATTAAGCCTAATTGTTCACCTAAATCAAAATGTTCCTTGGGAGTAAAGCCAAATTGCGGACAAACCCCATCACGGCGGATTTCCTGATTATCTTTTTCATCCGCCCCCACAGGTACGCTCGCATCGGGCAGATTAGGCAAAGCTTCCAATTTAGCTGTGAGTGGGCAATCTGCCTGCAAAAGCGCCTCTAAATCCGCCATTGCATCGGCAATATTTTTTGCACTCGCCATCAGCTCAGCTGCATCCGCCCCTGCTTGCTTTAACTTACCCACTTCTTTCGCCAACTGATTACGCTGCGCCTGAAAATCCTGCAACTGCGTCTGCTGAGCACGCTTTTGCTCATCTAATTTAAGCAAATCCGCAGATAATGCCGCAATCCCACGTTTTTTTATATTTTCATCAAACTCCGCAGGGTTTTGGCGAATCCAAGCAATATCGTGCATTTTTATTTCCTTGTTAGTATTTTAATTTATCTGCCGTTTCTCAATCATTCTACAAACAATAATAGAGATTTCGTAAAGTAAATAAAGCGGCAAAAACAGTCCTATTTGACTAAAAACATCGGGAGGTGTGAGAATTCCTGCGGCGGTGATGAGAATTACAATGGCATAACGCCGCCCCCGAGCGAGGCTAGCGGCGGATAATACGCCAGCACGTGCGAGTAAGGTGAGCACTACGGGTAGTTGAAAGGCGACGCCAAAAGCAATCATCACTTGTAGGGCAAGGCTTAGATATTCACCCACACGCGCTTCTAACTCTATTGCCATGCCGCCAGTTTCCGCTGGCACTTCAAAGCTGGAAAAAAACTTCCAAGCAAGGGGAAAAATATAAAAATACGCGAGCGCAATTCCCATAATAAATAATATTGGAGCGGCAATAAGATACGGAACCAAAACTTTGCGTTCATGCCGATAAAGCCCCGGAGCCAAAAATTGATATAATTGCCATGCCATAATGGGAAAAGCCACCACCACCCCTGACCAGAAAGCTAATTGTATCTGCATCAAAAAAGCCTCCGGCAAGGCGGTATAAATCAGGCGATGGGTTCCGCTCAGGCTGTTTTTTAATGGCTGCACCAACAGGGCAAAAATATGCTCCGCCTGCCAATAACAAAGCGCGAAAGCAGCTAATAATGCGCCGATGCTAATAAAAAAACGCTGGCGGAATTCAATGAGATGCTCCACCAGACTAGCACGGCTTTTTTCGTTGTCTATGTTGTGTGGCTCTTCTATTAATTTTTCACTTAGTTTTTCTACGGTCATGGCTGTTCTTTAGATACAGGTTCTGCTTTGGCAGTTTTAGTTTCTTCTAACACTTCGCTAATATCAAAAACCTCGCGATAATGTCCATCATCTGCCAAAATAAAGCGGCGCGGTTTTTCACCTTCCCGTTTAGGGGGCGCATCGTCCAGCCCCTCCACCGCATCCAGCACTTCACGCTTAGCATTATCAACAAAATGGCGGATAGTGCGCACAAATTTAGCAATTTTGCGCACCACTACAGGCATTTCCTTCGGACCAATCGCCGCAACCGCCACTACGCCAACTACTAAGAATTCGGATAAAGAAAAATCAAACATATTGAAAACTGGGTTATTTTTTAATGAGGCGACAAAATACACCTTACATTTTATTAATAATAATTTATATTTTGCGCATTACTTTTCCTGCAAAATTTTAGGTGTATATTTAGCATAATATACAAGTAATTAAACAACGCAAGGATGTACAATTTATTGTTTTGTTTTTTATAGGAGGTTTCCATGGAAACTGTTCTGGCTTTTTTTAACTCTTTGGGCATGCCAAATGACTATTTTTCGTATGCGGTTTACGCATACATTCTGTTTTTAATGGTTCAAACTAACTGCCCATCAAGCAGTAGCTTGAAAACAATGCTGGTTAATGTTGCCTTGGTGACAATAACCGCCATATTAAGTCCGTTTTTTAACGGATGGTTCGTTGAAAGGTCAAAGAACCATAAGGTGTTTAGCCCGGATCCACAACGCCTGTTTGGGATGCTTTCTGGCAACATTCTATGGTTGTATCTTGCGGCACAATCAGAATATATGCAGCCTATTTATGCAGCCTATATTGTAGTAGGCATGATAGGTATGTATTTAGAAAAAGTCGCCACCAAGCGACGAATAAATAAAAAGGCAGAAGAAAAACCTGCCTAAAAAAAGTCCCCCAAGTTCTATAGTGAACAAGGGGGACTTTTTCATTTATAGCTTCCGCATTGGCAAAGCAGGTGCCGGATATTTCCCAATTTTTAAATTCCAATATGCCCAAGAACGTGGGTCAAAAATCCCTGCTGGGGCATTTTCTATTGCCGTCTTTAATTCGGCGAAAGAAATATATTTTTTGAGCACCGAAACATCTTCATGCGTGCCGTAAGTTAATATATGGGCAATTAAATGATCGGGCAGCTCGCAAGCTTCTTCAGGAGATTTAAACCAAATAGTGCGGCGAATTACTGCTTTTAAATCTGGCTGTAGGGGTAATATTTTCATATTTGCACCTCTATGTTGGGCAAATCATCTAAATCTATCTCGGCAACTGCTTGAATGATGCGTAATTTTGCGGCAGCTGATAAATTATGCACATCACCATCCTCAAAATAACTAAGTGCTTTCAAGGTTAATTGCGGATTAAATTGCTGCCCATAAATTATCTTGGCAGCAGAAATGGCACTCGCCAAACTAATTCCGCTTTTTAATATTGCATCAATATCCAAATAATCTTTTAATTCCGCTCGCCGTTGCACCACCACAGCTTTCATACCAGCTAAATCCATTAAAGACGCTATTTTTAAATTATTTTCTAACGCGACATGGGGATGATTAATTCTTTTGAGGGTGGGCATGGCGAAAAAAGATATTTTTACCTCACCATTTCCATGCACTAAACAAGTCAGACTATTCGCCGCTTGTTGTAATATTTCGGCATCTTTTAGGAAATTTATCCGCTCATATAAAATAGCGGGGTCAAAAGGAATATTAGAAAAAAAATCAAAATCAATAGATTCCCGATGTCCTAAATGTAATGCCACCGCCGTACCCCCATAAAGAATAAATTCTTCGGGGATATTATCTAACTCTTTCCACAATTCTATTTGTGGAGGCGGTAATATGGCAATTTTTGGTATCATTCTTTCGGCAATTTTTTATTTTCTTCGTCTTTCTCTTTTTCGTCCTCATCATGCAAACCAGCTTTGAAAGAACGCAATCCTTTACCCAAATCGCCCATTACGCGCGGCAATTTACCAGCGCCGAACAACACGAATACAATCAGCAAAATTACGATTAAATGCGAAATGCTAAAACCCATTATATTATCCTTTATTTTTTAGTAGAATACCCAATCTAATCTACTCTAAGCCTGCTCTTTTGGCTAGCAGCTTATATTCTTCTATGACTCCGTGTGAATCTATGTGCTTGGCAAGCATGTTCCATGCATTACTCAAACGTTTTTTGCCTATTTCATTTAAATCGCCAGCAGCATCAGCAATTTGCTGCATTTCTTCCATTTTACCATTACAATGGAGCACTAAATCACAGCCAGCATCCAGCGTGTGCCGGGTCAGATGCGCAAAATCGCCCTGTAATGCCTGCATGGATAAATCATCCGACATTAATAAACCATCAAATTTTAATTCTGTACGAATCAGATTAATAATTTTGGGCGATAAGGTCGCAGGCAATAATTCATCTAAAGCAGTGTAGCGAATATGCGCCGTCATTGCCAAAGGTAGATGGGATAATTCTTTAAAGGGCTGAAAATCTTGCCGTAAATTCGCCAAAGATGCCGTAACTACCGGCAAATTTTCATGAGAATCCACCAACGCCCGACCATGTCCAGGAATATGTTTAATAACGGGCAACACGCCACCATCTAGCAAACCTTCTGCCATGGCTAAACCTAGATAGGCAACTTGCTCAGGAGTTTTGCCATAAGCCCGATCGCCAATAATCCCGTGACATTCATCGGTTGGCACATCCAGCAAAGGCGCACAATTTACATTTATGCCGGCATCTACCAGCTCTTTCGCAATCATACGCGCGTTTAAATAGACTAATCTCCGCGCGGCGGTTTTATCCGTTTCGGCAATGCAGGCAAAAGCACCTGCCGCAGGAGCATGCCGCCAATGCGGAGGTTTCAATCGCGCAACCCGACCGCCTTCTTGGTCAATTAGAATCAGCAATTCTTCTTGCTGATTTATCTCCCGCAATTCATCCGTCAAGCGGCGTAATTGCTGAGGGTCTTGGCAATTACGCTGAAAAACAATATATCCAGCAGGGCGCACCTCACGAAAAAAGTCAATTTCTCGCTGGTTGAGCCTTGTAGATTCAAAGCCAAAAATTATTGCTGAATTAGTCATTACACAAAGAATCTGCTATTAATCTGCCATTAAATATTTACTTAACAGGCATACAAGCCTGCCCCTTCACCTGCAATTCCCGACAGAAACCAGATACCGCCGCCGCATTGGAAAAACCCGTAACGCGCAAACGATAATAAGTTCCTTTACCCGCAATATTAGTAGGATCAATTTTATAATTCATCCCCCGTAAAGCAGCGTATTTAGCTTGTAGCGTTTTCCAAGTTGCATTAGCATCCGCATGCGAACGCAGGGACGCTACTTGTGCCATATAAGCACCACCACTAGCTGGTGATTTAACGGGCTTCACTAACGCTTTGGGCGCTGGTTTAGCTGATTTTTCGCTGTTATATTTATCCGCTTGGGCAACGATTAAATCTTCCACCCCAGCTTTTCCATATTTTACTGCTTTAGCCGCAGGCTTCGCCTCTGGTTTAGCTTTTTCTGCTTCGGTCTTTTTAACCTCTGCATCAGCAGCTTTCCACTCCGTCGCCGCTTGTTTTGGTGCTGGCGCTTTTTCTGCGGGTTTGGCAGCAACATCAGGAACTATATTGGCAGGAGTGGCACTAGCTTTTTCCTGCACATTCACTGCTTTTACTTCTGTTGGTTCAGTTTTCTCTGGCGTTGCTGGTTGCACCGCTTCAGGATTTTCCACTACCAATGCTTTGCTTTTATCTTGCTCTTTTACCCAGGTTTTAGTTTTTTGGTCTTCTTCTATCTTGGCAGCCACTTCTTTTTCTTTGCCATCTTTAATATCGACCTGTTTTGCTGCTTCAAGCGGCTCTAGGCTGGCTTCTTCTGCATCGGGCAATAGATGTTCTACCGTAGAATTTTGTGCTTCACTATCTTTAGAAACCGCACCATAGACTAACTTATCCTGATGTTGAATTTCCATCCCCCCTGGGTCTTTAGGTCTTTCTTTGAAGGATTTATTGTCCGCTTCAATCAGGGGAACTTCGGCATCTGATTTGGGAGAACTAACTTCACTGTGATAGGCATACCAAGCTAAAGCAAGAAATCCTGACACTACTAATAATAATACGACGACCGACATCCAACGCAGTCCATCTTGGGGATATTCAATTTCTTCTAAATCTTCTTGCGCGTCGAAATCATTATTTTTCATGTCATAATCTTTCATAAAATCCCCCCATTATTCACATTTTGTATATTATCGTAACTCTTCCAGTGGCTCAACACCCAACACATTCAAACCAGAGGCAATAACCACACAAACAGCGCGTGCCAAATTCAAACGTGCAATAGTAACCTCCATAGCATCTTTACGAATAAAACGAAAGCCTACATCATCACTACCTAAATTCCAAAACCCATGCAAGGCAGATGCGAGTTCATGCAGATAATAAGCTACTCTATGTGGCTCAAAAGCCTCGGCAGCCGATTCTACCAAGCGCGGCCAACCAGCAAGTACACGAATTAGTGCTAATTCTGGTTCTTTATCTAAACAGGCTAAGATTTCAGGAGAAAGTTCTGCACTCTGCGCCTCGGGAGCTTCAGTTTGTGCCAAACGCAATACGGATCGGCAACGCGCATAAGCATATTGCACGTAAAATACCGGATTCTCGCGAGAATTCTCCGTAACTTTCACTAAATCAAAATCCAGCATTTGTTCGGGCTTACGAGTGAGCATGATAAAACGCAAAACATCTTTTCCCACTGCATCTAAAACATCCCGCACCGTGGTAAAAGTTCCTGCACGTTTAGACATTTTAGCAGGCACACCATTTTCCAAGAATTTTACTATTTGCCCTAATTGTATAGATATTTTTGCTTTACCGTCCGAAAGCGCCGCCACTGCGGCTTCCATCCGCTTCACATATCCGCCATGATCAGCGCCGAGCACCAGCACCAAAGTGTCAAATCCCCGGGCTAATTTATCCGCGGTATAGGCAACATCCGCCGCAAAATAAGTGTAGCTCCCATCAGATTTTTGTAATGGGCGGTCACAATCATCGCCAAAGTCGCAAGTTTTGAATAATAATTGCTCACGCGCTTCCCAATCATCTGGCAATTTACCCTTAGGTGGTTCGAGCACGCCCCGATAAACCAAGCCCTTTTGCTGCAAAAGCTCTAAAGTTTGCGCAATTTTATTATCTTCATGCAAGGATTTTTCCGAGAAGAACACATCATGCTCTATGCCTAAATCCAATAAATCCGAGCGAATTAACACCATCATCCCATCTAAAGTAAAGGAACGCACCACCGGCAACCATTCGGACTCATCGCAATTTAATAAATCCCGCTCATATTCCGCAAACAAGCCTTCACCAATGGGCTTTAGATATTCACCGGGATATAATCCTGCGGGAATTTCAATTTTTTCACCCGCCGCCTCGCGATAACGCAAGTGAGCAGAACGCGCCAAAACATCTACCTGCGCCCCCGCATCATTGATATAATATTCCTTAGTTACGTTAAATCCTGCTTTTATTAACAGCCGCGCCAAAGCATCGCCCACGACTGCTCCGCGTGCATGTCCTATATGCATAGGCCCGGTAGGATTAGCGGAAACATATTCTAAATTCACTGGGCGATGCTTGCCAATGGTGGAATTTCCGTAACTATTGCCTTCGTTTAAGATTGTTTTTATTTGTTCCTGCCAGATTTTCTTATCTAAACGTAGATTAATAAACCCCGGACCGGCAATGCTCACTTCACTAACTTCTGGCAATGCAGATAAATCAGGCAACAGCAACTCTGCCAACGCTCTCGGATTCATTCCCACACGCTTTGCCAACACCATTGCCGCATTAGTAGCCATATCTCCATGTGCGACGTCTCGTGGTGGCTCTATGGTTATTGCCTCCGCCCAATCAGGGCTATAACCCTTATCCGCCAATTTATCGGCAAGAATAATTTGTAATTTATTTTTTATTTCCTGAAACAGGTTCATGGTTACTCCAATTTTTTATTCTTCTCTATAGGCTTTCCATCGCACATTTGCAAACATCTATCCATGCGTGCAGCTAGTTCCAAATTATGGGTAGCTATCAAAGCTGCTGTATTTTGTTTTTTTAATATTTCCCGCAACGCTACAAAAACCTGCTCTCCTGTGTGAGGATCAAGATTGCCCGTAGGTTCGTCGGCTAATATTAAAGCTGGTTCGTTAGCAAGGGCACGCGCGATGGCAACGCGCTGCTGCTCGCCGCCCGATAATTCGCTTGGGCGGTGGCTGGAGCGCTTGCCCAGCCCCATTAGCTCCAACAACTCCGATGCTTTTTTGGCAGCCAACATGCGCGATTTCCCGGCAATTAATTGCGGCATCATCACATTTTCCAGCGCCGAAAACTCAGGCAACAAGTGATGCACTTGATAAACAAAGCCAATACTGGAACGGCGCAATAAAGTGCGTTCATGTTCTTTAAGCTTGCTGCAATCTTTGCCTAAAAAATTTACCCGCCCCGATTGGGGATTATTTAACAACCCGGCAATTTGCAAAAGCGTGCTTTTTCCACTGCCGCTCGGCCCAATCAGGGCAACCATTTCTGAATTTTTTATAGCCAGATTAGCATCGTCTAAAACTACCAGTTTATCCGCCCCCTGCTTATAGGTCTGCCCAATATTTTTTAATTCTAATACCAGATTATTCATAACGTAGCGCCTCCCCTGGTTGACGCGATGCCGCTTTCCACGCAGGATACAAAGTCGCAAAGAAAGAAATACTTAAAGATAATGCCACCACTGCCAACACTTCCGACGGATCAGTGCGCGTAGGCAGGCTGGAGAGAAAATACACATCCCCCACCAGAATTTGCTGACCCAGTAAAACTTCCAGACCATGACGAATATTATCAATATAGCGAGCAGCTAAAATTCCCAGCCCCAGCCCCATAAAAGTTCCTGCCGCACCGAGTCCCATTCCAGCAAGCATAAAAATGCGCAAAATCATGCCCCGACTCGCCCCCATAGTGCGTAAAATAGCAATATCTGCCGCCTTATCCTGCACTAACATAATCAAGCTGGAAATAATGTTAAAGGCGGCGACAATCACAATCAGCGCTAAAATCACCACCATCACATCCCGCTGGATTTTCAACGCCGTAAAAATCGACTGATTGCCGCGCTTCCAATCATAAACCCGATATTGCCCATTAGTTAGTTGATTAATTTGCTCGGCAATTTGTGGGGCAGACTCCATATTCTGCAAGACAATTTCCAAACCACTGGCAGCGCCACCCTCAATAGGGGCAATCCCGAAATAGGTCTGCGCATCGGCATAGGGCATCAGGATAAGCGAACTATCCAGCATGTGCATACCTAATTTGAAAGTGCCAATCACATTATAATTCTTAATCCGCGGAACCATACCCGCAAAAGTCGCCCTTCCTTGCGGAGAAATTAAAGTGACCGCACCGCCCACCTTAACCCCAAGATTCTGCGCCAAACGTTCACCCAGAATAATCCCCGTATTTTGCGCAAAAGCAGGCATACCCCCAGCACTTATAGCTTCAGAAAGCTTGGGCTTGGCAGCAAGATCTTCCGCATGGAAACCAATAATTTGTGCGCCCAAAGCTTTGCCGCTATTGCTTGCCATCACCTGCCCTTCAATCCGCTCAGCAACTTTATTAACTCCTGCCACATTCTTAATGGTTTGCATCAGGCTTTGGGTGTTATCAATTACCTTGCCCTGCGGATAAATAGTTATATGCCCATCCACCCCAATAAAATTAGAGAGCATTTCCTCGCGAATACCATTCATCAAAGAAGTGACTAAAATAAGCGTCGCCACCCCCAACATAATGCCGCAGACCGAAAAAAATGCGATTACCGAAACAAAACCTTCTTTGCGCTTAGAACGCAAATACGCCCAAGACAGCTTGCGCTCTACATAATTAAACATGCTGTTATATATAAATAAAATTGTTTGTTGTTCTTTAATTTTTTAAACTACCCGAAGCAATGATTTTTTGCAACCACTGAACTTTATACCAACAAAATGCACTAAGATAAAAAAATCTATTGTACAGTTACAAAAAAAGGCGTAGAGGCGATATAGGAAGTGTGGTGGTTTGGGTTCGACCCTCGCTCTCCGGGATAAAACGAACCTAAATTTTATTATTAATTTGAGAGATATATTTATGAAAAAGCTACTTTCTGTTGCTATCTTGTCTGCTGTTTTCGCTGCTCCTGCTTTCGCTGCTGATGAAGCTGCTGCTCCTGCTGCTACTACTGAAGCGGCTGCTCCTGCTGCGGCTGCTGAAGCTCCTAAAGCTGAAGCTAAAGCAGAGAAAAAAGCAAAAAAACACAAAAAAGCTAAAAAAGCTAAAAAAGAAGAAGCTGCTGCTCCTGCTGCCGCTACTCCTGCTGCTGACGCTGCTGCTCCTGCAGCTGCACCTGCTGAAGCTGCGAAATAATTATTTCTGCTGTAAGCTGAAAAACCCCCAGAAGAAAACTTCTGGGGGTTTTTTTATATTATATTCATTCCAAATAAAATTTACTTAATCCACCAACTATCAAATCCGGAAGCATAATCTGGGCGCTGCCTTGGAATGCCAAAAATATCCCACCAAGCAAAGCGGAATGCACCAATATATATTTGCGGAATCATAATATGCTCATGCATAATTACCCGATCTAGCGCATGGGCAGAGGTTTTTAATTCCGCAATATTTTTTGCCTGACTAAGTTTGCTTAAAATAGCATCCACCGCAGGGTTATTGAGCCCTGAATAATTACTGCTGCCGCGCACATCTGCTTGTTTAGAATACCAAAAAGCGGCTTGTTCGGCTCCAGGGAATTGCAGACCTAGATTCCACCAAACACTAGTTATATCAAAATCTTTTCTTTCCATACGTTTTTGATATTGCGCTTCATCAATCAGACGAAAGCTGCCTTGAATACCAAGGCGTTTTAAGTTCTTCAAGATAGGCAAAACCATGCGCTGCAAGGTTGCCTGACTCATTAAAAACTCTATCTTTAAGGGCTCCCCCGCAGCATTTACGCGTATGCCATCTTTTACTCTCCAGCCAGCATCATTTAATAATTGCTGTGCTTTGAGTAAATTTTCTCGCACATTCCCACTGCCATCAGTATGCGGAGTATCGTATATTTCATTAAAAACTTCTGGGGGAAGAATTTTGCGATAAGGTTCTAAAAGCTGCAACTCCGCGGCACTGGGTAAACTACGTGCGGCGAAATCAGAATTTTGAAACAGGCTTTTGCTGCGCTTATAAGCATCATAAAATAATGCACGGTTCATCCATTCAAAATCAAAACATAATCCTATAGCCTCACGGACACGCCGATCCGCAAATTGTGGGCGACGCAGGTTAAAAATAAACCCCTGAATACCACTAGGAATTTTATTGGGAATAAGTTTTTTGATTAATTCGCCTTTTGCCAAAGCAGGAGTATCATAAGCGGTTGCCCAATTACGTGCGATATATTCCTCGCGGAAATCATAAGCATGAGCCTTTAATGCCTCTAAAGAAACGGTTTCGTCGCGGTAAACATCAAAACGAATATCGGAGAAATTAAATTGCCCTACACGCACCGGCAAATCTTTTCCCCAATATTTTTCTACCTTTTTATAAACAATAAACCGTCCTGCCTCTACTTTACTAATTTGATAAGGTCCACTGCCCATAGGCGGCTCTAGTGAAGTTTTTTCAAAAGCATGTTTACTATAATATTTTTTGGAAAGAACCGGCATAGATGCCGCCAAAAAGGGCAAATCGCGATTATTTGCCTCGGCAAAATGAAAAATTACCGCATTTTTATTCGGTATAATCGCTGCACTAATCGGCTGAAATAATAATTGATATTGGGGAGCGCCTTTTTCTTTTAGGATATTGAGCGAAAAAACCACATCCTCAGGCGTAACTTTTTCACCATCATGCCAACGCGCTTTTGGGTTTATGGTGAAAATTGCCGAGGATTTATCTTTAGCAATATCTACCGAATCCGCCAATAAGCCATAATAAGATTGCGGCTCATCTAATGAGCCCACCAATAATGATTCAAAAACATAATTACTCAAGCCATCCGCAGGCGTGCCTTTTATAATAAACGGGTTCAAACTATCAAAAGGAGCAACCGAAGCTAAGCGCACACTCCCCCCTTTGGGGGCCTCAGGATTTACATAGGCAAAATGCTTAAAATCTTTGGAATATTTAGGCTTACCAAACAAAGTAAGTACATGACTAGGCGCGGCAACCGCAAAAGAAGTGGAAAATAGAAATATTAATAAACCTATTTTCCACACAATATTTGCTCCAATCGTACTCTTCCTAATCGGAGAAAAACCTATTTCAAACTACTTAAATAAGCAATTATGGCGGCACGCTCTTCAGGTTTTTTTACCCCTGAGAAAGTCATTTTGGTACCTTGTACATATTTAGTCGGCTTAGTTAAGAATTCAGATAAAGATTGCACATCCCAAGCTTTATCTTTCATGCCTGCCATTGCTTTTGAATAAGAAAACCCTTCATGAGAGCCAATTTTACGCCCAACAACACCCCACAAAGCGGGACCCACCTTATTTGCCCCACCATTAGTAAAATCATGGCAAGCAGCACAGGCTTTTACTAAGCCTTCACCTGTTTTGGCGTCCGCAGTTGCCAATAATGGCTTAATATCTACCGGTTTTTCTTCGGCAGCAGCAACCCCTGCACCACTATCTATTTCGGCGGCAGCAATCTGGAATCCGCGTTTAGCTGGCTGCTCATCTACTTTATAAAGCGCATCCGCAGTTTTTCCTACTACTACAGCAATTAATCCAGAAACCAAAACGGCAGCTGCCAATTTATTTAATTCTAATGACACGATACACTCCAAAGTCTATAAATTAATCAGTTAAATTCACCACAAAGATATAATACTATGAACATTAGCTTGCAACCATTGATTATAATCCCTGCCCGTCTGGGCTCTACGCGCTTACCCAATAAGCCATTGGCAGATATTATGGGAGTGCCGATGATTGTGCGCGTTTGGCAACAAGCGATAAAAGCCAATATTGCCCCCGTTCTCGTTGCCACAGATTCAGAAGAAATAGTTGAATTAATTAAACAAAACGGGGGAAATGCCGTACTTACTAACCCGAATCATCCTTCAGGTTCGGATCGGATTTATGAAGCGTGGCAAATTTATGACAAAGAGAGAAAATATAACGCGATTATCAATGTACAAGGCGATATGCCCTTATTAGACCCGTCTATAATTTCCGCAGTTCTTGCTCCTTTAGCTGATAAATCCGTGGATATTGCCACACTGGCAACCCTGATTGATAACCAAGCGGACAAAATAAATCCTGCGGTAGTAAAACCAATCGTCGCATGGGATAAAACCCAAAGCACAGGAAAAGCTCTTT
The DNA here is from genome assembly GCA_002423155.1 of Alphaproteobacteria bacterium UBA6149. Taxonomy (GTDB): domain Bacteria; phylum Pseudomonadota; class Alphaproteobacteria; order Rickettsiales; family UBA998; genus UBA6149. Next base: position 23,964 of record DIUV01000047.1, read on the forward strand.
ATTTCACCAGAGCAAGCGCCCCTTGGCATGACCACGCCAGCACAGAACACACTGAATTATACCATCATATTGGCATTTACGCCTACCGCACGGATATATTAGCCCGCTTTATAAACCTACCCCCCAGCCGCTTAGAACTACGCGAAAAATTAGAACAATTACGCGCTTTAGAAAATAATATGCACATAGAAGTAGTACGCGTAAACACGCTCCCACTATCGGTAGATACCGCCGAACAATTAGAACAGGTACGCGAGCTAGCTAGGAAAAACCCCCAAGCTACACGACAGTACTATTAACAACATGATTTTACATTATATAACAGCAAATGATATGGGGGATCCATCCGTTGTCATACCTATGCAGGGCGGTATCCATGTCAAACCATTGGCTCATAAGCTAATTGATAGGCATGGATACCGCCCTGCATAGGTATGACAACGGATGGGCTTTTGCAAAAAATCATTTTTATTCAATGCGATGGTGGTTGTTAATAGTGCTGTCGTGTAGAGTAAAAAACACCACTAAAACTTAACCTTTTAATTTTCATGCAATAACGGCTGCGGATCTTGAGCGCGTTTGTTATGGCGTAAGGAGAAATGCAATTGTGGCTTGTCAATTTTTCCTGTTTTTCCTACGAAAGCAACCAATTGCCCCCGCACAATATTATCGCCTTTTTTTACCACCATTTCCCCCAGATGCGCATAAGCAGAAATCCATCCATCCGCATGATTGATTATGACCATTTTGCCAAAATCACGCAATTTCTCACTCGCATACACCACGGTTCCATCTGCCGCCGCCCGCACGGGCGCTCCTTTTTGAGCGGCGATATTAATTCCATCATTAGCAGCACCACCTATTTCTTCTCCAAAGGCGGAAATTACTTTGCCATTAATTGGCCATAAGAATTGTGGGGTTTCTTGCTGCATGGGCGCATCTTCACTACTGGAAGTTACCTCTTCATTTAAATTTTCCCCTATAGCTGGCTCTAGTGGGGCTGGCTCTAGTGGTGCAGTATTTTTAGTTTCTTCTTTCTCGACATTAGAAGACGGAGCAGAGACTTCAGTTTTTTTGCTCGCTTCTACCTTTACTGGAGGTGGAGCTACAAATTTGCTGGGCTCTGGAGCGGGTAAATCGCCGCTACTAACATTATTTTGAGATTGAATAGAAGTAGGCGGCTCAATATTAGATGGAGGCGGCAAATCACTACTAACCACACTCGGAGTTTCCGCCGCTACATTATATTCATGCGTTTTAGAAATAAAATGCTTTTGCGTATCCGCAGGTAGCGTCGCCCGATTATCGTCCGAATATTTCGGCAACTCCATATTATCATCAATATAGGGCTCGCTCGCATAGAAAGAATTTTTTCCGTAATATTGAGAACCTTTATAATCCGCAGGAGCAGGACTATTGCCGTAACAACCGCCCAAACTAGAGATTAATAGCAAAAAAAACCCAGGACGACCCAACAACATGAACTATTCCTATAAGAAATCTAATAATTTATGGCTTAATTACTACTTATCATAACGACAAACAATAAACAATTTTATATAATAAAGCGGCTATAAAAAGGGAAAGATTGCTGTGAAAATACTACTGATTGATAATTATGATAGTTTTACCTACAATTTGGTGCATTATTTTGCCGAATTAGGGGCAGAAGTAGAGGTGGTACGTAACGATGCAACCAACATCGCGGAAATATTAAGCCAAAAACCAGATGGAATCGTCATCTCTCCCGGACCGGGGGAACCGAAAGATGCGGGTATTTGTCCGCAAATCATTCGAGAAATTGGCGGTAAAATTCCTATTTTTGGCGTATGTTTAGGACATCAGGCAATTGGTGAGGTTTTTGGCGGAAAAGTTAGCCGCACGGCGCCTTTGCATGGCAAAACCAGTTTGATATATAACGATAATAAAGGGGTCTTTGCAGGGCTACCCTCCCCCTTCACCGCCACTCGCTATCATTCTTTAGTGGTAGAGCGCGATAATCTGCCCGATTGCTTAGAAATCACTGCATGGACAAAAGATGGGCTGATTATGGGCTTACAACATAAGGAATATGCCATCCATGGCGTACAATTCCACCCCGAAAGTATTGCAACCGAGCATGGGCATCAATTATTGGGCAATTTTTTAAAAATACTATAACTATAAGATTGGGATTCAACTCCAATGGGCGCGAACGAAATTCAAAACATCCTGACTGAACTGGCATTTGGTCGGGATTTATCACAAAACATGGCAGAACATGCCTTTCAAATCATCATGAATGGTGGTGCCACTCCTGCACAAATGGGCGCCTTTTTGATGGGATTACGCCAAAAAGGTGAAACCGTGCAGGAAATAACCGCAGGTGCACAAGTGCTACGCCATAAATCTTTGAGCTTCACCGCACCAAGCGGCACAATTGACACTTGCGGAACTGGGGGCGATATGCGCCGCACGTTAAATATTTCCACCGCTGCTGCTATTGTTACCGCTGCTGCAGGCGTAAAAGTTGCCAAGCATGGCAATCGCTCGGTCTCTTCCGCTTCAGGCTCTGCCGATGTTTTGCAGGCTTTGGGCGTGCAAATAACTGCGGATATGGCAACTTCACAACGCGCCTTGGCAGAATGTAACATCTGTTTTTTGATGGCGCCCCATTATCACGCTGCCATGCGCCATATTGCCCCCGTACGCTTAGAGTTAGGGCTACGCACAGTGTTTAATTTACTTGGACCCTTAGCGAACCCTGCGCAAGTTAAACGGCAAATATTGGGGGTTTATGGCAAAGAATGGTTAGTTCCGCTGGCACAAGTTTTGCAGAATTTGGGCAGTGAACATGCATGGATTGTGCATGGCGGGGACGGGATGGATGAAATAACGACCACAGCAGAAACTTATATTGCGGAATTAAAAAACGGCGAAATTCATGAGTTTATTATCACTCCTGAAGAATTTGGCATCAAACGCGCACAAGACGAAGATTTGCGTGGTCAAGACGCGGAATATAATGCCGAAGCATTGGGAAAACTACTAGCTGGCGAAAAAAATGCTTATCGAGACATTGTTTTACTCAATGCCGCAGCCGCATTAATTGTCGGCGGCAAAGTGGAAGATATGACCACCGGCATAAAAATGGCGGAAGATATGCTAGATAGCGGCAAAGCACGACACACACTCGCACAGCTCACCATGATAAGCGATGGTAGTTTATGAATATATTAGACAAAATTTGTGCAGATAAATTATTACATGTGGCAGCACAAAAGGCAAAAATATCTGAAAATTTATTGATAGAGCAGATAAAACAACAAGCAATTCCACATGATGATATGAGTGGGTTTTTGGCGAATCTGCAAAAGCGCGTCACCTCGCCCATAAATCAAATTGCCCCCCTAAACCAAATTGCCCCCCTAAACCAAATTGCCCCCCTAAACCAAATTGGCTTGATTGCTGAAATAAAAAAAGCATCCCCCAGCAAAGGAATTATTCGCGCAGATTTTAATCCGACTATATTAGCGCAAAACTACGAAGCTGGCGGAGCTACTTGTCTTTCCATCCTAACGGATGTGCCTTACTTCCAAGGCGCGGATGAATATTTATCCGCCGTAAAGCAAGCAACCCGCTTACCTTGTTTGCGCAAAGATTTTATGGTCGATAATTACCAGATAATTGAATCTCGCGCATTAGGAGCAGATGCCATTTTAATCATCATGGCAGCGCTAGAAATAAAGCAGGCGCAGGAATTTGCACAAACTGCAAAAGAGTTGGGCATGGATGTGCTGGTAGAAATACATGACGAGGCAGAATTAAATAACGCCTTAGAATATCTACATCCCCAATTATTAGGCATCAATAATCGCAATCTAAAAACTTTTGCTATATCTTTGGAAACCACTGAAAAACTCGTGCCCAAGATACCTGATGACATATTAATAGTGTGCGAAAGTGGCATTTATAGTAATGTAGATATTTTGCGGATGCAAAAAATTGGGGTTAATTGTTTTTTGGTTGGAGAATCTTTAATGCGCCAAGCAAATGTTACTCAGGCAACCAAAGAATTATTGGGGATAACAGAATGAATGAACATTTTATAATCCAAAACCAGCCCATCCCCACCATAGATATTTTTGCCTTATTCTGGTTCTTATTCACTTGGTTAGGCTATGGCATCTTCACTTCTGGGCGCAAAAAAAGACGGCGGATATTATTTTCCTTAGTAAATGATCATCGCCTATTATGGATGCGCCAACTAATGAAACGCGATAATCGCGTATTAGATATGACGGCGATTTCTAATGTGATGCGCAATATTTCTTTCTTTGCTAGTACCAGTATTTTGCTTGCGCTGGGAATGGCATCTACTTTGGGAGTACGCGACAAAATCATTGAAACCGTAAGCAAACTACCCTTTGCCGATGCGGTTCCACCTTTTTTATGGGAAATAAAAATATTTTTATTGGTAGTAGTGTTTATCCATACTTTTTTTAAATTCACCTGGTCTTTACGGCTATATAATTATGTCTGCGTATTTGTCGGCGCCGCACCTGCCCATAATGAGCAATTAGATACCCATGAATTATGGATACAACGCGGCTGGCATTTGATGAATGATGCGGCAAGACATTTCAACCTCGGAATGCGTGCTTATTATTATGGGGTGGCGGCATTGGCGTGGTTCATTAATGGTTGGTGCTTTTTTATTGCAACTAGCTTAGTAGTAGCAGTACTTTATCGTCGCGAGTTCCATTCTTCGGTGTACTATATTTTGTCCAACCCCTTACATGATTATGACGGAGCACAAAATGACTGATATTAATGAAGTATGGCAACAGATTAACCAACTAGAGAATAAATATATTTTCTGGACCAAAAAAGAAATAAAACATCTACCCGAAATTTTAATTGCTGGGGAAAAAATCCTTGCGCTGACTTCGGGCTTTTCTAATAGTCATACGGTATTGGCTATTTGCACCAATCGCCGCATGTTGTTTTTAGATAAAGGGATGATCTTTGGCTTGCGCCAATGGCAAATGGCGCTTGATAGAATTCAATCCATTGATGGTAACTACGGGCTATTCTTTGGCGGATTACGCGTGTGGGATGGTGCCGCGCCAATGAGCATGAATCTGGTACTTGCCAGCACGATTGACCCATTTATAAAAACCACCCGCCAAGCCATCGACGATTTCCGCCGCCTGAATTTTCAAGAAACCATAGGCAAACCTGGAACCGATTTAGCTTCGCAGTTAGAAAGATTAGCGAAATTGTACGATTCTGGGCATCTAACCCAAGAAGAATTTGAAGCACAAAAACAGAAATTATTATAAGGCTTGCTGAATGTTATCCTATCAACATATCTACCACGCCGCCAATTTTGCTGATATTCATAAACATAAATGCTTGGCTAAATGGCTGCAAAATGCAACCCAAACAGGCAAAATATGTTATCTGGAAACCCATGCAGGACGCGGATTATATAATCTACTCGCCCCCGAAGCCCTAAAAACGGGTGAGGCACAAGAGGCAAAAAACGAACTAGAAAATATTAACGAAACCCATATTTTAAAAAAAATAATCCAAGATATTCGCAGGCATTATGGGGAGGATTTTTATCCCGGTTCCGCCTTCATTGCCGCCGCCTTATTAGGTGAACAAGACGAAATACATTTATGCGAATTACACCCCAAAGAATATGCCGCCCTAGAAGAGAATTTTTTATTCTCGACCAAAAAACCACAGGTAGATATTTATAAAAAAGATGGATTTAGTGAGATATTAAAACATTTAAGTAAACATAAAACTAATCTGCTCTTTATCGACCCCAGCTATGAAATAAAAAGCGAATATGAACAAACCGCCAATTTTATTAACACACTACTACAAAAAGATAAAAACCTACAAATAATGGTATGGTATCCGCTACTTAGCAATGAAATACATCATAATTTATTAGACAATATCAAACATCCATTTGAAAAAGATGAATATATTTTTGGAGATAAATCAAAATTACGTTCATTAGGTAGTGGTTTAGCTTTAATTGGAAATTTTAAAGTATAGTGCTTCCCCTTTAAAATCATACCAAATAAGAAGCACTATATAGATAGGTTTGACGTAAGCAACCCCGCCGCCAATCTTATTTAAAAAAAGTGGGTGGCGTTAGCCCCATATCTTTTTAGAAAAGGTGGGGCGACTGAGTATATTTTAAAAATGGTCTTCTATATCCATACATTCATGAAAAATACGGACAATTTCAATTAAACTTGAATCTATCTCTCGATAAAAAATAATGTGCTTTTGAACTTAATGTTTACGGTATCCGCTGCGTATTTAGCTCACTAAAGTCCGTATCACCCCATCCAACAATAACCAGCTTTTGTCAGTTAATTGATATTTGTCTGCCGTTTCGCGCAATAATCCCTCACGTAATAATAATTCTTTTCCTGACTGGTTTATTATTTCTGCTACTGCTGCTTTATCTACGCCTTCTTGTAGGCGTAGCCCCATTATCAGGCGTTCTTCGGCGCGTTCTTTTGCGTCTAATAGGATATTATCTTCTAATCCATGCCCTAAGCGCTCTACTTGTTCTAGCCAGCGTTCGGGAGTTTTTTGGGTGTTGGTTGCCCTCCATTCGTTTTGTGCATCGCATAATCGACCATGTGCGCCTGCACCGATGCCGATATAGGCTTCGCCGCGCCAATAAAGAAGGTTGTGACGACACTGCGCGCTTGGTTTAGCGTAATTGGAGATTTCGTAAGCGTATAAGCCTTTATTGGCTAATAATTCACTCGTGGCGTTATAAAGGTCTATCGCTATGTCTTCTTCAGGGAGGGTGAAGATTCCTTTTGCGTAATCTTTGGCGAAGCCGGTACCGTTTTCGATGGTGAGTTGATAGAGGGAAAAATGCTCATCGACATAGTTTAGGGCGGCTTTTAGTTCCGTCTGCCAATCGGATAAAGTTTGTTCGGGACGGGCGTAGATGAGGTCAAACGAATAACGGGGGAAGATTTTTTGGGCGAGTTGGATGGCATTTATGGCTTCTCGTGCGGAATGTTCGCGCCCCAAAAAACGTAAGGCGTTTTCGTCTAACGACTGAATTCCCAGCGATAAACGGTTGACGCCAGCATTGCGGAAAGCTTGAAAATTCGCCGCTTCGCTGGAGGTGGGGTTGGCTTCTAGCGTTACTTCTAACTGGTCGGAGATGTTCCACAGGTCAGCGATTTTTTGCAGTAATTTTTCTACCAAACTCGGGGGCATGAGTGAGGGGGTTCCGCCACCAAAAAACACACTGACTACTCGCGCATTTTTTGCTGCTAAACTTGCCATATATTCCAGCTCACGCAAATAGGCTTGGGCGAAGCGTTGCTCGTCCACGCTTGCGCGTACATGGCTGTTGAAATCACAATAGGGGCATTTTGATTTGCAAAATGGCCAATGGATGTAGATGCCGAGATTCATGTGAATGTTTGTGTGTTGTGAGCAAGGGGCATTAAGCTAGTAATAATATAACTTGTCATCCTCGCCCAACCTTTGTTTTAAAAAGATGGGCGGGGGAACTCGGGCTACAAATTGGGTCTTTTCTTATGTCCTGAGATCCCCGCACAAGGCGGGGATGACAACCGAGAGTTAAATATAAAAACATTTTATTTTGCTAACAATAGTTTTTGGCAATAATTTGCAACTTACTATTCATTAACAACTGGTTGCGCTGAAGATTCCCCTACGTTATCTCCAGCTTCCACAGGAGATAACGGGCGGCGGCGTACATAATTGCGTTTTGGTGCTGGCAATACCGCTTCTAATTTTGCGCCATCACTTTGTGCTTCGCTGTTATCAGTAATGTTGCTGCGGTTGATGCGCGGAGTGCGAGGCAAATTGCCAGATGCGCGCGGTTCAAGTACGGGCATTTCTGCTGGGGTTGGGGCCTCAAAATGCTGGACGATTGGCGCAACATTTTCAGGTTGCGGATTACGCATTTGTGGTTGTGTATTTTCGTGGTTTACTGGTTGTTCTGCACCAGAAGAATTTTCCGTTCCGGCATTATTTTCTGCATTTTGGAAGCGCTGGTTATTATGTTGGCGCGGCTGAAAATTGCGTTGTTGACGATGATTATGTTGGCGCGGTTGTTGTTGGTTATTATGCTGATTTTGCCCCTGATTTTGCCCCTGATTTTGCCCCTGATTCTGATGGGAATTTTGGTTTTGGTTAGAATTTTCTTCCGCGTTGCCACCCTCATTTTGCGCATCAACAGATTGATTATCCATTGGTTGTTGTTCGCCGTTATTATTATCAGAATATTGTTTGGCAGCCAGGTCTAAAATGCGCTGATAATGGTCAGCATGTTGATAGTAATATTCAGCTAAAACTCTATCGCCACTTAGTTGGGCATCACGCCCCATATTGGTGTATTTTTCGCGGTTAGTTTGCGCGTGTTTACGTAACCATGGAGATACGGATTCTTCGCCATCATGACGCGTGCTATTATTTTGTCGTCCGTTATTGTTATTCCGGTTTTGATTATTGCGACCGCTATTATTGCGGTTCTGATTATTGTTATTTTGGTTATTATTAGTACGCATACCTTGATATTGAGGTCTTCTGCGGATGTTATTCATATTTATTCCTTCAAATTTCTTTAAGCTCAATTTTATTTAAGTTCGAATGTTAATGTGCGGATAATACCGCTTAAATCTTGGCGTTGTTCTAGTAAATCTAAACCAGATTCCCCGCCTAATGCTGCCACCGACTGTTCCTGTCCTTGTCCTATTTCTAAAGCCAGCAATCCGCCTTGCTTTAAGTGTTTTACCGCCTGTGGAATGAGGGTGCGGTAGGCATCTAGCCCATCTGTTCCCCCTGCCAGCGCGAGAAGTGGATCATATTCTGCCACTTCTGTTGCCAAACCCAGAATATCTCCACTTGGAATATAAGGTGGGTTGCTGACGATAATATCAAAATTTTCTGTATTATTTTCTGTATTATTTTCTGTATTATTTTCTGTAGTTAGTTTTTCCGTCCAATTGCTTTGTATAAATTTTATGCGTGCATTTAAGTGCAAATTTTCTGCATTTTTTTGTGCTATTGCTAGCGCCTCTGCGGATATATCTACGCCAATTCCAGTTGCGTTGTCATATTCGTCTAGCAGCGATAATAATATGCATCCTGTACCTACGCCTAACTCCAGAATATTTATTTTTTTCTGGCGGTTGGGGCGCTGCTCCAATACAGATTCGATGAGCGTTTCTGTATCTGGGCGTGGGTCTAAGGTGTTTTTGGTAGTTATAAAATCATGCTTCCAAAAAGCTTTTTTGCCGATAATTTTCGCTACGGGCTCACGCAATATTCGTCTTGCTATTAATTCCTCATAATTTTTTGTTTGCGGGGCAGGCACTTGCATTTCTGCATTTAATAAAAGTGCCGTATTATCCATCTGCAAAGCATGTTGCAAAAGCAACCGAGCCTCCAGTATAGCTGATTCCAAGTTAATTTCTAGTAAATTTTTTTGCCCGAAATATAATAATTCGTTGATTGTACTCATCCTAGTAATAAAACCTAGTGCTGAGCCAAATCTGCCAAGCGATGCGCTTCGTCTTCCGACACCAATGCATCTACCATTTCTTTTAATCCATTTCCAGCCATAATATCATCAATTTTGTATAAAGTTAAGTTAATTCTATGGTCGGTCACTCGTCCTTGCGGAAAATTATAGGTTCTGATGCGCTCGGAGCGGTCACCACTGCCCACTTGTCCTTTACGGTCAGCGGAGCGCTCCGCATCTCTGATGGCGCGTTCGCGGTCATATAAACGCGCACGCAAAATCTTCATCGCTTTTTCTTTGTTCTTATGCTGCGATTTTTCATCTTGTTGTTGTACGGTTACACCCGTAGGTAAATGCACGATGCGCACCGCACTATCAGTGGTGTTTACTGATTGTCCTCCGGGGCCACTGGCGCGGAAAACGTCAATGCGTAAATCTTTTTCTTGGATGTCGATGTCCACATCTTCCGCTTCGGGAAGTACGGCAACCGTAGCCGCCGAAGTATGAATACGCCCCCCCGTTTCGGTAACTGGCACCCGTTGGACGCGGTGCACGCCTGATTCAAATTTTAACTTAGAAAATACGTTGCGCCCCGTAATGGTTGCTGTGCCTTCTTTTAATCCGCCCAGTCCTGATTCGGATAATTCCATAACTTCGAATTTCCAACCCATACAATCGGAAAAGCGTTGATACATACGGAAAAGTTCCATGGCGAATAAGGCGGCTTCGTCACCGCCCGTACCCGCGCGGACTTCTAAAATAGCGTTTTTGGCATCTGCTTCGTCTTTGGGGAGCAAGGCGATGGAAACTTCGCGCTCTAATTGGGGGATAACCCGTTCTAACTGCGCTTTTTCTTCTCGCGCTAAGGCTTTCATTTCCGCGTCACAATCGGGGTCATTAATTAGTGCATCGGTTTCGCTTAATTCCTGCTCGGTTTGGCGCAGGGACAAAATGGTTTCCACAATCGGTTTCAAATCGGAAAACTCGCGAGAAAGCCGCGCATACTCACCGCCGCCCAAAGTTTCTGGTTTGGACATTAAGTCGTTTAACTCATCGTGTCGTTTGATTAATATATCTAATTTATCTTGAAATGCCATTTTCTAATTGATTTTCTATAGTTTTTCTTTGGTTGTTTTTATCTTTTATATATCCATCGTCATTCCCGCCTGCGCGGAAATGACGATGGATATAGTTGCTGGTCTTTACAAACCTTGGGTCAACAATTGTTTTACCTCAATATTTTCCTGTATTCCGCTTAACAAATTTTTCACCGTAATGGTTTGATTACTTAATTCATCTTCTCCTAGCAGCAATACTTGCTCTACCCCCATTTTATCAGCTTTTTTCAAAGCCTTGCCAACATTGCGGCTGGCAATGGTTTCCACCACAATTCCTTGGCGGCGTAAGGCGCAGACAATTTCCAGCAAGGGTAAATCTGCGGCTTCTAGCAAGGCAATGGCGGCGATGGGTTTTTTAACTTCCGCTGTTTTGCCGCCAATTTCATTAATTAGCAGACTTAAACGCTCTACCCCAGCTGCCCAGCCTATTCCTGAAATTTCGGGTCCACCCATGAGGGCGACCAGCCCGTCATAGCGTCCACCAGCTAAAATAGTGCTTTGGCTGCCGAGTTTCTCGGTAGTAAATTCAAAAACAGTATGGGTATAATAATCCAATCCCCGCACCAAACGCGGCGACACCATATAGGAAATTTTAGCCTTTTCAAGCCCTTCTTGTAGTTTGGCAAACCAATTTTTTGCTATATCAGTAAAGCTGTCTTGCATATTGGGAGCGTTTTCAATGATTTTTTTATCCTGCTCCTGTTTGGAGTCTAATATGCGCAAAGGATTGCGCTCTAAGCGCATTTTACTCTCTTCGGAGAGGTTATTTTTATGTTCTTGCAGATATTCGACTAATTTGCGGCGATATTGTTCGCGGCTTTGGCTATCGCCCAGCGTATTTATCTCTAACTTGCTATGCGCTAATAACCCTAATTCATCCAAAAACTGTGCGGCACAAGCAATGCTTTCCACATCAGCAAGCGCAGAATCCGCTCCCAACCATTCCACCCCCACTTGATGAAATTGCCGCAAACGCCCCTTTTGAGGACGCTCATAACGAAAAGCAGGTCCAGCGTAAAATGCTTTAAAGGGCAACGATTGGGTGAGCCCGTTAGATATAAATAAACGGACAATACTCGCCGTAAATTCTGGGCGCAGAGTAATAGAATCACCGCCTCTATCCACAAAACTATAAGTTTCTTTACTCACCACATCGGAAGTTTCTCCCAACGTGCGGTGGAAAATTTCGCTAAACTCAAAAATAGGAGGGCTCGCCTCTGAATAACCTGCATATTCACTTACCCGACGCGCAGTATTTATAATATGATTATGCTGACGAATTTCCTCACCAAATATATCATGCGTACCGCGTATTGGTTGTAACTTGGCTGGTTGCAGCTTAGAAGACATTTTATTCCTTGTTGTTTTTCAGGGCAATTTCACCAATCGTTAATTTTGTCTTTTTGCAATAAAACCCTCCATTGTCATGCCGCTGTAGAGCGGCATCCATGCCAAACCATTGGCTAAGATGCTAGTTGATAGGCATGGATACCGCCCTGCGGCGGTATGACAAAAGATATTTTAGTAAAAAAATGTCAAAATTAACGATTGGTGAAATTACCCTGTGTTGTTTTTTGTATAGTGTTTCTTCTTTATTTTCACCCCGCCACCTTTCTTTGAAATAAGATTAGCGGTGGGCTTGCAGTCGCAATCCTATATAGTGCTTCTTTATATTCAGCTACAATTAAACCGCTTAACTTTTGCGTGAAACTACATATTCCGCTAATTTGCGTAAATTCTCTGCCCGTTCATCAAACGGGGCTAAATGGTCAATCGCCTGTTGCGCTAATATTTTAGCTTGCTCTTTCGCACGCTCAACCCCCAAAGACTCTACTAAAGTAGCCTTGCCTGCGGTTTTATCTTTACGAACGGCTTTGCCTGCTTCTTCTCGTGTTCCTTCGGCATCCAATAAATCATCGGTAATCTGAAAGGCTAGACCCACATCATTAGCATAGCGGCGCAAAGCATTGCGCAATGCCAAAGGCGCCTTGCCCAAAATCGCCCCTACTTCGCAAGAAACTGCGAATATTTCGCCAGTTTTTAAGCGTTGCAAACGAATAATCTCATCCACACTAAGAGTTTTATTTTCGGATTCCAAATCCAGCATTTGTCCGCCCACCATGCCACGACAACCCGCCGCCCGCGCCAATGCGCGAATAAGGTCACAACGCACCGCAGCATCTGAATGTACATCCGCATCAGATAATAGCTCAAAAGCAAGCGTTAACAAACCATCTCCCGCCAGAATTGCCGCAGCTTCGCCAAATTTAATATGGCAAGTGGGCTTGCCGCGGCGCATATCGTCATTATCCATGGCGGGCAAATCGTCATGTATCAGGGAATAAGTATGCACGAACTCAATAGCTGCCGCCGTATATAAAGAAGCCTCACGGCTTACTCCAAACAAATTAGCGCAAGATACGGTAAGGAAAGGACGCAAGCGCTTGCCGCCCGACAATGCCGAATAGCGCATCGCCTCCATAACTTTCGCCTCGCCCCCCAACGCCGAACGCTGCACGTCGGATTTACGGCTGGAAAACGAAATTACGCTCGACATCTCTCCTTCGGGATGGGGCAATAAAGAATCCATTTTTTCATGAAGAGAGTGGGCGACTTCCGCCATAGCTTTTTGCAAATTAATCACTGATATGCTCCGTTTCGTTAGTTACCCCCTCTCCCTCTGGGAGAGGGTCGGGGTGAGGGAACTCCCCAATAGGAAAAATTGAAAATATTATATTATTAAAGTAAAAATATTAAGCTCCAGACTTGGGAAGGCTGCCCTCACCCCTCCCTCTCCCAGAGGGAGAGGGGGTTAAGTCTCTTCAAAAGGCACTGCAACCATTGCCCCATTTTCGCCCTTAACCAGCTTTTCCACCTGCAAACGGGCATCTTCAAGCTTTTTTTGGCAATGTTGTTTTAATTGTGTCCCACGCGTATAAGCGTCAATTGCTTCTTCCAGAGGAATATCGCCAATTTCCAGGCGTTTTACGGTTTGCTCTAATTCTTTTAGGGCACTTTCAAACGGCAAAGCCGCTATTTCTGCTGCTGACATTATTTCCTCATATTTTTTGATGACCAGTAATCTACCCTAAAGATAAACATATCGCAAGTTGTCTCTTGATTAGACTTGATATATTAAGTATCAACTAATCAACAAATATATTTTGAGGTTTTGCTATGAGCGCAACAATAGGAACATTGCTATATACTTTTCTAAAAGGTAAAAAAGTCGGCAAGGACGATTTTGGCAATTGTTATTATGTGCAAAAATGCCCCGCTAAAAACACAACTGCAAAGCGTTGGGTGATTTATAACGGCAAGGCGGAACCCAGCAAAATTCCAGCCTTGTGGCATGCTTGGATACATTATACTAGCGATGAGGTGCCGAGTGACCATCCACGCACTCCCTATTTTTGGGAAAAAAAGCATTTGCCGAATTTAACTGGTACTAAGGGAGCTTATTTCCCTGAAGGGCATGAAAAAGCCACAGGCTTGCGCAGCCGATCCACCTCAGATTATCAAGCATGGGAGCCTAAATAATGAGCCGTAATTCTATTGAGACTATAATGGGTGCGGTAGTTCTAGTTATTGCTGCGGGTTTTTTATATACGGCTTATAATGGCCGACAGTTACAGTCGGTAAAAAATGGTTATCGTATAAATGCTGTGTTTGATGATGTTACTGGAATTGCAACTGGTAGTGATGTGCGCGTGGGCGGAGTAAAGGTGGGAGTGGTTGACGGTTTAAGCGTCGATCCTAAAACTTACCGCGCAAAATTAGTATTACTAGTAAAACATGACATCCAAATGCCGAGTGACAGCTCAGCCACAATCTTAGGGGACGGATTAATGGGGAGCAAGTTCGTTGCCCTAGAAGCAGGTGCAGACGAAAATATGCTGCCCGAAGGGGGATTAATTTCCATCACCCAATCTTCGGTTAGCTTGGAACAATTGATTGGGAAGTTCGTTTTTAGTGGCGGCGGAGTAGATAAACAAAAAGACGCGGCTGATAATGGGACTACTGATAGTAATGAAAACAATAAAAATACCACAGCAACCGAAGAACCTGCAATTTCTGAACCTGCCGCAGAACCAAAAACCAATAGCCTAACTCCATCTGTGGAATAAATAATGAAATATTATCGGGCATTTTTAAGCGCTTTGGTATTCAGCTTGGTCTGTAGCTCTGCTTATGCAGAGAGTGAAATTGTTGAAGATGGAGTGGTTGAGCAAGCTCTTCCCCTCGAAGATTCTGTCGATAATAATCCAGAAGAACCAACAGAAAACACCAATATAGTAGATGCTATAACTGATAAACCTACAGAAAAAAATAGCGAAAAAAATAGCGAAAAAACTCGAGCCAGCATAACCACTAAAAATACCGCCGAGCCAGAAAATGCCGAAGCAGAGGCAGCAGAAAATATCTCGGTGGATATAATTTTAAACACTACCGATAAAATTAACGGAAATTCCAAGAAACTACATATAATTTCTGGCAGTTCTGCACGTTTTGGTGAATTAGAAATAAAAGCAAAACGCTGCTTCAAGCGTGATTTCAGCAATAGCACCAAACCAGAATACGCCGCCTTACTAGAAATATCGGATAGTAAAAACAATAATGAGACTTTATTTTCAGGTTGGATGTTTTCTAAAAGCTCTTCTTTATCCACGCTGGAACATCAATTTTATGATGTGGAAATAGTATCCTGCCAACCTAAAATTACCGATGATTCAAAGTCGGCGGTTGCAAAACAAAAACCCCCTGCTCCGCCAACAAATTAGCCGCGGCGTTTTTACCTGCAAATTTTTTATCCGTCCCATCGGGGTAAATTGCCGCTTGTTGCAACACCTCAAAGCCCATTTTTTTCGCTAGTTCGATAAAATCAAAAATCGTACAAAAATGGATATTGGGAGTTTCATACCATTGATAACTAAGCGCACTGGTTACCGGCATTTTTCCTTTGCATAACAAATACCAACGATTGCGCCATTGCCCAAAATTGGGCACCGAAACAATCACTATTTTACCAATCCGCCCTAATTCACGCAATACTTCGGGCGGATTATCCATCGCCTGTAATGCTAAGCTTATTACGGTATAATCATATGCTTGCTCAGGATAAAAGGGCAAATCCTCAGCAATATCCCCCTGCACCGCGGCAATCCCTTTGGCAATCGCAATATTCACGCAATCATGATTTAATTCTAAACCGCGACCACGCACATTTTTATGCTGCGCCAACCACGCCAACAAATCTCCTTCCCCACAGCCGACATCTAATACACTAGCATCAGGAGCGATTAAATCGGCGATAACTCGCAAATCTGGGCGTAGTGTACTCATATTAAATCCCCCTTTGCCGCGCTGATTCGTCTAAAAACCCCTTCACTGCCGCATAAAATTCGGGCACTTCTAGCAAAAACGCATCATGCCCTTTATCGGTCTGAATTTCGGCAAAGCTCACATCGGCTGCCACCGCATTGAGCGCACGCACCACTCGGCGGCTTTCTTCGGTGGGAAATAGCCAGTCGCTAGAAAAAGAAATGATACAAAAACGCGTATCTGTCTGCGCAAATGCCTGTGCCAAGCTGCCCTGCCCATGCTCGACGGCGATGTCAAAATAATCCATCGCCCTTGTAATATATAGATAAGCGTTCGGGTCAAACCGTTCGACGAAATTATTGCCCTGATAGCGCAAATAACTCTCCACTTGGAAATCCGCCTCAAAACCATAACCAATTTCGCTACGATTTTGCAATTTGCGCCCAAATTTCTGCTGCAACATCACTTCCGACAAATACGTCACATGCGCAGTCATACGTGCTACGGCTAATCCTTTGGCAGGATAGGATTTATTTTCTGCATATTTGCCCATGCACCAATCAGGATCCGCCATAATTGCCTGCCGACCAATCTCATGAAAAGCAATATTTTGCGCCGAATGTTGCGCGGTAGTCGCTACCGCCACCGCCGAAAACACTTTTTCAGGATAACGCGCCGCCCATTCCAGCACCTGCATCCCCCCCATGGAGCCACCCACCACCGCAAAAAGCTGGCTGATGCCGAAATATTCTAACAATAAATTCTGCGCCCGCACCATATCCCCAATCGTCACCACGGGAAATTCCAGCCCATAATTTTTGCCCGTAGCAGGATTAATCGTTTTCGGTCCAAAGGAGCCCATGCAACTACCAATCACATTGCTACAAATTACAAAATATTTATCCGTATCAATCGGCTTACCAACCCCCACCATCAATTCCCACCAACCCGCCTTGCCAGTGACAGGATGCGCACCCAGCACATATTGATCACCCGTCAATGCGTGACAAATCAGCACCGCGTTACTTTTATCGGCATTAAGTGTGCCAAAAGTCTGATAAGCTATGGGAAGTTGGGAAATTTCCGCACCACAATCGAGTATAAAGGGGGTGTCCTGCGCCAGATAAACGATATCCCCCACCTCAATCGCATGGGACTGCTGACCAAATAAAAATTCTTGTTTTGTGCTCATGCAAGCAAGATACAACAAATAATGAGTAAAAAAAATAGGCTTGTTTAAAAGAATGTTTCTTTGTCCGTTTTTTATAATTTTTATTAGGAATATAACAGCAACAACAAAAGGATATTACACTTGAATGTTATGTGGTAATACCATATAATACCCAGTAACATTGGGAGGCAATAAATATGCAAAACATTACATTCAAAGCACCAGAAGATGTATTGCTAAGATTAGGCGCATTTGCTAAGGCGCAAGACCGTAGCCGTGGCTATCTAATTCGCAAAGCTATTGATGCTTATTTAGAAGAGTTAGAAGAAGAAGCAGAAGATTTGCGCATTGCTGCCGAACGTTTGCAGAATTACGACCCCAGCCAAAATATATCATTAAAAGACATCGGACAAAAATATGGCTTGGCAGATTGAATTTTCTGTCAAAGCGGAAAAAGATTTTGCACAATTGGGCAAGCCAGCCCAAAAAATAATCTGGGATTATTTGCACAGCAGAATTTTACTTTCCGATAATCCCAAAACTTTTGGAAAACCATTGCGGCATGAATTTTTAGGATTATGGCGTTATAGAGTTGATAAATATCGCATAATTTGCAAAATAGAAGAAAATAAATTAATGATAACGGTAATTCGCGTGGGCAAGCGCGATAAAATTTACGAAACTTGAGGAAAAAAATGAAAAAAATTGCTATAAATGGACTAGGTCGTATTGGTCGTTGCGTGTTGCGTGCGTTGGTAGAACAACATTACGAAGACCGCATTGAAATTGTGGGTGTAAATGGTCCTGCGGATACGGCTACTCATTTGCATTTGTTGAAATATGATTCCGTACATGGGCGTTTTTCTGGGCGCTTAGAAGCGGATGGCGATACCATGTTTTTGGGCAAACAAAAATTCCCCGTATTTCATGAACGTGACCCAAAAAAATTACCTTGGGGAGATTTAGGCGCGGATGTGGTTTTGGAATGTACGGGCGCTTTTACCAAAAAAGCTGATGCAGCGCAGAATTTATTCACTGGCGCTAAAAAAGTGCTGATTTCCGCCCCCGCCAAAGATGATGCACCGACTATAGTTTATGGAGTGAACGAAAACAGCTTGAAGCCAGAAGATAATGTTATATCAATCGGTTCTTGCACCACCAACTGCCTAGCCCCAATTGCCAAAGTGCTTAATGATAGTTTTGGTATTGAGGCGGGTTTTATGACCACTATCCATTCTTACACCGGCGATCAAAACCTAGTAGATGGCTCGCATAATGACCTGCGCCGTGCCCGTGCTGCTGCCATGTCGATGGTGCCCACCTCTACTGGTGCGGCGAAGGCTTTGGGCGCAGTATTACCCGAACTAGCAGGCAAATTAGACGGCACTGCCATCCGCGTCCCCACCCCCAACGTATCCATGGTCGATTTAACCTTCACCAGCCGCAAAGAGATGAGCAAAGAAGCTATAAATCAAGCGATTATTGCCGCATCCGAAGGCACAATGAAAAACATCCTCGCCACCAGCAATGAACAATTAGTATCCATCGACTTCACCCACCACCCAGCCAGCAGTATTTTTGATTTAAGCGGCACGCAAGTAGTGGGCAAAAATTTTGCGCGGGTGGCTTCTTGGTATGACAATGAATGGGGCTTTTCTTGCCGGATGCTGGATATGGCTTTGTTGGTGGGTTAATGCTCATCAAAAAGCTTATTGAAAAATATAAAAAACAATATTTTTAATTTGACTTATTAGTTAAAAATTATTAACCTAATCGAGGTTCTATAAAATAATAATTAATAATTCAGGAGTATTGGTATTATGTTAAAAAATTGGGCAGAATCTGTAAAAAAACCAGATAATAATGTAAATGGCGAGGATGCTTTTTCCGATATTTATTTTGCTGGTCTGAAAAAAGCACAGGAAATGCTTGCAGAAAATGATGGATTGTATTCTTCGACAGAAAAACAGCCAGAAGCAAAAGACAGGGAACAAGAATTATTAAGACCAATAAGATATGAAGATGAAACATACATGCTTGATGGAATGAGCCTACTACAAAAGCTTGCTTTTAATATAATGATAAATAATCTTGCTCCATCACCAGCAAATGAGGAAAACATTAATAATCTTAGAGAATCTATAAGGGAAACATTGAGTCAACATTCATCAATATTTGCCTCTGAAGATACTAGCGTGCGCGTGCATGATGCAAGCCAGGTTGCTGATAGCATTGTAAAATCAATGCAAGAAAACGTGCCCGCTACTTATAAAACCGCAAACAAAACAGCTATGGACGGTGTATAAATTGTTATAGTATTTACGAAATTCATTTCGTAAATACTATAACTGCTTTTCTACTGCGTAGTGTGCGTAATCCTAATTTATTACTTAAAGAAAACGGAACCAAAAGCACCTATAAAAATGCCCATAACCATAAAATATCTCGCGCAACATCCTGAATTTATTCCAATTTGTGCAAATTGGGCATTTAGCAGCTGGGGTAAATATAATCCCGAAGCTTCCTTGCAAAAAAGCATCGACGGCTTCACCAAACATTGCCAGCAAGACGCGCTCCCACTCACCTTAATTGCCACTCTTGATGACCAATTAGTCGGCATGGTGTCTTTGCGTAATGATGATGGCATGAAAAATGAGTTTTTACCTTGGTTAGGCAGTTTATACGTCGCCGAAGATTTCCGCAGGAACCAAATTGCGCAAAAACTTATTGAAGCGAGCAAGATTAAAGCGTTGGAATTAGGTTATAAACAGCTTTATTTACTTACCTTCACCGAGGAATTATCTGCTTGGTATGCTTGCCTGGGGTGGAGTTTTGTTAAAAGGGACATTTTATTTGAAAATTCGGTTATTATTATGCAAACAACCTTCTGACCAAAACATTATTTATGGTTTTTTAAAAGTTTTTCTATTCGCCCCGCCGCCATATATTAATAATAGTAAATTATTTATTGCTAAAAACATTAATATGCCCTAGAATTACTAAATCTTTTGCAATCTTATTGCTATAGATACTAACTTTATTTTAAAATTTTTCCCAGGGGGATTCAATGAAAACAAAAGCAACACTCATCCAATCAATCCAATCACTGTCACACTCCAGGAGAGATTTAGTTGATTTTCTACTGGCAAACAAAAGTGAAGACATAGCAATCTTCGAAAATGACACAAAGTACTTCCCGGAATGCTATCTCGCATTAACCATCGGGGGATTTGGATGCTTTGCCAGACATCTCTCTAGCGAGGCAGGTAGGATTAGCGGCGTACTGGAAAACATTCGCAAGGGGGCGTCAGGACTATTTGATGAAATATACAGTTTTGGTGAAAAGTCCGTTATAACCGCCGAGGGCAAGAAGAAAATTCTTGCGTTCATAAAGGAAAACGGTCCCGGATCTCAAAACTACGTGACATTGATTTCTCACCCGCAAACAACCAAAGCATTCCTGTATGAATATGCGTGCTTGGTGGATGCAGCACAAATGTTTTTAGATGCCTACGGTGACAACGTAGCAAGCTAAAACACCATAAAAAAAGCGCGATTCACGTCGCGCTTTTTTTGTTTCACCCCCTCCCCCACCATAAATACCGCTCATAAAAGCGAAAAAAGATAGTTATTACCCCATCCCGTCATAATAATGACACTGGATTTGTGCTAAAAACATCTTTATAAAACCTAAATGAATAAAACATTGCTCGACCAAATAAAATCCCCTGCGGATATGCGCGCCTTATCGCTCGAAGAGTTGAAAACACTCTCGGGTGAACTGCGCCAAGAAACGATTGACGCGGTTGCCCAAACGGGTGGGCATTTGGGCGCTGGGTTGGGCGTGGTGGAACTGACTGTGGCTTTGCATCATGTGTTTAATACGCCGACAGATAAAATAATCTGGGATGTGGGGCATCAGGCTTATCCGCACAAGATTCTCACCCGAAGGCGTGACCGCATTCGTACTATTCGCCAACCGGGTGGACTTTCCGGCTTTTGTAAGCGGGATGAAAGTGAATATGATGCGTTTGGTGCTGGGCATAGCTCCACTTCAATTTCCGCGGCTTTGGGCATGGCGACTGCGCGGGATTTAAAGGGCGAAACTAATGAGGTAATTGCCATTATTGGCGATGGCGCCATGAGTGCTGGCATGGCGTTTGAAGCGCTGAACAATGCTGGGCATTTAAAAAAGCGCCTGATTGTTATTCTCAATGATAATGACATGTCAATTGCCCCAGCCGTGGGCGCCATGAGTGCCTATTTATCGCGGTTGATTTCTTCACGTTCTTACCGCTCGATTCGGGAAATGGGCAAGGCGGTTGCCAAAAAATTCCCCGAACCCGTATTAAAAGTAGCCCGCAAAGCGGAAATTTACGCACGCGGCATGGCGACCGGCGGCACTTTGTTTGAAGAATTGGGTATGTATTATATTGGCCCCGTTGATGGACATAATTTGGAGCATTTATTGCCCATATTAAAAAACGTCCGCGATGAAAAAGATTTTGGGCCCGTATTAATTCACGTAGTCACCCAAAAAGGTAAAGGCTATAGCCCAGCAGAAGAAGCGGAAGATAAATATCACGGCGTTGCCAAATTCAATGCCGCTACGGGTGAGCAGAAAAAACCCATTTCCGACAAACTTTCCTACACCGAAGTTTTCGCTAATTCTCTGCTGGCAGAAGCGCAGGCAGATGACAAAATCGTCGCCATCACTGCCGCTATGCCCTCAGGCACGGGGTTAGATAAATTCGCCGAAAAATTCCCCGATAGATGTTTTGACGTGGGCATTGCTGAGCAACATGCGGTAACTTTTGCCGCTGGTCTGGCGGCGGAGGGCATAAAACCATTTGTGGCAATTTATTCCACTTTCCTACAACGCGCTTATGACCAGATTGTGCATGACGTCGCCATCCAAAAACTCCCGGTACGCTTCGCGATTGACCGCGCTGGGCTAGTGGGTGCAGATGGCCCCACCCATGCCGGCATGTTCGACACCGCCTTTTTAAGCTGCTTACCCAATATGGTGGTGATGGCGGCTGGGGATGAGCTGGAATTATATAATATGGTCGCCACCGCTGCCGCATACGATGCTGGGCCCATTGCCTTTCGTTATCCGCGCGGCGAAGGGCTGGGATTGAGCTTGCCCGAACGCGGTGAAATATTGCCAATTGGCAAAGGGCGCATCATGCGCGAGGGGGCAGACATTGCCATCTTAAATTTCGGCACCCGTTTGGGCAATTGCCAAGCAGCCGCGGAGAAACTCGCCGCACAGGGAATAAACATCACCCTAGCCGATGCCCGCTTTGCTAAACCTTTGGACGAAGCCCTAATCACCCAATTAGTAAAAAACCACCACACATTAATCACTATAGAAGAAGGCTCCAGCGGCGGATTCGCCGCGCAAGTGCTGCATTTTTTAAGTGATGCGAATTTATTGCATTGCGCGAAAGTGGAAGTTTTGTGCCTGCCCGATATTTTCCAAGCGCATGGCGTGCCGGAGAATATGTATATGGATGCTGGGTTGGGGACGGAGGAGATTGTGGGGAAAGTAGTTTCTTATGCTAAAAACACGAGTAAGAAATTTGCCATATAAACTCAACAATTCTTTAACTAGTCAAGTCTAGTGATACGTTTTCACCCGATCAGTGGTGCTTGACACAATATTTTCTCCTTATTTTACAAATTGATGCCTACTGTCACAAAACTTTAACTTTTATTTAGAAAGAAAGGTGATAAACTGGACAAATTCGCTCGCAATACACCCAGCTAACAATAACAATAAGTTTTAAAAGGAAAAAGTCATGGCAATGGAATTAGAAACAAAAATCATGAATGATATAGGTCTTGGTCAACATTTCAATTATTTTAATGGTTCTGGCTCTTGTGAACATATTCGTAATAAAGCAGCAAAGAATCTAGAAGAGGCAATTCTTAATAATACTGCTGTGGGTGAAATAGCTCCTCCAAACTACAATGTAATTAACGTTGTAAAAAAAGTCGCTCGGATTGGTGATGAGAGTAAGTATTCCCTGACAAACACCTGGCAAGCTGCATCAGAGGCAATTGCTGCGCATATACATGCCGCTAATCTTGAGCCAGAGCAACAAAAACAATTGTTTGAAGAAACTATTCAATATATTGAGCAAAACTACCTACCATCGCATGCTCAAGGATCTAACGCTACCAGCAAGCCACGTGATTATAAAAATGTTGAAGTTATTGGAACAGCAACAGCACGCCTTCAAAGTGGCGATTTTGACCATGGACTTGGCAAGAGCAACTCAGGTGCTGGTCGCTCAATTTAGTTTATTCAAACCACCCCCATCAATCATCAATTGAAGAAATTTTGCAATAAACTTGCTAGATAGCAGTTTTATTGCAGTATGGTGTAGATATTTTGAAGTAAATTAATTTTTTAATTGCTGGTATAAATTTATTCTGATGAACCATATTTCTTCTCCATCCGCGCAAAAAACTCCTTACCATCCACCCAATCTTCTTCACCTGTTTCAATAAGTTTCCGTCGTCGCTCCATTTCCTCACGCAGATATTCCAACTCTTTTTGCGTAAACTCACACTCCATAAAACGCCCCCCCCGTAACCGCACGATTCGCCCCCGTAGTGGTCGGCAAGCTCAAAGGCAGGCGGAGCATGGAGCGCACTGCCAGATAGGCAAATGCTTGTGCCTCGAGCGCATCCCCTTCCCAGCCGACGGATTCTACGGGTTCTACCTTGCCTAGCCGCGTGCGCAAGGCTTGCATGATGGTGGGATTATGCCGTCCGCCGCCTGCGACTAACCAGTGGGATACAGGCGCGGGGAAATGGGCTTGGGCTTGTTGGATGGATTCGGCAGTGAAGGCAACCAAAGTGGCGGCGGCATCTTCGGCGGAGAGGTTTTTTAGTAAATCTATGTTAAAATCATTTCTATCTAATGATTTAGGTGGATGGCGCAGGAAGAAAGGATGGGCGAGATATTTTGCTAAGATTTCTTCATCCACCTGCCCGGCGGCGGCTAAACGTCCGCCTTCGTCACATTCTAGCCCGTAAGTTGCATACGCCCATTCATTGAGCAGCACATTGCCAGCACCGGTATCAAAGGCGATAATGTCATGTTCTAACAAACGGTCACAAACATTTTCCGAGCAGCCAATCCAAGTAACATTAGCAATGCCGCCAATATTTAGCACCGCGAGTGGCAAATCCATTTTGGCAACTAAAGCCGCATGATAAAGCGGCACTAAAGGTGCGCCCTCCCCCCCGGCGGCTAAATCACGCCGACGAAAATCATTTACCACGTTAATCCGGGTTTTTTCGGCTAGTAAAGCGCCATTGCCGAGTTGAAACCCTAGCTGTTCTTTGGGGCGATGGGTAATGGTTTGCCCATGAAAACCAATTACTGATATATCTTTGGCGCTCATGCCGGCCTTATGCAGCAATTTTTTTACTGCTTCTACGTGCAGCAAAGTTATTTTTTTCTCTAGCTCCAACCAATCGCCCATATCGTGCATTGAGTGGCGGATTTCCTGCCGCAGCGCATCGGGCAATGGTTCTACCAGCCAGGCGCCACGCTCAAAAACCTGCTCACCATCGGTGCGGATTAATGCGGCATCAATTCCATCTAGGGAAGTTCCGCTCATTAGCCCTAATGCCCATACTGCTTTTGCAACCATTGTATTTCTTTCTTTGATGGTTATAATGCCTGTAGTAAAGCCCTCTCCCTCTGGGAGAGGGTTGGGTGAGGGAAGTGTCCGCACACTATGAAGCTTCTAGTTTATGGCAACTTCCCTCACCCCAGCCCTCTCCCAGAGGGAGAGGGGGGTTACTGCGTATTATGAGAGGTTAGAGGAAAATGACAATTTTAAAATCAGATTTTTTACATATCTTCCAAGAACGGGGATTTTTGCATCAATGTACTAATTTGAGCGAGTTGGATGCGCTATTAGCCAAACCCACCACTGCTTATATTGGTTTTGATTGCACCGCCCAGAGCTTGCATGTGGGAAGTCTGATTCAGATTATGGCATTATATTGGTGGCAGCAATGCGGACATAAACCCATTGTTTTAATGGGCGGCGGCACTACCAAAGTGGGGGATCCTTCGGGCAAAGACGAGTCACGTAAATTATTGGATGATAACGCTATTTCTCAGAACATGCAGGGCATAAAAAGCGTATTCAGTAATTTTTTGCGCTTTGGGGAAAATGCTAACGATGCCCAGATGGTCAACAATGCCGACTGGCTGGATAATCTTGAATATATTCCTTTTTTACGCGATTTTGGGCGGCATTTTTCGGTTAATCACATGTTGTCGATGGACTCGGTGAAATTACGGCTGGAGCGTGAGCAACATTTAAGCTTTTTAGAATTTAATTACATGATCTTACAAGCTTATGATTTTGCTAAATTAGCGCAGGATTATAATTGCCAACTACAAATTGGCGGCTCGGACCAATGGGGAAATATTGTTAGTGGTGCAGAATTAACCCGGCGTATTGGGCATGACAAACCCGTATTTGGGCTAACCACCCCCTTACTTGCCACCTCTTCAGGCGCAAAAATGGGAAAAACCGCAGATGGTGCGGTGTGGCTCAATGCGGATTTATTTTCTGCTTATGATTATTGGCAATTCTGGCGCAATAGCGAAGATGCGGATGTGGGCAGATTTTTACGCCTGTTCACTACCTTGCCAATTGCGGAAATACTCAAGTTAGAAGCCTTAAAAGATGCGGAAATAAATGAGGCGAAAAAGATACTCGCGACGGAGGCAACTGCTTTGCTACACGGGCGATCAGCGGCAGAAATTGCTGCCGAAACTGCGCATAAAAT
Source organism: Alphaproteobacteria bacterium UBA6149 (assembly GCA_002423155.1). Lineage (GTDB taxonomy): Bacteria > Pseudomonadota > Alphaproteobacteria > Rickettsiales > UBA998 > UBA6149. The sequence goes on from DIUV01000047.1 coordinate 49,936, forward strand.
CTTTGCCGAAAATAACTGGCAAGCGGCTGAGAATATGCAGAAAATTCTGATTGAGGCAGCAGAGCTAACCGAAGGCAAAATCGCCGCGCATAAATTATTTACCCTTGCTGGTTTAGCCAGTTCAGGCAAAGAAGCGCGCAGATTGATTGAGGGCGGCGGAGCACGCATTGACGACCAAGCAATTGCCGATGCTAATCAGTTGATTAGCTTAGGCGACGCCGCACTAAAATTAAGCGCCGGCAAAAAACGTCACCTCCTCGTAGAAAGAGCAAATTAATGGGAACCTCTAAAAATTCATTCTGGCGAGCAAAATGCGCGGCAATGAAGTGGCGCAAGCGGAGCGTAGCAGCGCTACGTGAGCATTGCGACGAAGCTTCATTGCAAGCAAGTTTGCCGCCAGAATGGATTTTTAGAGGTTCCCTAATGTTGCTGCCCCCAAAAACTAAATTAATAATCGCCACCCATAACCAAGGCAAATTACGCGAGTTGCAGGAAATATTATTACCCCTGCAATTAGACGTAGTTTCCGCTGGCGAACTCGGGCTGCCCGAACCGGAAGAAACGGGGGATAGTTTTGCCGCCAATGCCCTGCTCAAAGCAAAAGCAGCCGCTACAGCTTCAGGCTATGTTGCCCTAGCGGATGATTCGGGCTTGAGTGTGGATATTTTAAATGGGGATCCGGGAATTTATTCCGCGCGCTGGGCAAAAATTGATGGGAAAACGGATTTTGCCTGGGCTGCCGAAAAAATCCGCACAGCAATTATAGACAAAGGCGAAAACCCACAAGGAGCAAAAGCGCGTTTTATTTGTGCGCTGACTTTATATGCTCCGCAAGATAAAATTTTACAGGTTGAAGGACATGTAGAGGGCACACTCACCTTCCCTGCACGGGGGGAAAAAGGTTTTGGCTATGATCCTATATTCATTGCCGACCAGCACAAAAATAGCGGAAAAACTTTTGCGGAAATAACGCCGCAGGAAAAAAATGCCCTTAGTCATCGCACACAGGCATTTGCTAAATTATTACAAAAATTAAACGGTTAAAAACATGACGAAGCCCGGAAAATTAAACATTTATTTCGCCTCACAAATCTTTGCCATTTGTGCATTATTATTGCTACTTAAACTGGGATTATTGCCGGCACTATTGGCAGGTCTTTTAATTTATCAATTGGTGCAAACATCTACCAAATTATTTGCAAAAATTGGGGTTACTCCATTATTGGGACAAATATTCTCGCTGATTATAATATCTATCGTGGTAATTTTTGGAATTGTGCTCGGCAGTATAGAACTCACTGCCTTTATCAAATCTGGTTCAGGTGGTGGCGTTGCCTTAATGCAAAAAATGGCGGATGCTATAGAAATAAGAATAGGCTTATTACCAGATTGGATGCAAGATTATTTGCCGACCAATATAAATGATTTACAAAAAATAATGGCAGGTTGGCTACGTGAGAATTCGGCACAACTAAGCCATATTGGTCGCAGCATTGGCACTTCCATCGTATATATATTAACAGGCATGATTATTGGCGGCATGGTTGCCATCAACCATAATAAAACCAATATAAAACTGGGGGTTTTACCCACCATATTAAAAGAAAGAGTGTGTTTGTTGAGCAATTCTTTTCAGAGAATTGTTTTTTCTCAAGTGAAAATATCCACCATAAACACCTGCTTCACCACCATTTTTATCACCATTATATTCCCGTTATTCAACGTACAACTACCCATGAAAACCACCATCATTGCCATCACTTTTATTGCTGGTTTGCTGCCTGTATTGGGCAATTTAATTTCTAATACAGTAATTTTTCTGATTAGCTTTGGCGTATCTTCGGGGGCAGCTTTTGGGGCATTGGCTTTTTTGGTTATTATCCATAAATTAGAATATTTCCTAAACGCTCATATAATTGGCACCAATATCAGCGCACGCGCATGGGAGATTTTATTGGCAATGATTGCCATGGAAGCTATGTTCGGACTAAGCGGAATAATCGCCGCCCCTATTTATTATGCTTATTTGAAAGACGAACTAAACGCACAAAAACTTTTATAATTTAGCTAAGGGATGATGCGTCTGCACCAATTCCTGCAAATGTTCGGGTAAAATATGCGTATAAATTTGCGTGGTGCTAATATCTGCATGCCCAAGCAAAGTTTGCACCACGCGTAAATCTGCGCCACCAGCAAGTAAGTGCGAAGCAAAAGAATGACGCAAAGCATGCGGATGTAATTTTTCTTCATCAATGCAGGTTTTGCGTCCCAATTCCCGCAATAACTTACCAAAAAATTGGCGCGTAATATGCCCTTGCGCTGCGGCAGAAGGAAATAAATATAACGGTTTTTTATTTAGTTTCTTCAAATGAGGCTGTTGCAAAATGATTCTAGCGGGTAATTTCGTCGTTATTTTTGTACTCAAATCCTCATGTAGCGCAGCTACACTGCGGTTTTCCGTGCAAAAATGCCTAGAAATTCCCTCGCCAGAATCATTTTGCAACAGCCTCAAATAATTATTCAGGGCATCCATTGCCTGATTATTCAACGGAGCTAAGCGTTCTTTGCCGCCTTTGCCACTAATCAGCAGAAAATAATTTTCATTACCTTCTGAATCTAACAATTTATCCAACTGCTCCAAACGCAGACCAACTAATTCCGAAACGCGCAAACCTGCAGCATATAAAATTTGCAACATGGCGTAAAGACGCGCCCCCTCAATCGTTTCATCCTGAGCGGCAGTATCTAATAAAATCTGCATTTCCTGCTTAGTCAAACTATCAGGCAAAGTTCGACCTTGCCGCGGAGCATCTAAATGCGTGGAGGGATTATCATCACGAATATGCTCACTGGCTAAATAACGAAAAAAATGCCGCAAGGAACTTAATTTACGCGCCGCACTCGCAGGTGCTAAATGATTTTTTTGAGAAAGACTAATCAAATAATTTTGTAAATCACTTTCAAGCAATTTCTCAATCGGCAATTTATGGGCTCTTGCCCAGCCTAGAAATTGGGTTAAATCTCGCCGATAGGCATCCAAAGTATTAGCCGAAGCATTACGCTGGGCTTGCAACATAGCTAGAAAATCCTCGACTATATCCATATTTTCTAATTAACTTGCGGATAGCAAAATACTACAAGGCATGACTCTACCCGACAATTTTTTGTTTTTTTCAACATCATCCGTCGTCATCCCCGCCTCGTGCGCACTACTGTCCAACAAAACTTT
>DIUV01000046.1 GCA_002423155.1 Alphaproteobacteria bacterium UBA6149
GCCGAAACTTAATCCGCGCCTTACTTAAATCGTAAGGAGTCATTTCTACAGTTACTTTATCACCTGCCAACACGCGAATACGGTTTTTGCGCATTTTACCAGAAGTATGCGCCAAAACTTCGTGACCATTTTCTAACTTCACGCGAAACATAGTATTGGGTAGAACCTCGGCAACTTCGCCTTCAAATTCTATTAATTCTTCTTTAGCCATAAATCTCCTGCTTAAATATTGGCAGGTTACTAACATATTAATAACACTTACGCAACCGAAAGCGCATGTTTTGCTGCCGCTTGCGCGAATTTTTCTGTTAAATCCACCAAAACACCACAATCTGTCTTTAAGGCCGCCTGATTAACAATTAGCCTTGAGGAAATATCCATGATTTTTTCTACTTCCACCAAACCATTTGCCTTCAGCGTTGCGCCCGAAGAAACCAAATCAACAATCCGTTCACTCAAGCCTAAACTGGGAGCTATCTCCATCGCTCCGTGCAACATGATGCATTCTGCCTGTACGCCGCGTTTTGCAAAATAAGCCTTTGTAATATTTGGATATTTAGTAGCAATGCGCACGTGACTCCAACGATTAGGGTTATCATCCGCCGCCAAAGAAGCTGGCTCGGCAATCGACAATCGACATTTACCTATCCCTAAATCTAGTGGCGCATAAAGATTAGGATAGTCAAATTCTTGCAATACGTCGCTTCCTGCCACCCCAATTTGTGCCCCACCAAATGCTACAAAGGTTGCCACATCAAAACTCCGCACACGAATTATTTGTAAGCTCGGATGATTAGTAGCGAAAATAAGTTTACGCGATTTTTCATCAAAAAAATCCGCCTCGGGAGTTAATCCCGTAAGTTCAAAAAGCGGTTGTAATTCATCATATATCCGTCCCTTTGGGATAGCGAGTGTAATCATTTTATTTCCAATATTCAATTTAGTGACACTTATCTTACATACACGTAAAAAATCATAATTTATAGAAAACAATAAAAATAGTCGATTGCAATCGAAATCTACCTCGCTTATTAAGAGTCAAGCTAAATTTCACTAATGAAATATATTCAACTAACTAAATCATAAGGAGCTCCAAATGGGAGGTTGCGGAAATTGCGACTGCCACGGGCAGGAAGAAAATGAAGAAAACAAAGGATATTGTGAGGGTGACGGACATTCGCGCAGAGATTTTATTGTTTTGACCGCTAGTGCAATGGTGGGGGTAGGTGCTGCATCCGTTGCATGGCCGTTTATAAATAGCATGAATCCATCGGCAGACGTGTTGGCACTTTCTTCTAGCGAAGTAGATTTATCTCATATTGCCGAAGGGCAAAGCATAACTATTAAATGGCGCGGAAAACCCGTTTTCGTTCGTCATCGCACTAAGGATGAAATAGAGGAAGCACGCAAAGTAGATATAACTTCCCTGCGGGATCCACAAAAAGACGAAGATCGTGTGCAAAAAGGTAAAGAACAATGGCTTATTATGGTCGGAGTTTGCACGCATTTAGGTTGCGTGCCTTTGGGAAATCGTTCGGGTGATTATCATGGCTGGTTCTGCCCGTGTCATGGTTCGCATTATGATACCGCAGGTCGCATCCGCAAAGGTCCTGCTCCTACCAATCTCGCTGTCCCAGAATATGTTTTCTTGAGCGACAGTAAAGTACGTATTGGCTAAAAATAAACGAAAGAATATATTATGAGCACACAAGAAAAAGTTTGCGAAAATTCCTCCCCTTGCGGTATTATCGGATGGATAGATTATCGTCTGCCTATTTTCAGCATGTTAAAACATAGCACAGCGGAATATCCTACTCCGCGTAATTTAAATTATTGGTGGAGCTTTGGTTCTATCGCAGGGATTTGTTTGCTTACGCAAATTATCACGGGGATTGTTCTGGTTATGCATTACACGCCGCATGTTAGTATGGCGTTTGATAGTGTGGAACATATCATGCGTGATGTTAATTATGGTTGGCTGTTGCGTTATATTCACGCAAATGGTGCTTCCATGTTCTTTTTAGTGGTGTTTATCCATATATTCCGTGGGCTTTATTATGGTTCATACAAAGCGCCGCGCGAGATTTTGTGGTGGCTGGGAGTGGTTATCTTGCTATTAATGATGGCGACTGCCTTTATGGGCTATGTTCTTCCTTGGGGACAAATGAGCTTTTGGGGGGCGACCGTAATCACCAATTTATTCTCCGCCTTCCCTGGCGTGGGTGAAGCGATTGTTACTTGGTTATGGGGTGGTTATTCAGTAGATAACCCTACGCTTAACCGTTTCTTTTCTTTGCATTATTTATTGCCTTTCGTAATCATTGGTGTGGTAGGTTTGCACTTAGTAGCATTACACCAACATGGTTCTAACAACCCTAAAGGTATTGATATAAAAGAACCAAAAGACCAAATTCCTTTCCATCCTTATTACACTATCAAAGATTTCTTTGGTTTTGGGGTGTTCTTTATGTTGTTTGCTTATTTTGTATTCTTTGCACCGAATTATTTGGGTCATCCAGATAACTACATTCCGGCTAACCCCATGGTTACGCCTGCGCATATTGTGCCTGAATGGTATTTTTTACCTTTCTACGCTATTTTGCGTGCTGTTCCTGATAAATTAGGTGGTGTATTAGCTATGTTTGCCTCTATATTGGTATTATTCGTACTACCTTGGTTAGACACTTGCAAAGTACGCAGCGGAAATTTTCGTCCATTATTCAAATGGTTCTTTTGGGTTTTTGTACTAAATAGCATTTTACTAGGAGTTATTGGTCAGGCTTCTCCTGATGGATGTAACTTTGGTATTTCTTGTGCAGGTGAAGGATTGCAAATCCCCAATGTGGTGATGGGACGTTCAGCGATGGCTTATTATTTCGCTTACTTCCTGGTGATTTTACCGCTACTTGGCAAGTATGAAAAAACCTTACCGCTACCCACAAGCATTTCTCAACCAGTGCTTAGTAAATAAGGAGCAAAAACATGAAAAAACTAACTTTTGCTTTATTAGCACTAACTATGTTGCATACTCAGGCAATTGCTTCTGAGAGCAAGCATCATAAGCAAATAAACTGGCCGTTCGATGGTGCTTTAGGCAAGGTCGAACGTCAGTCTGCGCAACGTGGATTTCAGGTGTACAAAGAAGTTTGTGCCGCTTGTCATGGTCTAAATCGTGTAGCATTCCGCACGCTTTCTGGTATTGGCTTTTCCGAGGCAGAAATAAAAGCGTTAAGTGCAGAATATCAGGTGCAAGATGGTCCCAACGATGAAGGCGAAATGTTTAAACGTCCAGGTAAACCTTCGGATAAGTTTGTTCCTCCTTTTGCCAATGACAATGCCGCACAAGCAGCAAATGGTGGCGCAATACCACCAGATTTAAGCTTGATTATCAAATCGCGTCACGATGGTGCCAATTATCTATACTCGCTTATGACTGGTTATGATGAGCCTGTACCAGCTGGGGAAGAAGTACCTGATGGTATGTATTATAATCCATATTTCATTAACGGACATTTGCTGCGCATGCCAGCTCCATTAACTGCTGGTCGAGTTACTTATATGGACGGCACTGAAGCATCGGTGGATCAAATGGCGTATGACGTAGTAAATTTCCTACAATGGGCAGCTGAGCCAGAAATGGAAGAGCGTAAACATATGGGAATTAAAGTAATGATTTTCTTGTTTATTATGACAGGTCTATTATGGATTGCTAAAAAACGCGTGTGGAAAAAACTACACTAGAGACTTTTACTTAACAAAAAAGCCCATAGCTAAAAATTAGCTGTGGGCTTTTTTGTGATATTATAAGCACTATTTGTTAGATTATGAGGTCATACCAGAACAGTCATGACTAGGGCAATTTCACCAATCGTTAATTTCGTCTTTTTTCACTCACACTACACGACAGTACTATTAATAACAGAATTTTATATTTATATAACAAGCAATTGTTTGCGCAAACCATCCGTTGTCATCCCGCCGCAGGGCGGGATCCATGTTTATCAATTAGCTGTTAAGCCAATGGTTTGGCATGGATGCCGTTCTTCGTGCTGCATGACAATGGAGAGTTTTATTGCAAAAAGACGAAATTAATGATTGGTGAAATTGCCATGCAGGTATGGTATCTATGCTTATCTATAATAATGCTAAAAAAATTACTTAGTTTCGTCAGACAATAACTGCCCCAAAGCACAGCCTGCTAGAATATGTACATGAAAATGCAAAACTGATTGAGCGGCATCTTCGCCATGATTGGTAATTAGGCGGTAACCTGTTTTATCTACCCCTAATTGCTGAGAAATTTTTTGTATAGATGCAAAAAATCCGTGCATAAAATCTGACGGAGCATTTTTGCTAAAATCATCAAAAGATATAAACTCACACTTAGGTAAAACCAAAACATGCACAGGAGCAGCTGGCTCTATATCGTGAAAAGCGAAGGAATAATCGTCCTCATAAACTTTGTTACAGGGAATTTCTTCCCGTAAAATTCGGGCGAAAATATTGTTTTGGTCGTACATTGTTTTTTCCATAAACTGTTCTAAGCTCCACAACAGATTGTTATTTAAATTGAGCTAATTGTAAAATCATTAAATTAGTATATTACTCTCCCTATCGTCATGCCGTCGAAAGACGTATCCAGTCTCTCCACACTGAAGGAGATTATTGTTTTATATAACTTATTCTCCGTGGAAAGACTGGATACCAGCGTGCGCTGGTATGACGATTAAGGAGATTAATGTGAATGCAAAAATAGTTTTGCAATTAGCTCAATTATAAATAGTTCTGTCGTGTAGGTTATGCAAAAATTATTTAGCTAATGCCTGTTCAGTTGCTTGCTTTAATTTATGTGTTTGCGCCAATTCTACCGTCAATAATTTGGCTTTTTGTGGACTCATCATTCCAATTATCACCGCAGATTTGCGCTCCGCCATTTTATCAATCACCATCAATAATACTGGCATTTCTAATTCATTGAAAATAGCCGCTGCATCACGTGGTTTCATATTTTCATAAATTTTTACCAAACTACGAATTTTTACATCTTCTTGTTTATTATATTCAGCTAACAATCCTTTTACTGTCGCCTCAAGATTTTTTATTTCATTTATATGATTTTTAATCCGTAATTCCGTTGCATTTAACAGGTTTTCCTTCAGACGAACTTGCTCTTCCCATTTATCTAACTGATCACGCCGTTCGGAAAGCTTTTGTAGTAAATCTATTTCTGTTTGAGAATATTTAGAAGGCTCAATTACATGTTTGGGAGCTTCCATAGAAACCCCTTTTTCTAATTTTTCACCATCTTTACCTTTTTTTTCTTCCTTTTTAGAGGATTCTGCTTTTTCGTCCTTAACATCACCCTCTTTTTTATCTTCGCTATCTTTTTTTACATCTGCTGATTTTTCTTCACCATCTTTTTTTTCTTCAGATTTCTTAGTTTCATCAGAAGCTTTTTCAGCTTCTTCTGGCGCTGCTTCTGCCACTGCATTACCAGCCAATAACATGCGTGATAATTTGCTGCCGCCGTCAAAAATATCATAAGCCTTTACTCCTAATAGTAAAACCAATGACATCATAGTCAAAGGTAGTACTCGAAAACGAAAAACAGAACTTATGGCATTTATCGGCATATTATTTAACTTTTGGTTATAGGATTATTATACTAATTCCACTTTAAATTCCCCATACCAAATTGGAACTAGTATAGGGTTGCGATCGCAACCCTGACGAGCCGCGACGCGTGAGCCCCATATCTTTTTAGAAGATTTGGAGCGTTTGAACGTCCAAATAAAAATTCTAAAGGATTTTTATTTGGAATTATTATTAGTAGTTTATTTTTTATCCGCTTGCATTGCATCATACAAATCCTGCTCTGCACGGCTGCGTAAACGTACCCCCGGTTGCATTCTACCGCCACTGGTTTTTTTATCCGCAGATATTTTTTCCAACATCGCTTCTAAAGCCGCAGTTTTACGTGGTTCTGACCCTGAAACCGCTGCCCTCACCTCTGGCTCAACCACAGGACGACGTCTTGTAGAAGAAATAGGAGAAACCTGTGCAGTTTCTACCAATTCATTAACCTCGATATTATTAACCCGACTATTAGTACTAGAGCGCGTTGTTGCGTTTGATGACGTCGCACTACGACTTACATTAATGCCATCTTCCATTCTATCCGCCAGCTTAGCGCCTTTTTCAATCATAAACGCCAAATCATCGGCTATATAATTAGCTTTTTGCAAGCGCTCTTTCATGTGGTCATTTAGCTGCTTACTTGCGCGGTGAATTTCTTGAATACTCAAGGTAGCATTCGTCGTAGATTCATCAAATTGTTTAATTAATTGCGCGAGTTCGCTTTTGCTATCTTGTAAAATTCTAATTCTAGTATTTAATTTTCCGCAATAAAAAATAGCCAAAACCAGCAAAGTAGCAACTGCCCCGTCTGCTAGTAAAGATATTATTAAATGGTTCATAGCAATTCCTTATGATTTTAATTAGCCATCACAATAATTCTTTTGTTTTTTCTGAAATGGCCTGATTAATAGAAACAGCGATTTTATCACCAACTCGACCTAATTTACCTTGAGTCAGCTCAACACCACCAGACTTAAGCATTACTTCTGCATCTAGTGAACAATCAAGCAAAATCGTACTTCCCACGCGGAATTTTAACACTTCCGTCATAGAAAGAATTTTTTCGTCCAAAGTTGCATAAATTTCTACATCGGTTTTTTGTAATTCTTCTTCCAAATGTTTACGCCACACCGCATCCTGTCCAAAATGCTCACCCATAAATATCTGCATCAGCAAATCACGAATTGGCTCTAAGGTAGCATGGGGAATCAACACTTCAATAATTCCGCCTCTATCTTCCATTTCCACGCGCAAACGAATTAATAACGCCGCATTGGTAGGGCGAGATATAGTGGCAAAACGTGGGTTATTTTCAATACGCTCATGTACAAAAGTTACAGGACTGAGAGGGTCAAACGCTGCACTCATATCCGCCAGTACTACTTCGGACATACGCTTTACAATATCTTGCTCGATAGTGGTATAAGGTCGTCCCTCCACCCGGACACTGCGTGTAGAACGTCTTCCGCCCAATAATACATCTACCGTGGAGTAAATCAGTGAGCTATCAATCGTAATCAATCCAAAATTTTCCCATTCCACCGCACGAAAGATTACCAATAATGCAGGTAAAGGAATGGAATTAAGATATTCCCCAAAACGTAGCGAAGTCATGGAGTCAATACTAACATCCACCACCTCGGAAGTGAAATTACGCAAAGAGGTGGACATATTACGTACCAAACGGTCAAAAACCACCTCCAACATCGGCAGTTTTTCGTAAGCCATCAAAGACTTACCCAAAATAGCTTCAATTCCTGTATCACTGCCCTGATTCGAGTCAATACTATCAAAACCGAGCAATAAATCTATCTCATCCTGATTAAGAACCCGTTCGGGCTGGGATGGCTCAGTTTGCGTTGGTTCAGGCATCCCCATTGCTGCCGCCATAGGATCATCACCCATAACATCAGTGGAATTAGCTGCTTCACCATCCAGCATTGCCGCCCAATCATCAGCAGCCGAATCACCCGCGTTTGCGTCTGCTTCAGAATTATTTTCGTTTTCAGCCATGTTTTATCTATCGCTTGGTTGTCTATCGCTTAATATCAAATCTACTGAACAATCATTTCACCTATCAGGATATTATTTACCTGTTGAGGATGTACTGCTTTATTAATGCGTGAAAGAAGCTCTTCACGTAGCCTATATATACCTGCGGAACCACCTAAATCACTCGCCCGCAATTCCCGCAAATAAGTATTAAACATATCTACAATTCTCGGCTGCATTTCCTTCACCTGACTCAATGCCTCGTTAGATGGAAGTTCTAAAGTGACTTTTAGTTTTAAAAAACTAATTCCTTTTCCGCTAGTATTTAAATTCACCAAAAATTCGGGCAAATCATAATAAATAGTTCCAGCCGAATCAGTTGCTTGTACACCACCTTTTTCGCCCTCATCTCCGCCTTTACCTTTAGGCTTTTTGCCTTCTGGCTTCATTTTTTCATCTTTTTCTTTAGATGCTTTTTCTTTTTTCTCGTCAGATTTTTTCTCCTCTGACGCACCCGTAGCAGAGTCTAAAATACCAGAAAAATAAAGTGCGGCACCGCCACCCAATAACAAGAATACCAAAATAATTATTATCAATTTTTTACGCTTACGCTTACTAACATCAGAGTTAGTTCCAGCAACTGGTTGTTCATCTTCGGACATAGCGATACTTTACGATTAGTTGTTTAAAATAATTGACCCTGTGCAATGTTATACAGCAACATAATTACTGTACAACAAGCAAAATTTTCCTATTAGTTGCAAAACAACTCGTTTTTTATTATCTCTGTTGCGAATAAAACATAATACACCAAAAATAAAATATTTTTCCCCCGTTGGCATAATTCTTGCTTAACCAATTGTGCAAAACTAGCAAAGCAATATCAAAAGGTGAAATATGGATAATAGCGTTTACATCATGCTATCAAAGCAAACTGCTCTATTTAGACAAATGGACGTGGTTGCCAATAATATTGCCAATGCGGATACTAATGGTTTTAAAGCCGAGAAAATGTTGTTTGACGACTATTTGATAAATGATGGGAATCGCAAGAAAATGGCTTTTACTCAAGATATTTCTACTTATAGGGAAGATGTACAAGGTGGTTTAAAAGTCACAGGTGGAACTTTAGATATAGCCATTTCAGGAAAAGGTTATTTTACTTTGCAAACTCCCAATGGTCTGCGCTATTCACGTGCTGGAGCATTGCAGATTGGTGCGGATGGATCACTGGTTACTGCTAATGGCTATCAGGTTTTAGATAATGGTGGACAGCCAATTCAGTTTGCCCCAGAAGACAAAAATATAGTTATTGGCGAAGGTGGAAATATATCTGTGGATGGACAAGAAAAATCCTCTCTCAGCGTGGTGGAATTTGCTAATCCTCAAAATTTAACTCAAGTGGGAGATGCAATGTTTCGCGCGGACGATGCACCATTACCTGCCCAAAGTTCTCGAGTTTTACAAGGAGTTTTAGAAAAATCCAACGTGGAACCCATTAAAGAAATTGTCGATATGACCAAACTTTCTCGCAGTGTAAATAGCACGGCAAAATTCATTGAGGTTGCTTACGACTTACAGCGCAAAGCTAGCAGTGCTTATGCGCAAGCTAATCAATCTTGAGATTAAAATATTAAACCCAGCAAAAACTAATTTATAGGAACCACCAATGAAATCTTTAAATATTGCTGCAACAGGTATGATGGCGCAACAGCTTAATGTTGATGTAACCTCTAACAATCTGGCAAATTTGACCACTACAGGTTACAAACGCCAACGTGCAGAATTTCAAGATCTTATGTATCAAGACATGCGCCGTTCGGGCAGCAATTCTTCTGATTCGGGTACAATTGTTCCTACGGGCATACAGGTTGGTCTGGGAGTAAAAACTGGAGCAATTTATCGCAACCATATACAAGGAACTATCCAGCAAACTTCTGCTCCTTTGGATGTTGCAATTCAAGGAAGAGGTTTTTTTGTTATCCAAATGCCTAATGGCGATACTACTTATACACGTGATGGTACTTTTCAGCTCGACGCAAATGGGGTGATTGTTACCGCAGATGGATATACTGTGCAGCCGGCGATTACAGTGCCAAACGATGCAAAAAGCATAAGCATCAATAGCTCTGGTGAAGTGCAAGTAACCATTGACGGACAAGTAACCCCTTCTAATTTAGGGCAATTAGAAATGGCTACTTTTGTGAATGAGCCCGGTTTGGAAGCTCTGGGGAATAATTTATATCAAGAAACCGTATCATCAGGTGCACCATTGCAAGGGATTGCTGGTTTAGAAGGCTTGGGAACTATTTTGCAAGGTTACACCGAAGCTTCTAACGTGGATCCTGTAAAAGAAATAACGCAGCTGATTGTGGCGCAACGCGCTTATGAAATGAACTCCAAAGTAATCAGTGCATCTGACCAGATGCTCCAAGCATTGACACAATCAGCTTAAGCGCCAGAAAAAGAATAAATCATGTCAATTTTTTGTACATTTTTTTTGCAGGTAGTTTTGCTATCAAGTATATTTTTTTCTGCTCCTAATTTAGCAAATGCCAATATGGTGGATGCTAATATTATGGATACAAAAGAGGAAAAAAATGCCGCTGCGGAAAATTATTCCCCACAAAATTCTTCCTCACAAAATGCTAGCTTTCAATTAACCATAAAAGACGCGGAAGAAGCTGTTTCCAAAGCATTACAAGAGGCAGGAGTGGGAGAGAATATTTCCGCTTCTTTAACCAGTAGCCGAGCTGCCGTTTTATATTACCATCACCGCCCATTATCGGTGCAACTAAAAACCATAAAATTTGATAAAACTGCTAATAATTGGAGCGCTAATATATTGATATTAGATAATGATGAGGTTTTATCAGCTATTCCTGCCAGTGGTCGGTATGAATTTATGGAGTTAATTCCAGTAATAAAAAAACGCATTAAACATGGTGAAATAATAAATGCCGAAGATATAGAAATGCGTTCCTTTGTTAAACGTAGTCTGCCCAAAGAAGTTTTGCGTAATAGGGCAGATTTAGAAAATCATACTCCAAAACGCTTGATTTCTCCCTTGCGCCCTATCCGCAAGGAAGAAATACAAATGCCTGACCTTATCCATAAAGGCGATTTGGTCAAAATATTTTATAAAAACAATAATATTGAAATAAGTACCCAAGGCGAGGCAATGGAAGATGGCGAAATGGGAAAAACCATTCGTGTAAAAAACATTGCCAGCAACAAAACCGTACGGGGAATAGTAACAGGAGAGAAAGAAGTTGCTGTGGGGGAAATTGCGGTTGGAGGAGTTGCCAATGGGGAAACAAAAAATACTCCTATGGAAGAAGACAAAAACAAGACAAATAAAGAAAAATATTCTATAAATGAACTAATGAATGATGCGAATAATAAGGAACAGAAATAATGAGAAAATATGCTTATCTGATATTATTATCTCTGACTTCTTGCGCAACCACACTCGATAAATTGGAACAAGTTGGCGAACAGCCCAATATGGCAAAAACTGATAATCCACGTGAGAATATTGGTTACAAACCCATAACTTGGCCAACCCCCGATCCATTACCCCCTTCTAAACCTCAATCTAATTCTTTGTGGCAACCAGGTGCGCGGGCGTTTTTCCGCGACCAACGTGCAGCTCGGGTGGGAGATATTTTACGCGTTCATATAAAAATTGATGACAAAGCCGAACTAAATAACGAAACCGAACATAAGCGCGACACACAAGACGATGTAAAATCTCCTGAGGTTTTTGGCTTGCAAAGCAAACTAGGAATTTTATTACCGGGCAGACCTAATCCCGAACAATTATTTGATATAAAAGGCACTAACAAAAACAAAGGTACAGGTACGGTACAACGTCAAGAAAAAATAGAAACCGAAATCGCCGCCCTTATCACGCAAATTTTGCCGAATGGAAATTTTGTCATTCAAGGAAAGCAAGAAATAAAAGTAAATTTTGAAGTGCGCGAAATTGCCATCTCTGGCGTAGTACGTCCCGAAGATATTGACACCAACAACACCATAAATTCCGCGCAAGTGGCAGAAGCAAGAATCACTTACGGCGGACATGGTCAGCTGACCGACGTACAACAACCGCGTTGGGGCTCACAAGTTATTGATGTATTGTCACCGTTTTAGTTTAAGTGGAGTGACTAGTTTTTGTGTTTTCTATGCTCTCTATGCGTTATGCAAAAGTGACCTTTTGTTTAAGGTTTCTGTAAAATATCCTCCGCGATTTTAATCCCTGCCAGAGTCCCCACATCCATCCAGCCACCATCATGAACCAGTGCGCCAAAACGCGCAGATTTGCCTTTATATAGTTCTAGCATAGAAAATGCACCCGCAGGCGCATCAGCAAATAAGCGTGGATGCAACATTTGCACCCCTGTATAAACATAAGGCGCCGCTACTTCCGCTCCCCGATGGAGAATTTTTCCATTTTTAATAAAGAAATCCCCTACCCCATTATAACCAATAGCTTTTTCAATGGGTTGCAATAACAACAAACCATCCATCTGCTCATCATCCCAAGCTTTTGCCATGCGCAATAAAGGATGCTCCGCGCCGTTTTGCATAATCACATCACTATTGACCGAAAAAAATGCGGTTTGCCCAAAAAACGGCAAAGCCTGCACAATCCCTCCCCCGGTTTCCAGCCGTTCTGGCTCAAAAGAAACTTGCACATTCGGAAATTCACGCCACAACAAATGCGTCTGTAACTTCTCCGCCAACCACGAAACATTCACCATAACTTCCGCAATGCCTGCATCTGCCAGCCATTCCAACTGCCAATCTATCAAAGCTTTGCCTAATACCGGCACTAATGGCTTGGGCAATTCATCCGTCAAAGGACGCATCCGCTCACCTCTGCCAGCGGCTAAGAGCATGGATTTATGGGGAATCTTTTTCATTTTTTAATCTATAACTAATTATAAATCACCATAAACAAATTTATGAATCACACTAGCAGCAAGCGTTTGATATGGGAGACCTTCCTTTGATGCCTTCAACTTCAACCGCAACAAATCATCATCGGAAATACGAATATTTAAACGAGCATTTTTACGGGAAAAAGCTTTAGCAGCATCAACCGCTTCTTGTGTTCTTTGTTGATGATTAGGCGCCAGTTCATAATCACCAGCCTCAAATGCTTCTAAAATTTTCTGTTCTTCGCTATTCAAAGACCAGTTTTCTGCCCATTCTGACATAGAATCATCTTTTTTCATTTTTATTTTCCTTTAACCATAATTTGCTCATTTTTCGGCTGGGATAACAAGTTATTAAACGAATAATATTTTCTCTTATTTCATGAGGAACCAACCAAATATACCCACTAATATCAATTATATAAATATATTGCTCAGGATATAAATCCTGATTAGGATTCTTTATTGTAGTTAGCAATTTTCCAGACTAAAAGAAAAATATAATCTCTTCTACTCTACACGACAGTACTATTAACAAACGACATCACATTGAATAAAAATGATTTTTTATAAAAACCATCCGTTGTCATACCGCCGCAGGGCGGTATCCATGCCAAACCATTGGCTTAACAGCTAATTGATAGACATGGATACCGCCCTGCGGCGGTATGACAACGGATAGATTGTCCATATAACTTACTGTTGTATAATGAAAATTGTGTTGTTAAGAATGCTGTCGTGTAGAGTAAATCTCTTCAAAACCGATTCCCCTCTGCTTGCGAAGTAAAGCGCTTTTATCTGCATCAAATTCAAACATATTATAACCATAAAAATACCACAATGTGTGCGTTTTGGCAACACACAAATCAGATATTAATGCCCCACTTCTCCACCCATTCTTTCATACTCACCATATCCTCATGCTGCACATCATGCATAAAATGCCCCCACACACGCGGTAACAACTCTAAATAGCGAGGTTTTTTATCACGCACATTCAAACGATTAAAAATACCCAAAATCTTGGCATTGCGCTGCATTCCATAAAACGCATATTCGCGACGGAAAGTTTTTTCATCTAATCCAGCTGTCTGCAAAAACCGCTCCAATCCAGCCTGTACCGTTTCTGGGGCAACATCGCGGCGCGCATCTTCGAGTAAGGAAACTAAATCATAAGCTGGGCTGCCGAGTACTGCATCTTGGAAATCAATCATCCCCACGCGTTTAACCCCCTCGCGCCCCACCCCCTCGCAATTTGCTAACCAATAAAGATTTTCCGCATGAAAATCGCGGTGGACTAATATTTTGGGGGTTATATCAATAGGCGCACGGCATATATTATAAGCCGCCATAAACTCTGCCGCGGCTGTTGGCACTTGCTCGATGGGTAATATGGCTGGTAAAAACCATTCCACCAGCAATCCAACTTCGCGCTCTAATAATTCATCATTATAATACGGCAAATCATAATTAGAAATTCCATCTTGCAGTTTGGCAGCTAGTAAATCTATCGCACAATTATATAATTCTGCTTCTTGGGCAGGCGAAGCTTGCAATATTTTAGCAAATACTGCATCCCCAAAATCTTCCAGCAACAAAAAGCCATTAGTAATATCTTCGGCTAAAATCTGCGGAACCGAATATTTTTGGGCATTATAATATCCCTGCACCTGCACAAACGGCTTTAAAGAAGATTTTTCCTGCGAAGAATCCATCAAAATGGCGGTTTTATTACCCAACTGCAAACGTGCATATTGCCGAAACGAGGCATCCCCAGCAATAGGATTAATCTGCGCTTCCCCCCAACCAGCTTGTTTTAAAAAATTTGTTTTAAGCGTTCCATCCATTGTGCATTACCTTTTATTTCTAATATTCGTATATCTGCCTCACCAATGCTGAAATATAAACTCAATGCATCCTCGGGCAGATAATTTTCGGCATTTTCGGGCCATTCTATTAAAGCCACCCCCTCTTGCAATGCTTCCTCTAGCCCTAATTCCAACATTTGCGCAGAATTTTTTAGCCGATAGAGGTCAAAATGCCACAGTTTTAAATTAGGTAGTTCATAAGGGCAAACAATCGGAAAAGTTGGGCTAGCTATGTTGATATGTTCAGGAGAAAGGCTCTGAATAAACCCCCTCGCAAAGGCAGTTTTGCCCACGCCTAAATCACCATAAAGCGCAAAACAATCATGTTTCTTAGCAATATTCGCTAGCTTTTCTGCCAATAATATTGTTTCTTTTTCGTTGTTTAAGCAAATCATTCGCGTTCTTCTATCCATGCCATTTGAATTGCTTCTAAAATCTTTTCATTACAGCCCATAGGTTCATCAGAAAAATTTTCCAATCCCACTACCCATTCGCGTAAATCCGTAAAACGAACATTTACATTATCTTTTTCAGGATATTTTTCTTCTAATTCTATAGCAATTTCATAAAAATCGTTCCAACGCATGTATTTTTCCTTTTTCATTAACCCTGTATTAAAACATATAGTCTAAATTCGCATTATGAAGCAAATTCATAAGAACAACTTTTTATAATACTAAAAAAACCTCAAGGAGACTACAACATGGCCGCAGATAAAAACATGCCAATTCTTATCATTGATGATTACAAAACTATGTTACGTATCATCAAAGGTCTTTTGCAACAGATTGGCTTTGACAACGTGGATGAAGCAACTGACGGCGAAATGGCATTGCAAAAAATCAATGAAAAAAAATATGGTCTAATTATTTCTGATTGGAATATGGAGCCAATGTCAGGGTTTGAGTTGCTAAAACGCCTACGTTCAGATGAGCGCCATAAAACCATTCCATTTATTATGATTACTGCCGAAAGCAAAACGGAAAACGTAGTTGCTGCTAAACAAGCAGGTGTAAATAACTACATCATTAAACCTTTCAATGCTGATACCCTAAAAGCAAAAATTACCGCAGTATTTGGCGCATAATTTCAAGATGATATAGATTTTACTGTGGAGACAAAATCGTGACCCAAACACAATTCCAAATAGGCAACGCTTTATTAAAAAGTTTAGTTGACCTACGCCAAAAGAACGGAGAATTAAACATCGAATCCGTCGGCGAAATGTTTGAACAGATTGCCGCATCGCTACATAAAAATAGTAGCGATGATAACGTCTTGCACAATGAAATTGCTAAAATTTCTAATTACATCGCCAAAGCCAGAAATGAAATTGCCTCCATATCCTCTTCTATTGGTGCAGAGGGTAACCCTCCCAGCCATATTGGCACCGCAGGCGCAGAATTGGATGAGGTAGTAAAAGCAACGGAAGAAGCAACTAATACAATTTTGGATTCGGCGGATATAATTCAAGCCAATTTAAGTAAAATATCTGATCAAACCGTAGTAACCAACATTCGCAACTCGATTGATCAGATATATCTTGCTTGTAATTTCCAAGATATTACTGGGCAACGCATCAAAAAAGTGCTGACTACGCTAGATTATCTGGAGCATAAAATTGGAAAATTACTGGAATTAGTCAGCGATCCCACTGCTAGTAGCTCCCCCGAGGACGAAGACAAATTCAAAGACAAACGCCCCGATGCTGATTTACTAAATGGCCCACAATTAGGCAAACTACCTTCACAGGATGATATTGACGCTTTGTTTGATTAACGGAAAAAAGTGACTAATCAAAACAGTAATTGGGTCAAAAAAAGTAATTGGGCTCGAAATTCTACTCGCCAAATTGCATTTTCGCCAAGCGCGCATAAAGTGGTGAACTTACCAATAGTTCCTCATGCGTGCCGCTGGCTTGCACCCTGCCCTCATCCAGCACTAAAATTCTATCCGCATTTTGCACCGTAGCTAAACGATGGGCGATGACTAGGCTGGTGCGTCCGTGCATGAGTTTTTCTAATGCTTGTTGTACTTTTTGTTCGTTTTCAGAATCTAGCGCACTAGTGGCTTCGTCCAACAATAAAATATCGGGATTGCGCAGCATTACTCGGGCAATTGCCATGCGTTGGCGTTGTCCACCTGATAGGCGCACGCCTTTTTCACCCAATTGGCTATCTAGTCCGTCGGGCAGTTTTTGGATGAACTCCCAACATTCGGATTGCTGGGCGGCGGTGATTATTTCTGCTTCGCTTGCGCTGATTTTTCCTAAAGCAATATTTTCACGCGCAGTGGTGGAAAACATTACCGGGTCTTGGGGAACTAAGCCAATATGTGCACGAAATCCTCGTGGATCTAATTTAGTTAAATCTAGTCCATCTATTAATATGCTGCCCGATTTTGCATCATAAAAACGTAATAATAGCTGCATAATTGTGCTTTTACCTGCGCCGCTAGGTCCGACCAGGGCGATGCGCTCACCGGTTTTTATGTTGAAAGAAACTTCATCCAAGGCGGCATATAATGGGCGCGAAGGATAATAGAAACTAACTTTATCAAAACTTAAATTTCCTGCAAATTTTTCAGGTAAGTTTAATGGTTCCAAAGGAGTGCTGATGAGTGGAACAATTTCTTTCATTTCCATCAGGCGTTCCATTGCGCCTGCTGCGCGTTGCAAATCGCCTACTACCTCACTAATTGCCCCCGTAGCACCTGCAACTAACATTGCATAAAATACGAAAGCAGATAAATCACCCGCACTGATTACTCCGTTGATAACATCATGACCACCAAGCCATAAAACCGCGACTACTGCTCCCAGCACCATGGTAATGGCTATAGCTGTTAGCAATGCTCGCAGGCGAATACGCCGAATTGCCACCTGCAATGCCTCATCCACATAGCCAGAAAAGCGTTTAAATTCATATTCTTCTAATACTAAAGATTGAATGGTGCGCATCCCGGATAAAGTTTCCTCCGCGTGAGAAGAAATATCCGCTATCTTGCTTTGACTTTCGCGAGATAATACACGCACTTTCCTCCCTAAAAAAATAATGGGAACAACCACCAGAGGAACCACCAAAAAAACATACCCACTTAAACGCATGCTGGTAACCATAAGCATGGTACAGCCGCCAATTAATAAAAGGCTGTTGCGCATAGCAATTGAAACCGAGCTACCCACTACGGTTTGTAATAAAGTGGTGTCAGTGGTCAGTAAAGAAAGCAACTCCCCCGTACGGGTGGTTTCAAAGAAACCCATATCTTGACGCAATAAATGTTTGTAAACATCGCCACGAATATCTGCCACAACTTTTTCGCCAATCCATGAAACCAGATAATAACGCGCATAAGTTGCAAAAGCTAGTAGCAGTACAATGCCTGCTAATAACATGAAGGATTTGTTCAACAAATGCACATCGCCTTTGCCAATGCCTTCATCCACCAGATAGCTTAATCCTTTGCCCATGCCCAGCACCGCAGCAGAGGTGAAGCACAAGGCAAAACTTGCTAACAAGCTTTGAGTTCGATAAGGCCGCAAATAATTAAAAATTGGCTTTAAGCTAGATATTTTACCCTTAGGAGCTGCCGAAACTGCACTACCTGCCGCACCAGAAATACGCATGAAATTTTCCGTTTAAATAAAAATATTATGGTCAGCTTCTTAGCACTAGAACAATATCTTCACAAGTAATCTATTCTGTGCAATTTCACCAATCGTTAATTTTGACATTTTTTTCACTAAAATATCTCTTACAATACCGTCGTAGGACGGTATCCATGCCTATCAACTAGCGGATAAGGCAATGGTTTGGCATGGATGTCGCTCTACGTGCTGCATGACTATAGAGAGTTTTATTACAAAAATACGAAATTAACGATTGGTGAAATCTCCCTAGCAATCTATTCACAAGTGAAATTTGCAAGGTCGCTTGCGACACAATTTCCAAAATTTTTGGGAGCGGTATAATCGCTCTCACTATCCGTTTGGTATTGATCGTAAGAAGTGGCGCGAGAAATGGGAACTTTTGATCCGCCTGGTACAGGATGGCGGTAATCATAAGTATCCCACACCGACCCCCTCGCCCCACCAGAACTATTGCACCCAGTAAGAGTAATAGCCAATATTATAAATAGGCTTCCTGCTTTTATATAATGTGCTTTTAACATAATTCAGCACCCACAATTCAAACCATCAAAAATTCAAAACCAAAACAATTTTGCGATGCAATATAAGCTAAGCCAATTTCAGAAAATTTCAAGCAAGAATTTTTAAATAGAGACAATCAGATCAAGTGTGCGACTTTTTTACCAAAGAAGCTTGTATTATCGCCGCAACTAGGTAGCTTACATACTCAGATTTAATTTATTTATTGCTAGATTAATAATGAGTCTATATTAAATAATTATGAGCAGGATAAAAGATATATTTGAGATAGACTTAAAAATCCAGACCACTGATTTTATCAAAAGAAATCGGCATGATGAGATGTGGATAATTGTC
>DIUV01000049.1:0-3539 GCA_002423155.1 Alphaproteobacteria bacterium UBA6149
AATCATACTTTAAAAATATCCGCGATTATTGATCGTCTGCATGTTTCCTGCGATGCTGGCGATATTGAAGATTTCTTGCGTGAAGTGGAATTATTACCCCTATCCGAAGAAGAAAGTAGCGATATACCCAGCTTTAAAAAAATAGAATATGCTATATTTTCTGGTCTATTAAATACGCATGAGGTTAGCAGCCTGTTTTTTCATCTTACCGAAATTGAAAAATTCGTCCCCCTTACCGAGAAACAAATTCGCCTGAAGGATATTTTATCCTCTCGCGTGGAAGTAATTGCCGAACAATCATGCGATGAGCAAGTTTGCTGATTTAAGCTACATTTTATTATCCTATACCACAAAAAACAATTAATAGTTTATTTACATATTTCATGGTAGAATAAGCATATATAATTATATGACTTACCCAATTGAGATGCATAATATGACACAAGTAAATAAGCTAAATAAGCGATTAGTTGTCAAAACGAGCCATAATAATGGTTTCACATTAGTAGAGTTATCGGTTGTGTTGGTCATAATCGGTCTGATTATTGGTGGGATAATGACAGGGAGAGATTTGCTCAAATCTTCAATAATCCGCGCCCAAATTTCCCAGATTGAAAATTATACTTATGCAGTATCCGCATTTTCAGATAAATATGCTAACTTACCCGGAGACATAACCCCAGATATTGCAACTCCTGCAGGGATGACTGTGCGTAGTGGTGCAACTGATCATGGTGATGGAGATGGGCAAGTAGCTGCATCATGTGCTATAGGTGAAAATTTTGGTTGTGAATCTGCGTTATTTTGGAGTGATTTATCACACGAAAAATTAATAAAAGAAAATTTTACCGCCGCTACTGATGGTTCTGTAACCGCAGGAGCAGATACAGTTGAAGATTACCTACCCAGAGGAAAAATCAAAGGTAGCTTGTTAATGGCGAGATGGTATACACAACTTCAAAGTAATACTTTTAGATTTTTCAATGCATCCACTTATGCAGCGGGTGTGGAAACCGGTGCTGGGGCATCTAGCACTCCTCAAGAAGCTTCAAGTATTGATATGAAAATGGATGATGGCAAACCTTTAACGGGACTGGTAATGGCAAGCATTACGGGTGTAGGTCTGCCTGCTGCTGCTGGTGTGTGCGTAACGGACGATCCTGGTAATCCTTATAACACCGCAGTAGAAAAATATGCCACTAATAGGAATTGCACTATATGGTTTAAGTTTGAATAAATTAATACTCTACACGACAATAATATTAATAAGGCGTTTATATACTAAATAACAATGCTTTACGCACCAAAACTCTCCATCGTCACCCCGCCGCAGGGCGGGATCCATGCCAAACCATTAGTTTTGCGCTAGTTGACAGACATGGATACCGCTCGACAGCGGTATGACGACGGATATATTTATTATGAAGATTATATATTAATACGTAATGCTGTTATTAACATCATTGTCGTGTAGAGTAGTAAACATAACAATTTAATATAATTATGAGCACAAAAATGACTGATAAAACAGAATCATATAAAAAGAGCAGACTAATAAGCAATAATACGCTAGCGATGGCGGTTAATGCTGGTTTTACTCTCATAGAATTATCGGTTGTTTTAGTAATTATTGGTCTAATTATTGGCGGAATATTAACGGGGACTGATTTAATCGCATCATCCACCATCCGCGCACAAGTTGCACAAATTGAAGGATATAGAAGTGCCGTAAAACAATTTGAAAGCAAATATGATGCGCTTCCGGGAGATATTAACCCGAGCAAAGCTGCTAAATTTGGTTTCACCACACGCAGTGGAGCCGATCACCATGGGGATGAAGATGGTAGGCTATATGGGTGCTCTGCGAGTGATGCAATCGGATGTGAAACCTCATTATTTTGGAGTGATTTATCAAAAGCAAAAATGATTAAAGAAAGTTTCACCGCCGCTAGCGATGCGTTAGAAGTGGCAGCCAACGCAGATGAAGTAACTAATTACATTCCAGAAGGAAAATTAGATGGAACATATATAATGGTAAATTACACCAATTCATCAGGAGGTGGTGGTTATGCGACTCTTAATACCAATGTTTTTCATCTGATGTTTATGGATGATATAATCTTAGGAAATCCCACAACTCATCCTTGGGTAAAACCGCAGGATGCTTATAGTATTGATCTAAAAATGGATGATGGTAAGCCACATTCTGGTTCGGTAGTATCTAGTCCAGGTAACGTACCTTCTCCACCGGCAAATGGTGTGTGTGTTACTGATGAACCTGGCAATCCCTATAACACTTCTACCTCTACTTTTGCTAATTATGGTTCTTGTTATATGAAAATATTCTTTTAGGCTAATTCATCTTGTAAGATGGTTTTATTATTTGGTAATTGCGTTTTCTCGCCGGTAAAATCCGCTAATTCCTGAATTATACGTTCATGGATGGCGGCTTTATCGGTGGCACTCACATTATAACGATCGGCAAGTAGCTGACAATCTTCGGCGGATAATGGAAGATAAAAGCTAACTTTTTCCTGCGGATTTAGTGAAAGACCAAGCACTTTACGAACTACATCCGCGAGTAATAAATCATTACGAAGAGCATCATCAATAATTTTTGCCGCTATGCGAATATCACATTTTAATTGCTCGTCTGTTGGTGCAAGCGCCTGATTATTAGTTGGTATATTTTTATCTTCCTGGTTATTTTTCTCTAATTCAGCCAATGGAATTTCATCTAGCCGAGCAACATTGGCAAATGATAATTTAACCTCGGCCGGCACTTTAAGCAAAGGAGCATTAACTTTTATAATATCTTCCGCAGGGCGATATACTGTGACATAAGCCTCCATCTCGCCATCGCTATAATTTTCTATTTCGATAGCTTTACTATTATCTTCACAAACATACAGCGCGTAAATAAAGTTCCGCACTCGCCCTTCCACCATTTTTTTACCCGTAATATCCAGCATTTGCCGACGATAACGCATGGTCACCCAGCCTTCCATCCGCGGTGTGTGTTGTCGTACGTAAAGACTCTTCATCGCTTGGGGAGTTTTTAACAAGGGTACGTCTTCTGCATCAAACAACCATTCAATATCTCGAACGCTAAGTTTGCGCGATATTGCCAAATAACAATTCCCCCCTTCCCCGTCCGCTACAATTAATTGCAAATCTGGCGATTGCATTTCTGCATCTTCTTCTAGTTTTATCTGATAGGCAGTAAAATTAGAAATACCAAAATCATAAGGAATCTGGGCAATAATTTTGGCAGTTTTTTTGGAAAGCATCAAAATAGGCAAATCAGCGAATTGTAGCTCCGTTCCCACGCGCAAGGAACTTTTCCACGCAACATTTTTACGATATTGGGCAGAATCTCGCTCAAATACACCATTACCACCCCAAATTCGCCCAATATTAAAAATATTGCGCAAGGATAAGAAGATAGCATTAAACAGAGAATGTTTTTTTTCTTTAGACATATTAAAGTTTTATACACCATATAAAAAAATGGTCAACAATTGTTAAGCTTTTAAAGG
>DIUV01000049.1:3645-47418 GCA_002423155.1 Alphaproteobacteria bacterium UBA6149
GGCAGTCCGCGTTTCATTTTTAAGTCCTGTTTACACAAATACATCATAACCTATTGGTATTGTTGATACAAACATTACAACAACTTATTTTCCTTGGACAGTAGTGTGCCTGCGCAGGAATGACGATGGAGAGTATTGAAATATAACTAATGCTTTGTCACTAACCGTACCACCATGTAGGTCACTTACCCCGCAATTTATCCAAATATAAATAAACCACAGGAGTAATATATAGAGTCAATAATTGCGAGGTAAGCAATCCGCCCACCACAGCTATCCCCAAAGGTTGGCGGAGTTCTGAGCCTGCGCCCAGCCCCAATGCAATGGGTAGTGTGCCGAGGATGGCGGCCATGGTGGTCATCATTATGGGGCGGAATCTGGTGATGCACGCTTGGTAGATGGCGGTTTCTGCGCTGGCGCCCTCGTTGCGAGCTTGCAGGGCGAAATCTATCATCATGATGGAGTTTTTCTTGACGATGCCGACTAATAAAATCACTCCGACTATAGCTATCACACTCAGTTCGGTTTTAAAAATCATCAGCATAAGCACCGCTCCTAAGCCTGCGGAGGGCAAGCCAGAGAGGATGGTTATGGGGTGGATGAAACTTTCATATAACATGCCTAATATTATATAAACCACCAAAACAGCGAATAATAACAATATGCCATTGCCTTGTGCGGAGTCTTTAAACGCTTGCGCCGCGCCTTGGAAGCTGCCCATTATATTATCGGGTACTTTTAATTGTTGTTCCAAATCATGCAATTTTTGCACTGCCTCCCCGAGGGCGATGTTGGGGCTTAAATTAAAAGAAATAGTTACCGCAGGTAATTGCCCCTGATGATTAACCGAAAGTGGGCCTAACTCGCGCTCTACAGTAGCAAAAGCGGTGAGCGGCACCAGACCTTGGCTACCTTGCACATAAATTTTGCTAATATCATCCGGTGATTGCTGAAATTCGGGCGCTACTTCGATGATAATCGCATAATCATTGGCGGAGGTGTAGATGCTCCCAGCTTGGGCGCTGCCGTAAGCATTGTACAAAGCTTGGCGGATGTTATCGTAGCTAATGCCTAAACTGGCGGCTTTGTCTTGATTCGCACGCAATAAGGCTTGCAGACTTTTTAGCTGTAAATCGGAGGATACATCTTGAAAGATTTTTTCTTTGCTTAAACTTTGGGTCAAGTCTTCGGCGGATTTATATAGTTGGTCTAACTCGGTTCCTTGCAAAGTATATTGATACATCGCCTTACTCGGGCGACCACCAATTTGCATATTTTGCACTGGCTGCATATAGACATTTAAGCCTTCTAATTTTTGTAAACTGCTACGCAAACGCTGAATCACCACAAAAACGGGCGGACGTTCAGCCCGTGGTTTTAAGCCAAAGAAAATCAACCCCGAATTCATGGTGCCGCGATTGCCGCCTACGGCATTAAATACATTTTCTACTGCTGGGTCTTTTTTGAGAATTTCTACTGCTTGTTTTTGTTTTTCCACCATTGCCGAATAAGAAATATCTTGTACGGCTTCACTGCGAGCAAAGACAAAGCCGGTATCTTCTAGCGGAAAAAATCCTTTGGGAACCGCATAAAAAGCCCATAAACTCGCCGCTAAAGTAGCAAAAGTTAGCATTAACATGGCAAAACGATGGCGCAAAGCTAGTTTTAAAGAATTTTCGTACTTACCAAGTAACCAATCAAACCAATTATCTGATTTTTGTTGATGCTGCGCAGATGGCTTTAAAAACCGCGCACATAACATGGGAGTAAGCGTGAGCGAAACAAAGCCAGATATTAAAATCGCCATGCTTATCGTAACCGCAAATTCACGGAAAAGCCGCCCAATAATGCCGCCCATGAATAACACGGGAATGAATACGGCCACTAGGGAAATAGTCATAGAAATAATCGTAAAGCCGACTTCTTTTACGCCCTTAATTGCTGCTTCAAAAGGTTTCATCCCCTCCTCTATATGACGCGTGATGTTTTCTAACACCACAATTGCATCATCCACTACAAACCCCACGCAAAGGGTAAGCGCGAGTAACGACACGTTATTGATAGAATAACCCAGCAAAGACATGCCGCCATAAGTGGCGATGATAGATAGCGGAACCGCTAAAGCTGGAATCAACGTTGCCCGCCCAGAGCGCAAAAATAAGAAAATAACCGCAACTACCAGAGCAATAGTTAGTAACATGGTTATCTGCACATCATGCAAAGCTTCTCGTATGGCGACAGAGCGGTCTAACATGGGGGTTAGTTCTACCGAGGCAGGAATTTGCGTGCGGAAAACGGGCAATAAAGCGCGGACTTTTTCCACTACTTCAATAGTGTTCGCATCGGGCTGGCGCTGAATTGCCAGGACAATTGCTTGTTTATTATTCAAAAACCCAATCGACCTATCATTTTCCACCCCATCTATCACATTGGCAATCTCGCGCATGCGCACTGGTGCGCCGTCTTTCCAAGTGGCGATTATCTCCCGAAAGCCTGCCGCATCTTGGGGTTGACCTGCAATTTTCAAGTTAAAAAACTGCTTTACCCCACTAATCGCCCCCACGGGAGAATTAGAAGACGCTTCCGCCAAAGATTTTCGCACTTGCCCCAAATCCATACCCTTAGCCGCTAGTTTGCTGGGATCCACCTGCACCCTAACTGCATGTTTTTGCGAACCATAGACCATCACCTGCGCCACACCTGTAATGGTGGATATACGCTGCGCCATCATGGTTTCCGCAAATTCATTCACCTGCGATAAAGGCAGCGTATCCGAAGACACCGCCACAAAAAATATTGGCTGATCGGCAGGGTTTACTTTTTGAAAAGATGGCGGAGAAATCATCTCCTTGGGCAAACGGGGAATGGTGGTGGAAATGGCGGTTTGTACATCTAAGGCGGCACCATCTATATTTCGCTCTAAATCAAATTGTAAAGTAATCTGCGCATACCCCAGAAAACTGGTGGAAGTCATGGAGCTTAAACCCGCAATCGTTGAAAATTGCCGCTCTAAAGGAGTCACCACCGAAGATGCCATGGTCTCAGGACTTGCTCCCGACAAATTCGCATTCACCTGAATAGTCGGAAAATCCACCCGCGGCAAAGCGCTAACTGGCAAACTACGATAACCAGCAATCCCTGCTACCAACAAAGATGCCATCAGCAAAATAGTAAATACAGGACGGCGGATACAAAGTTCGGAAAGGCTCATTTTATTTTTATCCTTAAAAAAACATAATAGCGAATTATTATTATTCGCCAAGATTTTTTGTATGAATATTTATTGGCGCAAATTGTCACATCAGGGCGATTTCACCAATCGTTAATTTTGTCTTTTTGCGATAAAATTCGCCATTGTCATACCGCTGTAGAGCGGTATCCATGCCAAACCATTGACTTGTACGCCAGTTGATAGGCATGGATACCGCCCTGCATAGGTATGACAAGAGATATTTTAGTGAAAAAAGACAAAATTAACGATTGGTGAAATCGCCCTGATTGTCACATAATCTTAACTTAATTTTTGGCTTTATTGTGTTATAGTAATTACTAATCAATAATAATTTTATATTTTCAAAGAGAAGATTTTTATGGCGTTTGAAGGATATAATGAATTCGGTGATCCGATACCTAATAATTTGCCAAGTGCGCCAAAAGCAGCGCCCACACCTAGCGCAGGAATGGCAAAAATTCCTCCAACTGTAGAAGTTATAAAAAATGTAGGTAAAGCCGCGGTCTTGGCTGCTGGAGTGGCAGCAGTTGACCAAACTATAAAAGCATATGATAAGCACGAAGAATTACCAGAAAACACCAGAATAGCGGAAGCAGGAAGCGAAGGGGTTGCTGCATTTGGTGGGGCAGGAGCTGGTACTTTGTTAGGAATAAAAGCAGGGGCATCGCTGCCTTTACCATTACCTGCACGTGGAATTGCAGCAGCTTTATTAGGAGCAGCAGGAGCCTTTGGTGGTCAACAATTGATTGATTCAACCATAAGCTGGGCACAAAGCAAAACCGCAGGGTTATTTGGTGGAAGCGATGAGGTGGCAGCAGAAGCAACAGCACATGCTGAGAAAGTTCCAGTAGTGGCAGCGAAGCCAGCAGAGCAAGCTGATAAAGCGCCAGCAGTGGCAGCTAAACCTAAAAAATCCGCTCACCATGCAACGAGCACAGCAAACAATCATGATGCAGCACATAAAAAAGCTGAACATCAAACCCATAAAGGGGATAAATTCACCCATTATATGGAAGCACTAGCGGCAACCAATGATGTAAAAGGCATTAAAATTGATGGTATTTTGACTGACAATGAAAAACAAAATATTGAAACCGCTCTGGCTGGCAAGCTAGAAACCCATAAAGGTAAGATTGTGGGTATGAATGTTGGTGCCTTTGTTCACTTGGATGAAGCAACAAAATCAGCGATCTCTGTTAGCCCATCTAAAAATGCAGACGAATATAATTTTTCAGTAGATATGAATAAATTGCCTCACAAACAAAACCAATCACAAAAACATATCAAGTAATGATGCTTCCCTATGACAGGGCAAATTCACCATTGGTGAATTTGCCCTGCCCCTTGGCGGATGACAAAAAATATTTTTGGTTTTTTAAACATTTTCCTAAAAACGACCTCTGCGTCCAGCCATTTGATGCTTTTTATATTGCGATTATGGATAGCCCATGTGTTTTGAGTTTCTGGCATTCTTAAATTTGAAATTTCCTGCCCGATTTTATTAACGCTTGGGCTTGGTACTCGTCTTGCCACGCCGCCTTTGCTGGTGATGACGGCGGTTATTCAGTTTACCTACGACCAAAATATCCAGCACGCTTATTGGGCGATGTTGCTTGATACTATTTTATGCTCTGGTGCTGGTAAGTTTTCTGCTGACTACTTGATTAAACAACGCTTTGGAAGTTTGCTGGAAAAGAAGCGGTAATTACCTATGCTGTTATTGGGCTTAGTGCTAGACGCAGATATTGTTTAACGCTATCAGGGTCAACACCAGTGCGTGACCAAGTTTTTACCGCAAGCATAGTGGCAAACAAATATTGGGAGAGATTTTCGCTGGTTTCTTTGGTGGTTAGTTGTTTGCTGCGCCTAGCTTTTTCTATCAGTGCTTTTAATTGCAGGCGGATATATTCAAGTTTTTCTCGTGCATTTTCTGCAAGTTCTGGGTCGGAATCAGAAATATCGGTTGCGGTTTGGATTAAATAACAGCCCGCTGGTATATCAGCATTGCCACATTGCTCGGCAAGTGAAGCAAATAAATCAAGCAACGCTTGCTTGGCGTTGTCTTGCGCTAGTAATACCTCAAAATTGGGCTTAACAAATTTCTTAAAATATTCATCAATGGTAGCTATGAATATAGATTTTTTGTCACCAAAACTATGATACACAGAGGCAATCGGCACATCAAGCACCGCTGCAATATCGCGCACGGAAGTCGCCTCATAGCCTTTGCGCCAAAACAGGCGCATGGTATTTTCCAGTGCTTCTTCCTTGCAAAATGTTAGTTTGCGTCCCATTATTAAAAAATGCGCCTTTCTTCCTCGCGTATTGTATAATCATTTATACTCGCATCACGCTGTTGCATCAAGCCACTACTAGCAAATTCCCACAATTCATTGCCATGACTGCGATACCACTGATCAGAGTTATCATGCCATTCATACTCAAAACGAACGGCAATACGATTTCCATCAAAACACCATAATTCTTTTTTTAACTTATAATCTAATTCTTTTTGCCATTTTCTTGTCAAAAAGCCTACAATCTCACCCCGCCCTTTGAAAAATTCAGCACGATTACGCCACACAGAATCATCTGTATAGGCAAGCGATACTTTTTCAGGGTTTCGTGTATTCCACAAATCCTCCGCAAGTTGCACTTTTTTACGCGCTGAATCTAAATCAAAAGGCGGGGTGATTATCATAGAGTTATCCCTTCGCCATGTTACGCAAATCAGAATCTGTGACAGGATTGCCGCCAACTCCCCAAGCCCCAGATGGTACATCTTCAACCAACACCCATGTTACAGGGCGCAGTTTTTCACCTTCCACGGAAACCACCGCATCGGTTACTTTGCGGATAAGCTCCTGTTTTTGTTCCAGTGACAAATAGCCACTGATACCTTTAATTTGAACTAGAGGCATGATTTTCTCCTTTTCTAGCTGGCTTTGCAAGTGGTTGAGCTTGTTCTTTAAGGCTAATAGCATGTGGTTGAAACGCTTGGTCAACAGGCGTACCCAAAATATGATTAGCATAGTTGCTGAGTGTTTTCTGGGTTATTGCCAAAATTACTTCCAACACTTGCGCCTTGGTATAACCAGCGGCTAGAAAATTATTAACCGTATTTTCGCATACCCAACCTTGCTTGCTAACCACCGATTTAGTAAATTGGCGGAGTGCTTCTAGTTTACTATCAGCAATGACCTTATCCTCGCGTACTGCGTTAATTACATCCGCAGGTAGTTTTTGCATATCAGAAATGGCAGAGTGGGCTGCAACGCAATACTCGCAGCCATTAATACGGCTGGCAGCGATTAGAACAATTTGCTGCTCAACTGCGCTTAGCGTTCCTTGCGATACAGCTGCAGCAATATCAGTATATGATTTCAAAACATTGGGGGCTTCCGCAAAATTACCAAGCAAATTAGGAATAAATCCGTATTTACCTTGCACAGCTTCCAGAATTGGTTTTGAGCCTTCTGGCGCAGTTTCTTTAGTATGAGTAATAAAGTCAGTCATAGATATTCTCCTATTAATAAGTTGTTATTGAAGCCCGCCTGATTGCAACTTCAGATAGGAGATTATCATTATTAGAACGATTGCTCAATAATAAAGTTGAACAATCGTTCTAATTTATTTTTTGTTATCTTGTAACTTTTCGTATAAGATAAACGAACTACCTACAGGATGCCTGTAGTTGTTTCATTGTTTTATGCGTTATAAAAAAATTCCCAAACGCATAAAACCCACGCCACTTCCTGATTGGGATAAAAATATAGATAGCCCAATGGCGCATATTATTGCTGTTTCCATGAATCGTTATGGACAACCGATTAGGCTATTTACCGTCAATCGCTGGATAAGTTTCGAAACTTGGTATGATGCAAAGCATACGACAGAATTTGTAAAAAAATTCAAATTCACTCTTGATGACGACCAGCATTGGCAAATTCTGGATAATTGGGTGGAAAATATGCTGCATCTATTTGCACCACAAATAACATGGCTAAATGAGCAGCGCGATAAAACAATTGCCAACTGGCAGAAAAAACATCCAAATAGCAACGCCTACGAAGACCATGGGCTGGAAGAGCTTTCGGAAATTCCAATAAATCTTGCTGACCAAGTGCATTGGATAGCTGGGTAATAGCTCAGTCAATATGAGTTTTTATTATTCCACCATTCTCTAACGTAATTTTGCTTATATTCTAGGTGACTTGGTATAATTATAGCTAGTTTGACCTAATCTTTCCTCTTATATTTTTTGTATGATTTTATTTGGAAAGAATAACGAGCCCAAAATTCCCGAAATGAAAATTAGTGGGATTCCGTAAATCGTCCAATACCAAGTGTAGCCACCAGCATCACCAAAATAGATAAAACAGCCGACTCCCCACGCCACGCCAAAAATCACGCTAATCCACGCACCAATTGTGCTGCTGCGTTTCCAGTAAAAACCAGCGAGCAATGCGAATGACAAGGCAGCAATGGGGATATTGGCGAGTATCAGGCGGTTTAGAATGTCATCCACCAACAGATTTGCGCCCAACCATGAAATAACCGCAAATATTGCCACAAAAAACCGCTGCATTGGTACATTGGCAAGGATGCTTGGCATAAAATCCGCTTTCAGCATAGCAACCATCGCACTCCACACGCCTGTTAGCGTGGTCATCGCCGCCATGAACAAAACAGCATAGCCAACGCCACGCCAAAAACTCGGTAGCCACGCCATTATCATTTCAGGCACAACCATTTGTGCATCGGCAAGTGTGGGTTGCTCAATCTTAAAAAATGCTGAGGCGAGAACGGTGCAACCATAAAGCACAAATATCAACACTGAAGCGAAAGCCACGCTCATCAAGGCAACTTGCTCATTTTTAGCCGCAAAGATTTTCTGCCCATACCACGGCGAGGCAATATAGGTAAAACAGGTTAGCACCATCAGCGAAGTAACAAACCAGAAAGGTAGATTAGGATTGTTCCACTGCGCGATGGGCGAAAATGTAAGCTGTTCGGCAGGAAAAATACCATCTAAACCAACCAAACCGTTATATTTATTCCATGCGATAAATAGCAATGATGGCAGCAAGACTAGCGTTATAACAAAGCTGATAACATCCGCTCGCACAATGGATTTAAGCCCACCCATAATGGTCATAAGCAACACTAACAGAGTAATAAAAAAGCTCAAAACCCAAGGATTTATTATGAATAAAGGGGCAAAAATAAGTGTCAGCGACTTAACATAAGTCGCACTAAAACCGAGCATCGCCACCATAAGTAAGGCTGAAACCAAACTGCCCAGCCTACGCCCATAACGCTCGGTAAAAAATTCGGCGACTGACAGGCGGTTAAAGCGTTTCCACTTGCGGGCAACGGTTAGTGTGTACCATGCCAACCCCACTAAAAACACCAGTGGCAAGCCCATTGCTATCACCCCAAAGCGATAGCCCATAGAGGAAAATGCCAGCAAGGTGGAAGTATTGAACTCGGTCATTACCAGAGTGGCGGTGAGTGCGAATAAGCCAACTTGCCGATTTGCCATGAGATATTCATTCGCACCAGAGCTACGGCGCAAACTAACCGCAGCAATTATGGCAATCACCCCAAAAAAACCAGCTACATCCAATAAACTAAACATTATGAGCCTTCTGTAAGAGCCAAGTTTTTGTGTGTTTGCCACATCCGAAGCAATGCGGTGTATAACACTAAAATAATGAACAAAAGCGACAGCCAGCAAAACCACGCAGGGAAAAATATCATCAGCACAAAAAATAAAAATGCCTCAGGGCGTTCCATAAGGCTGGGTGTATAGTTAAAACTTTTATTGCCATCATTTTTTACAAAAATACCCGCCACAAGAAAACTGCTAACCACCATAAGCACACTGCCGAGCATCAGCAAACACAGCCAACCGCGAGTGCTTGGCTCAACCGCGTAAAGCCCCATAATCACCGCCCATTCCACTGCGCGGTCACACATAATATCCAGCATTGTGCCAAACGCAGTGGAGCGACCTGTTAGTCGTGCCACGGTTCCGTCCAACATATCCAAATATCCCGATAACAGCAGCAAAAAAAACGCCAGCAAGTTCCAGCCAAGAGCTATGCAAAGAGCTGCTAGCAGTCCAGCAATCAAAGAAAGAACTGTTATTTGGTTGGGCGAAAAATGCTGTGCCAAAACTTTTGCGATTGGGTCAATCAGAACACGCTGAAAATGCGCGCGAATATAAGTTTCAAGCATGGAATATTACCTCACTAGAATTATTTTCTTTGCGTCGCCTGATTTCCTGCTCGGCAAAATTATTTTCTATTCCCATTGCCTGTTGTGGGTTTTTATCGTCGCTATTATTGCTCATATAGCCTTGTAAAATCCGAATCGCCCGTTCAGGATAATTGGAAGTTATAAAGGTTGCGCCATTCTCAATAGCGGTTCTAATGTCGCTGTGTTTATCAGAAGGGCTAAAATTGGTAAGTAGGGGAATACCATTTGTGGCAGTCTTTTTTGCTATCTCAGTTTGTGGTTTTAACGAACCAATAAGCCAGAAACTTTCTGCCATTTCCGCTGTTTTTTGCACAGCATTCATAAGCGGTTTGTCATCACTTAAATCACTGAATGGTGCGGCGTGCGGTTGGTTTAGCACCATTGCCTGCGCCAGATTATCCGCAATATAGGGTAGGCTTGGGTTATGCCTCCCCGATTGTGGCATAAGGTTTAGTTTTGCCTCTGGCGACAGATTTTTCCATAGCGACTTCAAATCGCGTTCCCCGATTGCCCCAGCGGCGGAAAAAATTACCATTGGCACATTATTTTCACTCGGCACAGCTTTATTAAGCATATTCGTTAGTGGTGTTATTGATGGTGTAGATAGCAGCATTTTTTCTGCCAGCCATGGCAGCCCGATTTTATCTAACACTGCCGAAAACATGCCCGCGAAAAATTCCGTTTGGCGTGAAAAAAATTTGGTTGGTGGTTTGGGCTTTATTTCTAGGGCAAGCCCAATGGGTGAGCCGATTTCGCCGCGTATTATATTTGCTGATTTTACCATTTGTAAAACTTCTTCCAACGCGGGAACGCGTAAATCCTGCTCAGTAATTGGAAATAATGGATTTTGCGCGCGATCGGGGCAAACGTGACCAATGGGGACAATTTCCGATACTGATTTTAGCCCCAGTTTTTGAATTTCAGCAAACGACATTTCCTCAATATAACCATTGCCATTGGTGGTACGAGCAACATCTGAATCATGCATCAATAAAAGTTCTCCGTCCCTACTCGCTCGCACATCCATTTCAATGAAAAACCGAATTTCTGGGCTTTCCATGGCGATATTAATAGCCTCTTTGAACGCCGCCATGCTATTTTCAGGATAGCGCATACTCGCCCCACGATGCGCCGCAATCGCTGGCTGATAGATTTTGCAATGCCGATAAATTTCTGCTTCTTTATTCATGGTGCATCCGAAAACATAATATTTTCAACAGCAGCGATGGTCACGGCACTACTATCGTCCGTGTCAGCACTAATAGCGATTAAGGTAGGATACCCCTTATAGCCAAAGGCTTTTTCAAAATCTTTTTGATAATCCATATTTTCATTAAACCATTTTTGTTTTTTTTCGTTATAAGGACGCACAATAATCATTCGTCCTTGCTTGTCAGGGCTAGTTATTACCTCACCAACCTTATGGCTGCTGCCCCAAATATAAGCAATATAATTGCCAGCAGTGCTTAGGCTTGCCTCATCCACCACTGGTATTTTGCTGAAAAATATATATAATCCGATAGTACGATCATCACCATGAGCAATATCAAGCGGAGTTGCTCTTACATCAGATGAATCAACTCGCCACCCCCATTTTATGCGTGGTTTCTTTTGTTCATCAACTAAAATAGCCCTATATAGCATTGAGGAGGCGGCTTTGGAATTTATATCAATCTGCTCGCCAGAAACTTTAAATTCTATCGGTTTATAGCGTAAAAATGTAAAATTTTTCCACACAGAAGCATCGCTAGCGTAAGCACCACCAGCGACCAATAAAAGCAATAAAACAATAAATTTATTCAACAATGTGGTATTACCAATTTCCATTTAACTTCCAGTTATACTCAAAATACCCAACTACAACCGCATTTTCTGGCACTTGCGGTGAGTATTTTCTGATAAAAGCTACGATGCCATTTTTTTCTTTGAAATCATCTGCAAACCAATCAAAAATTTTGGAAATGATTAGTTCTGAACCTTTAATATGCAAGCCTTTAATATCATTTTGCAGAAATTTTCTCATTTGCTCGTCAAGCTGCGCGTCAAGTTTTTCAGCACTATAGGCTTCAGCGCGTAAATCTGGGCAGGAAAGCGAGGCACAGTTAATCGCAGCGTGAATGCGTGGGTCGCCCATTTTACGCAAAATGTCATTTTCTATGGCATCAAGAGTATAATCCTTTCCGCCAATCGGGAAGTGGTGTGATTTCCACGGACTACTAAGCAAGCTGCCTGTATTTTTTATGGATTCATGTTCGTTTTGTTTAATAATCAGATCAATGGTGAGCAGATTATAAGCGTTTATCCAAAATGCCATTTTCTCTTTTCCTGAAAGCAATTCTGGCTTCACCTGTGCGATAAGTCGCATCGCCTCCGCGTATTTTGCATCGGCACTCCAACCTTTATAATTCACGAGTGTAGTTTTAATTTCTTGTTTTTCTCCACTATTAACATACTGTTTAAGCAGTGCATTATACGGCGTAATATATTCATTGTTATCCGCCCGAGCAGGTTGCCAGAAAGAAACAATAACCGCTAAAAATAAAAGAAGTTTTTTCATAACGCCCTCAAAAAGTTAGAAACTTGTTTATTAGTAGTTCGTTATTTTGTAAGCAGAAGTTACAGAGGTTTGTCTATATTAAGTTAAAAATGGGTTATAAGTGACAAGTGATGGCTTGAAAAACCGCCAATTAGAAGACTTGATGCATGCTGCACAGGCTGGTGATAATGCTGCCTACACCAAATTATTTAGAAAAATAACCCCGCTTATCATATGATGGTTCAAACGCCACTAAGGCTCTCGAGGCACGACTCGTCAGGGTTGAGGTCGCACCCCTATAGCAATTTCAAATATGTTTTACGCAAATAAAATTAGAAATTGCTATAGCATTGGCTTTATGGCTGCTTATGTGCTGCCGTTTCTACAGTGATTTGAAGAATTGTGAAACTTTTGTGACAGTGTAACTTCAACTGCTCTCCAAGCGAACCATTTAATGACATTGGTTTAATGTGTCTCATTTCCGATGGGAATGATTTTTTTAACAATTCGCAAATTAAGGAGTATTTTTTATGACTTGTCCACAAACACTAGCAAAAAATTACGAAAAACTAATGGAAACTGGTGCTGCTCTTCAAAGTGCAGGCTGCACAACCTGTGGTTCTGATATTTCTCATGCCACAGAATTACCAACGCAAGCAGTTGGTGCCGCAATACCACAAAAGGAGGAAAGTCACAGTTGCTGCCAATAAAGAACCCCGCCCCAAGGGGCGGGGTATTTAGTAGTCGTCATGCCGCCGAAGGGCGGCATCCATGCCAAGCCACAAGCTCATAACCAAACGGTTAGGCATGGATACCAGCCTTCGCTGGTATGACAAAGCAAACGCCCCAAGGGGCGGGGAATTTAACCCTGAAGTGGATTAAAATGTGCTTCTTATGAAAAAAAGAGGGGTACTAGAATAGGCACTATATCCTTCTTTTTCACAATATGTGTTATACAAAAAAACAAGTAACCCAATATCTAAATAAATTGGAAATATATAATGCAAAAATTACTAAAAATCGGATTGTTGATTTTATTCGCTATTGCCATTTACGCATTTTTTGCGCTGGATTTGCAGCAATATGCCACACTGGATTATATAAAATCACAGCAACAAACACTCCATGATTATTACCAGCAAAACTCTTTTAGTGTGGTTGCAGTTTTTTCTTTGGCTTATATCACGGTAACGGCTTTATCACTACCTATCGCCACAGTTTTTACGCTTTTAGGCGGAGCATTGTTTGGCTTTGTGAATGGCTTGATTATTGTATCTTTCACCAGTACTATCGGTGCAACTCTTGCGTTTTTGATGGCTCGATTTTTACTTAGAGATTGGGTGCAAAATAAATATGGAAAATATCTGGGCAAACTCAATGTTGGTTTTGCCCGCGAGGGAGCGTTTTATCTATTTGCTTTGCGGCTTGTCCCCGCTTTTCCGTTTTTTCTGGTAAATATGCTGATGGCGTTGCTGCCGATTAAAACATGGAAATTTTTCTGGGTAAGCCAGCTAGGAATGCTGGCGGGAACAGCTGTTTATGTATATGCTGGCACGGAATTATCCAAAATTTCGGCATTTTCTGATATTGCCTCACCAAAATTATTACTTGCATTTACTATGCTCGGAATTTTTCCGCTTTTTGCTAAAAAAACACTTACTCTTTTAAGGAGAAAAAGTCATGAACAAATATGATTATAACATAATTGTGATCGGCGGTGGCTCAGCGGGTCTGGTGTCTAGCTATATCGCTGCTGCGGTGAAAGCCAAAGTGGTACTCATTGAAAAACACAAAATGGGCGGTGATTGCTTGAATACTGGCTGTGTTCCTAGCAAAGCCTTGCTGCGTTCGGCAAAAATGCTTTCCTACGCTAAGCGTGCTAAGGAATTTGGCTTCCAAAAAACCACGGTGGAGTTTGACTTTGCAGAAGTCATGCAGCGGGTGCAGAATGTTATAAAAACTATTGCCCCGCACGATTCCCGTGAACGCTATGCAAGCCTTGGTGTGGAATGTATTGAGGGCAAAGCAAAAATCACCTCGCCACATAGTGTAGAAGTTGGTGGCAAAACGCTCACTGCTCGTTCTATTATCATCGCGACTGGTGCAAGACCACTCGTTCCGCCAATTACGGGCTTGGATAAAATTGATTACCTTACCAGCGACAATGTTTGGGATTTGCGCGAACTGCCGAAAAAACTGATAGTTCTTGGTGGTGGTCCAATCGGTGCGGAAATGGCGCAAGCCTTTGCACGGCTGGGCTCAGAGGTAACTATCGTGGAAATGGCGGAGCAAATTTTAATTCGTGAAGATGAGGAGGTTATAAAGCTGGTAACCAAACATTTTCAAGAAGAAGGAATTGTTGTTTTAACCAGCCACAAAGCCAAGGCATTTGAAGCTAATACCCTAATTTGCGAGTATGAAGGCAAAGATGTTTCTATTGCCTTTGACAAAATAATCGTGGCACTGGGCAGAAAGGCTAATGTTACAGGTTTTGGTTTGGAGGAACTCGGCATTACCATCCGCAAACAAGGCACAATAGAAGCTAATCCATTTTTGCAAACCAATATACCCAGTATTTATGTTTGTGGCGATGTTACTGGTCCATATCAATTCACTCATACCGCTGCTCATCAAGCTTGGTATGCCAGTGTCAATGCACTGTTCTCGCCATTTAAAAAATTCAAAGCCGATTACAGCGTAATTCCATGGGCTACTTTTACTGACCCTGAAGTGGCGAGAGTTGGACTTAATGAAAAAGATGCAATCGCACAGAAAATTCCTTATGAAGTAACAACTTATGGAATTGATGATTTAGATCGCGCTATTGCTGACAGTGAAGCTCATGGTTTTGTTAAAGTGCTAACTGTTCCGAAGAAAGATACAATTTTGGGTGTTACCATCGTGGGTACTCATGCGGGTGATTTAATTGCCGAATATATCCTTGCCATGAAGCACGGTATTGGGCTGAACAAAATTTTAGGCACAATCCATATTTATCCAACACTCGCCGAAGCTAATAAATATGCAGCAGGTGCATGGAAAAAAGCCCACGCCCCCGCATTCGCCCTAAGATTATTGGAAAAATTCCATAGCTGGAGAAGATAACAAAATACGACCGCCATGAAAAATGAAATAGGATTATGGATAGGGTTTTTCTTCAGCGTGCTGATAATTATTACACTATGGGAACGGCTACGCCCGAAACGGAAACTACGAATAAACAGAAATATCCTCTGGTTTCGCAATTTATCTTTGCTTGTGTTGAACAGCATTGCAACAAGGCTAATTATTCCATTTCCTTCTCTTGTTGACTTATAACCATATGGTTTATATACAGCATCAGCAAATAATGTGCCTTGTGTTCGCTATAGCGATGTAAATCCAGTGCTAAGTTTAATAATTACACAAGGTTTAAATATGTCTTTATCTCAGCTCAAATCCGAGTGGTTCGGAAATATTCGTGGTGATTTACTATCGGGAATGGTGGTTGCACTTGCGCTAATTCCTGAAGCGATTGCATTTTCTATTATCGCAGGGGTTGACCCTAAAGTTGGTTTATACGCATCATTCTGTATTGCCGTGGCAATCTCATTTGTTGGTGGCAGACCAGGAATGATTTCAGCCGCAACTGGTGCAATGGCACTTGTGATGGTTACGCTAGTTAAGGAACACGGTTTAGATTACTTGCTGGCAGCAACAATTCTTGCAGGGGTAATTCAAATTATTGCAGGTCTGCTAAGGCTGGGCTCTCTGTTGCGATTCGTTTCAAAATCTGTGGTAACAGGCTTTGTAAATGCACTGGCAATTTTAATATTCATGGCGCAATTGCCAGAATTTAATGGCGCAACTTGGCAAGTATATGCAATGGTTGCGGCAGGTTTAAGTATAATTTACGGTCTGCCATATATCACTAAAGCAGTGCCATCACCGCTTGTTGCAATTGTTGTGCTAACTGCGTTTAGTATTTATATGGGTTTGGATATTCGCACTGTGGGCGATATGGGGCATTTGCCCATTGAGTTTCCGCCATTCTTTATTCCAAATATTCCGTTTACCTTTGAAACATTACAGATAATTTTTCCATATTCAGTAACGCTTGCGGCAGTTGGTTTACTGGAATCTCTAATGACAGCAGTTATTGTTGATGATTTTACCGATACAAAATCCAACAAAAACCAAGAGTGCAAAGGGCAAGGCATTGCAAATATTGTTGCAGGCTTTTTTGGTGGTATGGCGGGTTGCGCTATGATTGGGCAATCTGTAATCAATGTGAAATCTGGTGGTCGAGGCAGGCTTTCAACATTTTTTGCAGGCACATTTTTGCTGTTCTTAATTTTGGTGCTGGCAGATTGGGTTAAGCAAATACCAATGGCGGCGCTTGTTGCAGTGATGATTATGGTTTCAATCGGTACATTTAGCTGGGCTTCAATCAAGAATATGAAAATCCACCCAAAAACCTCAAGCCTAGTTATGATAACAACAGTTGTAATTGTTGTTTACACTCATAATCTTGCTCTTGGTGTGTTTATTGGTGTTTTGATGAGCGCATTGTTTTTTGCCAAAAGAGTTTCAAAATATATGGCGATTGAATCCAGCCTTTCAGATGATGGCAAAACTAGAACATATAATATTTATGGGCAGGTTTTCTTTGCATCGTCTGAAAACTTTATATCAAATTTTGATTTCAAAGAGCCATTAAAAAAAGTTGTTATTGACCTAACCCAAGCTCATTTGTGGGACTTAACTGGCGTTGGCGCACTTGATAAGGTGGTAATCAAATTCCGCGCAGAAGGCGCAGAAGTTGAAGTAATTGGCATGAACCAAGCCAGCGAAACAATAGTTGATAAACTAGGCATTCATAACAAAGAACATGCGACAAATATTATCCATACGCACTAAAGCCATAATATACAAAAACTTAAATATCAGAACAAAGTTAATGGCGGTGTGCTAAAACTATCCAGCAATACTCTCATCCTGTTACTGGAAACTCAATAGAACATTTGTAGGGCAGCTCTAATAACCAATATTTTTTTCAACCTAAGACCTCTGAATAACCCCAATTTTTCATTTTAGAATAATTTTATTTCCGCCCCCCATCGCCAAGCTGAATATTTTTCGAGTTTTTCTATAATAAAACCCTCTTCTAATAGAGTTTTAAGCCATTATGCCGCCATTTTTATTGCTTGTTGTGGATTTATAATTATTTGATTTGCCGCTTTTAATAAATTGAACGCTGTTGCTTTAATGTTTGCCCAAGCGTTTGTTTTTCTGTTGTAAAGTAAAGAGTAGTTTCGTCAGGAATATTTCCATCAAAACCAGTAAAAACCATAAAATCCAAACGGATACGCAACGCATCTTCCATCGCAGGGTCGCTCAAATCATGCCAATTTTGCAATATCAAACATTTAATTAGCCCACAAATATCATACCCAATCGGACCAATCCCACTCCGACCCAAACTACAAACCGAAGCAACAACTTTGTCCCAATCAATCACAGAACATATATTCAAAAGCTTGTTATCACGTAAACGAACAGAAGCTTCAGCAGATAAAAATAACATAACCACATTAAAATAAGTTAATTCAATGGGTTGATTCTATAAAATAATGGGGAAATAATGGGGAAATAATGGGGAAATATCAAGGGGATTATGCAGAGGTCTTTATATGTATGAGAGTAGAAGCAGCAAATACTATTT
Organism: Alphaproteobacteria bacterium UBA6149; assembly: GCA_002423155.1. Lineage (GTDB taxonomy): Bacteria > Pseudomonadota > Alphaproteobacteria > Rickettsiales > UBA998 > UBA6149. Next base: position 21,382 of record DIUV01000049.1, read on the forward strand.
CAGGAGATAAGTTGTTTATTTTTCAAATATCTCTATGATGTAAATGCAATCAATAAACAGACCAATATAAAATGAGCGGCAATATAAATACATATCAGTATAGCAATGGTCTGACCGCTAAGGAAGCGCAGGAAAAGCTGCGTCAATATGGCCCGAACGCATTGCCAGAAACCAAACCCACGTCTTTTAGCTTAATATTTCTTCGACAATTTTTAAGTCCTCTTATTTACATATTGCTCATTGCCGCGCTGGTATCGTTATTCCTCAGCGATGTGACAGATGCGCTGTTTATTGGCGTCGTATTACTGATCAACGGCATCATCGGGGCGGTGCAGGAATATTCTGCCGGAAGGGCAGCAGCAGCACTGAAAGCGCTGGAACAGCCCCATGCTATTGTTATCCGTGACGGGACAACGCAAGAAATAGACGCCAAGCTCCTAGTACCTGGCGATCTGGTGCTGCTTGAGGCCGGTGGTCGCGTACCTGCGGATATCCAGCTGGTGGAACAGACCGATTTTCAGTGCGATGAATCGCTGCTTACCGGCGAATCACTGCCAGTGAAGAAAGCAGTGGCTACTTATGCTTTCGCAGGCTCGATTGTTATACGGGGGCGCGGGCGCGGCATCGTAATGGCCACAGGACTGGGAACTGAAATAGGTAAAATCGCAAAGCAGATCGCCAGACGCTCCATCTCGGAACCGCCGCTCATGATCCGCATGCGGCAATTTACCCGCAATATCGCGGTGGCGGTTGGAATAGCGAGCGCCGTCCTGATCGCTATGGGGCTGTTGCGAGGCATGCCGCTTAAGGAGTTATTCATGATGGTGGTGGGGCTGTCGGTCAGCGCCATTCCTGAAGGGTTGCCGATTGCCATCTCGGTGGCGCTCGCCATCAGCATGCGGCGCATGGCAAAGGCGCATGTCATCGTGCGCAATATGCCCGCCGTGGAGTCGCTTGGCTCCTGCACGATGATCGCTACCGACAAAACCGGTACGCTGACGATGAACGAACTCACCGTGACTGATCTGCGCCTGCCCGATGGCACGGCGCTTGAGTGCGAAACAGGGCAGGATATTTCCACCTGTCGCATTCATTCGGGAGGCAAAGAATCTTCCGAGCAGGCAATGAGCCTCCTTCGCGCCGCTACATTACCCAATGAAGGAAAGTTGCTGAAAGAGGAAGATCGCTGGCAAGCTATCGGCGATACGGTGGATGTAGCGCTGCTGGCGGCAGCACATAAAGGAGGAATAACGCAGGAAGACATGCTGGAGCATTATCCGCCAGTGATGCGTATTCCCTATGAGCCAGATTTGAAATATGCGGCATCTTTCCATCAGCGCGAAGCCAAGGTGCATATTTTTGTGAAGGGTGCGCCAGAATCCATCATCGCCATGTGCGACCGTATGAAGTTGGCGGGAGTGGAGGCTCCCATCAACCGCGCTGCTTTGCTGGCACAGAAGGAAGAGCTTGCCTCACAGGGATTGCGTGTGCTGGCCTTTGCCGAAGGGGTGATCACGGAAGAAGATGATGGCGAGTATGGACACCACCATCTCGTCAACCTTACCTTTCTGGGCATGGTGGGGATGCAAGACCCCATCCGCTCGGAAGTGCCCGCCGCCATCCGCGCCTGCCATGCTGCGGGTATCAAGGTTGTGATGGTTACTGGCGACGATCCTAAAACAGCCAGTGTTATCGCCCGCCATGCGGGGCTGGAAGTCGGCGACGGAGAGGTCATCACTGGCGCGGACATCAGGCAGGCGGAAGAAAATGGACAGGAAGCACTGGACAGCCTTACCCGAAACGCCTGTATCTATGCACGCGTCGAACCCACGCAGAAACTTACCATCGTCCTTTCACTGGCAAGGAACGGGCATTTTGTGGCCGTGACTGGCGATGGCGTGAATGATGCGCCCGCCCTAAAGCATGCCAATGTCGGCGTGGCTATGGGCAAGAAAGGCACCGACGTTGCCAAGGAGAGCGCGGACATCATTCTGACCGACGACAACTTTGCCTCCATTGTGGCGGGTATCCGCGAAGGTCGCGTGGCCTACGCCAACATCCGCAAAGTCATTTTTATGCTGATTTCTACGGGTACGGCGGAAGTCGTCCTGTTTCTACTGGCGATGGCTGTCGGTACGCCGATGCCGCTTCTGGCCGTGCAGTTGCTCTGGCTTAATCTTGTGACCAACGGCATTCAGGATGTGGCGCTTGCCTGCGAGAAAGCGGAGGGCGATGAATTGAGCTATCCACCGCGCAAGCCAGGAGAGGCTATTTTCGACCGTGTCATGATCCGCCGCATTATCTATTCCGTGGCAGTGATGGGTGGCGGCGGGTTTGCCGTATTCTACTGGCTTCTGGCGCACGGCTATGCGGAAGCGCAGGCTCGTAATATGCTGCTGTTGCTTTTTGTATTGTTTGAAAACTTCCAGACCTTCAACAGCCGTTCCGAACATAAGTCCGTTTTCCGGCACGCACTGCTCTCCAATCCACTGCTGCTCATCAGCGTGCTGACCGCGCAGGGGTTGCATATTGCAGCCATGTATTTGCCGGAGCTAAGCTCCGTATTGAACATTGCTCCAGTCACACTTAATGAATGGGGCATGCTGTTGCTAATCGCTTCGTCACTGCTTGTAGTCATGGAACTGGGAAAATGGCTGAACAATAAAAGAGAGAAACTCAAATCATGAACGCATCTTCGACACCAAAGAAACACATTTCGCTTCCCGCCGCTTCCCGTTGGCATTGGATTCTGATAGGCGGGGGTTTGCTCGCCATTGCCGCGCATTTTGCCATTCGCTGGACAGGGCTTTCTCCTGTTGGCTCGCTTTCAGCGGCGGCATTCCGTTGGTCGCTCAAATCCTATGGAAAATGCTTCGCGGGGATTCGGTGCTGACTTACTCGCGGTTCTGGCGCTGGTGACTGGCGCATGGCTGGGTGAGTATCTTGCCGCCGTATTGATTATTATCATGCTGGCAGGTGGTCGGGCGCTTGAAACTTACGCCATGCGCAAGGCTTCTTCCGTGTTGCTGGCCTTAGCGGAGCGTATGCCCTCCACGGATTGAGGAAATTGCGCTTGCCGACATTGCCATTGGCGACGAGATCGTGATTTTTCCGCATGAAACTGCTCCTGTAGATGGGGTGGTCACGAATGGCCATGGTTCCATGGATGCAGGAGTATCCTGCTCCTGCGGTTTGTTGTCGATGTCGGTCATAAGTCTTAACTCCTTAGAAGGTTGAGGATTGATAATCTCACACGGAAATGTGTGAGGGTTGGAACGAATGCCAGCACCAGCATCCGCCCCGATGGGAACAAGTGATATTTCGTAAGGCTCCCTGTCAACGGCACGGTAAAGCGGCACTGTGCCTTCGTTGCGTATGACCTCGTATCAGTGGACACGGTAGCCAATGCCGCCCGATGCAACATGGGGAGAACTGACCATTGAGTTCACAGCTGACGAAATGATTAAGTCTCATGCCGTGATAAATTTGAAAGGCTTGAGCCAGAGCATTTCAAGATGAAAGACCAGCGCACAAAACGCCCAACATCCCAGTGGGCAATTTTTAAGGCACTGGCAATGACTGGAGAGTTTGGGTGGCAGGATAATCATAATAATCGAAGCAAGGTGACAAAACAGAAAGAAGAGTTCTCAAAGAAACTCAAGGCCATTTTTGGCTTGTCCGACGATCCACTTGAATTCGTTACGTCAAAGCATGTTTATAAGCCCAAGCTCATTATCAGGGGAAAAGAGAGCCTTGAACTCTATAAAAAACAACAACGCCTAGCGTAGGCTATGGCAACAGTCATGGTCAGGAAATCGCGCAAAGCCGCAGATTGTCTTGACTAAAAAACCCGTACTGGCTTTTCCCAAGTGCGGGTTTCTTATAACTGAGAGCGATATAGCGGCGTATAGTGTATCCCCTTTATTTTTGCTTTGCAAAAATAAAGGGCGTTCAGACGCCCCACCTCTTATAAAAAGATATGGGGCTCACGCCGCATGGGCGGCGAACTTGCAGTCGCAAGCCTGTATAGCAATCAAGTATTTTTATGCAAAAATAAAGGGGATTTACTTTAGAAAAAATGGGCTGTTTTAGGGGTGGGAAAGTCAGGATAAAGTCATGGGAAAACACCGCACAGACCGGGCTTTTGCGGGGCAACCGTTACCGAGTGTAGAACGGTTGTCTTTCAGTTAATGGCGGTTCATGGACTCAAAAATCACTGAAAAATCTCTGTGTCGGTTTTGGCTAAGTGGTTGCCATGACTGGAGAATGATTTATGCTGATGGCGTTGGGGTTTCTAATGGTGGGGATAGAATGGCTGCTTTATGAGTTTTGACGTTTTGATTTCACCCAATTCAGTAAGAATTCCAGAGCTTCTTCTTTTTTATCAAAGCTTAACTTCTTTCCTGCCTCTATATCAGAATTTTCAATCTGATCTAAAAATTCATTCACAGCATTTGGTTGCAACTTATTAAATGCCTCTTCATAAGATTTTTTAGCTTCTTCATAATTGCCTTCAAGAAGATATATATGCCCAAGTAATTTCGTAGTATGGGCGGTAGGAGTATGAGCATCCTCCTTCTCAAGCATCTCTCTTGCTATAGCAAGATTTCCATTAAGTATTTCTGCGCCAATAATATTATATAAATATATTTTTTGGCTGGGTTGAATTTCATATGCTTTTCTATAGCACGCTAGCGCACGCCTGAAATCTCCAAGTTTTTCTTGACAGAGGCCTTTATAATTGTAGGTGTCGGCATGCTCTGGCGCAGCGATGGACACCTTTTCAAAAAGTTCTAACGCTTCATTATATTGCTCACGTTTGAAAAGCACTTCCGCCTTGTTGAAGTGTGCAACTAAATTTGATGGATTTAGCTGAATTGCTTTATCAAACAAGGTCAGTGCCGCATCAAATAACCCTGTATTGCTACATGCCAAGCCTAAGTTATTATGCCCTTCGGATGAGTTAGGCTCCATCTTTAGGAATTTATCATATAAACTCATCGCCTTATTATACTGCCCTTTTAAATTTGCCTGATAGGCTGCGGCAAAAATCATTTCCTTAGGAAAAGATGATAATAGTCTGTCTGTGGCAGTATCCACTTCTACTAAAGCTTTCTCCAAACCTTCCTTTTTTTCAGAAGACATTTGTTCTTGAGCTTCAGAGGCAGAACGAGTTGAACTATCTTTTACCCCTTGGCTAGCAGGAAGAGAGGTTATATCACCTACTTGTTTTGTTATTTTTTCAATGCTTGTTGTGGCTACTGCTTTGACGCTGTCCACATGCTCATCTATTTGCCGAGAAGCGTCGGTTCTTTTTCTCTCAATTTCTTTTGCAGCTTTTTCAACTTCGGATTTTACCACATACGCTCTCCAATTAAAGAAACCGAATAGAGCGAGCAAAATACCTGCTACGGCAGCGTATATTTGCAGGTTCACATAAAGATCGTTTATTCTTTGTGAAATGATTTTTGTTTCAATAAAGGATTCTTCAGCTTTTTTCGCACTAAGGCTTTGACCAACAGTATTGACCGCGTCATCAGTTTGCACTGCGAATGTATTGGATGAGAATAGAAAGCACCCCAATATAAGTATAATTTTGAACCACATGGTATCCACCTAATTTTTCATTATAATATCAAGCACTGAATAATTAGCAACGTTGGTACCTAAATCCCGTACTACAAAAATCAAAGTACGGCTTTTAAACACAAGCATTTCCTGTACTTTAGATAATTTCTCCCAAGCAGATTTTATAGGAAAATCTGTCTATAGAGAGGAGAAGACACAAAAATTCGAACCTTTTTCAAACTCTGTAGTACGGGTTAAACCGCTCTAAATCGCTTGTAAACCAAGGTTATTTTTGTTGCAACACCATCCATAGATGGAGTTTTTTGTTGTAACTGGCGGTGCGTGGTAGACGATTTGCGAACTAATTCTGAAGCAAAAAACATTATTTTACAACTGCCTACATTTTTACTGGTGAAATATTCAGGCGAAGTGAAATTGAGCAAACCAAGTTTTAAAAACCTCAAAAAGGTTGCTTAACATGGCTCAAGAAGATATATCTTGCTATAGAATAGAATATATGATATTCTTGCTATAGAAAGATGGAGAAAAAGATATGAAAAAGACAACAAATAACAAAACAGAACTGAGTGAAGAGGCTGTAATAAGCAAGGCTTTAAAACGAGCTTCTGAGTATTGGAGCATCAACAACAAGCAGCTTGGTGAGTTTTGTGGGCTTAGTGAAGCGACAATTTCTCGCCTTAAAAATGGTCAGTATGTTTTAGATTATAATTCAAAATCATGGCAGCTTGCGCTTATATTTCTGCGTATATTTCGTGGGCTTGATGCGTATATGGGCGGCAATGTTGATAACGAAAAGGCTTGGTTGAAAACTAATAACCATGCACTTGGTGGCAAACCTATTGAATTGATGAAAAATGTTGAGGGCTTGGCAAATGTCGCTCAGTATATTGATTATACCAGAGGGAATTATAATTAAGGAACTGTAGCTCAATGCCAGCAACTCAGGAAATCAAAAAGCATTTTCAAAAATACGAAAATGAAATTTATAGATTGGTAGAAGGTCAATACTTCATATCAACCAGAAAACTTGTTGATAGCGATGCAGAGCAAGAATTGCTTGAAAGTATTTTAGATAATTCAAAGCCAGTCGCACCCACAAAAAATTCCAAAGGTAATTTGCACTATCTGCTTTATACTCCATTCCGTTATCCACCACTTAAAACTGGCGGTAGGTTTCATACGCGTATAGAGCAAAGTATTTTCTATGGTTCAGAGGAATTAGAAACATCAATGGCAGAAATCGCTTTTGGTAGGTTTTTATTTATGCAAAATTCTGATGCAAAGCTTGAAGCCATGGATGTTCCATATACGCATTTTATGGTGAAAGTTAAATCTGCTAAATCTATTTTGCTAAACAAAAAACCTTTTGACCTCGAGCGAGAAAAAATAAGCCACCCATCATCTTATGGATACTCTCAATCACTAGGGAAATTAATGCGAGATGCAGGTGCGGAATTATTTACTTATTTTTCAGCCAGAAGAAAAGGCGGAATAAATGTTGGTTTATTCTCGGTTGAAGCGTTCGCCAGCAACAAGCCAATCGCAGGAAGGGACAAGCATTGGAGTGTTTATATTACGAATGATAAAGTGGAGTTCCACCGCTTACATATGAAGGATAACAAAAAAGAAAGCCATATTTTTGAAATGGATTTGTTTAAAACGAAGAATAAATTTCCTAGAAATATCTAAAAAAATAGAGCTGTCCCGAATTCATCCGCCTGAGATTCGAACTGATGCAACATATTGAATTTATTGCAATTAGTTATCCGAAAATAAGAGATTGAGATAATATGCGAACTAAAAACCTGAAGCTGGAAGCGAACTTCAGAGCTTTTGTTTTTTATGGCGGGGGCTAGTAGACGCTATGCGAACCTGTCAGGAAATGAGATTACTTGTTTTACAGATGCCTATCAAGTCAGAGCTTTTAAGACGGGCGGCATAAATGAAGTAAGTCCCCTTCGTTCATTCAAGGCAAAATAATTTTGATTGACTCAATATTTTTACTTAGTATATATTTTTTTCATGAGCATGGATCATGAAATAATTCTAAAAGAGAATAATCTAAGCCTGACCGCAGTGCGGCTGGCTGTTTTGGAAGCGTTGCATAAACACCCTCACTCAGATGCGACGACAATTTTTTCGATTGTTCATAAAAAAATTGCGACTGCTTCTAAGCAATCCATTTACAACAATCTAAATACGCTAGTTGAATGCGGAATCGTGCGTGAGATTAAACCCAAAGGTCAGCCATCGCTTTACGAAACAAGGATTGGTGATAATCACCACCATATTGTTTGTAAAAATTGTCACAAGGTAATGGACACGGAGTGTCATGCATTCGCTCCGTGTCTATCGCCGATGAATACCCACGGCTTCGTTATCGATGAAGCCGAGGTCACTTTCTGGGGCATCTGTCCCGCTTGTCAAAAAACTAACAAACCAAAAAGGAGAAAATAATGAGCACAGCTAATAAATGCCCTGTCATGCACGGTGGAAATACGGTTACGAACAAGTCGAACATGGATTGGTGGCCGAACGCACTAAATCTGGATATTTTGCATCAGCATGACACCAAAACTAATCCGCTCGGCAAAGACTTCAATTATCGTGAGGAGCTCAAAAAACTCGATGTTGATGGCTTAAAAAAAGATCTGAAAGCTCTGATGACTGACTCTCAGGACTGGTGGCCAGCCGATTGGGGACATTATGGTGGTTTGATGATTCGTATGGCATGGCATTCTGCAGGTACATATCGTACTGCTGACGGTCGCGGTGGTGCTGGCACAGGCAATGAGCGATTTGCTCCGCTCAATTCATGGCCTGACAACGTGAACCTTGACAAAGCCCGCCGTCTCCTTTGGCCGATCAAGAAAAAATACGGCAATAAAATCAGTTGGGCGGACTTGATGATTCTGGCTGGCAATATGGCCTATGAATCGATGGGCTTAAAAATGTTTGGCTTTGGTTTTGGTCGCGAAGATATATGGCATCCTGAAAAAGATATTTACTGGGGTTCGGAAAAAGAGTGGCTGACCAAAGGCCGTTATGCAGATAAAACCAGTGAATCGTTGGAAAATCCGCTCGCCGCTGTTCAGATGGGCTTGATCTATGTGAACCCAGAAGGCGTGGATGGCAAGCCCGATCCACTCAAAACCGCACAGGATATCCGCGTGACATTCGCACGTATGGCGATGAACGATGAAGAAACGGTCGCTCTCACCGCTGGTGGCCACACCGTGGGTAAATGCCACGGTAATGGTGATGCAAGTGTATTGGGACCAAATCCTGAAGCGGCGGATGTTGAGGGGCAAGGCTTTGGTTGGCATAACCCGAAAGGTTCAGGCAATGGCGCAAACACTGTATCAAGTGGTTTAGAGGGTGCGTGGACAAAAAATCCTACTAAGTGGGATAATGGTTATTTCTACAACCTCTTCACTTACGAATGGGAGTTAAAGAAAAGCCCTGCAGGTGCAAATCAGTGGGAACCAATCAACATGAAGGAAGAAGACAAACCTGTTGATGCAAATGATCCATCTGTTCGCCGCAATCCCATCATGACCGATGCGGATATGGCAATGGTCAAAGACCCAGAATATAGGAAAATCTCAGAGCGTTTTTATAAAGACCCTGCCTATTTCTCAGAGGTGTTTGCACGTGCTTGGTTCAAGCTGACACACCGCGATATGGGGTCGAAAGTGCGCTATGTTGGGCCAGATGTTCCCAAGGAAGATTTAATCTGGCAAGACCCAGTTCCCGCAGGAAATAAGAATTATGATGTGAAGGCGGTGAAGGCAGCGATTGCAAAAAGTGGCCTTACCATCAGCGAAATGGTCACGACTGCTTGGGATAGTGCGAGAACATTCCGTGGTTCGGATATGCGTGGCGGTGCTAATGGTGCTCGCATCCGCCTTGCTCCGCAAAAGGATTGGGAGGGTAACGAACCAAAGCGTCTTGCAAAGGTGCTTTCAATATTTGAAGGCATTGCAAAGGATACGGGCGCAAGCGTGGCAGACGTGATTGTTCTTGCTGGCAACTTGGGTGTTGAGCAAGCTGCCAAGGCTGCTGGCTTTGACATTGCAGTTCCATTTGCTCCTGGTCGTGGCGATGCCACACAGGAAATGACAGATGTTGATTCCTTTGAGCCACTTGAACCAATTCATGATGGGTATCGCAACTGGCTCAAAAAGGATTACGCTGTCAAGCCAGAAGAACTGATGCTTGATCGCACTCAACTGATGGGGCTGACCGCTGCTGAGATGACAGTGCTGGTGGGCGGTATGCGTGTTCTGGGTACAAACCACGGAGAAACCAAGCATGGTGTATTCACTGACCGTGTTGGACAACTGACCAATGATTTCTTTGTGAACCTGACGGATATGAAATTCACATGGAAGCCTACAGGCAAGAACTCTTATGAAATCATTGACCGCAAGACGGGTAAAGTGACGTGGACAGCAACGCGAGTCGATCTTGTGTTTGGTTCAAACTCGATTCTCCGCGCCTATGCTGAAGTTTACGCGCAAGACGATAACAAAGAAAAATTTGTAAAAGACTTTGTTGCCGCATGGACGAAGGTGATGAACGCGGATCGTTTCGATATTGTGTAATGATTCCAATGTAGCATGCGGTGGATAGCATATTATTCACCGCATGTGGTTTTTTCACAGGTTCGACTGTATCAAGTGCATAACCCCTCTTAAAAGCACTCTATTCATTATTTATCAATAGCTTGTTTGTTCGAACAATGGCGGAGGAGATGTCCGCCGTTTGGCGATTTGCCAAAGTTCGGCAACGTCCATTTGTCATTATTTTATATATGCTTAATCGTCCACATTTGTCTTGACAAGTCCGCTTAAAAGTGGCTAAATCCAGCTATATTTTGTGGGTTAACTTGCGGATGAACAATCTTTGATTAATGGCGGAAAACGGTAGTGGGTTCGATTCCCTATCTATTATCCTAAAATATCAAGGTTTTTCAACAACAAGCTTTGCCGCGAAATCCAGTTCGAATTCCACTTCTTGAAAATGCGAAAAAATGGCGCGGCGGCAAACTTTAAAATTAACGGCTCTAGCGGTGAATAAAGCAAATAAAGCAGGGCTTTATGGCGATGGGGCTGGGCTGTGGTTGAGTGTTGGTAAGACGGGTAGCAAGTCTTGGGTGTTTCGTTTCATGCTTTATGGCAAAGCACGGGAGATGGGGCTAGGTGCATTGCATACCATATCACTAGCGGAGGCACGGGAGAAGGCGTTGCAATGTCGCAAATTGTTGCTAGACGGCAAAGACCCGTTAGAAGAAAAGCAAGCAACCCAGCAGCAGCGGCGGCTGGATGCAGCAAAGACCACTTCCTTTTCTGATTGCGCGGAGGCTTATATTGCGGCGCATCGTTCAGGGTGGAAAAATACCAAGCATATTGCACAATGGAAAAGCACCCTAGAAACTTATGTTTATCCCAAGGTAGAAGGCTTATCAGTTGCGGCGATTGATACGGGAATTGTGCTGCAATGCCTAGAACCAATATGGAACGAAAAGCCCGAAACCGCATCCCGATTGCGTGGGCGGATTGAGGCGGTGTTGGATTGGGCAAAAGTGCGCGGTTATCGCAAGGGGGAAAATCCTGCCCGTTGGCGTGGGCATCTTGATAAGCTACTCCCTGCCCGTTCAAAAGTGGCGAAGATTGAGCATCACTCCGCCTTGCCTTATAAGCAACTACCTGAATTTATAAAAAGCTTACGTGAGCAAAAAGGAATAGCCGCCCAAGCTTTGGAATTTGCCATACTTACCGCCACGCGAACGGGTGAAATCATTGGTGCAAGATGGGCAGAAATCAACCTGCAAGAAGCCGTATGGATAATTCCAGCCGCGCGCATGAAGGCAGGACGTGAACACCGCGTACCATTATCCGCACGGGCAATAGAGATTTTGCAGGAAATGGAAAAAATCAAGCAAGGGGATTTTGTCTTTGCTGGTGCAAGATACGGCAAGCCGCTTTCTAACATGGCTTTACTGATGACACTCCGCCGCATGAATAGGGCAGACTTAACCGCCCACGGCTTCCGCTCCACCTTCCGCGATTGGGTATCCGAAACCACCGCCACCCCCCGTGAAGTTGCCGAAATGGCTTTAGCTCATAGCATAGGGGATGCCGTAGAAGCCGCATATAGGCGCGGTGATCTATTCGAAAAACGCCGCGAGTTAATGGAAGATTGGGCGGGGTTTTGTGTGGGATGCAACAAAGGAAATAATTATGAATAATTTTTTTAATCTATTTAAGCGGACAAAATCTAGCACCCCATCTTTAAAATCATTACATAATGAATGTGAAGAAAACAACTTTAGAAAAATTTGGCTACCAGAACAAAGAGAAACTCCAATTATGCCAACTTGGATATTAAACCAAGCACAAAGCCCACACGCAAATTTTTATTTTTGGTGTAAAAAATCATTATGGACGTTAGAAGAAGCCGCAATATTAAGCGGTAAAATTGACCCTAGATGTACTACCATAGAAGTCATAAGCCGCGAACTGGATGCCTATTTTGAGAATACGTATAGCGGCAAATTAGACCTTGATTTTCCAAGTACCGAATTTAGAAATATTCTTGCGTGTTATAACATGCTTTTACACTTAAAGACCAACGGATTGTTAGAACAAGAAGTATGTTCACCAAAAAATATTTTGAGCTTACTTAAAAAAAATGGCATCAATTTTCCAAATATAGAGCTGTTCTTATCAATCGAAGCAAATGAAAATTTGGTATCAACATCGCTTGGTAATATGAAAGGCAATGTTTTAAACGAAAAAATAGCCGAACTTTTACCAGAACATATTGAAAAAACAGGGTCACAGGCGAAGGCTATTAAAGCTATATGTGATACGTTGGCTAAAAAGCATCCTGAAGTTGCCACCCGTATTAATAAAGGCGGCTATAAATCAATAGAAGTCGGTTTTTTTGATTGGAGAAGAACAAATAAGAATAAAACTAGCTCTAAAGAATAATTAATTACCGCGTTATTACCTTCAAATACTACTTTCTTACTATAAAATTACCGTTTTTTGGTTATCGCCTACCTCTAATCTTACCTGCCATGCTCTCCCTACATCCGCAATAAAGCGAGATGAGCCATAATAGGAGAAATGAGATATGAGCGATAAAATAACTTTCCCTCATGAGGGTTTAGCAAGACTACCAAAAGTAACTGAATTTTTAGGGGTGGGAAAATCCACCCTGTGGGGATGGGTAAAAAATGATAAATTTCCCCAGCCTGTACGCATTGGGCGCGTTACTGCATGGCGAGCAACCGAGGTTCGCCGCTTCGTAGAAGAAGGGGGCAACCATGCAAGTAGATAATAAAAAAGCCGCTGGGGGGAAACCAGCGACTAGCCAAAAAAAGCAAGCTAGTTATACTGAAAACCCCAACAACCTGCAAGCAACATTTTTTGAAACCTTAGCAGAATATAATATTACCCCTCCACCGCATGAATTGGCGGCGGAAAAATTTACCCGTTGGGGTGAAGATAAAAAATATTGGGCTATCGCTCATGAATGGGGAATATACTTTGGCAACTGGTCAACGGGTGAAAAAAGAATATGGTTTACTAAAGCTGGGCAGGATATGCCCAAGCAAGAACGCCAACAAAAGATTGCCCAAGCACAAGAAAAGATAACCCAAGAGCTAGCGGCTGGGCAAGAAGCGCAGGCAATAAAAGCCCAAAACTTCATAAGCAGATTACCAAAAGAAGGTAACTCCCCTTATTTGGAGCGCAAGCACATATCTTCATGCGGCGTGTTATTTGATGGCGAAAACCTCATTATTCCCATGCAGGACGTTGCAGGTAAAATATGGAGCTTTCAACGTATCTTCCCCAATGGCGATAAACGCTTTTTAAAAGACGGCAAAAAGAAAGGCTGTTTTCACCTACTGGGGGAACTAAATAGCACCGCCGAGCTTTTAATATGTGAGGGGTTCGCAACAGGTGCAAGCCTGCATGAGGCAACCAGCTTGCCCGTTGCCATTGCCTTTGATGCTGGTAATCTTGATCCAGTAGCGCAGGCACTCTTAGCAAAATATCCAAGCTTAAAGCTGGTGGTATGTGGGGATGATGATAAGGGCAAAGAACCTAACCGAGGCAGGCAAGCAGCGGAGGCAGTCGCCCTTAAGCATAAGTGCCAAGTAATATTCCCCAATTTTTCCGAATGTTCACCTAAAGAACCCCCAAGCGATTGGAACGACCTGCATATTTTAAGTGGTTTGGAAGAGGTGAAAAAGCAACTTGTTACCGTAACGTTACGGCAATGTTACGGATTTGAAAAGTCTAACACGCTGAAAAATAAAGATTGTTTTGGTGTTACGGATAAATCACCCCCCCCTAGAAATGAAGGGTATGAAGCAATAGCAAGACTCGCTGAATTATCTATTTTAGATTATAAGCAATGTCGGGAAACGGAAGCTAAAAATTTAGGAATAAGAACTTCCGCTTTAGATAAGGAAGTTAAGGCAAAACAAGAAACCAATAGTAAGGATAAATTATTCCCCATCGTAAAAGCTTGGGGTGAACCCATAGCATGTGATATTTTATTAAATGAAATTTTCACCACAATAAAACGCTGCATAGTATGTGAAGCAGAAACCGCCATTGCTGCCACCTTGTGGATTGCGTTTACTTGGGTAATAGATGTTATGTCGGTGGCTCCGATAGCACTCATTACCGCCCCTGCACGCCGTTGTGGAAAAACGCAAACTTTAACCTTAATAGGTAAGTTAGTCCGCCGCCCGTTCAGTTGTTCTTCTATTACCGCAGCGGCAATGTTTAGAGTGATTGATGCTCATTCCCCTACCTTATTGATTGATGAAGCTGACTCATTTTTGAAAGAAAAAGAAGAACTACGCGGCATTATTAATAGTGGTCATACGCGTGGCAGTGCCTACGCTATACGCTTGGTAGGGGATAATCACGAGCCTAAAGCTTTTGCTACTTGGGGGGCTAAGGTCATTTGTGGCATTGGTTATCCTTCTGAAACCATTATGGATAGATCCATAATACTAGAGTTAAGGAGGAAGCTACCTAGTGAAGAAGTGGAACGATTGCGCGATGTAGAAGCAGGCTTATTTGAACGGCTTAAATCTATGTTAGCAAGGTTTGCCGAAGATGCCAGCGAACAGCTCCGCCATGCTAAGCCAGCTTTACCAAAAGAACTAAACGACCGCGCCCAAGATAATTGGGAACCGTTATTAGCCATAGCTGATTATGCTGGTGAGGAGTGGTCAAAAAAAGCCCGTGAAGCCGCGTTAAAAATTTCAGGTATTGAGCAAGAAGAAGTGCTTTCCTTATCTGCTGAACTCTTAAACGATATTCATAATATTTTACAAGATAAGAATGTGGATAGAATAACCACCGCGGAGTTATTATCTGAATTGATAGAAGATGATTTAAAACCATGGTTGACATATAATAAAGGTAAACCCATAACCCCACGCCAAGTAGCAAGGCGGTTAGGTGAATATAATATTACTCCTCAAACTATCCGTGTTGGGCGTGGAACATCTAAGGGTTATCTTCTGGTAAATTTTGAAGATGCTTTTAAGCGTTATTGTTCTTCACCCAGTACCCCTATTTTATCCGTAACACCGTCACAAACCCAAGAAAATTTATGTAATACTGAATGTTATAGCGTTACTGATAAAAAAAGTGTTTCGGCACAAAGCCCCGTTATTAGTAACAATGAAGAAGAAATGGGGGTGGACTTATGGAACCTCTAGCAATAATTCTCCAAGCCGCCGCCCAGGGGATCCGCTTTAAGCTTTTGGAAAATGGCTTAATCCAAGCAAAGGGCAAACGGTCAATAGCAGAAAAATGGTTGCCTATTATTAAGGCGAACAAGTGGGAAATTATTGCCGCCTTAAAGCATGTCCATGTGGACTATACAGCTTTTAACAACCGCGTAGCAATCATCCAATATCAAGCAGGCATCCCCCAAGAATGGGCAGAGGCATTTGTTAGGGTTTACCTTATGCAGCGTCCCCAAGCCTTCAAAGCTTGGGAATGGCAAACGGTGCTAGATGGGGTGGATATGTTGCTATATGAGCATGTCCGCGCTTTAATCAATCATGGCTGGGCAATAGCGGATATTTTCGCCATCCACCCCACCGCACCACTTGGGCGAACAGATTGCAAGGGGCTATTGGCTTTATTGCGTGAGGGGGAAAAAGTGGAGATTGTCACCGCGCAAGCAATTTGCACACGGAAAAATGAAGGGGCATTACTATGTTATAGAAAGCCGCTTTCACCATCACCCGAGCGGAGGATGTTATGGGAGCTTGCTTAATATCTTATGGCTTTAACCTTACCCCATTGTCGGGGAGGAATTCTATACCAGCCGCGGTTAATGCTTTTTCCATTTTTTCTAGGCTGGAAGATTGCACCCCTCCGCCCGACTCAAAACGGGTAACTGTATTTGGATTTATACCTGCTTCTTTGGCTAAATCCCTAACACCCCACCCTAAAGCAGCGCGTGACATTTTTACTTGAATTGAACTTATCATAGTACACCGTATTAAATAGTTAGTTCCACGTATTGACAACGCTCTTTGTACTTAGTATATTGCACTAACTTAATAGTATTTTCAACCAATAAGAAAGGATTTACCATGTCACCTACTCCAACCGACCCGATTATCATTGATGATATTTTACAACTGACAACGGATGCTGATGCGCTAGGCATTAAAGATTTGCTGGATTTGAGCATTGCAAATACCCGTGATGTAGCGGATTTGTTTATTGCGGTTAATGTTGAAAACCTCCATTTGCAATATCCCTTTGGCGGCGTTGGTGGGGTTATCGTTACCCAACTAGACCGAATAAGCGCACTCACCACCGCGCTTTTTAATTTGGCAAGGGCTGGCGAGACGGCGCAAAAAAATAACCAGCCGAGTGTTATCGCAATACACGGATGATTTAACCATTAACAAATTTAACCATTAACAAAAGGATTTATAATTATGTCACTACCTCCCATAGACCCGAACTTACCCGTGGAAGAACGCGCCAAATTGGAATGGCGAATAAACCCAGCTTTACGCGCTGAATTCCGCAGCGAGGGGGCTTACACTGCTTACCTTCGTCATCATGAAGCAGAACAAATAAAACTTAAAAGTAATATAAAATAAGGATTTATAATTATGAAACTACCATCCATAAAATTAACAGACTATTTCAAAAGCCTGCCCACTGCCTCGGCAATTGGTGAGCAAATAACTGAACATCAAAAACAGGTGGAAATTTTAAATAACGAAATAGCGGAATTAGAAGCCATCGCCCAAGAAGCGATAGCAGATCCGAAAGCCTACGCCGAAGCGAATAATGAATTATCACCACGAGTTACCGAGCGGCAAAGGCTTAATCTTTTAATCACCACCCTTGAAAAAGAATATAAGTCACGCACTCATGAGGAAGGGGTTGCCAGTGTGCAGGCATTAATTGACAAGGCAGAGAAAGAAGCCCAGCGCGTGACCGACTTAATCGCGGAGAAGTTCCCAATAGCGGAAGCGTTATTGTTAATGTTAGCCCAAGAAGAAGTAAAAGCGATTGACCTGATAGACAAGGCAAAGAAAATAGCTGGTGAGTTTGGGCTAACATGTACCGCTATACAACCCATGGCTAAGCTTAGTAAGGTTGGACATTATAAAGTTTTACATAAAGCAATAATGTTGCCGACATTAAGCGGCGATGGCTACGGCGTTTTACCATTGTAACGATACGTTTAAAAATATATAATCACTTTGCCCCTTTTGGTTAGGGGGCATATCCTGTTGTTTTAAAGCCTCTCACCTTGTCAGTGGGGGGCTTTTTTTATGTTGGCGGTTATTTGTCGATAGCTACTATTTGTTATCTTGTTGTTATGTTTATCTAAAACAAGCTTTTGTATATCAGATTCTCAAAAATACAATTAATAAAACAAAACCTACAGCCAGCCTAGGTTACAAGCAGGTGGAAATTTTTAGTGTCCATTTTATGGGCAATGCTGTACACCACATAAATGTAATGCTTTTTGGCTACCCTACCCAAGCGAAACATCGCTTTTAGCTACCTAATAAGCCACCTACCCCCCTAGGTTAGGTTCTTCCTAGCTATAAACGTATACGGGTTCCAAGGTCGCGGCGCCCTCCTAGCCCCAGAATTTAAAAAGTCAAGCTTTTATTTACTTAAATCACATAATAAATTGAATTAAAAAAACAAATCAAAGGTGCCGAAGTAAAGGAAGTAAAGTCGAATGGGTAATTTATTTTTGTACATACAAAATATATAAAATAATATTTGCGATATATCCGCCAACGTCCACGGAAAATCTTTTCCAACCGCGCTTTAATTTGTGGGTTTATTTGTGGGATGATGTTTTTTTGAATTAAAAATATTGTTTATATTCAATGCGTTATGCTGAATAGTTGGCGGAGGAGATGAGATTCGAACTCACGATACGCTTTACAACGTATGACGGTTTAGCAAACCGTTGCCTTCAGCCACTCGGCCACCCCTCCGCAGGGGAACAATGCTAGGGGGAATTGGTTTTCCCTAATGCCTAGCTTTTAAGGCGGATAGGTATAGCAACATGTTTTGCTTATCTCAACTTCTATTTTTACTTATTGGTGTTATTTTTAATTTAGTCGGCAATTTTGCGTTGTTTGAATAGTCTGGTCGGTGTATTGCTGCTGGGGTTTGAGGAATTTAGTGAGATTAATTATGTCAAAAATAAAAATTTTTATATATGGGCTACTTGATGGGCTACTTAGATGGTCAGTTATAGATGAAAAAAAACCCTGGAATGAGCTTGTAAAAACATTGTTACAAGCCATTTTTCTGGCAGTTATTTTTCGTAGTCTTTTCTTTGAGCCCTTTCATATTCCCTCTGGATCAATGAAAGATGGGTTGCTGGTGGGGGATTTTATTTTTGTTTCTAAGACTTCTTATGGATATAGTCGTTATTCTTTTCCTCTAGGATTGCCGTTTTTTGAAGGTAGGGTGTTTGCTGACGAACCAAAACGAGGGGATGTGGTGGTGTTTCGTTTGCCTTCCAATCCACGAGTGGATTATATTAAACGCTTGGTTGGTCTGCCGGGAGATAAAATTCAGGTGCGGGATGGAGTACTGTATATTAATGATAAAGCAGCACCACAAACGGAAATAGAGCCATTTATTGATGATGAGAAAAATCACCATCAACAAAGCATTCGCCGCTTTAAAGAAACTCTGCCCGATGAAAATATGAAATCAGGAAAAATACATACTGTTTTAGATGCTACTCATAATAGTATTTCCGATGATACAGAAATTCATACCGTCCCCAAAGGACATTACTTTATGATGGGAGATAATCGCGATAATTCTACTGATAGTCGCTTTGGTGAAGATACGGGCTTTATTCATGTGAATGGTGGCGGTGGTGTGGGCTTTGTTCCTGCGGAAAATTTAGTGGGTCGCGCAGATTTTATTTTGTTATCCATTGGAGAAAATGACCATTTTTGGGAAGTTTGGAGATGGTTTGATGGTGGATTACGTTGGAATCGCTTTTTTACCAAGATAAACTAAGATAAATTAATATGCCAACCGCACTGGAATTGAGAATTGGTTATAATTTTAAGAATCCTGAACTTTTGAAGGAGGCTTTGCGGCATCCTGCTTGTAGTGTAACGCGTAAGAAAAACCAAACTTCTCCCAATAGTTATGAGCGATTAGAATTTTTGGGAGATAGAGTGCTGGGCATGGTAGTGGCGGATATGCTGCTACGTGCTTTTCCGCTGGAAAAAGAAGGTGATTTAGCCAAAAGACATGCAGGATTAGTGCGCGGAGAGGCTTTGGCAAAAGTGGCAATTTCGCTTAATTTGGGAGATTATTTGGAATTACCCCATAATGAATCTTTACAAATTGAGCGACTTAATCCTTCGAACTTAGAAGATGCTTGCGAGGCTTTGATTGCCGCTTTGTATCTGGATGGCGGATTAGAAATTGTAAAACAA
Source organism: Alphaproteobacteria bacterium UBA6149 (assembly GCA_002423155.1). Taxonomy (GTDB): domain Bacteria; phylum Pseudomonadota; class Alphaproteobacteria; order Rickettsiales; family UBA998; genus UBA6149. Next base: position 40,985 of record DIUV01000049.1, read on the forward strand.
TTTGTTGAGAATAACTGGCGCGATTTATTAAATTCTGTTAAAGAACCTCCCAAGGATGCTAAAACTGCTTTACAGGAATGGTCGCAAGCTAAAAAATTACCCCTGCCGAAATATAATTTAGCCGCACGCGGAGGTTCATCACATGCACCATCGTTCACTATTGAAGTAAGTATAGTGGGATATGGATTGGGAAGCGGAACTTGCACATCTAAACGCGCGGCGGAACAAATGGCGGCGCAGGATTTACTAGAAAAAATAGTTTTATTGGACAAAAAATAATGAATGAAGAAACAACCGAACGCGCAACTAAATGCGGATATGTCGCTTTAGTGGGCGAGCCTAATGCTGGAAAATCTACCTTATTAAATCAATGTGTTGGACAAAAAATTGCCATTGTAACTCCCAAGGCGCAGACTACGCGCAATCGTATTTTGGGAGTGTGTATTGAGGATAAAACCCAGATTGTTTTTGTGGATACTCCGGGGATTTTTTCGGCGAAGGAAAAATTTGAACAAGCAATGGTCAGCGCTGCTTTCTCGGGGGCGAAGGATGCGGATATTGTCTTGCTGATTGTGGATGTTAATCGCGGATTACGCAAAAATCTGGAAAATATTTTAGAAAAAATCTCCACCCTGCCCGCTCGTAAAATTCTGGTGCTTAATAAAATTGATTCGATGCCGCGCGACCAATTATTGCCACTGGCAGAGAAAATTTTTGCCAAAGCGGAGTTTGAACGGAGTTTTATGATTTCTGCGTTAAAAGGCTATGGGGTGGAAGATGTGAAAAAATGGCTAGCGGAGCAATTGCCTGTTGGACATTGGTTGTTTCCTGAAGATCATCTGACTGATGTTCCCATGCGTTCTTTGGCGGCGGAGATTACTCGTGAAAAAATATTTATGCGTCTAAATGAAGAACTACCCTATCAAATGGCAGTCGAAACTGAAAGCTGGGATGAAAAAGCGGATGGTAGTATTCGCATTTCACAAGTGGTCTATGTGCGCTCCGAAGGACATAAAAAAATGGTGGTGGGTACTGGTGGGCAGATGTTAAAAGCCATTGGTCAGTCGGCACGAAGAGAGCTGGAAAAATTATTAGACAAAAAAGTCCATTTGTTTTTATTCGTTAAATTGACCGAGAATTGGAAAGACAATCCTGAATTTTATAACTCAATTGGTTTGGAATATAAAAAATAATCAATAACTCTCCGTAATAATATTTTAATAATATTATGCTAGATTGCAATTTGATAAAATAATAATCAAGGAAAAATAATGACGATTTGTAATGAATCAATCGAGAACTTAACCGCAGCCATTAATACTGCCACAGGATTTCTCGAACAATTGTCTAATACAAAAAATAATTTTTCGCGTTTTTCCATGTCAGGAGTGGAAAGACGTAATGAGCATATTAGCAAAATTAATCTTAACGATGTATTAGAAAACTGCGTTATAAGTGGGCTACTTAAAGACGATTCCATCAGCGACATATTAATAAATGGACCATTTGAGATCTATGTTGATCGTTATGGAAATTTAGAAAAAACGGATATTAAATTTGACAGCCATGTTGAGTTACTCCAACTAGCCGAGGCGATTACTTCTTCGATTAATAAAAGAATTGACCCGCGCCGTCCCTTGATTGATGCGCGTTTGCCTGATGGTAGCCGCGTAAATATCGTGGCACCACCTATGTCGGTGGATGGACTTAGTATATCAATCAGAAAATTCTCTAAAAATCATATAACCTTAGATACATTGGAAGAATATCAAAGTATTACCTCACAAATGAACGGTTTTTTACAAGCTGCGGCAATATGTAAATTAAATATAATAATCAGTGGGGGCACAGGAACAGGAAAAACCACTTTATTAAATGCAATATCACAATATATTCCACCTAGTGAACGCATTGTAAGTATTGAAGATTCTATAGAATTACGCCTGCAACAACCTCATGTAGTAAGGCTAGAAAGCAAATCTCCAGAAATCATTGGTGACCGTTCAACAGAGGTCAATATTCGAGACTTGGTGACTAATGCTTTGCGTATGCGCCCCGATCGTATAATTGTTGGTGAGGTGCGCGGAGAAGAAGCTTATGATATGATTCAAGCTATGAATACGGGGCATGATGGCTCCATAACCACGGTACATGCCAATACTCCGCGTGATGCTTTGGCACGTTTAGAAAATATGATTGGGCAAATTGCTTCGCCCCCCCCTACGGCAATTATTCGTAAACAAGTGGTTTCTGCACTTAATTTGATTATACAAATTACTCGCCAAGATGACGGAAAAAGAAAAATTACCACTATTTCAGAGATAGTTGGAATGGAAGGCGAAACTCCTGTAATTCAAGAAATATTTTCCACTAAGCAGGTAAGAGGATTAGACGGAAAACTAAACATCAAGCAAGAATGGTCAGGGATATTTCCACGCCACGCCAAATTAACCGAATATTTAAAAAGCAACAATATTTTAAAAAATATTTAAATATAGTAATTCCTATATAGCCCTCCAACCAAGGTGGTAATTATGTCTAATGAATATATTGCGGATTTAGAAAAAAGATTAGCCTATTTGGAACAAAAAATGTTGCAAATAGGTCAACCTAACTCCTATGAGCCTTATCAAAAAAATCATGAATTGCAGAAATTGCAAGAAAATCTAGTGGATGAATTGCAAAATTTTGGGTGTATTCAGCCATTATTAGAAGATAACACCATCAATGATGTACTTATAAATAGCACTAAATCCATCTATATTGAGCGTTATGGGAAATTAATCCGCACTGATATTAATTTTCCAGATGATGCGGAAGTGTTCAAAATTGCCGAGAAAATTACCCATCTGGTGGGGCGCAGCATTAACCCTGCCCGTCCTTTGGTAGATACGCGTTTGCAAGATGGTAGCCGTGTAAATATTATTGCCCCCCCCTTATCAGTGGATGGCACGGTAATTTCTATTCGTAAATTCTCCAATAAAACCATTACCTTAGATGCAATGGGCGTAGCAGGTAATATATCCCCCATGGTGGCGGAGTTTTTAAAACTAGCGGGAGAATGTCGTTTAAATATGGTGGTATCTGGTGGTACTGGTTCGGGTAAGACTACTTTATTAAATGCCATTTCTAAACATATTAATGATGATGAGCGAATTGTAACGATTGAGGATGCGGCGGAATTACGCCTGCAACAACCACATGTTATTCGCTTAGAAACCAAGCCGTTATCCGCATCCATGCGCCCAGAAGATGAGGTAAGTATGCGCGATTTAGTCCGCAATGCCCTGCGTATGCGTCCTGATCGTATAATCGTAGGGGAGATTCGCGGACCCGAGGCGTTTGATATGTTGCAAGCAATGAATACGGGACATGAAGGTTCTTTTACCACCATCCACGCCAATCATCCGCGCGATGCTTTGGCACGTTTAGAAAATATGATTGCTCAAGGTTTAAGCCTTCCCAGTAAATCTATTCGTGCGCAGATTGCTTCCGCAGTTAATATTATCGTACAAATTAGCCGTATGCGTGATGGTGTACGCCGCATACAATTCGTATCAGAAATCACGGGAATGGAAGGTGACACTATCGTGATGCAAAATTTATTCCAATATGTCGTAACGGGAGAAACTCCCGATGGATTCCTCGTTGGCGAATGGAAATGGACGGGGATAATGCCACGCTGCCTACAGCGCATAACTTATTATGGACAAGAAGCAAGATTGGAAGAATGTTTGAATGTTAAGATAAAGAAGCGTTAACGGCAACAGGTTGATAATTTATTTTTCATTTTCAAGATATTATAAATTTCAGCTGGTACTGTCTGGTCTTGGATAATAAGTATATGTTGGACCATTTTCTCCTATCACAACCAAAACGCCCAATTTGTATCTGTAACTGCCATTAGGATTAGGATTAGTCAGTTCCTTTAGCTTTTTATGATCTTCTTTGATTTTTTCACTTTCTTTCCACCATCCAGCAAATTCTACTACTAAGATATTTTTGCAATCGTTCCCGCGTGAATGAATTATTAAATCAGGACGAATAATGTCTTTTTCTTTGCTTCGTTTAGGGTCATCACCATGCTTATTATACTCGCAATCCAAGTTTAAATGCGAATACTCAGTGCATTTAAGAAGTTCATGCAGATGAATTCCTACACGGAATGCTATAGTTTGTTCATTGCCTTTTCTATTTTCTCCATTGCTTTTTTTTATAAGCTTTGGTTCTGCGTATGCAGCTGAAACGGCAGAATGCAGAAGATGTTTTAGCTGTTCTATTTTTATATTTGGCATAAAACTTTCTGCTATTTCTACTACTTCACCCATTCTCAAAATATAGTTTATTTAAAAATATCTTTTTATAGAAACCTCTTCAAAAGCAACCTTTTGCAGAGGTTTCTATAACATATTTTGACAAATTAAGATCTTGCGTCGGTAAGAGTGGTAGCAACGTCGTCAAAAGTTCCGCCAACTTGCTCTCCTGTGTTGCGCATAGCCAATATTGCCGCAATAGAAATAAGTGCAGCTATAAGTGCATATTCAATTGCTGTTGCACCTGATTCATCTTTAATAAAACCAATAAATTTCAACATTTTTTTCTCCAAACCAAAAAATTCATCTAAAAACGCTGGTTATAACCAGCTATTATCATTATTAAGCAAAATTTAATAAAAATACAACAAAAATCCCCCCAGCTTATAACAAATAAGCTGGGGGGATTTTTGTTTTTTAGCGTTTTATATTTCCAAAGAGTCTTTGAAATAATTTTAAACACTACAGATAATAATTTTAGAAACAAGAATAAGATTTTTATGCTATTACTAATAATAGCATAAATATTATTCTTCAGTTCCTTCCACAGCAGCCACATCTACTTCCACAGGGGCAGCAGCTTCTGTAACTGGCGCAGCCACAGCTGCAACAGAACGAATTGCCGCAGGAAACGGAGCTGATTTTGGAGCAGAACGTTTAATTGCATCTTTAATTAAAACATAGCCATTATCTGACCCTGGAACCGCACCTTTGATTAGAATCAAACCACGCTCTTCGTCAGTGCTGACGATTTTTAAGTTTTGGGTAGTAATTTGGCTATCACCCATGTGACCCGCCATTTTTTTACCCTTAAATACTTTACCTGGATCTTGACGTTGACCAGTTGAACCATGTGAACGATGCGAAATAGATACACCATGCGATGCTTCTAAACCAGCAAAGTTCCAACGTTTCATAACCCCTGCAAAGCCTTTACCAACGCTTCTACCTGTTACGTCAACGAATTGACCTGGAAGGAAATGCGCCGCAGTGATTTCTGCACCCACTTCAATTAGAGCATTTTCATCAACGCGGAATTCTACCAATTTACGTTTTGGTGCAACTTTCGCTTTAGCAAAATGACCTTTTAAAGGTTTAGTTACATTTTTAGGTTTAGCAGTGCCATAGCCCAACTGTACTGCGGAATAACCATCAGTTTTTACAGTTTTTTGTGCTACAACTTGCACATTGTCCATCAATAGAACAGTTACTGGTATGGTCTCGCCACTTTCAGTGAAAATACGAGTCATGCCGACTTTTTTAGCTATTACTCCAGTACGCATTACGCTGCCTCTAAAACGGTAATTTCAACATCTACACCAGCAGAAAGATCTAATTTTCCTAATGCATCCACAGTTTGTGGAGTCGCATCAATAATATCAATCAAACGCTTGTGAGTACGAATTTCAAATTGTTCACGCGATTTTTTATCAATATGCGGAGAACGATTTACAGTAAATTTTTCGATGCGACGTGGCAAAGGAACGGGACCACACACGCGAGCACCAGTACGTTTTGCAGTATTGACAATCTCACGAGTAGATTGATCCAATATTGCATGGTCGAAACCACGTAATCTTATGCGAATTTTTTGGTTAATAGCAGCCATGATTATATGCTTCCTTACTGAATAATTTTAGCAACCACGCCTGCGCCCACGGTACGACCACCTTCGCGAATAGCGAAACGTAGTCCTTCGTCCATAGCGATAGGAGCGATTAGTTCGATTTCTACGGAGATATTATCTCCCGGCATTACCATTTCAGTACCCGCGGGTAAGTTCACTGAACCAGTTACGTCGGTAGTACGGAAATAGAATTGCGGGCGGTAATTCGAGAAGAACGGGGTATGACGACCACCTTCTTCTTTAGTAAGAATATACGCTTCCGCAGTAAATTTAGTGTGGGGAGAAATAGTCCCCGGTTTTGCAAGCACTTGACCACGCTCGATATCTTCACGTTTAGTACCACGAAGTAGCACACCCACATTATCACCTGCCTCACCTTGATCAAGCAATTTGCGAAACATTTCCACACCAGTACAAGTAGTTTTTGCAGTTGGTTTCAAACCAACGATTTCCAACTCTTCACCAACTTTTACGATACCACGCTCAACCCGTCC
>DIUV01000048.1:0-70973 GCA_002423155.1 Alphaproteobacteria bacterium UBA6149
GAGCCTCGCCAAGAGCAATGCTAATTGCTTGGTGAAAAAGTATTTTCTAGCTTTTTTACAACCAACAACATCACTCCTGTGGATCCTTCCCTCACCCCGTCCCTCTCCCAGAGGGAGAGGGGGCAGTCCGCGTTTCATTTTTAAGTCCTGTTTACACAAATACATCATAAACTGGCAGTATTGTTGATGTAAATATAACAGCAGCTTATTTTTATTGGACAGTAATGCGCACGAGGCGGGGATGACGACGGAGAGCACGAAGAAAAACAAAAAGTGTCGGGTAGTATGGTATCTAATTTTTAAGTGTAATGACTATAGAAAGCTGAAGCAAAAGCAGAGCTTTCTATAGATTTTATGTTTCTTACGCTCGCTTCGCGGTGGAAAACCGCCATTCACAAAGACGGTTTTCATAGAAAGCTCTACAAAAGTAAGTTTTTGCTTCAGCTTTCTATATAATCAAAAAAACTAATAATCATTTGACCAATCACCTCAAAAAAAATTATATTCCATATTAAAGAATGTATAAGGAAACTAGTCTAATGCCTAAAACTCAAATCTCTGGTGCTAATATCATAATAAAAGCCATTCTTGAACAAGGATCGGATGTTATATTTGGTTATCCTGGGGGAGCGGTTTTGCCAATTTATGATGCTTTATTTCAACAAGATAAGCTAAAGCATATATTGGTACGGCATGAGCAAGCGGCAACCCATGCGGCAGAAGGTTATGCGCGTTCTACGGGTAAGGTTGGCGTGGTGTTGGTAACTTCTGGTCCGGGGGCAACCAATGCCGTTACGGGGATAACTGATGCAATGTTGGATTCTATCCCGATGGTGGTTATTACGGGGCAAGTTCCTAGCCATTTAATTGGGAGTGATGCATTTCAAGAAGCGGACACCACTGGTATAACTCGCGCTTGTAGTAAGCATAATTATTTAGTGCAAAATATTGAGGATATGGCGCGGATTATGCATGAGGCATTTCATGTTGCGCGTACTGGTCGTCCGGGTCCGGTAGTGGTTGATATTCCTAAAAACATTATGAATCAATTAGGTAGCTACCATTCAGCAGAAAATTTCTCGCGGAAATCTTATAAGCCTGTAGCGCCTGCCAATGTATCTTTGATTGAAAAAGCGGTAGCTTTGATGAGCAAAGCGCAACGTCCGATATTTTATGTTGGCGGTGGAGTGATTAATGCAGGTGAGAAAGCTTGTGCAGATTTAACTAAGCTAATTCACTTAACCGGTTTTCCTTGCACCACCACTTTGATGGGGCTGGGTGCGTTTGCTGGTAGTGACCCACAATTTTTAGGCATGTTAGGTATGCATGGTTCGCTAGAGGCCAATATGGCGATGGCGGAATGTGATGTTATGATTAATATTGGTGCGCGTTTTGATGACCGCGTAACTGGGCGTTTGGATGCGTTTTCACAAAAATCGCGTAAGATACATGTGGATATTGATGCATCTTCAATTAATAAAACCGTGCATGTTGAGCTGCCAATCGTGGGCGATGCAGGCGAAGTTTTATCACAAATGCTAAGTTTATGGAAGATGAAGGAAAAAAACGATATAGGCAAATGGTGGGATAAAATAAATCTTTGGCGGTCGCGGAATAGTTTTTCTTATAAACAAACTGGCGATGTTATTAAACCGCAATATGCGATTGATCGTTTATATGAACTAACTAAGGAGCAACATCCTTACATCACTACCGATGTGGGGCAGCATCAGATGTGGGCGGCGCAATTTTTGAAATTTGATAAGCCAAATCATTGGATGAGTTCAGGTGGGCTTGGCACTATGGGATATGGAATGCCCGCGGCAATGGGAGTGCAAATTGCGCATCCGCAAGATTTAGTCGTTTGTGTAACGGGAGAAGCATCTATTCAGATGAATATTCAAGAACTTTCTACTATTATGCAATATCGCCTACCCGTAAAAATATTTTTGTTAAATAATGAATATATGGGCATGGTGCGTCAATGGCAGCAAATGTTCCATGGTTGTCGTTATTCGGAGTCGTATATGGAATCTTTGCCCGATTTTGTGAAATTGGCAGAAAGTTATGGCATGACGGGTTTGCGTGTTAGTAAGGCTGCGGATTTGGATGCGACTATAAAACAGATGTTGGCAATTGATGGACCGGTATTTTTAGACATAATGGTAGATAAATCTGAAAATGTATATCCGATGATACCCGCAGGAGCAGCACATTATGAGCTGGTTTTGGGGGCAGAGGAAGATACGGGGAAATTAGATAAGAATCAGGTGTGAATAAAGGGCATTCGCTACGATCATCCTAGGGGCAAGTCCCGAACCCAGGTTCCGCCCCAAGGGGCGGGGAATTGAACCAAAGAGAGATTAAACCCAAGAGAGATTAAGGAATAAGAACATGCAAGTTAAAGATGCTTGTCGTAATTACCAATCTTATGTTGGTTACGTCCGTGATTTGAAACAGTTTTTATTGCATGATTTGTCTCATTTGTTAGCTGCAGGACTTACCGATCCAGACCATTTACTTGATTATGATTATGTTAAAAAGAATATTCTTGCTAATCGTATTGCTGGTTATGAGTCGGAACCAATCGTAGCAATTTATGATTATTATTTGCGGAATTATCCGCGTGATTTAGCTCATAAAGATAGCGCTGATGTGCAAAAAATGTTGAGTGATATAATGCAAAAAATAGAAAAAACAAATAATTATAATTTTGAGCAGGATTTAAAAGATAGGACCCGCAATATTAATAATATGCAAAAAGATGATTTGTCCTATTGGCAGGGCACTGAAAAACATCGTAAAATGAGAATAAAATATGCAACTGGAGCCATTAAAATAATTAATCCTGAAAATGATGAAATGCTATATCATGCTCATGCTGCGAAGGATTTTTGTGATAAATTTAAAGATATGCATGGTTTTTATCCATCAAGCGTAGCTCCTGATTTTTTATTGGATATGGATATATCTTCGGTATTTTATAAGCATGAATACCCAGAAGGTTTATTGGAAAAAGTTAAGGAGCGAAATAACAATCATAATGTTGTGTGTAGATAGGGAAAAAATGGACGAACAAAAAATATATCAAGAATTTATTGCCGCTGAGGCTATCCTTAAAGGACATTTTATTTTGTCATCGGGGCTGCATAGCGACACCTATTTACAATGCGCCCGCGTTTTGATGGATGCTAAGCGTGCAGAAAAACTTTGTGGCGAGTTGGCACGCAAGTTACGCGAAAAAATTACTAGTGAGATTGATATGGTTATCTCTCCTGCCATGGGCGGCGTGGTGGTGGGCTATGAAATGGGGCGGCAACTTGGCGTTCCTGCCATTTTTTGTGAACGGGTAGATGGTAGCTTTGCCTTGCGCCGAGGGTTTGAAATTCCTCTGGGAGCGCGCATATTGTTAGTAGAAGATGTGGTTACTACAGGTAAATCATCACTAGAAACAGTGCATTGCATTACGCAGCATGGGGGAAAAGTGGTTGCCGAGGCTAGTTTGATTGATCGCTCTTGTGGTGCGCATGGTTTGCCCTTTCCTTTGGTTAGTTTACTAACTTTAGAAGTTCCTGCCTATAATGCAGATGCGTTGCCTGAACATTTGGCTAATATACCGGGAGTTAAACCGGGTAGTCGTTGGTTAAAATAGAGGTGGTTACTTATATTTATATCGCCTTAGGTGGCGCATTGGGCAGTTTAATGCGCTATCTTAGCATGGGTTATTTTAGCAAGATATTCGGCAATCAATTTCCCTTTAGCACGCTTTTAGTAAACGTCATTGGCAGTTTATTGATTGGTATTATCACGGGTATTGGTGCGCATTTCGTTTCTTTTTCCCCTGAAATCCGCGCTTTATTAGTAGTGGGTATTCTGGGGGGCTTTACTACTTTTTCTAGTTTCTCGCTTGATATTGCCAATCTTTATAGCAAAGGTGATTATTTATTCACCATCATCTATGCGGTTTCTTCCGTAGTTATTTCTTTAATCGCCGTTTTTCTAGGAGTGGCGATTGTGCGGTTGTTCGCTAGCTAATTGCTATAGTTATGCTGAAAATTATTCCACATTAGATAATGCTTGCAGCCTTTTATAGAAAAAATGCCCAGCGATGGTTTTTCCACTGACAAACTCATGATAAGGTAAGATTCCCCAGCGTACATAGCCGTTTTCTTGGTATAAGCGTAAAGCCGCGTCTTGTGTTTCACGTACAGATAGTTTTAACACGGTGAAGCCTTCATTAGCGGCTTCGCGTTCTGCCATTTGTAAAAGCGACTTAGCTATACCATGTCCGCGTGCCCAAGGTGCCACAAAATGCGCTTCTATCTGGGCGCAAAAAGAGCTGGTTTCCTTGCTGGCTCCAGGGCGAATTAGTTGGATAGCGCCAGCGAGATTGCCGTCTAACCAGCCACCAAATAACTCGCGTTCAGGCACTAGCAAAACGCCACGCCAATAGCTTTCCATCACTTCACGCATGGGTGGAGAAAGCCAGTTAAAGCCAATATTATCGTTAATTGCATCTTCAGTGGCTTCACAAATATCGGCTAAGTCTCCGCGGTTCCACTCGGTTATTTTACGAATTTCTATGGACATTTTTCTATATATTCAAAAAATTAGTTAGTATTTTATCGCCGAGTTTTTGGCTTTTTTCAGGATGGAATTGGGTGCCATAGAGGTTATCTTGGGCAATTATGGCGGTTATTTTCTCGCCATGTTCGGTGCTGGCGATTACCTCTTGAGGGTTTTCGCAGATTGCATGATAGCTATGCACAAAATAGGCATGTTCGCCTTCGTGGATGTTTTTTAATAGGGGGTGTTGGGGATTATCTAACAGAAGATTATTCCAGCCCATATGGGGGATTTTTAGTTTTCCGTTCTTTGAATCCATGGAGCGTACTGAGCCTTTTATCCAGCCGAGTCCTTGGTGTTTTCCGTGTTCATAGCCATATTCAAGCATCATTTGCATGCCTACGCAGATGCCGAGAAAGGGAATTTTGTTTTCTAAAACTTGTTTATTTAATTCCTCACGCATTCCTTTTAGGGCACATAATCCGTTCATACAATCAGCAAAAGCACCCACTCCGGGAAGAATTATATGGCTGGTATTTTGTAAGTCACTTGCTTTTGAGGTAAGTAGGAGTGAATCCTCATGCGCTATACGTTTTAAGGCTGCCATTACGGAATGTAAATTTCCTGCGCCATAGTCGATAATTGCGATTTTCTTGGTAGGAGAAATCATACCGCTAGTCTCTTATCAAGAAAACGCATATTTGCCTCTGGCTGGCTATTGGCGGCGGTGATGTCGGTTAGCGCATATCCTTTGGTTTTTAAGCGGTCTTTTATAATGTCGCTGGCAAAAATTCCTAGCAGGAACTGTAAGGCGAGCAACAAAATATCTACACTGGTAGAGCTGAAACCATTGTTTTTCATGGTCATTTGCAAAGATGCCTGCAATGCCATCAGCCAAAAAGCGCCCCACCATAGGCGCTGATAAAACAACCATAAAACACCAAAAGCAAAGGCATATATGTTAAAGCCTTCTTTTACTAAGACCGCTTTTTCTGGTTCTGGTTTATCGGGATGAGTGTAGATACTAAAAATTTTTATCATAGTGATATTTTTGTGAGTTTGCGTTTAGAATATAGTGATAATAAAGGCTTTTCTATAAAAAGATAGTTCAATATGCCAAAAATTATCGCCAAGCCGATGGATGTAATTATCCAAATGAAATGTGCCCAAGGAGAAAATGCAGGTAATATTTTTTCTAATATACGCCCAGTAGCGGATAAAACCAGCACATGCGACAGATAAATAGAATATGAAGCGTTGCCAATTAATATTAGGGGTTTAGGCCATTTGAAATGGCTTTCTAAGTTGATATTGGCGAGCACTAACAAGGCACAGGGAATTGCCATTAATAAACTGCGGGACCAATCTTCGGGTAGTTCTGCGTTATATTTTTGTATTATAATCATATAAACGATGGAAATTGCTAAAGATGGTAAGGCTATTTTGTAGTTTTTAGGATTAGAGTGCGCCCAATAACCTACTATGCTACCGCAAATGAATTCAAATACTAGGGGGGAGGCTGCGATATGTAGTAAATGGTGGTTTATAATAGATTCTGGAAATAACAGGTTGAAAAAACTTACTAAAAATGCCCAAGCGAACCATAAAAATGGCAATGATTTTTTTCCCAGTGCATATACTAGACCAAAAACTAAATAAAAATATAGTTCAAAGCTTAAGGTCCAGCCGACGGCTAATAATAAACTATCTTTGGGGGCAGTTAGTAAAAATGAGCCGAGAATGTCTGGTTGGGTGGTGGATGAGCTATTTACCATCTCTGGTCTGGCTATATATATAGCCAATATAATAATGCTAAATATCCAATAAACAGGGTAAATACGTAATATGCGATGAATTAGAAATTCTTTTATTAGCTGGTATTTGTTATATTTGTCCTGAAGTTTCTTGAGCGATATATGGGTGATGATAAAGCCACTCAGCACAAAAAATAAATCCACGCCATATAGACCAATCGGCTCAAAAAAACTTAGCCATTCAAAATTGCTATATTTTCTCTCTGTAGAAATAGTGTGGAATATTAGCACCATAATTACTGCGATGGCGCGTAATATTTGAATAGAATTTAGCTTGTGGCTGGGCTGCATGGAGAATTTTTATTTAGGGAATTTTTATTTAGGGAATTTTTATTTAGGGAATTTTAATGAAATATGATTATAATATAAAACGATAGAAATTATAAAGCGATAGAAATTATGTATAAAATATTATTACCATTATTAGGAATATTTTGTTTAACAGCTTGTGAGGGAAAGCCCAATCCTGAAGAGGAAGAAGCTAAATGGTGGTGCAGTTTTTATAATAATTGCGACAAAGAAGATGTGGGTATTTATGGCCAAGCCAGAGGCAGTGGCAATCAGCCTGATATTGGCGGAGTGCAGGGCGGTGCGCATGATTATGGTAGTTATGGTTCAGGCGGGGAGGGGAATTAATATGAAAAAAGAGCTTGCGGCAAAGGAACAAACTTCAACCAAAGCGGACTTGTGTGAATTGGAGCTTCGGTTGAAGTTGCATATTGGCAGTATGATTATGGCACTTGGTGGTGTGCTTATTGCTATTAAATATTTTGCTTAAGAACCACTAACTAACCTTTTGATAAATCTCCCCACCAGTAGCGCGGAAAGTTTCGGACATTTCTTGCATTCCGATTTCAGCGTCTTTTTCGGTAATTATTCCTGTTGGATTAGCTTTGGCGAAATCGCGTACTTCTTGCGAGATTTTCATGGAGCAGAATTTAGGGCCGCACATAGAGCAGAAATGTGCCACTTTCGCACCTTCGGCAGGCAAGGTTTCGTCATGATATTTCATGGCGGTGTCGGGGTCTAAGGATAGATTGAACTGGTCACGCCAGCGGAAATCGAAGCGGGCGCGTGACATAGCATCGTCACGCAAGACGGCTGATGGATGCCCTTTTGCTAAATCAGCCGCATGGGCGGCGATTTTATAGGCGATAACCCCTTCTTTTACATCGTTTCTATCGGGTAGTCCTAAATGTTCTTTGGGGGTGACGTAGCATAACATAGCGGTGCCGAACCAGCCAATCATAGCCGCACCGATGGCGCTGGTGATATGGTCATATCCCGGGGCAATGTCAGTAGTTAGGGGGCCAAGCGTATAAAAAGGTGCTTCATGGCAGGCTTCCAGCTGTTTTTCCATGTTTTCTTTAATTAGATGCATGGGCACATGTCCGGGGCCTTCTATCATCACCTGACAATCTTTTTCCCAAGCAATTTTGGTTAGCTCGCCGAGGGTTTTTAGCTCGGCAAATTGCGCGGCATCATTCGCATCGGCAATCGAGCCGGGGCGCAAACCATCGCCCAGTGAGAAACTAACATCAAAGCTGCGCATAATATCGCAAATTTCATCAAAATGCTCATAAGCGAAGTTTTCTTTATGATGCATCAAGCACCATTTAGCGTGGATGGAACCTCCGCGCGAAACGATACCGGTCACGCGTTTTTCCGTTAAATGGATGAAGGGCAAGCGCACACCCGCATGAATGGTGAAATAATCCACCCCTTGTTCAGCCTGTTCAATCAACGTATCGCGGAAAATTTCCCAAGTTAAATCTTCAGCCACGCCGCCGACTTTTTCTAATGCCTGATAGATAGGCACAGTGCCAATGGGCACAGGCGAGTTACGAATAATCCATTCGCGGATATTGTGGATATTGCGCCCAGTGGATAAATCCATCACCGTATCGCCGCCCCAACGAATTGCCCAGACCATTTTTTCAATTTCTTCTGCTACGGAAGAAGTAATGGCAGAATTGCCAATATTAGCGTTGATTTTCACCTTGAAGTTACGCCCAATAATCATGGGTTCCGCTTCGGGGTGGTTAATATTGGCAGGGATAATCGCCCGACCGCGTGCCACTTCATCGCGCACAAATTCGGGGGTGATTAATTCGGGCAGGGGGGAGGAGAAATTCTCACCACCTTGGCGGGCTTTTAATGCTTGGATGCGCCCTTCATTTTCACGGATGGCGATATATTCCATCTCCGCAGTAATAATTCCTTGTTTGGCATAATGCATTTGTGAGACGTTTTTGCCGTTTTGTGCCCGTAAAGGACGAGTGGAGATATTAGGAAATTCAGCGACAGGTTTATTTTCTTGCCAGTCTTTAAAGCCGTTATCTTGCGGAGCTACGGGGCGAGCGGCGTATTCTTCAATATCGCCACGGGATTTTATCCACTCAGCACGGATTTTGGGTAGTCCTTGGTTTATATCAATTTTTGCGCTATCATCAGTGTATAAACCAGATGGGTCATAGACTCTTAATGGCTCTTCTCCCGTTAGTTTTATCTCACGCATGGCTACTTTTATTTCAGGATGTTCGTGCGCATGAATATAAATTTTGCGTGAACCTTGGATGGCACCTGTAGTTACTTTAAATTCGCTCATTAAAAGGGACTCTTGCTAGTAGTTGACTTATTAGCTCTACTATTAGCAGGTTGGCTTAGCTTTGCAAGGTTAGTCTAGGTATTTTTTATGCAATAATAAAATTTTCCCGTGGTTTCGGAGGCTCGACAAAATTGCGGCAAGCTTGTTTGCCAGTTTGGAAGCTTACTCCGCCGACAAAGCCAGTAATTTCTTGCGCGGTTTGGAATATAGCGCGAATATCTTCTTGGTTTTGGGGTGTTAGAGGGGTTTCACTGCGGATGATTAGCTCAAAGATTTTTTTGGGTAGGGAGTGGCGAACGAAGCCGTCTAATTGCAAGCGACCCAGTTGTGATAAATGTACTTCTAATAAAAAATGTTCGCTGGAATTCTCGGATTTTTTCTTTTCTGGCTGGTCATCTTTGGGGTGATAGAGCGAAATTTGCGAGAATTCTCCTTGGATATAAACGGGGATTAGATATTGCTGCCAGATTTTTCCATCTGGCACTCCCTCATTAGTTTGCTTGGTTTCTAAATGTTGGTGCAGACTAGTTAAGCCTTGGGTGAGTTTTTCTAGTAAAATAGGGTTCTCTGATTTTAATTTTTCAGATTTCGTACTGTCAATCCAAGTGCTTAAATCGTTTTTCTTAAGTGCTACAAGAAAAAACAATAATTCCGCAGTAAAATTTTTTCCCAATTGGGGGATAATAGATAAATTGTGGAGTGGATTAGGCGAAGCGGCATTTGCTGGTGGTCGAGTTAAATCCAGAATTTCTGTGCTACGGAAAATATCTGGTAGTTCATGGGGGGGGGGAGCTATTGGGAGAGAAATTGGTGTTTGCGTCTGAGTATGTTCTATGCTTATGTTGATAATAGTTCCCGTGGGTAAGGGGGTGGGGGAGAGTAGGCGCATGGTTCCTACGGGAGTGTGGAGAATAATATCTTCCTGATCAGGGTGGGAAATTACTTGGGCGCTGATGATGTTTGCCGCATGGTTTGCTAATTGGTTTGCTAATTGGTTTATGCTGGTTTGTTCAGTTAAATGATTGGGTAAGGTGATGCTGATTAGTTTCAAATCCAATATTGAACCCGCTGGTAAAGCGCTGATTAATTTTAAGGTTTCTGGAGTTGGCGTGGGTAGTTCTACCAGCGGTAAAATATTTGCGCCTTGTGGAGGTATTGGTTGGGAAGGCGCATGTGGGTTAGTAGTCTGTTGGGGATAGATGTTTGCTGGGGATGCAATATTAGTTGGTATTTCATTAAATGGTAAAGCTGATATAGTTGAAGTGGTTGTTTTTGCTGTTGCTAATGTCTGTTCTGCTGATAATGAGGGATTAAGCAAAATAGCTTTTAAGACACTGGTAAGTGCGGATTTTGGTTGGTTTTGGGTTATTATTGAGGGAGTATTTTCGGTAATATCTGCTTCGTTGTTAAAGCTGGAGCGAATTATTATATCATCATGGTTGAGCGTAGTTCCATTTAACATTTCCAGATATTTAGGCAGTGATTTTTGGTCAATAGTGACTATTTTTGCACTTATTTCGTTGTTATTATGCTGTAGTTGCAGCATAATTTCGCTTCCGTTTTTCAAGAATAATTCAGATTTAAGAAATAAATCTCCATAGATGGTGTGTAATATCGCCTCACCATTTTGGGTGCGCCCATTGATAGTTCCTTTGAGCATAATTACTCCTGCGGCAATCACCGCAGGGGGAATGCGCAACGCAGTAATATCGGCTTGCGTAGGGGCAGTTACGCCTTGAATAGTGATAGAGGGAATTTTGGGGATGGATATGTCCATGATTGCCTAAACTCCCTGTCTAACATTATTTAAGATTTCTGCATCAACTTCACGGCGATTGCAGCAGCATCGCTGGCGGCAAGCGTGCCAGAGAAATTGTCTAATATGGATGATTGGCTGCGGATAGCATCGCGCACTTTATTATCTTTGCGGACTACTCCTAGTAGGCTAGGGGTGAAATGTAGGAAGTTCTGACAGGCTTTTTCAATAGCGGAGAAGGTTTTTTCACCTTCTTTTTGTGAGGCAGCCTGGTTGATAACTATCTGGATAGAGGTGGTATTTAGCTTGGTTAAGCATAATTTGATAAAGGCATAAGCATCGGTCAAAGAAGTGGGGTCGCTGGTGATAACAACAACACAGCGCGAGGCGATGCCCGCCATATATTGTACATGTTGCTCAATTCCTGCGCCGAGATCCATAAACACGCAATCATAATTACGTGCCATTTCCAACAAATCTTCTTTGATAGTCTCTAAATTACTGACCGATGCGGAGGCTAAACGAGTAGATCCTGAACGCCCGGCGAGAATGTCGAACCCACCAGCATAATGAAAAATAATATCTTGTAGTTTGGCTTTGCCAGAAAATACGGTACATAAATCTTTTTCGGGACGTAAACCGAGTTGTACGTCAATATTTGCTAGTCCAATATCCCCATCGAATAATAATACCCGACGACCAGAACGTGCCACCAGATGTGACAAAGTAATCGACAACCAAGTCTTACCCACGCCGCCCTTGCCTGAGGCAACGGCTATTATGTTATTAGTTAAGTGGCTATCGTTATTGTTCATTTTTGTGGGTATTCTAGCGTTTTTGTTAATGAGTGTTTTGGTCAAGTTTTAATAAAAGATTGGCTAATTGTTCAGCCGAGGCGACGGTAAAATCTCCTAATATTTTATCTGTACCAGTAAAATGCGCAAAAGAAAAGTTCGCAGCATGTGCAAGGGCTAATAATCCACCATAACGTCGGGCAAAGTCCAAACGCGTGATAATTATACGCTCCACACCTAGATATGAGAAAGCATTAGCGATTTCCGTAGCTTCCGCAGGATCACCACCAGCGGGATAGATTAGGACAGGTTGTATTTCTTGTAAACCAGCAAATTCAGCAAGTTCTTTCATTTCAGTGAAATCATAGGGGTTACTGCTAGCGCTGTCGATGATTACCCGCGAGTCGCTGGGGCAATCGGCGAGGATTTTTTTTAGTTCTATGCGGTTATCAGCGGTGTATAATCTAGCTCCGAGCACGTTAGTGAGGGCAGTTAATTGTTCGGCACTACCTGCTTTTTTATAATCGGTACTGATAACAATCGGAGTATGACCAGCCTTGGTGATGCGTGCTGCCATTTTCACTGCGGTGAGGGTTTTTCCTGCTCCTGCTGTGCCAATCAGCATGGTGCGTGTGCCTGGACCATCGTAATTTACGGGGGAAAAATTGTAATTAGCGGCGAGGGCGCTAGCTAGTACTGCGCTTACATCTTCTAAATTTTCAGGCAGCTGCATTTGATTTTGTTGAATGCAGGAAATTATTTTCTCGCTTTGTTCCTGCGGAGTGCTGTTTATAGCCAGTATATGCGCTATTTTTTCAATAATAGCGGATGAAATGGCGGAATTATTATTTGCTGTTGAATTTGGTTGCAAGATATCGCTTTGAATAATATCCGCGATTTTGTGGGGGAGAATTGTTTTTCCCACTTGCTCATTGCCAGCTTCCCAATCATCGGGCTCTTCGTCTTGGGCTACGGTTACAGAAATACCTTTACCTGCGGTGTTTGGTGCCGAAGATATAATCACCGCATCATCGCCAATTTCTTCGCGAATCAGGCGCATGGCGTCTTGCATGGTGGGGGCAATGTAGGTTTTTAAACGCACGTTTTAGTCGGTTCGGTTGAGTTGATTAACGATATTTTGGTAAAATTACAACATATTATATAAAATGTAAATTGCTAACATTTTTTGTGCTTGTTTTATACTAATTCAACTTTAAAATTCCCCATACTAAATTGGAATTAGTATAGGTTTGCGACTGCAAGCCCGCGGCGCGTGCCGCGTTAGCCTTAATGGCGCTTGAACGACTTACAAAAAACCCCACCTTATAAAAAATAAGGTGGGGTTTTTGAAAAATATATAGAGCAAAAATACTAAATATCGTCTTCCATAAGTACATCTTCATGTACGTTTTCGGAAGAACCTTTGCTAGATTTAGCTTTTGCGCGAACCAATTTGCCTTTTTCATTATCCCAAGTATATTGGTAAACAACGGTTTTAATGCCTGTCATTACAATGTCGCCATCTGCTAATTGCAAAATATCGAAGCCTTTTTGAAGAGCATCGTTGATTAGGGCAGAGGATTGACGTAGGTAATCCGCGTTCGCCATTACATCTGCACTCGCATTGTAATCAGGAGATGCGCGATCTGCAGCGCCAATTTTAGAAGTCAAATTGATTTTATTTACTAAACGACGATTATAAGACATGGTTTTTCCTAACTGTGGATTTTTAACTACCAGATATTTCTTTGCAATATTTGCTTGATGTTGTCAAAATGAAACAACATTTAGTTGCCTATTTACCTATAACTCAATATATAGCGAAATCGCCAGCAAAATGCAATAAAAAAATATCTAAGTAGTTAAGATGTTAATTAACAATCTTGTGCATTGGTTTAATAAATATGTTGGAGTAAGTCAACAAGCTAATTTTGTTTTTTATGATTTTATAAAAAAACCCATCTCTTTATTAGAAAGAGATGGGTTTTTTATCTTATTAACAATTATTCCTTAGCAGCAGAGTCCTTTGGTTCTTTGGGTTCCTTCGGCTCTTTAGGTTCTTTCTTCTTTGGTGTTTCGTGCACCAAAACAGGATCAGTTCCTTTAGCTACCACTTCTTCGGTTATAATAACTTCACAAATGTCTGACATGCTGGGCAGGTCATACATTTGATTTAGTAGCAATTCCTCTAAGATAGCGCGCAGTCCACGAGCACCAGTTTTGCGCTCAATTGCTCGTTTAGCAATTGCATCTAACGCTCCTTCGGTGAAAGTTAAATCTACTTCTTCTAATTCAAATAATTTTTTATATTGGCGTACCAGTGCATTTTTAGGTTGAGTTAAAATTTGCACCAAAGCAGGTTCATCTAAATCACGCAAAGTAGCAATTACAGGTAGGCGACCAATAAATTCGGGGATAAGACCAAATTTCATCAAATCTTCCGGTTCTACTTTAGCGAGCATATCGCCCACGCGAGATTCTTCTTTGCTTTTCACATCCGCACCAAAGCCGATGGAAGAGCCTTTGCCACGCATACCAATGATTTTATCTAAGCCCGAGAATGCCCCACCACAGATGAACAAGATATTAGAAGTATCTACTTGCAAAAATTCCTGTTGCGGATGTTTGCGACCACCTTGGGGAGGAACGGAAGCCACGGTGCCTTCCATAATTTTTAGCAAGGCTTGCTGTACGCCTTCGCCCGAAACGTCACGAGTGATAGAAGGATTATCGGATTTACGAGAGATTTTATCAACTTCGTCAATATAAACAATACCACGTTGTGCGCGATCGACGTTATAATCCGCTGCTTGTAATAAGCGCAGGATAATATTTTCCACGTCTTCACCCACATAGCCCGCCTCGGTCAGGGTGGTGGCATCTGCCATGGTGAAGGGAACGTCCAAAATACGGGCGAGAGTTTGTGCCAGTAAGGTTTTACCGCAACCAGTAGGACCAAGAACGAGGATATTTGATTTGGCAATCTCAACATCGCTGCCTTTTTCCATCAACGCTACGCGTTTATAATGGTTATAAACCGCTACGGAGAGAACTTTTTTAGCATCATCCTGACCAATTACATAATCATCCAGCACCTTGCGTATTTCATGCGGGGTGGCGATGTTGTTTTCATCATGCGTAATGATAGTTTTATCCGCAGTGCGAATAATATCCGTGCATAATTCTACACATTCATCACAAATGAATACAGTGGGACCAGCAATTAACTTGCGAACTTCATGCTCACTTTTTCCACAAAATGAACAATAACGAGTATTTTTAGTTTCGCGACCTTTGGACATGCTACCTTGCACCTTGATTTATTAATATTACCCTATTCATAGACCAGACAAAAAAATTACGCAAAAGCTTATATTGATTGTTTCATCATAGGGCAGATTTTTGGTTAGCTGTTACGATTGTGTCACAGTGCTATACACGAAAAAACAGGCAGCCTTGGTATAGGCTGCCTGTTTTTTGGTTAGTATTTACTTTATGCAATAGCTTCAAAGTCGCCAACACTAAAGCTATAGCTACCACCACCATTGGAATAGTTATCAATAGTGAGAATATGTACGCCAACTCCTGCTCCATTAGCATCGGCATCGTAATATACACCGCCATTAGCAACGTCATATATAAAGGTTGCGGTAGCGCTGGTGGAATTATGCACCCCGTTAGTTGCAATCATATCCGCCGAAGTGAGCGCAACACCAGCAAATGCGCTGCCAAAGTTAAAGACTGAATCAGAGAAACGAATTGTATCCGCACCCGCAGTTTTAAAGTCAGTCACATGGTCAACCCCACCACCTGGAGCTACAAAGAAGTCCAGACGATCATTACCTGCTCCACCTGTTAGCGTATCTACACCATTACCACCAATGATAGTATCGTTGCCATTACCGCCAGTGATTGAGCTAGCATTACCATTGGCAATATAAACAACACTGTTTGAACCATCCGCGAGATTAGCCGTAACAATATTATCGCTAGTGTCGGTTAATACCAGATGGTTGGTAGTGGTAAGATTGGCAGCTGTAATAGTCGTCGCTGTGCTTGCTCCATTTAAGTCCAAAGTTAGGGTTTTTACGCCACTAACAGCATCCAAATTGCCAATTTCTGTGTTGGCATTGGTGCTGAATATTAAGGAGTTAGTACCAGAAGCACCAGTTAGTTTGATGGTTTCGATAGTGGATATATTAGCCCATGTTGTGTCAGCAATGGTCAATCCGCCATTATTAGCATCATCAATAACCAAAACATCGTTGCCAGTGCCACCAGCAATACTGTCTGTTGACGCGAGATTTGCATCATTAATGGTAATTAGGTCTTCATCTGCTCCACCGTTTATAGAGTCAACCCCTGTGCCAGCGGTAATTGTATCATTGCCCGCATCTGCAGTTACGGTAACACCCGACTTAACTACAGTAGTAAGGTTAATCGTATCTGCAGCTGCTGTACCTTGTAAGGTTAGGCTGTTTTCACTACCAGAAATTAATCCCAAGTTAGTTGTGCTCGTGTTAGCAACATCGGTAACAATAATATCTACCGTGCCATTAACAGTAAGATTATCTGCCTGAGTTGCGGTTAGTGTAAACGAATTGGTGGTTGCCGTTACGCTGCTAATGCCAGCGGTTAGCACTGCTGCAATACCCGCAGTTAAATTAGTGCCCGTATCAGACACTGCAACCGAACCACCAGCGGAAGTAGAGAAAGTCAATCCAGTAGCTTCTGCTACGGTAAGTGTTGCTGCATCGGTGATAATTCCTACAGCAGTAACACCAGTAGCGCGAATGGTAGCAATACCAGAATCTACGTTAGAGCCAGTATCGCTGATTGTACCAGTTATAGTACCTGTGGTTAGTGCGTCAATGCTCGCCAAGTCTGCCACATTCACTGTGCCAGTGATGGCAACATTCACTGAGCCAGTTACATAACCACCAGCGTTAGTAATTAAAGTGGCACTAGCATCAGAGATGGCAGTGTAAGTAACTGTATCCGCTGCTGCATCAATATCAGTTATTTGCGCGATAGTTGCGGCATCACTTACCGTAGCATCATGCCCAGCGGTAACGTAAGTACCTGCACCAGCATTAGTGGCAGCATCAGTTGCAAGGTTGAGGGCCGTATCAGTAACGCTTGTATAGGTAACTGTATCTGCTGCGGCATTAATAGCAACTAATTGTGCTAGTGATGCAGTAGTATTTACGGTTACGTCATGCCCAGCGGCAACGTAAGTACCTGCACCAGCATTAGTAGCGGCATCAGTTGCAAGGTTAGTTGCCGAGTCAGTAACGGTTGTATAAGTAACTGTATCTGCTGCGGCATCAATAGCGGTTAATTGAGCTATTGTTGCAGTAGTATTTACGGTTACGTTATGCCCAGCGGTAACGTAAGTACCTGCACCAGCATTAGTAGCGGCATCCGCGGCTAAGTTGGAGGCTGAGTCTGTGATGGAATAAGCCAATGTACCAGTGGTATAACCATCTATTGTTCCTACTTGAGCTACGGTAGCTGCATCAGTAAAGGTAACATTTACTGCGCCAGTTACAATTGTACCAGCATCGGTCAGTAGGTTAGCTGTGCTGTCAGAGATGGCAGTGTAAGTAACTACGGTTGCTGCCGCAATAATAATTGTCAATTCTGCAACACTTGCCGTGGTGCTAACAGTTGCATTATAACCAGTATCATCAATAACTTTGCTATCGAATGAAGCAATAGTTGTGCTAGCTGTAATGCCAGAACGTACAAAAGTTGCGGTTCCTGCTGCTATAGAAATGGTAATATCGCCAGTAGCTGTTCCGCCAAAAGTTAAATGACCAGCAGTATCTGTAACTGTAAAGGTGGTGCTACTTCCGCCACCACCACCGCCACCACCGCCAGATCCACCGCTAGATCCACCAGTTGCGCCATTTGATTGCGCGATATTTACTAGAGCAGTTATTGCGTTAGTGCCGCTATCGATTGCAGCATTTAAAGGGGTGAATACATCTTCGTTGAATAAATCTAATAGCCCCTGTACATCGCCAGAGGTGATTTCTGCTGCAGCATCTGAGTGCGTGCGAACATAACCAGCCATGCTAAAAAGAGAAGAGGGGTCACGTTGTTCTAATATACCATATTGTAGCCAATGTAATAATGGGTTGATACCAGCAGCAGCAACATCGGTATTATGATTTAGGTAATAATTCATGTTGAATAATGCATTAGGAGTGCGATGTTCGTTCACGCCATAATTAATCCAATGTTCAAAAGCGTCTATTCCCGCAGCAGCCACGTCGGTGTTTTGTTGTAAGTAATAAGAGATATTGAAAAAAGGAGACGGGTCACGAGTCTCAAGAGAGCCAAAATTATTGAAATGGTCTAATGGGTTTATGCCAGCAGAATTTACGTCTGTATTATTTTGTAAATAGAAAAGTGTATTAAAGAACGGGCTGGGATTACGTCCCTCATGCCAACCGTACAAGTTGTAATGTACTAGTGCGTCTATGCCTGCGGCAGCAACATCTGGGTTTTGTTGAAGATAGTAATTTGTATCAAACGTCAGCATTGAGTAACTCCTTAAAAATACACGAATTATATATGGGCAAAAAATAATGCAGTTTTGTTGTTATCAGAAAAATTATAATAAATCTACTAAAAGCAGGTAAAAAAACGAATGAAGTGAAAGCATAAAATGGTGGTTATTAATATTAGATATCTGTCAGAGCTAGATTTGTTAAGTAATGCTGCTTTTTAATTGTAATAAAAATATTTTTTTTAGTAAAAATGTTTTGTTATTTGTTCTGTAAAAAACTTCTGTAAAAACATTGTATTACTGCTATGTAGGCAAAAAATCCCTCATAGTTAATTTACTATATATAGTTATTCGTGTTGTTTTGAATAGCATTATATGGTTTTGCATTTGGAGAATGTGGTTTTTTTGCCGCTTGCCAAATAATTGAAATGCTGCTTTTATGCGCCGCAGGGGAATATTTTACCTATCTGGTGAATATTGTTTTATAAAATATTCAATATAAACTGGTCTTATTATATAGGCGGAGCTTACTACATGAATGCTATGGTACATACATTCCGTGAAATGGGGCAAGTAAAGTTGCTTGCTTTGGCGGCTGCGGCTTTGTTGCTGCTGGGACTTTTTATGTTTATGGCGATGCATAATCCCACCCCGGCAATGTCGCCGCTTTATTCTAATGTTTCTTTGGAAGATAGTGGAAAAATTGTTGAAGAGTTAGAAAAAGCTAATACTCCTTATGAGCTGGCAGCTAACGGCACGCAAATTTTAGTTCCTGCTGATGAAGTGGCGCGTTTGCGTATAAAATTAGCGCAAGGTGGTATGCCTTCTAGTGGCTCTATGGTGGGTTATGAAGTGTTTGACAAGGGTGAAGCGCTGGGAACTTCTAATTTTGTGCTTGATTTAAATAAAATTCGTGCCTTAGAAGGTGAATTGGCGCGCACCATTACCTCAATTACTAAAATAGAAACGGCGCGGGTGCATTTAGTAATGCCCAAAAAAGAGTTGTTTACGCGGGATAAGGTTGATCCGACTGCTTCGGTGGTGGTTAAATTGCGCGGTGTTAATGCGCTGGAAAAAAATGAAATAGCTGCGGTTAGACATTTGGTGGCAACTGCGGTTCCAGGATTAAAGCCAACCCGCATTACTATAGTTGATAGTAAGGGTAGTTTGTTGGCTCGGGGGGTGGATGATGAAAATGACCCAGATGCAATTGCTGCGACCTCCGAAGAATTCCGGTTGAATTTTGAAAATAGAACTCGTGATATTGTTGAGCGTTTGTTGGAGCGTTCATTGGGAGCTGGTCGTGTTCGTGCTGAAGTGAATGCCGATATTGATTTTGATAGAGTAGTTACTAATTCAGAAACTTATGATCCGGAAGGTCAGGTTCCGCGTTCGGTACAAAATACGGAAGAGACTGAAAACTCTAATGATAAAGATGTGAATGCAAATGTTTCTGCTGGGCAAAATCTGCCAAATGCTAATCAGAATCAGGCGGGCACTACTTCGCAACGTAATACGAAGCGTACGGATGAGACTACTAACTATGAAATCTCTAAAACCGTAGAAAATCATATCAAAGAAACTGGCACAGTTAATAAAATTTCAGTCGCGGTTTTGGTGGATGGAAACTATATCACTGATAAAAAAGGTGAAAAAACTTACGCTCCGCGTAGTGCCGCAGAATTGGCACAGATTGCTGCTTTAGTTAAATCTTCTATAGGCTTTGATGAAAAACGTGGCGATAAGGTAGAAGTGGTGAATATGAAGTTTGCCGTTAATGACGATATTTTAGAAGAAAGTCCTTTGGATTGGCTAAAAGGTAGCGTGGATAGCATTGTACAGACCTTGGTTTTGGGTGGTATTGCGGTATTGGTTATCTTGATGATTGTGCGTCCATTAGTATCTCGGGTGCTGGTTACTTCCGACGAAGAGCGCGAAGCAGAAGAGCAAGAGCGTGCTTTGTTGGGTGGTCCCGGCTTAATTGCTGGTCAGTTGGGCGATTTTAGCTTGGATGGTGAGGAGGATGATTTGTTAATCAGCTTAAATAGTGTTCAAGGTGGTATAAAATCATCTAGTTACAAAAAGATAAATGAAATGATTGCTGAACATCCAGAGGAAACTTTAAACGTAATTCGCGGATGGGCATTTACGAATACGCAACCACGTTAATATAACAGGTTGTTTGAAAAATGTTTATGTGAGGTAATTCTTTAGTATTTCTGCACGGAGAACCGCAGTGTAGCGTAGCTACATGAGATCTGAGTACAGAAAAACGTGAGAAATTACCCATAGAAATCGTTTTTCAAACAACCTGATAACTAACTATAATTCAGATTAGGGAAGTAGAACATGGCAGAAGCTCCCATAGCTCGGGAAGATTATCGATTGCTTACTGGTATGCAAAAATCGGCTATTTTATTGATGGCGGTTGATGAGGCGAATGCTACCAAAATATTTTCTATTATGGAAGATGACGAGATTAAAGACATGTCCAACGCCATGTCTAGCTTGGGTAGTATTAGTGCGGATACAATGGAGCGTTTATTCTTAGAGTTTGTTGAAAGAATGGCAGCTTCGGGCGTGGTGATGGGAACTTATGAAAGTACCGAGAAACTGTTGCTCAAAGCTTTGGGTAAGGATCGGGTGGACTCTATTATGGAGGATATTCGTGGACCTGCTGGGCGTACTACTTGGGATAAATTGGGTAATGTTAATGAAGAAGTTCTGGCTAACTTCTTGAAAAATGAGTATCCGCAAACTATTGCTTTAGTACTTACTAAATTAACTGCTGCTCATGCTGCACGAGTATTATCGGTATTAAACGATGATTTGGCTATGGAAGTCATCATGCGGATGATTTCCATGGATTCAGTGAAAAAAGAGGTTCTTGAGGGGATTGAAAAAACTCTTCGGGTTGAGTTTATGAATAATCTTACCAAAATTCAGCGGCGTGATACGCATGAAGTTATGGCGGAAATATTCAATAACTTTGACCGTAACAATGAAGCCAAATTTATGAGTAAGTTAGAAGAACAGGCGGCGGATGTGGCAGAGCATGTACGTTCGTTGATGTTTACTTTCGAGGATTTGTCCAAACTCGATACTGCGGGCATTCAGACTTTGCTACGAGTTATCGACAAAGACAAGTTGGGTACGGCATTGAAAGGTGCTTCGGCTACTATTAAAACTTTGTTCTTTAGTAATATGTCTGAGCGTGCATCGAAAATTCTGAATGAAGATATGGAGTCTATGGGACCAGTTCGCTTAAAAGATGTGGACGAGGCGCAAATGTATATTGTTACTACCGCTAAAAATCTAGCGGCTAAGGGTGACATTGTGATTGCGGATGCTAGTGGCGAAGATCAGATGGTATATTAATGAAACCGAGCATTTTTGCCAATTCTTTGCCATCTAAGCGGTTCGATTTTTTCGCGCTGCGTGATTTTAATGTGGTTTCTGATTGTGATGAAGTTGAAGAAGTTATTGTAGATGAAATTGAGGAGGTTGCGCCGCCACCGCCGGAACCTGTTTTTTATAGTCAACTAGAAGTTGATAGGATGTTAGAAAAGGCCAAACAGGAGGCGCACGCAGAATTTTTTGCTCAAGCAGTGGAAAAGGCTGGTTTAGATGAAGAAAAATTAGAGCAGGCGTTACTTTTAGGAATAGAAGCAATGCGGGCGCAGTTGCAGAATTTTCAGGCAGAATATCATAGTTCAGTAAAAGCAAAACATGCAGAATTAGTGGAGCTGGGATTATTGGTCGCCAAAAAACTGGCAGGTTCTGCGTTGGAGAAGAATCCCACTGCGGCAATTGAGGATATGTTGTCTTCTTGTTTACCATTATTGCTAAAAAAACCTAAAATAGTCCTGACTATGCATCCAACTACTTTGAAGTTGTTTAATAAAAAGGCAAAAAATATTTTAGAAAATAAGGGTTTTGAGGGTATTTTAAATATTGAATCTTCGGATGATTTGTTAGCTAGCGATTGTCGAATTAACTGGGGTGATGGGCAGGCGGAGAAAAATAGTCAAGCTTTATGGCAAGATATTCTTAAGTTATTGGGACATTGTCCTCCCAATATAACCGCCCCAGAAGCTATAAATGTCAAAAAATCTAAAAACCCTGAAGAAAATATAAATGCCAAAGAAAATATAAACGATAATTAATATTAAGGAGTAATCTTATGTCTGACGATTTTGCTAATATACTATCGGGTGATAGCGATTATATCTCCCTCGAAGCGGTGCAGGATATTCCTATTCAGATTTCGGTAGTGCTCGGCAAAACTTCAATGCCCGTTAGCCAATTATTGAAACTCGGACGCGGTACCGTAGTTGAGTTAGATAAAAAAGTTGGGGAACCAATTGATATTTATGTAAATAATCGCATTGTTGCTCGTGGAGAGGTGGTGGTAGTAGAAGACCGTATCGGGATTACGATGACGGAAATTATTAAACCAGATAAGAAATAGGAAATTATAAAAAATACTGTAATAAACGACAATATTATTAATATTATTAAGTTGTTGGGTTCTATGTTAAAAACACTCTCTCCATCGTCATCCCCGCTTAAAGAGCGGGGATGACGATGGAGAACATTGATATATATATAAATAAATTTAATTGGACAGTAGTGCGTCTGCACGGGAATGACGATGGAGAGTGTTGAAATATATAAATATACTGTTGTTAATAATACTGTCGTGTAGAATAGTTTAATTGATTAAATCTCTGGGCAGTTAAAACCACTATAAACTCTTTAAAAAAAGAGTTGAAAATAAAAAAGGAAAAAAGAAATGCGCCTGATGATTGTCGGGGACTTAAAGGGTCAGATTGGAGCTGCGAGCCGCATTGTGCGTAATCGCGGAGCGAAGGTAACGCAAGTGGATAATATTGCTTTGGCGTTTGACTGTTTGTGCGCTGGTCATGGGGCGGATTTGTTAATGGTTGATGTTCAACAAGATATTGATAAATTATCACAATTATTGCGAACGGAGCGTATTAATGTGCCCATAGTTGCTTGTGGGGTGAACGTAGATGCCAAAACCGCAGCCGATGCTATTCGTGCTGGTGCGCAAGAATATATTCCCCTACCTCCAGATGAAGAATTAATTGCGGCCGTGTTAGAAGCCATAGCCGAAGAAAGTAATAATGTGATTTTTGCCTCCAAAGCTATGCAAGAGGTAATAAAACTTGCCGACCAGGTGGCCACGTCGCCAGCCAGTGTGCTGATTACGGGTGAATCGGGTACGGGTAAGGAAGTTATTGCGCGTTATATTCATGCAAAATCCAGTCGGGCAGCGCAGATATTTATATCCTTAAACTGTGCGGCAATTCCTGAGAATTTATTGGAATCCGAGCTGTTTGGGCATGAAAAGGGCGCTTTTACTGGAGCAGCAGCGCGGCGGATTGGTAAGTTTGAAGAAGCGAATAAAGGAACCTTGTTGCTGGATGAAATCAGCGAGATGGATATTCGTTTGCAGTCTAAATTATTACGTGCCGTACAAGAGCGGGTGATTGATAGGGTAGGGGGAAATACTCCCGTGAAGGTGGATATTCGTATTTTGGCAACCAGCAACCGTGATTTATTGAGTGAAGTACAAAAAGGTAATTTCCGTGAAGATTTATATTTTCGTTTGAATGTGATTAATATAAATATTCCTCCTTTGCGTGAACGACCAGAGGATATTATCCTTTTAGGACAGCACTTTATTGATAAATATTCTCAAGCTAATGCTATTGCTACACGCAAACTTTCGGCAGCTGCGATGCAGAAAATGCAAAATTATCGTTGGCCGGGCAATGTACGAGAATTAGAAAATTTGATGCATCGTGCAGTTTTGATGGCGCAAGAGTCAGAGATTGAGGCGGCGGCAATTAATATTGTTAGCGATGCTGGGCAAAATATTCCTCAAGCAGCAAGCAGAGCAGCGGAAGTTGCGCCGAGTCATAATCAATATCAAACATCGGATTTTACGCCTTTAGTGGGGCAAACGGTGGCGGATGTGGAGCGTGAGTTGATTTTATGTACGTTAAGCCATTGTTTAGGCAATCGTACCCATGCTTCTAATATATTAGGAATTTCTATCCGTACCCTGCGGAATAAATTAAAAATTTATGGACAAGCTGAATGAATGAAGCCGTAAAAACCGCCGCACCGTTTAATAATTTTGGTTTTAACCGAATGAATATTTTATGGCGTCCAGATATTGCCTTTGCCCTAGGGGTAGTGGGAATTTTGATGGTATTGCTGGTACCTGTACCTAAATGGTTTTTGGACTTTTTATTGGGTATTTCTATCACTATTTCGGTATTGATTTTGATGACGGTGATGTTTGTCGAAAAGCCGCTGAATTTAAGCTCTTTTCCAACGGTATTATTGATTTCCACCATGTTGCGACTCTCACTTAATATTGCTTCAACGCGCTTGGTTTTGGGGCATGGGCATGAGGGAACCGCATCGGCTGGACATGTTATTGAGGCATTCGGAAAATTCGTAATGGGTGGCTCGGTATTGATTGGGGCAATTATTTTCGCCATTCTAACCATTATCAACTTCGTGGTTATCACCAAAGGTTCGGGGCGCATTGCCGAGGTTTCTGCGCGGTTTAGTTTAGATGCAATGCCGGGAAAACAAATGGCGATTGATGCGGATTTATCCGCAGGAATGATTGACGAAGATACTGCGCGCAAGCGGCGCAAAGAGTTAGAAGATGAAAGTACCTTTTTTGGTTCGATGGATGGGGCGAGTAAATTCGTACGTGGAGATGCGATTGCAGGCTTATTGATTACCTTTATTAACTTTATTGGCGGTATTATTATTGGTACGGTCATGCATGGTCTGACTTTTAAGCAAGCGCTTGAAACTTATGCTATTTTAACGATTGGTGATGGTCTGGTTTCGCAAATTCCTGCTTTGATTGTTTCGACCGCTGCGGGTCTTTTGGTTACTAAGGCTGGGGTTGCTGGTTCAGCAGAAAAAGCGGTGATTGGGCAATTAGGGCGTTTTCCTGCGGCGATTGGTTTGACTAGCTTTTTGCTAGCTTCAATTGCTTTGATGCCGGGGATTCCCAAGGCTCCTTTTTTATTCATTGCGGTGAGTGTGGGTTTAATTGCTTGGTGGGTGAAGCGCAATCCTGCTTTGCAAGATGGAGAAACTAGCAAGCGTATTGCTATGGGCGGGCATAGTTATGCTGGTGGTGAAAATCTTCCGGTGCAGTTGGATGAAAACGGTAAGCCTATGCCAGCACCAGCGGCAGAAGATTTGGCAGAAGTGTTGAAATTGGATACGCTGCGTTTAGAATTGGGTTATGGTTTGTTGCCGTTGATTAATTATCAAAAAGGGCATCGCCTGACCGAACAAATCAAGGCATTGCGTAAACAAGTGGCGCGTGAGTTGGGCTTTATTATGCCACCTGTGCGGATTCAGGATAATATGCAGCTGCCTGCTAATAGCTATGTGGTAAAGGTGAAGGAAATGGAAGCTGGGCGCGGAGAAATTCGCCCTGATATGCTTTTGGTGATGGATCCTAGTGGCAATAAAATTAATTTACCGGGAGAAGAGACGATAGAGCCGACTTTTGGTTTGCCCGCTATGTGGATAAATGAAACTTACCGTGAAGAGGCTTTGTTTCGTAATCTCACCGTGGTGGATCCGCCGACAGTTATTACTACCCATTTGACCGAGTTGGTGAAGCATAATCTTTCTGAGTTGTTGTCTTATGCCGAAACTCAGAAATTACTGGATGATTTGGGGCAGGATCAGCAAAAACTTATTGCCGAGACGATTCCTTCGCAGATTTCTATGGGTGGTGTGCAGCGTGTGTTGCAGAATTTGTTGGCAGAAGGAGTATCTATCCGCGATCTTTCAACTATTTTGGAGGCTATCGCCGAGGCTTCTCGCGTTACTCAAAATGTGCTGATGGTTACCGAGCATGTGCGTACCCGTTTGGCGCGGCAAATTAGCCATGCGGTTACTTGTGAAGAAGGGTATATCCCAATTATTGCTATGTCACCTACTTGGGAGCAGACTTTTGTGGAGTCTTTATCAGGTGATGGTGAAGAACGCAGTTTGAACTTGGCACCAACGAAGATTCAAGAATTTATTACGGCGATTCGTAATGTTTTTGACCAACAAAATATGAGTGGTGAAAACCCAATTTTATTAACCAGCCCGATTATTCGTCCTTATGTACGCTCGATTGTTGAACGTTTCCGCGCCAATACCGCGGTGATGTCACAAAATGAAATTCATACACGGGCGAAAATCAAGACTTTGGGGCAGTTGTAGATAAAATATTGAAAAAAGCCCCCACGCTTTTGAGGTGTGGAGGCTTTTTTGCCGTTTTATCCCTTCCAATTGAAGGTAAAAATGGTTTGTTGATTTATGGCATCATAATCCGCCCAATATTCACAATTGGAGCGGTTTATATAGGTAAAAAAACAAATCGCAGATATTTCTTCGCGCAATTTAATTTTTTTATCAGTCAGTTTTGCAATGTAGATGGTCTTGTCATCTGACTGAATATTCAGAACTTTTCCAGCAAGATCATATAACACAAACATCTTGCAAAAAGCATTGCCATTTTGTGCCCCATGAAAAGTTAGTTCGGATTTATCGGTCCGCATTTCGTAATCATGCTGACCATCAAATAGCAAAACCGCATTGTTGCTAGGAATTAAGAAATTCCATACGTCATATTTTGTTTCTGCTGTTTGAAAACCAATAAAAAATTTGTCGATTCGAGCCATATAGTGCTCCTAAAAAATGCGCCCTTTTAGAAAAAAAGGTCGCGAATGAGAAAAAGGTTTTTTGTTAAAAAACTTCCCGATAAATATTATGTGTGTACATAATTTAGACCAAATATAGTCAATTAACGGGGTGATATTATAATTTTGGTGGGGAAAAGCAAATTTATTTTTTATGAATAATACTGTCCGATTAAAATATACATATATATCAGCACTCTCCGTCGTCAGGGATGACGACGGAGAGTTGTTTTAACTACCACATGAAATGTTCTTTTAATTTATCCACTAAGTCTAGTTTCTCCCACGAAAAACTGCCATCTGCTCCTGCTTCGCGACCGAAATGTCCGTAGGCGGCGGTTTTGGCGTAGATGGGTTTGTTTAGTCCTAGATGTTCGCGGATTCCGCGGGGGGAAAGATCCATTAATTCTAATAATATAGTTTCAATTTTTTGCTCATCCACTCGCGCAGTGCCGTTGGTGTTTACATAAAAAGAAGTAGGATGCGAAACGCCAATTGCATAAGAAATCTGGATAGTGCAGCGACTTGCTAATTTCGCCGCCACCACGTTTTTTGCCAGATAACGGGCAGCATAAGCAGCTGAACGATCTACTTTTGTGGGGTCTTTACCCGAAAAAGCACCGCCGCCATGCGGAGAAGAGCCGCCGTAAGTATCGACAATAATTTTGCGCCCGGTCAAGCCTGCATCACCATCGGGACCGCCAATTACGAATTTTCCTGTGGGGTTTACGTAAAATTTAGCATCTTTGCACCAGCCTTCGGGTAATACGGCAAGTACTTCTTTTTGTACTATTTCTTTGATGCGTTCTTGCGAAACATCTTCTTTATGCTGGGTAGAAACCACAATTGCATCGGCACGCACTGGTTTTCCATTGGCATAAACCAGGCTCACCTGGCTTTTGGCATCAGGCCCTAGTTCAGGATAGGCGCCGCTATGGCGGCCTTTCGCAAGATTTAACAATATATTATTGGCATAACAAATAGGAGCCGGCATGAATTGTTCGGTTTCATCACAAGCAAAACCAAACATAATTCCTTGGTCACCTGCGCCTTCGTCTTTATTGTCACCTGCATCTACGCCCATGGCAATATCGGCGGATTGTTCGTGTAGCAAATTAACAATTTTAAGATTTTTCCAGTGGAAGCCTTCTTGGTCATAGCCAATTTCGCGCACTTTTTCGCGTACTAATTCTTCTACACGTTCTTTAGTTAGCACTTCTGCACCGCGGATTTCACCTGCTACGGTTACATGGTTAGTGGTTGCCAGAACTTCTGCCGCGCAACGCGCTTGCGGGTTATGTGCAAGTGCTGCGTCTAGCAAAGTGTCGGAAATTTGGTCACATAATTTATCGGGATGTCCTTCCGATACGGATTCGGAAGTGAAAATATAGCTTCTGCGCCCCACGCGGCGGTCTTTTTCATATAGTAACATTACACGTCTCCATTTTTGTCTGTTTATGGTGACGTGGGAACGTGAGTTAAACCCACGAACCGTGCTTAGTCCGAATATGTCTGTCAAGCACGAGAAATCCCCACATCCAGTTTTTTTATAATTATATAAAACTGAACGCATAGTTATATGGAGATTTACAAGAACAAGCAAGTATAGATTGTCACATAATCTTCACACAAAAACCCTGATAAATTGCGTATTATGTGAGAATAGGGGTGCTGTCATGAAATATGCGCATGTCTATATATAGTTGGGGGATGTTGGAAAATTTGAGGAAAAGAATATAAACATTGGAAAATAGCGAAAAATTGTCCCGGATTGATAAGGTTGCCGAGTTGCCAAAACTGGCATCTAAGGTGGAAACTTTGCGTACCCCTAATTCGCCGATTTTCCACCAAGAAGCGCAGCAAAAAGCAAAAGAACCAGCTGCGACTACGGGTGAAACGGTTTTCAATTATTCTACTTATCTTGCTGTGGGTTATCTGGCTAATTTTGCGGTTTCGGTGTACACGGCTTATGCGGCGGATCATGGTTGGTTGGCGCCTAGGGCTGCGAGAGGGGCGCGTTGGACAGGAAATAATTTTTTCCGTCAATCTGGTGAGGAGCTAGAAAACGCTGGCAAGTTGGAAAAAATTGGCAACTCGATAAAAGAAACTTTCAATAATATTATTGGTAAAGGCAAAGGTGAATTTTCAGAAGGGGAAATGCACCGCGCGGAGGAAGTATTTAATTATTTTCGGACTAATGAAAAATATAAGGAAGCTTTTAAAAATGGAAAAGGTGAGTTTATTCACTCTATTGTTGAAGCAAAGCCAGAAATTATTGCTGAATTAAATACGCATTTAAAAAATTCTTCTAACGAAAATTTAAAAAATTTGGCTGAGCTTACTAGTGATAATTACAAAGACATGCATCGGGCGCTTACCAGCTTTAATCGGGGGAATGGTTTTATAAGTTTTACGGCATTAAATGTGGGCGGTTGGGCGGTTTTGGCTCCCATGCTGGGCTTGGAGAAAAATAAGCAAAAATTGGTGGAAAAGTATGATAATCATTTCATTGATGGTAAAACTGACCAACAAAAACAAGAAATAGAAGCGCGGCATGAATATTTGAAATGTCAGCCCGAACAAACATTGGGCACTATGTTAAGTTCGCGCGTGGTTTCTACGGGGGCTATTTATGCTACCTTGTTTGCAGTGGGTACGCATAATAATTGGTTTACTAAAATTACCAAAATAAAATTTAATGGCATTAGTGACTTTTTGGAGAAAAAGGCTACGGAATTTACGCAGATTATTTCTAAGAACGAAAACACCAAAGCTGGGTTTAATAAAGTGGGGGATATTCTGCTTAAAAAAGAAATTGCAGATGGAGTTGCCGGAGAAAAATTAGCGGATTTGAAAAAAAGCCGAATGGAAAGTTTGGCAACTTATATTTTTACTGATTCTGTTTATGCTGGGATTATGGCATGTTACGTGTTTTTGGGCACGCGCTTACTTGCGCCTTTTATGGGATCAAAAAAGGAAGAATTTGCGGCGGATTGTGAACAGGGAAATATGCCAAATAATGCTGACTCAGTCACGCCACATAAGCCCAATAATTTTGCACCCGCGAGCCAGCCAGAAAAACCTAACAGTAATATTAGTCAACCTGCTTATGATAATAGGTTGAAGTTGGTGGATTTTAATGGCTTGGCGCCTGCTGCTCATTAATTTATTATCCTAAATCAAATAATAATATTTCGGCTTTGTCCATACAGGTAAGTTTTATTTTTTTCTCCTGCGTGATGCCCGCGCCATCACCAGCTTGCATTATATGGTCATCCATATTTACACTGCCGCGGAGTATTTGTAGCCATATTTTACGTTCTTCTTTTATTTCATATTCAAAAGGCGAGTTTGCTTCTAAATCGAGAATATAAATATTTGTATTCTGATTAATAAACAAACTGTTGCCTTTGCCTTCAGGAGAGGCAATCAGAGTTAAGCCATCGGCTCTTCTTTGTGAGGTGAAATTTCTTTGTTGATAAGCTGGTTCTAACCCAGTTCTTTCGGGAGTAATCCAGATTTGTAAGAAATGTACGGCATCATCTTTGGGGTTAAACTCGCTATGTGCGATGCCGGTACCTGCGGACATAATTTGTACATCACCAGCAAGAATGCTCGAGCCATTTCCCAATGAATCTTTATGTGCTAATTCGCCTGATAATACATAAGAAATTATTTCCATATCCTTATGTTTATGAGTATCAAAGCCACGATTGGCGGATACTTTATCCTCGTTTATAACTTGTAAAACCCCAAAATTTTGGTGCTCTGGATCATAATAATCGCCAAAGCTAAAGCTATGACGGCTTTGTAGCCAGGAATTTTTTGTTCTGCCGCGTTCGGTGGATTTTCTTATAGTTATCATTTTTTACCTTTTTTATTTGGCTTGGCTTTATTTAGATTGGCAGCTTATATAATGTTTTTTTATAATGCGAGGAGAAATAAATGGAAAAAATCGTTTGGAAGCTTTTAGTGATGGGGTAGTTATTTATAGTATAAAGTATCCCACACGACAGTACTATTAATAAAAGCACTACATATTGATATATAACGTATCTTTATAATAAATATATCCATCGTCATCACCGTCGAAAGACGGTATCCATGCCTATCAACTAGCTGAAAAGCCAATGGTTTGGCATAGATGCCGCTCTACGTGCTGCATGACAAAGGAGAGTTTTATTGTAAAAAGACAAAATTAACGATTGGTGCTTTTGCCCTGAATGTTAATAAATTAAAAATATTCTAAAATAATATAAAACTATCTCCCCAAATGCGGCGGCACATAGCTATAATCCCCTTCCGACAAAGCTCCATATCTTCTCCGCGTAAAGCCTAATAGCATCCCAACACCTAGCGCAACACCGATTAATGAAGAACCGCCATAAGAAATGAACGGCAAAGTCATCCCCTTAGCGGGTAATAAATTCACTGCCACGCCCATATTTATGATTGATTGCATACCAAATTGGGTTAAAATTCCGGCGGCGGCCAGCATAACGAATAAGTCCGACTCACGCCATATACGGTAAAAACCACGCATAATTACTGCGGCAAATAATAATACTATGCCTAACGCCATGAACATGCCGAACTCCTCCCCCGCGACTGCGAAAATAAAATCGGTATGCGAATCAGGAATTTGCCATTTTACCACGCCTTCACCAGGACCTTTGCCAAATATTCCGCCACTTTGGAAAGCTTCCAATGCTTTAGAAACTTGATAATTATCGCCCACGGAAGGGTCTAAAAATTCATTTATGCGCTTGGTAACATGGGGAAGAAAACTATAAGCACCAACTACGCCAACCATGCCAATTGCCCCCATAATCGCCACCCAAACAAAGGACACCCCCGATAAAAATAACTGCACTCCAAACATACAGGTTAGAGTAAAAGACATGCCAAAATCAGGCTGGATAATGAGTAAAACAATGGAAATAACATAAATAGCAATGGAAATAATATATCCAGGAAAATCAACAATCCGTTGCCGTTCCGACATCATCCACGCAACCAGCACCGCAAAACAAGGCTTTAAAAATTCCGAGGGTTGCAAAGACATGCCCGCAATATTTATCCAGCGTTTTGCCCCCTTATTTTCAAAGCCTATGACCGGCAAAAGCATCATCACAATCAGGCTACCCATGAATGCCAGCACCGCCAAACGACGAATTTGCTGCACAGGCAACATAGAAACACCAATGACAACAAAAACCGATAATATTAAAAAAACCTGCTGACGAATTACGAAATAAAATGGATCTAATTTAATCCTTGCCGCCACAGGTGGGCTACCTGCCGTCACCAGCAATGCCCCCAAAGCAACCAGCACACCAAACAAAAACAGGTTCACCCGATCCACCGTCCACCACCATCTACCCAAAGCGGAAGTATTAGTACGATCAAAATTTATACGATTGCGTGGTTTCATTTTTATTTTTTTCAAGTTAGTAAGGTCTGAATATTTCTAAACCCACTTAATACTCTGACAATATAAATTGGTTTAGCACTCGCCTCATATATAATAAGATAGTTATAAACTTTCCAGAAGCGAACGTTACGATCTGTCAAATCATCACGTTTATGCCCAGTAAGAGGGTAATTTTCCAACAATTCAAAGGCAGAAAATATTTTATCTATCACTTTCTCTGCGGCAAAAACATTATCTTGCGCAATAAAATCCTGAATTTCTATTAAATCAATTCGCGCATCAGGAGAAAGATTTACGTTAAGATTCATTTCTACGCTGCATAAGTTCTTGGTACACATCATTGCCAGAAACAAACAAACCAGCATTCAACGAAGATAGCCCCTTATCAATTTCTACATTTAACCATTCAAGATTGTTCTTAGCAGCTTGCTCATGCTCAGCAAGCAGACGCAGACCATCCAACACCACCTCATTAGCAGAATGATAAAATCCTCTAGCTATTTGAGAATTGATAAAATTTTCAAATTCTGGGGTTAGCGATATATTCATAAGCAAATCCTAATAATATCTCCTACCATTCTAACATAACCCATCAAATTATCAACCGTAACTGCTACAGGGCAATTTCACCAATCGTTAATTTTGATATTTTTTCACTAAAACATCTCTTGTCATACAGCACGAAGAGCGGTATCCATGCCTATAAACTAGCGTAGAAGCTAATGGTTTGGCATGGATGCCGCTCTACGTGCTGCATGACAATGGAGAGTTTTATTACAAAAAGACAAATTTAACGATTGGTAAAATTGCCCTGGTAATTGCTAACCAACTCCCGAAAAGCATCTCCACGAGCTTCAAAACCGCTCCATTGGTCAAAGCTCGCCGCTGCTGGTGACAGCAAGATAACTGCTTTATCGCTTGAATTTTTTGCCATTTCTGTGGCAGTGCGCGTGGCATTTTCTAAAGTTTCGCAATTAGTATATGCTAATTTTCCCTCTAAAGTTTTAGCAAACTCTTCCGCGGAAGCACCAATTAAAAATGCATGCTTAATCTGGGGGAAATATTTTTCCAAGCTGGTAATGCCGCCTTCTTTTGCCAACCCACCAACAATCCAATAAACATTCTGATCATAAGTGTTAAGCGCACATACCGTAGATTCAGCATTGGTTGCTTTGCTATCATTCACATATAAAATGCCATTTTTGTCGCAAACTCTTTCCATACGATGCGGCAAA
Organism: Alphaproteobacteria bacterium UBA6149; assembly: GCA_002423155.1. Lineage (GTDB taxonomy): Bacteria > Pseudomonadota > Alphaproteobacteria > Rickettsiales > UBA998 > UBA6149. Next base: position 33,493 of record DIUV01000048.1, read on the forward strand.
CCAGCAAAACTCTGCATGGCAGCATAAATATCTTCCAAATCCAGCCCTAATGCGCGACAAGCTGCCGCTGCTATTTGTGCATTTTGCCAATTATGCTTGCCTTGCAGCCCCAAACAGTTACGCAAAGAAAATTCTTTATCATCATCTTTGATTACTTCATCTGCATGTACTTCCATCACTAAATCTTCGGGCAATTTTTTTGCTATTTTCTGGCAATATTCATCATCACCAGCGATTACGGCAATATGTTCACCCGCTACTTGACCAGCAAAAATACGTTCTTTTGCAGCAATATAACCTGCCATTCCATCATGCCGATCCAAATGGTCGGGAGTGATATTGGTAAGGCAAGCAATATCAAATACCGAGTTAGATAATAAATCTAATTGATAAGAGGACATCTCTAAAACATAAACTTCGCCCTCGCCCAACATTTCTAATGCCAATGCAGGAGTACCCAAATTACCGCCTATTTGTACCGTGGATTCCTCCCCTTCAATATTTTTAAGAATATGCCCAATTAAGGCAGTGGTGGTCGATTTTCCGTTAGTTCCGGTAATGCCAACAAAAAAAGCTTCAGGGCAAGCTTCAAATAACAATTCAACTTCGCCAACAATGCGAACATTATGTTTTTGCGCCAACGCCAAAACAGGATGCATTTTTGCACATTTATAGGGAACTCCAGGGCTGGCAACCACTATGGATAATTCTTCCCACGGCCAATTATTATAATCATCGCCCAAATTTTCATGATTGGTTATTTTATCATCCCAAACAAAAACCTCAGCCCCACTTGCACGCAATGCCTCTACCGCCGCTTGCCCTGCTTTTCCCAAACCTAAAACGGCGGTTTTTTTATCCGTATATTTTTTTAATTCTATCATTTTTATTTCGCCTTTAGAACCTGAGCACAATCTTTTTACAGGGCGATTTCACCAATCGTTAATTTTGTCTTTTTTCACTAAAATATCTCTTGTCATACCGCCGCAGGGCGGTATCCATGCCTATCAACTGGCGTACAAGTCAATGGTTTGGCATGGATACCGCCCTGCGGCGGTATGACAATGGCGAATTTTATCGCAAAAAGACAAAATTAACGACTGGTGAAATCGCCCTGAATCTTTTTATTTCGGCAATTTTTCTCAATTTTGAGCGAAAATAGCAAGATAATTCGAAGCAATAGCTGTTCTATTGCAAGAATTATCTTGCTATTTGCAGCCAAAATTGGGGAAAATGGGCAAATAAAAAGATTGTGATCAGGTTCTTACATAAGCAATCAAATAATTAACATCCACATCCTTAGATAAACTCCAAACATCTTTAAAGGGATTCCAAACCATACCTCGTAAATCTTCAAAATTCATCCCTTGTTTGCGCACCAGCTCATCAATCTCACTCGGACGCAAAAATTTCCGCCAATTATGTGTGCCACGCGGCAACCAGCGCAGGATATATTCCGCCCCCACAATCGCCAAAGCAAAAGATTTCGCTGTGCGGTTCATGGTCGATAGCACCAACAAACCACCGGGGCGCACCAGACCAGTGCAAGCTTTTAAGAAACTTTCTACATCTGCCACATGTTCTATAATTTCCAAAGCCAGCACTACATCAAATTGCTGCCCTTCTGCGGCTAACATTTCTGCCGCCGCCACTTGATAATTTATATCTAAATTAGATGTTTGCGCATGTATTTTAGCGACCGCAATGTTTTTTTCCGACGCATCCACACCGCAAACTTTACCGCCTAAACGGGCTAAAGGCTCACAAACTAATCCCCCGCCACAACCAATATCCAATATTGACAAACCAGATAATCCGCCAAATTTTTTGCTAGCAAGTTCATTGATATAGCCAACGCGCACGGGATTTATCTGATGTAGCGGACGAAATTTTCCACGCACATCCCACCATTCATCAGCAATGCGCGAGAATCGCTCTACTTCTTCTGCATCTACAGAAATTGCTTCTTTTAAATCCATGCTGATTGTCCTACATTTCGCTCATGAGCAACTTATATACCCCCAAGCAAATACGACAAGTATTTTCCTCTGATGCTGCACAATTAGCGCAAATCCATCACGCTTGCCTGCCCACCAGCTGGAGCGAGCAAGAATTTTGCGAGCTACTCACCAACCAAAATAATTTTTGCTATGCTCTGGAAACAAACCATCAAATAGTTGGATTTATCCTATGCAACCAAATATTAGACGAATGTGAAATATTAACCCTCGCAGTATTAGCGAGTCACCGACGACAAAACATCGCCAAACAATTAATAGAAAAAACCTATCAACATGCGAAAGCACAAAAGGTAAAAAATATTTTTCTCGAAGTGGCAGAAAATAATTACGCTGCGCAAAATTTATATAAAACATCTGGATTTATACAAATAGGGCTTAGAAAAAATTATTACATAATTGATAACCAGCCAATTGCTGCACTGATTATGCGATATGATGTTTAAAATATTATATTATACCCTGCACGACAGCATTATTAACAAGTCATTTATATATTGAAATATAATAAATAAATCGCATTATCTCCATCGTCATTCCTGCGCAGGCACACTAATGTCCAATTAAAAATAAAAAGGTTTATATTTTATATGTGTCTGTATTAAAACAACTCTCTGTCGGCATCCCCGCCCAACCTTTGTTTAGAAAGATGCGCGGGGATGACGATGGATAAATTAGTAAAAACAACGAAATTAAAGATTTATGATTTTGCCCTATATTAACATTGAACAAATCTTGCCAGCCATAAATGCTTAGTCTATATAATAGGCGTATAATTTATTTATTAATATATTTGCAGGATGATATGCCTAGCCTAAATAGCCCCATTGCCAATAGTAATTTCTCGCTACCACCTTTAAGATTAGGAATTGCAGGTCTTGGAACCGTAGGTATGGGGGTGATTAGTTTATTGAAAGATAATAATAAACTAATAAGCACGCGTTGTGGGCGAGATATAATTATAACTGCCGTTAGTGCTAGGGATGTTGCTAAGAATCGCGGATTAGATTTATCATCTATCCGCTTCGAAGCTGACCCGCAAGCGCTGGTAAAAGCGGATGACGTAGATGTGATATTAGAATTAATTGGCGGCTCGGAAGGAACTGCCAAAGAGTTGGTGGATTCGGCAATTATCGCTGGAAAGCCCGTAGTAACTGCGAATAAAGCCTTATTAGCCCATCATGGGGCTACTTTAAGTAAATTAGCTGCCATGCATAATAGTTCTGTTGCTTTCGAGGCGGCGGTGGCAGGGGGGATTCCGCTGATAAAAACCCTCCGGGAAGGGTTGGGCGCAAATGCTTATACGCGAGTTGAGGGGATATTAAATGGCACTTGTAATTATATTCTCACCACAATGGAGCGTACTGGCTCCGATTTTGAGCAAACGCTAAAGGTGGCACAAGAGCTGGGTTATGCCGAGGCAGATCCTTCATTTGATGTAGATGGTATGGATACCGCGCATAAACTAGCCATAATTTCTGCTTTGGCTTTTGGTACTACTCCGAATATGAAAAATATTTATGTGGAGGGTATTCGAGATATTAGCCTGCAAGATATTAATTTTGCTAAAGAGTTGGGTTATCGCATTAAATTATTAGGTATAACTGCGCTTAACCAAACAGGCATAGAACAGCGCGTACATCCGTGTATGGTTCCTCTAACTTCGCCTTTAGCAACGGTGGATGATGCTTTTAATGCCGTATCCATAGAGGGTAATTATGTCGGGAGAGTATTTTTAGAAGGAAGAGGGGCAGGGGCAAAAGCAACTGCTTCCGCAGTGGTTGCCGATGTTATGGATATTGCTCGTTTGGGCTCGATGCCTGCATTATTTCCTGCAAATAGCGCCTTGATGCATGGGGCGGAGGTAGAAACACAGTTGCCAGAGGTTTTATTTTCATCTATGGACAAAGTGGAATCTGGTTATTATTTGCGTTTGGGCGTGCTGGATCGTTCGGGAGTATTGTCAAAAGTGGCAGGTGCTTTTGCTAAAGCAAACATTTCCGTACGTTCACTCATACAACATGCGCATAAACCGGGAGAACCAGTGCAGATAGTCTTAATAACTCATAAAACTAATGAAGCAGCCATGCGCGAAGCTTTGGAAACTATAACGGGATTGGAACCAGTGATTTCCAAACCAAAAATGATAAGGATAGAAGAATAATGTCTGTGCAAAACGTACAATTTACTGAAAATTTTACTATGGATCGTAATTTTGCTTTGGAAGCAGTGCGTGTTACGGAAGCCGCTGCTTTAGCCGCAGCACATTGGATTGGCCTGGGAAAAGAAAAAGCCGCCGACCAAGCCGCTGTAAATGCCATGCGTGAGGCTTTGAATGGTCTGACTATCGAGGGAACTGTAGTAATTGGTGAAGGTGAGCGTGATAAAGCGCCCATGCTATATATAGGTGAAAAAGTTGGTGCAGGAAATGGACCAAAAATTGATATTGCCTTAGATCCATTAGAAGGCACTACACTTTGCGCTACAGGTGGTCCTAATGCCTTGGCGGTTATGGCTATGGCAGAAAAAGGCGGTTTTTTGCATGCACCTGATGTATATATGAGTAAAATTGCCGTAGGTGGTGGTCTGCCCGAAGATGTGGTGTGCTTAGATGCTTCCCCTTTAGAAAATTTGAAGAATTTGGCATTGGCAAAAAAATGTGCAATTTCTGATTTGATGGTAGTGATACTAGATCGCACGCGTCATGAAGAGTTAATTGCCAAAACGCGTGAAGCAGGTGCCAGAATACAGCTTATTCAAGATGGCGATGTGGCAGGTGCTATCGCAACTTCTCGCCCTAATACCGGGGTTGATTTATATGTGGGTACAGGTGGAGCGCCCGAGGGAGTTCTCGCTGCGGCAGCCTTGCGCTGCATTGGCGGACAATTTCAAGGAAGATTATTGTTTGATAATGAAGAGCAAAAAATTCGTGCTCAACATATGGGCGTAACTGATCCCAATAAAATATATAAATTAGAAGAACTTGCAAATGGAGATGTAATGTTTGCTGCAACAGGTGTTACCTGTGGTTCTATGTTAGATGGTGTGCGCAGACAATCTGGTGGAGCAACCACACATTCGATAGTGATGCGCTCCAAAACGGGTACTGTGCGCTTTATTCATGCCGAACACAACTTCACTCGCAAACCTTGGTTGCCGTGATTGTTAAGTAGTTGTTTAGATTTTTTGTGATAACATAGTATATGCTTAGTTATTGTAATATATTGGATGATATCCCTGTTGTTGCAGATAAATAGTTTGTTTTTTTGGTGCTTATATTTATAAAACTAGAGAATTATTTATTTTTATTTATTTTTTTTATTGCAATATTGGCAATTCTTGGTTAATGTAACAGACAGCTGGTACTTGCTAGCGTTGTTAATTTTATAAAAAAATTTAGTTTGGAGAAATATTATGAAAAATTTATTCGCTTTATTGAATGACGAGTCTGGCGCAACTGCAATTGAGTATGCTTTGATTGCTGCTCTTATCTCTATTGCTGCTATTGCTGCAATGACTTCTACTGGTACTCAAGTTAGAGGTACTTTTACTGATGTTAAAAACACTCTTAAAGATGCTCGCAACTAGTTCTAGCGATAGTTCTTTAAAAGCTCCGCTTTTTTATAAAGTGGAGCTTTTTTTTGCCTAAATTACTTCACCCTTCAAACTCATAGGATGCACTTCGCTGATTCTTACCCGCACTTTTTTGCCAAATAAATCAGTACTATTATCCACATGTACTGCTTGCATATAGGGGCTGCGTCCAATTAGTTGGTTGGTGCGTTTGCCTTTGCGATCCAAGATTATATCCATCTCTTTGCCCAAACAAAGTTGATTAAAATCATCACGTTGACGATTAAGTGCAATCTGCATGCGTTTCAGGCGATCTTCTTTTACATCCTCTGGCACCTGATCTTCACGCTCCGCCGCTGGAGTTCCGGGGCGAGGGCTGTATTTAAAGCAATAAGCGGAAGAATAGCCGACGCTTTCGCTCAAAGCTAAGGTCGCTTGGAAATCTTCTTCAGTTTCGCCGGGAAAGCCAATAATAAAATCGCTGGAGAAGGCAATATCGGGGCGGATTTTGCGTAATTTATCAATAATTTCCAGATAATCACTCGCTTTATGTCCGCGGTTCATGGCTTTTAAAATAGCGTCTGAACCGGCTTGAATGGGCAGATGCAGATAGGGCATTAATTTGGGGATGTCGCCATGCGCCTGAATCAAATCATCCTGCATGTCCCGTGGGTGGGAAGTGATGTAGCGTATGGCTTGTAAGTCGTTTATTTCTGCTAAACTAGTAATTAATTGCGCCAGAGAAATGGGGTTGCCTGACTCATCATTACCATGATAGGCATTCACATTCTGCCCCACCAAGGTTAACTCAATTGCGCCTTTATTTTCCACCAAATCGCGCACTTCTCGCATAATATCCGCTGCGGGGCGAGAATATTCTGCGCCGCGTGTATAAGGCACTACGCAAAAAGTACAAAATTTATCGCAGCCTTCTTGCACAGCAACAAAAGCGGATGAACCTTGGGTGCTGGTGCTTTTGGGCAGTAAGTCAAATTTTTGCACCTCGGGGAAATCCAGCGCTATATTATGGCGTTGTTTGTTTTCCACAGCTTTTAATAATTGCGGCAATTCATGATAAGCGTGCGAACCCATGACAATATCCACATAAGGCGCCCGGCGGAAAATTTCCTCGCCTTCTGCTTGTGCTACGCAACCACCTACGGCGATATATAAAGGTCGTGCGCTACTTGCCCGCGCGGTTTGTTCGCGGCGAATACGTCCTAGTTCGGAGTAAATTTTTTCCGCGGCTTTTTCCCGGATATGGCAGGTGTTGAGGATAACCAAATCCGCATCAGCGACATTATCAATCTCTTCATAACCAATGGGCGCCAAAACATCGACCATACGCGTCGAATCATAGACATTCATCTGGCAGCCATAGGTTTTTATATGTACTTTTTTGGTATTTGTTTTCATGCGCGGTACTATAGCGGTTTTTTTTATGCTGGCAAGCCTAGAGGAAGAACAGATAGGGCAAAAGCACAAATCGTTAATTTTGTCTTTTTGCAATAAAACTCTCCTTTGTCATGCCGCTGTAGAGCGGCATCCATGCCAAACCATTGGCTTTTCAGCTTGTTGATAGGCATGGATACCGCCCTGCGGCGGTATGACGATGGATAAATTAGTAAAAACAACGAAATTAACGATTTATGATTTTGCCCTGAAGAACAGATTTCTTCGCATCTGGTGGGCGGATATATAAAGGAACGGGTAAAAAATCGTCTGCTTTATCCAAATTGCGCAAGGCAAGTTGGGTGAGTAAAAAACCGTTACGGGAAACATCGTGAAAAATTGCTGTATCTTTAAGTGGCGTGTCCCAATCTACGGCATTGGTAGTGACGAGCTTGCTACAACCAGTTATTTCTGTTTGCGGTTGCATAATTGCTGGGGCGGTGCTTTGAGCATTTTTAAATATTTGCGTAAATAATTGTCCTCGACCAGCAGGCAGGGCGCAGATTATTTCTTCTGGTTTATTTTCTGCCATTAATTGCAGGGTGGAAAAGCCTAAAACTGGCTTTTTTGCCGCAAAACCAATAGCCCGAGCACTAGCAAGCCCAATGCGAATCCCCGTAAACCCTCCCGGTCCAGTAGTAACGGCGAGGGCATCAAGATCGGCATAATCTTTATTTGCTTGTTGTAAAACCTGTTCAATCCACGGCAATAACATGGCGGCTTGTTGCTCACGATTATTACTGTGAAAGGCGCTGATTTCTTTTTCTCCTTGGGTTAAGGAAATACAAACTTCACCAAGGGCGGTGTCTATTCCGAGAATTAAGGGCATGATTTTTCTTTTTTAATTTAAAATCTATATATATCAGTATTATTCATATATATCAGTATTATCCATCGTCATCCCGCCGCAGGGCGGGATCCATGTCTATCAACTAGCTGTAAAACCAATGGCTTGGCATGGATACCGCCCTGCGGCGGTATGACAACGGATAGTTTTGTATAATAACATCTATTTTATTCAATTTTAATTGGACAATAACTTGCTTACATATTCGGATAATTCGGACCGCCGCCACCTTCGGGAGTTTTCCAGATGATGTTTTGGGTAGGGTCTTTTATATCACAAGTTTTGCAATGTAGGCAGTTTTGCGCGTTAATTTGCAATTGGTTATTAATTATTTCATAAACTCCTGCTGGGCAATAATATTGTTCGGGCGCATTGAATTTTGCTAAATTAACCTGAATAGGAATATTGGGGTCTTTTAAATGCAAATGACAGGGCTGGTTTTCGGCATGATTAGTGTTGGAAAGAAATAACGAATCTAATTTACTGAAAGTTAGTTTTCCGTCGGGTGCTGGGTAGGTGGGTTTTGCACAGTCGGCGGCGAGTTTTAATTGTTCGTTATCGGGGGTGTGGTGCAACGTCCAGGGAGCTTTGCCGCGTAATATATAGCTTTCTACCGCCGCATGTAATAGCCCTAAAAATAAGCCAAAGCGAAAAGCAGGGCGGATATTGCGCACTTGTTTTAATTCAACTGCCACCCAGGAATTGCGGATATTGGTTTCGTAAGTGCTTAAATCTCCTGTGCCTTGTAGCTGGGCAAAGGCAGCTTCGGCAGCTATCATGCCTGACTTCATGGAAGTATGGGTGCCTTTTATTTTAGCTACGTTTAAAAAACCTGCCGCATCACCAATTAAGGCTCCGCCAGCAAAGGTCAGTTGGGGAATGGACTGCCAGCCGCCTTCATTAAGCGCACGCGCACCGTAGGAAATCCGCCGTCCGTTTTGCAATATTTTACTGATAAGCGGATGGGTTTTGAATTTTTGGAACTCTTCGTAAGGGCTCAGATAAGGGTTTTGATAATCCAGCCCGACCACAAAACCCACAGCTATCTGATTATTTTCTAAATGATATAAAAAACCGCCTCCATAAGTGTCTAAATCTAGCGGCCAGCCTACACTATGGAAGACTTCTCCAGCATTATGGTTTTCTGCGGGTATTTCCCATAATTCTTTAATTCCTAGACCATAAGTTTGCGGGTCGCACTGGGCGCGGAGCTGGTAAGTCTCCATTAGTTTTTGCGAAAGTGAGCCACGGCAGCCTTCAGCAAATAAGGTTATGGGTGCACGCACTTCGATACCCGGCTGATAATTGGCAGTTTTTTCCCCATTTTTTGCAATGCCAAAATCACCCGTTATTATGCCTTTGGTCACCCCATCTTCTATGATTACTTCCGCAGCGGGAAAGCCTGCAAATATTTGCACCCCCAATTCTTCTGCCTGCTTGCCCAACCAACGACAAAAATTACCCAAAGATATAATATAATTTCCGTGGTTGCGCATAGAAGGCGGCGTGGGCAGCTTTAAGGCTTTGTTGCGCACCAAGGCTTGCAAACTGCCCATTAGATAAAAACTCTCTTTGGTTACTGGGGTATTAAGCGGCGCACCGAGCGCTTGCCAATTGGGTAATAATTCGTTCAAAGCGCGAGGTTCTAAAATCGCGCCTGAGAGAATATGCGCACCCACTTCCGAGGCTTTTTCCAACACGCAGATATTTAATTCTCTGCCAGATTCTTTGCCCAATTGCGCTAGCCGAATGGCAGCGGATAATCCTGCGGGACCTGCACCAACGATAACTACATCAAAATTCATTGTTTCATGTGTTTCACTCTGCATAAGTAGTACCAATTCTCATAATAAAACATGAATTTTCTTCTTCGTCTTTATTGTACCCAGAATGTACTTATTTGCTAGAAATATCAATAAGTATTACTTCGCAAATAAGCACATTCTGGGTACAAAAATACTCGAATTAAATTCATGTTTTATTATGAGAATTGGTACAAACCCCTATTTTAATTTCCTTTTAGATTATATATAATACAGCCATGAGTCCAGAACCGATAAGCTATGAGACCGCCCATAATTTGCTAAAATGGTATGTAGAAGCAGGTGTGGACGAGGCAATTGAAAATGAGCCACAGATTTTTTATAAAAATTTGTTGGCGGAGGTGGCTGTCGAGCGAGAATTTCGCGCGGAGCCAATTATTGCTCCTTCACTGGCGGCTTCACCAGCGGCGGCAATTGCTCGGGCGCGAGAATTGGCGGATGCGGCGAATTCATTGGATGAATTAAAAGCAGCAGTAGAAAATTTTGATGGCTGTAATTTGAAAAAAACCGCTATGAACACAGTTTTTGCTGTGGGGGTGCCCAATTCTCGCCTGATGCTAATTGGCGAAGCGCCGGGAGCGGAGGAGGATAAATCAGGCGTGCCTTTTTGCGGAGCCGCAGGGGAATTGCTGGATAAGATGCTGGCGGCTATTGGGTATGACCGTAGTAAAAATTGCTATATAAGCAATAGCTTGTTCTGGCGCCCACCGGGAAACCGCCAACCAACGCCCGAAGAAGTGGCGGTTTGTCTGCCGTTTGTGGAAAAACATATTGCTTTGATTAAACCTGCTGCTTTATTTTTGCTCGGCGGCACCGCCGCACGCGGCGTGCTAAATACCACGCAAGGGATTACGCGTATTCGCGGTAATAAATATGATTATACTAATCAATATCTTGATGGGGCAGTGATTCCTGCTTTTCCCAGCTTCCATCCCACCTATTTATTAAACCAGCCCGAGGCGAAAAAGCAAGCTTGGGTGGATTTGCAATTGTTGAAGGCGGAGCTGGACGCTTAAAGCCCTCTCCCTTTGGGAGAGGGTTGGGTGAGGGAAGCCTCCACAAATCCGAAAAGTTTTATTTTGGAGATGCTACCCTCACCCCACCCTCTCCCAGAGGGAGAGGGCTTTAAGTATTACTCCGCAATTACGCCAAAATCGGCAACTTTATTCACCAAATCACGGATATTTCCTAATAAATTCAATCTATTGGTGCGAATGTTGGGGTTTTCATCATTTACCATGATTTTTTCAAAGAAAAGATCCAAACTATCCCGTAATCCAGCGAAGATTTCTAGCGCTTGGGTGTAATCTTCTTTTTCTAAGGCGGCTTGGCTGCTAGTTTTGGCTTTTTCTATTTTTGCATAAAGTTCGCGTTCTGCTGCTTCTTTGAATAAATCTGGGTTTACTTTGCCGTTATAAAGTTGGTTATCTTTTTTCTCAGCACTGGCGACGATGTTGGCGGCGCGGCGATAGGCGGCGAGTAGGTTTCCGCCTGTTTCTTGGGCAAGAAATTCTTGCACGGCGTTTAAGCGCAATACTAAGTCGATTAAATCCACGCTTTGGGTGTTTTTCCCAAGCACTGCTTCGATTAAATCATGGCGGATATTTTGTTCTTTTAAAATAACGCGCAAACGGTCTAAGAAGAAATTGGATAATTCGGCAATTAATTCTTCTTTAGTGCCAGTTTTTAATAGTTCTTTTGGGTATTGGCGTAAGGTCTGCGTTAGCACTAAATCTAACTTCATCCGTAAATTTTGTTCCAAAATTATGCGCAAAATTCCCAATGCAGCGCGGCGTAGGGCAAAGGGGTCTTTGGAGCCGGTGGGTTTTTCACCTGCGGCGAAAAGTCCGACCAAGCTATCTAATTTATCTGCCAGAGCAACGCAAATGCTGACTGGGGCGGTGGGGAGGCCGTCTTCTGCGCCGTTAGGTTTGTAATGGTCGCGGATAGCGTCGGCTACTTCTGGCGATTCTTTTTGTTCCAGCGCATAATAACGCCCCATAACTCCTTGTAATTCTGGGAATTCCCCCACCATGCCCGAGGCTAAGTCAGATTTGCAAAGTTGTGCGGCGCGTTCTACTTTTTCTAAATCCGCAAAAGGAACAAATACCGCGAGGAAAGTTGCAAGTGAGCTAATACGGCTTACTTTTTCGGCAACTGAGCCTAATTTGGCGTGGAAAATAATTTTTTCTAAATCGGACTGCCAGCTAGCAAGATTGCGTTTTCTATCTTGATTCCAAAAGAAGCGCCCATCTTCTAAACGTGCACGCAAAACTCGTTGATTTCCATGGATAATTGCTTTGCCGCCATCATTAGCAGTGATGTTGGAAACCGTGATAAAGCGGTTAGCTAATTTGCCATTTTTATCTAAACAAGCGAAATATTTTTGGTGATGGCGCATTTCCAATACGGGTACTTCTGCGGGTAAGTCCAGGAAATCGCTGGAAAATTCTCCCATCAGGCAAATTGGCCATTCTACCAGACCAGTTACTTCTTCTAATAAACCTGCATCGGCGCGCAGAGTTAAATTTTGTGCGCTGGTTAGCACCTGTGCTTGTTTTGCAATCAAATCACTGCGTTTTTTCGCATCGGCGATAACATAATGTTTTTCTAATATTTCTTCGTAGGTTAAAGGGTCATTGATGATAATTTCACCCTTGCTTAAAAAACGGTGTCCCTCGGTGAGGTTAGCAGCAGTTAAATGCCCGAATTCTATAGGAATAATCTGGTCATTTAAAATACATATCATACGGCGTAAAGGGCGCACCCAATGCATATTATAAGCCCCCCAACGCTGGGATTTTGGCCAAGGGAAATCTTGTAATATGTTCTCTATCAGTGGTTTAAGAGCTTGAGCAGTAGGCTGACCAGCTTGCTTTATAATGGCAAAAAAGAATTTGGTGCCATCTTTTTCCTGCACATCTAATTGCTCTTTGCTTAAACCAACCGAACGACAAAAACCTTCAATTGCACCCACAGGAGCATCTATCTTGGGGCCTTTACGTTCACTTTCCAAGCTTGGTTGCTCATCTGGCAATCCTTCTACCCGAATTGCTAAGCGGCGCGGAGTGACAAAACCTGTGATTTTTGCGTAGGGCAGACGGGCATCGTTTAAAGCTTTGCTCAAGCGGTCTTGCAAGGTGCTAAGAGCATTATTTTGCATCCGCGCGGGGATTTCTTCGCTGAATAGTTCGAGAAGGAAATTATTCTTGGTGGTCTGCTGCATCTTATTCTCGATAAATATCAGTTTGTTGCTTTGTTTTTGTTATCCACATGTACAATTGTTGGTTGCCATTGTTTTGCCATCTCCGCCTCTAATCCTACATAAGCGCAGATGATTACTAAATCACCGGGTTGTACTAACCGAGCGGCGGCTCCGTTGATTTCTATCGCACCACTACCTGCGGGTGATTCAATTACGTAAGTTGAAAAACGCTCGCCATTGTTAATGTCGAGTATGTCCACGCGCTCATTTGGTAATAAGCCTGCTTTATCCATCAATGCTTTGTCAATTCCGATGGAACCTTCGTAAGTGAGGTTGGATAAAGTCACCGTTGCGCGGTGAATTTTACATTTTAAGAGAGTGAGGTTCATGCAGCTTCCTCTTTTATTCCTTTGTTTTCTAATAATATAGCGCAGCTTCCCCGCGCCAATGCGCGGACTCTGCCAATATAGGCGGCGCGTTCAGTTACCCCAATTACCCCGCGTGCGTCCAGCAAATTAAAGCGATGGCTAGCTTTTAAGCATTGGTCAAAAGCGGGAAGTGGCAGTTTTTTTTCTAATAATTGCTGACATTCTTTTTCCGCATCGACAAACTGGCGTAATAATGCATCTGTATCCGCATATTCAAGATTATAGGCGGAAAATTCTACTTCATTTTGCTTGAACACTTCGCCATAAAGCACAGGTTTTTCGGTGTTATTCCATTGTAAATCATAAACATTTTCTACGCCTTGAATATACATCGCCAAGCGTTCTAACCCGTAAGTTATCTCACCCGAAACTGGGCGACATTCAAAGCCGCCCACTTGTTGAAAATAAGTGAATTGGGTGACTTCCATCCCATCACACCAGACTTCCCAGCCCAGTCCCCAAGCGCCTAAAGTGGGGCTTTCCCAATCATCTTCTACAAAGCGAATATCATGGGCATTCGTGTCAATTCCCAGCTCACGCAGTGACTCCAGATATAATTCCTGGATATTATCTGGTGAAGGTTTTAAAATCACCTGAAATTGATAATAATGCTGCAAACGATTGGGGTTTTCGCCATAACGTCCATCTTTCGGGCGGCGTGAAGGCTGCACATAGGCGGCGTTCCAATGATCTGGACCCAGTGCACGTAATGTAGTAGCCGGGTGAAAAGTTCCCGCGCCCACTTCCATGTCGTAAGGTTGCAAGATAACGCAACCCTGACGCGCCCAGAAATGTTGTAAAGTCAGAATAATCTCTTGAAAAGAAAGAGGGGCTTGAAAAGAAAGCGGTTTTTTATGGATGGTCATGATATTTCCAAAGATTTAAGCGTGTCCAGCAAAAGCTGAAAAACGGTGCATATTTACACCGATGGTGCTGGCGGCAAATTCCCATTTATTTTCATCATTATGCATAAAAATCAATTCGGGAGTGGCGGGTACGGTAATCCAGCTATTAGCTTCAATCTCTGCTTCTAACTGTCCTGCCATCCAACCCGCATAGCCAACTACCATCATGCGGTCACGCGGACCGCCACCAGTGGCAATTTCTTTTAATATTCCTAGGCTTGCAGTGATGGCAAGCCCGTTTTCGTTAGTTAGACTGTCGGGATATAAACAATCAGTGCTGTGGAGAATAAAGCCACGATGCTCATCCACCGGACCGCCATGATAGACTTTTAGTTCGCAATCTTCATCAGGATTTTCAATTTCTAACTGTTGAAAAAGGGCGGAATTATCAATAAATTCTAATGGCTTATTGATGATAAGCCCCATAGCCCCTCGAGAATTATGGGTGAAAAGATAAATTACTGACTGATTAAACAAATCGCCATTAACATTAGGGGTAGCAATCAGCAATTGCCCTTCTAAATAACCAGATTTTTCTAATGGATGGCTAAAATCTTTATCAACACGCCAAGAGATTAAATTAATTGAATCCCGTACATTATCTTTTCGGATGATATTATCTTTTTGGCTCATTTTTCTGCGTTCTCGCTTGGTTTACAGACTATAATAGTAGTGATTTGTCGGCTGTTTTGCAAGGTGGTTTTTAAATAATTATTTTAGTTGAAAAAATTTTCAAATTTTCATCAAACAGTCACATTTCTATATTAGTCTGCAAGTATGGAGATATTGAACACACAGATGTCTGGAGCGAATAACCCTGCAAATAATGGATTTGCGGGCGAGGCGACGCAGTCGGAAAAAAACTCTAATAATCAAGAGCAAACCGACGCTACATCGCCTTTACATAGCCAAGTTTATAGCGAACCACGCATGACTTCTGCTTATTTCCGCCGCTGGGTTCCTTTTGCGGCGGCGCGTTATATTCCTCGTGGTGCTAAAATTGCCGCAGAGGGTGTTTTTAAAATTATTGACGATAAAAAAATTATTGAGGGTGCAAATCGGTCTGATAAGCTCCGCAAAAACATGTGGAATGAGAATAAGTGGGATTTTGCTTATGATGCTATCTTAGGTGGGTGCAGTCTTTTGCTTACCAAATCATTTGCTGACCAAGTATTAGGTGATATAAAAAATACCTTTGCTGAGGCAGTCGCTTTTGAAACGGGCAAAAACCCACATGATATAAGCAAAGATGATTTGGAAAAAAGCGATAATAAGCTCGTGCAAGATACCATGCACAATTACAAAACCAAAACTAATGCTCGTTATATGACTGACGCGGTGTTTTTTGGTAGAGCGCTAGGATTTTTGCCCGTTCCGTTTGCTTCCGCACTAGGTTATACTCCTTTTGGAGGGGAATTGGGGATTGGTATAAAAGCACTAACACTATTCACCGAAATGTCTTCCAAAAAAACCACTATATTTGAAGATTTAATTCAATTTATTGACCGCAAAGTGGGGCACATGCATGGATTGGGCGAACGTGTAACCTCTTCTGATTTGATGGATATTTACCAAAAATACACTGTGGATCGCGATGCCAATGGGCACTTTAAAGATATTACCGTAAAAGAAAAAGCTGATGCTATGGATTGGCAAAAAGCCGAGCCTATTTTTGCGCGAATGGCGGAATTGATGAATCATAGCTACAAATATAAACATTCCGCCAATTCGTCGGAAGAAGCGCAAAACTTTTTGTTGCCGAAATTTTTATATCTGCTTGGGCATGATATGATAAATCCCTATAAGCCTGAAGAAACCATGGCATATATAGAAGCGGCAAATAGTCTGGGAATGGAAGCAGTGAAAAAAATGCACATGTCAATTGAACATGGGGCAGATTTAGATGTTTTATTATCTCGGTTTGGTATAAATATTGACCATGCTTTTCAAACTATAAATATTCCTGCCACTTACAAAACCAATATTGAGAACCAAGCAGTTGCATCCTCATCACTTGCCGCTACGAGCATGTTAAATACTGTTCCATCTCCTAAGATACAGGATGTAGTATCACATGGACGAGCATCCAACGATGATTTCCATCGTTTAGTATCAGGGCTTAATTGAGTTTATTGATGCCTAATCACATAGTGTTTTTATTTTCTGTACCATATTTTTTTAAAATATCTAAAATTGGTAAATAGTCCAAATTACTTGGAACTTCCTTGCCCACAATCCATTTCCAAATATCTGCGTCTTGTTCTTCTAACAATTTTTCAAACAAATCTAGCTGCCCAGGATTAAAAACTTCCAAATGACTATCGGCAAAATAGCCCAAAATAACATCAGTTTCCTTGCATCCACGATGCCAGCTACGATATTTCAGTCGTTTTATACGAATTTCAGGAGCAACTTCGGGGGTGTTTTCAATCATCACTTAAGGCTAACCTTTTTTTAATTAATTGCGTCTATTATAATCTGTAAGTGTTTTTAAGCAAGCTGCTCTTGTGGCGTAATATGGAAAATAATATATGGAAGCCTATTTTCGTAAAAATGACCCTATGTTATTGGTGAGCCAGAATAACACTACGAAAAGCTTAACCATCGCTGATTTTAATGAAGCGCTTATAAATTTATTATTGCAAGATGAGTCATTAAAAAACTCTGATTTTATAAAGATATTGCCAGAAAAAATTGCCGCAGCCATTAGCGAATATGTAGATTTTGAAGAAGATGGGGTAGATTTACAAGAAGTTATCGAAAAAATTAGAAATTTTAATGTGCTAAATAAAACAGGTAATAGTTTACCTGTAGATTTGTCCATTCTGCGTGAAGATTCAAAAAACCGTAACTTATTATTCAGAATTATTCTAAAAGACCCACTTATTCGTAAAAAAGAAGATTCTGTGCGGGCAACCGTAGCAGATAATTTTCGTGGGCATGAAGTGCTAGACCAAGAAACAAGTCTGCCTAATCGCGCATCTTTTGCCAAAAACCTAGAATTAGCTGAGTTTTATTCCTCTGCCAAACAAGTTCCCTCTGCTTTTGTTTATATAAGGTTAGATGGTTATAATGAGTTAGAAAATAGTAATCGCCATATAATATTAGAGAATATAGTAAAATCTCTGCGTGGGGGATTACGTTTTGGCGATGCCGTAGGAAGAATTGCCGACGATGCTTTTGGGGTTTTGTTGGTAGATATTAAAAGCAGCGTTATCCGTATGGTAACTAATCGCTTGAGATTTTCTATTTTAGAAAATTTACGCAGCAATATCCAAGATTTACCCGAAGAGCTAAATCTAACTATAATTTTCACCGAAATAATTGGTGGAGAAGATTTGTTAAACGAGGCGCAGGAGCGATTGCAAGATGTGGCGGTAGGTAGTATGTTGCCTTTGCATGAGACCCGATGAATTATTTCCTTTATTTGCCCATGTTGATACTATTAAAGGTATTGGCAAAGGTTCTTGCTGTGCTTTGCAACGTTTATTTCGCGGACGTGCAGGGGAGGAGACAAACCCCAGTAATATGCCGATTGTGCGCGATTTGTTGTTTCACTTGCCCGTATCATTATTAGACCGCCGAGCATCTCCCTTATTGACCGAGGCGCAAGCAGGGCAGGTGGTTACTATATTATTAAAAGCCGATCGCCACACCGCGCCTAGTTCTCGTCGTGCTCCTTATAAAATCACCTGTAGCAATGATAGTGGAACCGTAGAATTAGCTTTTTTTAATGCCGACCCACATTGGGTAAGTAAACAATTCCCCTTTGGTGCGTGGCGAGCTGTTAGCGGAAAATTAGAATTATTTGATGGACGCTGGCAAATGCCACACCCTGATGTTATTGCTCCTGCAGAAGAAATTGAGAAATTAAAAACGGTAGATCCAATTTATCCGCTCACCGCAGGATTATCTAGCCTTCGTTTGCATGGCTGGATAAAACAAGTGGTAAGCAAATTGCCCCGTCTGCCCGAATGGCATGATGCGGGTTTTATGGGCGAGCATAATTTTCCCCGTTGGCATGAGGCTTTAAAGCAAGTACATAATCCCCAAAATGCGGATAATTTATCTCCATACGATAATATCCGCCGTCGCTTAGCAGCGGATGAAATCCTTGCCGACCAGTTAGCCTTAGCAATTTTACGTCAAGATGTTGTTAAAGATAAAGGTGAGATAATTCCCTTAAGTGCTTTAAGTAAAAAGATAGAAAGCCAATTATCTTTTGCGCTTACCCAAGGACAGCAAGCAGTGCTGCAAGAAATTCGTGATGATATGTCGAGTGGGCACCGCATGTTACGTCTGTTGCAAGGCGATGTAGGTAGTGGAAAAACTATCGTAGCATTATTAGCCATGCTCGATATTGTGGGTATGGGGGCGCAAGCCGTATGTATGGCGCCTACCGAAATTTTGGCGCGGCAGCATTTTGCTAGTTTTTCTAAGATGTTAGAGCCATTTGGCATAAAACCCGTATTAGTCAGGGGCGGTATGCGCTCAAAAGAACGTGCAGAAGTTTTAGCAGATATTGTCAGTGGAGAAGCTAAAATAATCGTCGGCACGCATGCATTATTCCAAGAGGGGGTGGTTTTTCAAAAATTAAGTCTGGTGGTAATCGACGAACAGCATCGTTTTGGCGTGTTGCAACGTATGGCTTTGGCAAATAAAGGCACGCAACCGCATTTATTATTAATGACCGCCACCCCGATTCCGCGTAGTTTGAGCATGATGCTATATGGCGATTTAGAAAACTCCCAACTCAAAGAAAAACCGGCTGGTCGGCAGGAAATTATCACCAGGGCTTTGCCGGTAAACCGTGCGGAAGAAGTAATTAATAGCCTTCAACGCAACCTGATTAGTGGTACTCGCGCCTACTGGATTTGCCCGTTAGTGGAGGAAAAAGAAGAAATCGAAGAAAATACGCTTCCCATAATGGCAGTAGAAGAACGCTACCGCATATTATGCCAATTCTTTCCGGGAAAAGTCGGGCTAGTGCACGGAAAAATGAAAGCCGCCGAACGCCAGCAAGTCATGCAAGCTTTTAAAGATGGCGAATTATCCTTACTGGTTGCCACTACGGTAATTGAAGTTGGCGTAGATGTGCCCGAGGCTACTATTATCATCATTGAGAACGCCGAACGCTTTGGATTGGCACAACTGCACCAATTACGTGGTCGGGTCGGGCGCGGCAATCAACAATCTAGTTGCTTGTTATTATACCAACCTTTTTGCTCCAACGTCGCCAAAGAACGCCTCAAAGTAATGCGTGAACATAATGACGGATTTTTAATCTCCGAAGAAGATTTACGCCTGCGTGGCGGCGGCGAAGTACTCGGCACACGCCAAAGCGGAGTGCCAGAATTTGTATTTGCAGATTTATTTGAGCATAAAGATTTAATAGAATTCATCCGTATAGATGTAAAAAATATTTTAGCACGCGACCCTAAATTAGAATCACCCAGAGGGCAGGCTTTACGGGTTTTGTTGAGTTTATTCGGACATGATCGGAATGTGGGGTTGCTGGGGGCGGGTTAAAGATGGTTTTTGAAGAAAAAATCGCAATAATTTACGTCAATGAATTTATTGACTTAAACAATATACGCATATATAAGAACACCCTTTTTACCATTAAAGGAATTTTCCAATGAAACGTACATTTCAACCAAGTAATTTAGTTCGTAAACGCCGTCATGGTTTTCGTGCGCGTATGGCAACTGTTGGCGGTCGTAAAGTTATCGCTTCTCGCCGTTCAAAAGGTCGTAAACGTTTAAGTGCATAAAATAATGATTGGTCGCTTGAAAAAACGCCGTGAATATTTGGCGGTAGCGGCGACTGAGAAAAGATTTGTAACTCCTTCTATGGTGCTGCAATATCGGGTTAATCCTGATGAACAGGCGCCAGCTTTGGTGGGATTTACTGTAACTAAGAAGATGGGTAATGCGGTGGCACGCAATCGTATTCGTCGCCGCCTGAGGGAGGTGGCGCGTTTGGTGATGCCTGAAATGGCGCGTGCTGGGCATGAATATGTGGTGGTTGGGCGCCAAAACGCCAAAGAATTGCCTTTTCCTGCTTTAATCAAAGAATTCAAATTTGCCCTCGGACGGGTTAATAACGGAGTATCCGCCACTCCTCGCCCTGATGGGTACAAAGGGAAAAAGCGTAAAATTAAGTAAAGTGAACAAAATATTATAAAGAACCCTACACGACAGTATTATTAACAATATAATTTTCATAATATAACAGTAAGTTATATGTGTAAGCTATCCATTGTCATGCCGCCGCAGGGCGGTATCCATGTCTATCAATTAGCTGTTAAGCCAATGGTTTGGCATGGATACCGCTCTACAGCGGTATGACGACGGATAGTGCTGATATATAATTCTAATTTGATGTTTTAGTAAAAACCCCCAAATTAGCTATTACTAAAATCGTCCGACAAAATTTTAAGAAAGCAAAATAATCTATGACCAAGCAAGTAATAACTCGTTTTGCTCCTTCTCCTACAGGATATTTGCATATAGGTGGTGCGCGTACTGCTTTATTCAATTGGTTGTTTTCCAAAAACCAAGGCGGAAAATTTTTATTACGGATTGAAGATACCGACCGCGAGCGTTCTACACAGGCAGCGGTGGATGCGCTGTTGGATGGTCTAAAATGGATGGGGTTAGATTGGGACGGCGAGGAAATCTACCAATTTTCTCGTGCAGATAGACACGCGCAAGTTGCGCGTGAGTTGGTGGCTAAAGGTGCTGCTTATTATTGCTATTGCACGCCAGAAGAGCTGCAAGCCATGCGTGAGCAAGCCATGTCAGAGAAGAAAGCTTTTCGTTATGATGGTCGCTGGCGAGATGCCAAGCCCGAAGATGCACCAGCAGGAATATCTCCGGCTATTCGTCTGAAGGCGCCGCGCGAGGGCAATATTATTATTGCTGATAAGGTGCAAGGGGATGTGACTTTTGCTTGTGAGCAGCTGGATGATATGGTGCTATTACGTTCGGACGGAACCCCAACTTATATGTTGGCGGTAGTGGTGGATGATTATGATATGGGCATAACCCATATTATTCGGGGGGATGACCATTTAACCAATGCGGCGCGGCAATATATTTTATATCAAGCAATGGGTTGGACGCCGCCAATTTTTGCGCATATCCCCTTAATTCATGGTGCAGACGGAGCTAAATTATCTAAACGTCACGGCGCATTGGGAGTGGAAGCCTACCGCGATATGGGCTATCTGCCTGAAACTTTGCGCAATTATTTGCTGCGCTTGGGCTGGGGGCATGGAGATGATGAGATTATTTCCACTGAGCAAGCAATTGCATGGTTTAATTTAGAAGGCATAGGGCGTTCGCCATCACGGATGGATTTTACTAAGTTAGATAATCTCAATGGACATTATATCCGCGAGGCAGATAATGCTCGTTTGGTTGGTTTGATTTTACCAAGACTCGCGGAATTTAATGTGGGTGAAGAGGGAAAGAATTTATTGCTTAGTGCGATGGATGGGTTAAAGCAACGCGCAAAAACCATCAATGAGCTAGCCGATTCCGCCGCTTTTTATGTGCGACCACGCCCTTTGGTTCTAAATGAAAAAGCAGCGCAGATAATGGAAAAAAGCGGAAAGAGTCTGCTGCTGAAAATCATCGAATATTTTGAAAATCTTAATGAGTGGCAGCACGAAGCAATAGAAAATTTATGTCGGGAATTGTCGGTACGCGAAGGGGTAAAACTGGGCGATATTGCCCAACCCTTACGCGCAGCTATTACGGGCAGTAATATTTCTCCGGGGATGTTTGAAGTGATGGAACAATTAGGAAAAACCGAGAGCATGGCAAGGTTACGGGACGCGCTGGTTGCCTAATTTGCTATCAAAAAAATAAATTTTAAACATACTAATTCCACTTTAAAATTCCCCATGCAAAATTGGAATTAGTATGGGTTTGCGAATGCAAACTCGCGGCGCGTGTCGCGTTAAGCCTTAGTGGCGTTTGAACGTCCAAAAAAATAGTTGATAAAATTACTAGGTTATTGCTTGCTAAAGCTTGCGCAATACGCCATAAGCAGTTATTATAAATGCAAATAATAACCAAAAGAGTAATAATATGCGGCAGAACATGCCTATTTTTATGGATTATCAATCCACTACCCCTGTTGATCCAAGAGTTTTGCAGGTGATGCTGCCGTGGTTTACCGAAAAATTTGGTAATCCACACTCGCGTAGCCATGCCTATGGCTGGGAAGCTGAAGGGGCAATGGAAGAGGCTCGGGAGCAAGTGGCGAAGCTGATTAATGCTTCCGCTAAGGAGCTGATTTTCACCTCTGGGGCGACGGAGTCGAATAATCTGGCAATCAAGGGAGTGATGCGTTTTTTTAAAACTAAGAAAAACCATGTAATCACTTTGACTACCGAGCATAAATGCGTGCTAGATTCTTGCCGTCATCTGGAGCAGGAAGGCTTTCGGGTAACTTATTTGCCTGTGGGTACGGATGGTTTGTTGGATTTGAATTTATTACGAGAAGCGATAACCGACCAAACCGCATTAGTTTCGGTAATGGCTGTGAATAACGAAATTGGGGTTATTCAGCCCTTGGCAGAAATTGGAAAAATATGCCGCGAGAAAAACGTGTTTTTCCATACGGATGCCGCGCAAGCTTTCGCCAAAATCCCCTTGGATGTGGAGGCGATGAATATCGACCTGATGAGTATTTCCGGTCACAAAGCTTATGCGCCCAAAGGGATTGGTATGTTATATGTGCGCCGTCGTCCACGCGTGCGCTTAGAGCCGCTTTTTAGTGGTGGTGGTCAAGAACGAGGTTTCCGTTCGGGCACGGTACCCACTCCTTTAGCTGTGGGCTTAGGTGAAGCGGCAAAAATCGCGGCGCTAGAGATGGGCGCAGAAGCGGAGCGTATCCGCGCTTTAAGTAGCCGTTTCTTAAGCGCCATCACCAGCAAAATTCCCGATGTGTTCTTAAATGGGCACGCCGAGCAACGCTGGATGGGTAATTTAAACTTAAGCTTCGCCTATGTAGAGGGTGAGTCGATGATTATGGCGATTAAAGACTTGGCCGTATCTTCAGGTTCTGCCTGTACTTCAGCCTCATTAGAGCCATCTTATGTTTTGCGCTCGATTGGCGTGGGGGAAGATTTGGCGCATACTTCTATCCGTTTTGGTTTCGGCAGGTTTACCACTGAAGCGGAAGTGGATCGAGCGATTGAAATTGTAACCGGCAGTGTAGGGCGTTTGCGCGAAATGAGCCCGTTATGGGAAATGGCGCAAGCAGGAATTGATATAAGCAAAATAGAATGGGCAGGGCACTAATATGGCATACAGCGAAAAATTAATGGATCATTACGATAACCCACGCAATGTAGGGTCATTTGCTAATGATGAAGATAATGTCGGCACCGGTCTAGTCGGCGCACCCGCATGTGGTGATGTGATGAAACTACAAATAAAGGTCAATGAAGCCACCGGCGTAATTGAAGATGCAAAATTCAAAACTTTCGGCTGCGGTTCTGCCATTGCCTCTAGCTCTTTAGTGAGCGAGTGGGTGAAAGGGCGCACGCTGCAAGAAGCCGCCAGTCTAAAAAACACCCAAATTGCCGAAGAACTTTCTTTACCTCCCGTAAAAATCCATTGTTCGGTTTTAGCAGAAGATGCCATTAAGGCAGCGATTAAGGATTATCAGGATAAACATAAAGTGGCTTGATTTTATTATCGCTCTCTCCGTTGTCATACCGCCGCAGGGCGGTATCCATGTCTAACCGCGCAGACGGAGCTTGGTG
This sequence comes from Alphaproteobacteria bacterium UBA6149, assembly GCA_002423155.1. Lineage (GTDB taxonomy): Bacteria > Pseudomonadota > Alphaproteobacteria > Rickettsiales > UBA998 > UBA6149. The sequence continues at coordinate 57,528 of DIUV01000048.1, forward strand.
ATAAACATGGATACCGCCCTGCGGCGGTATGACAACGGATGTTTTGGTTTAAAATAAATTAATTATTTTTAGTAATCTATTTTAGGATAAACACTGAGAGTTGGTATGAAAAAAGGCTATGTCTATGTAATGACCAATAAGAAGTTTGGTACTTTATATATAGGCGTAACTAGTGATTTAATAAAACGAATTTGGGAACATAAAGAAAAAAATACAGAAGGTTTTACAAAGAAATATAATCTTAATCGCTTGGTTTATTATGAAATTCACGAAAATATAGAATCTGCTATTTATCGTGAAAAACAAATGAAAGAGTGGAATAGAAATTGGAAACTAAGGCAAATCATAGATTTCAATCCAGAATGGAAAGATTTATATGATGATATTATTGGTTAATTAACGCACTCTCGGTTGTCATACCGCCGTAGGGCGGTATCCATGCCTAACCGCGCAGACGGAGCTTGGTGATAAACATGGATACCGCCCTGCGGCGGTATGACAACGGATGGTTTAAGGCGAAACTTTGAAGACAAACATGGCACAGCAATTAATATCTATAAGTGATGCAGCAGCAAAACACATCGCCAGCATGCTAAACCAGCGCGGCAAGCCTTCGGCAGGTATTCGGGTGGGAATTCGCACGCGTGGTTGTTCGGGGTTGTCTTATAATATCGAATATGCCGACGAGGCGCAGCCTTACGATGAAGTGATTGAAGAAAAAGGCGTCTGTGTATTGATAGACCCCAAAGCAATAATGTTTCTGGTGGGTACGGAAATGGATTATGTGGAAGAAAAATTCAAAAGCGGCTTTGTGTTTAAAAACCCGAATGAAAAAGGTCGTTGTGGGTGTGGGGAATCTTTTAATGTTTGACGTGTACGGAGTTTTAACGTACAATAACGAAAAGGGAGAAAGTTTATGATGATACCAGAATCACAACGTACATCTCGTATTGAAGCTCGTATTACACCTGATGCGCTTGCCTTAGTGCGTCGTGCAGCTGAGTTACAGGGCTGTAGCTTGAGTGACTTTTTAGTTTCTGCAGCAAAAATCGCTGCACATAAAACTATAGAAGCAGCGAATATAATTCGTTTATCTGCCGACGATCAAATTCGTTTCGTCGATGGTATGTTAAATCCTTCTCCTAAATCCAAGGCTATTTTACAAGCTTTTAAACATAACAATGAATTGTTTGGTGGCGAGTGACTACGCCGTTTCGCATAGAATTATTAAATAAAGAGCATAATCGGGCAGGTTTTTCTTGTGGTGTGGATGTGTTGAATGTTTATTTGCGTGAGCAGGCAAGGCAAGATATGCAACGTCGTGCGGCGTCTTGTTATGTTGCAGTTGATGCATGTACCTCTGCAATTGCTGGTTATTATACTATTTCTGCGTCTGGTATTCCGTTAACTGATTTACCAGAAACATTAATTAAAAAATTGCCGCGTTATCCTTCGGTTCCTGTGGCTTTGCTTGGTCGCTTGGCGGTTGATGTCGGTTTTCAAGGTAAAAAGATTGGTGCTGCTTTATTAGGTAATGCCGTTCAACGTGCATTGGCTTCTGATATTGCTGTTGCTGCTTTGGTGGTAAATGCTAAAGATGAACAAGCACGTTCTTTTTATCATCATTATGATTTTTTAGATTTTGGTAGTTTGCCCAATCAACTTATTTTGCATTTTTCTGCTTATCGTAATGCTTATGTATAACTATTTCACCACCCTAAACTTAACCCCGATATATAATCTTTCCGAAGCGGAAATACGGAAAGCCTATCTAGCTGTGCAGAGTAAATGCCATCCCGACCAAGTAATGAACTTAAGTGAGTCGGAGCGTTTGCAAGCTTTGCAATTATCATCTTCTGCCAATCAAGCCTATCAAATTTTGCGCAGTCCTTGCTTGCGCGCCACGCATTTGTGGGAATTATTGGTGCCTGAACATAGTTTGGAAAAATTTCCTTCTTCTCCCACTATATTAGAAGAATCACTGTCAATGCGCGAGAAATTATTAGAAGCAGGTAGCGCAGAAGAATTTCGCCAATTAGCGGAAGAGGTAGCTGGTTTGCGTAGTAAAATCATCGAACATTTAAGCGAAATTTTTGCCGAAAAAGAAGAATTTTTGCAAAAAGGCTGGGAATTAGCTGCGCATAATATTATACGATTACGCTTTATGGACAAAATAACCGAAGAAATTTTAACGAAAAGACGCCGCTTTGAAACCACTACACATATATGAACCCGGTCAAACTCCTGCTCCGCATGAAAAACGCGTGGCGATAGGTATCGATTTAGGAACCACTCACTCAGTCGCTGCTATAGTTTATAACGGCGAGGCGCAAGCATTGGAAGATACAGAAGGTCTTTCACTGGTGCCTTCTGCGGTTGCTTATTTGGACGATAAAATATTAGTAGGTGAGGGCGCTCGCCAGCTTTTTTTGGATGGCAATAAAAACGCAGTTATATCTATCAAGCGTTTGATGGGGCGTGCACGCGGAGAAGTAGCCCGCCTTGCGCCGCAATTAGAAAATCTCCTCGCGGAAGGAACCCCAGACGGCGTACCCCATTTGCAACTGGGCGGAAAATCCGTAACTCCTGTAGAAATTTCTGCGGAAATATTACGCGAACTAAAAAGAATCGCTGAAAATGCGCTGGGTGATGAAGTGAGCGCTGCGGTAATCACGGTTCCTGCTTATTTTGACGATGCGGCTCGCCAAGCCACGCGTGATGCTGCGCGTTTAGCAGGGTTAGATGTTTTACGTTTGGTGAATGAACCCACCGCTGCCGCCATGGCCTATGGGCTGGATAATTCCTCGGAGGGAATTTACGCCATTTATGATTTAGGTGGCGGAACTTTTGATGTGTCGTTGTTGCGCTTAGAAAAAGGTGTTTTTCAGGTATTGGCAACTGGTGGGGATGCTGCCTTGGGTGGTGATGATATTGATCATGAATTGGCCATCTGGAGTGGTGCAGAGTTAGATGGAGCAATTCTTGGCGCGGCACGTAATGCCAAGGAATCTTTGTCTAAATCTGAAAGTGTAACATTAGCAGGAAAAGTTTTATATCGCGATACACTTGAAGAAATCGCCCGACCATTAATCACCAGAACTTTAAATATTTGCCGTATGGTGATGGAAGATGCAGGCGTTGCTAATGCTGAATTGCATGGTGTTGTATTGGTTGGCGGTTCAACCAAAATGCCGTTGGTGCGTCAACAAGTAGCCGAATTTTTCGCGCAACCGCCTTTATGCAACTTAGACCCTGACCGGGTAGTTGCCTGTGGTGCCGCTAACCTCGCCCATCAGCTCACCCAAGGTGGCGGAACCTTATTATTAGATGTAACCCCCTTATCCTTAGGATTAGAATTAATGGGCGGCATTGTTGAAAAAGTAATCTACCGCAACACGCCAATCCCCGTAAATGTCGAACAAGAATTCACCACCTGGCAAGACGGGCAAACGGGCATGAAATTGCACGTAGTACAAGGCGAGCGCGAAATGGCGGAGCAATGCCGTTCACTTGCTAGGTTCGAGCTGAAAAATATTCCTCCCATGGTGGCTGGAGCTGCCAAAATAAAAGTCGGCTTTCAAATAGATGCCGATGGTTTGCTAACTGTTTCCGCGCGAGAGGAAGTTACGGGCATAAAACAGGAAATTGCCGTAAAACCCAGTTATGGACTATCGGAAGAAGCAATGAATAATATGTTGTTAGAAAGCATGCAAAATGCCCGTGCAGATATAACTCTACGTTTACTGGTAGAAGCACGGGTAGAAGCCGAGCGCACCATATTAGACATTTCTAGCGCTTTGGCAGATGCGGGGTATTTATTGGAAGAATCGGAGCATGAAGAGCTGGATGTGCAAATAAACGCGCTGAAATCCGCAATTTCGGGTGAAGACCGCGAACAAATTGACGTTCTCCACCAATCCTTACAACATTTCGCCGCCCCCTTTGCGCAAAAGCGTATGGACAAGGCAGTGGCAGAAGCGTTAAAAGGAACGAAGATAAATTAGGGGGGAGAATATGCATTTAAGTGTTTTACGCCAAAAATATAAAGAGCCAATATTGAATATTGCCAAGATTTGTCATGTTAGTAACGTGCGTATATTTGGTTCAGTAGCACGGGGAGAAGAAAATGATGCTAGCGATATTGATTTTTTAGTACATATTGAACCAGAAGCAGGATTTAGTATTGGTGGGTTATATTGGCGGTTAGAAGAGTTACTCGGCTGCCCAGTAGATGTAGTATCGGATAATTCTTTGCATCCAGTGATTAGAGATAAAATTCTACAAGAAGCCGTGCCATTATGAGCAAAGAAGCACATCTTTATATCGCCCATATATTGGAATCTATTGATTATATAGAACAATTTTCTAATGGTTATAATAGAGAAAATATATTTCAAGATAGAATGCGCTATGATGCAATTTTGCGTAATTTGCAAACCATGGCAGAATCCGCAACTAAACTTCCGGACTCTATAAAAGAATTATATAAAAATGTTCCGTGGAGGGATATTGCAGGATTTAGAAATATATTAGTTCATGATTATCTTGAAGGGTTGGATCATAATGTTCTTTGGCAGGTTATTTCTAATGAGCTTACAGTTTTGAAAGAAGCAATGCTGGCGGAAAAAAACAACTAATACCAATTTGCAAACAATATGCTGATAAACTTATACGCAAATTGGAGAGCGAGACCGCAAAATAGTATAAAATATAAGTTTTTACAGATGAACAACGAAATAAAAATAATAGATTATAACCCTGAATTTAAAGAGCATATCAAACGCTTAAATATAAAATTCTTGGAAAAATATTTCACCGTTGAGCCTAGTGATATGAAGCAACTTTCAAATCCAGAAGAAGAAATAATCAATAAAGGCGGCAAGATATATTATGCGCAAGTAAATGGAAGCATTATTGCCACAGCAACCTTGCTAATGCGCGATAAGCAAACCTATGAGCTAGGAAAAATGGTGGTTAGTGATGAATTTCAAGGTGGTGGAATTGGAAAAAAACTGGTAAATCACTGTGTTGAGCAAGCTAAATTAATGGGAGCAAATAACCTGATTTTATATTCCAACACCAAGTTACAGCCTGCTTTAAAATTATATAAAAAATGTGGTTTTATAGAGCAGGAAATGGATGTTACCCATTACCAAAGAGCCAATATAAAAATGAGTATGCATTTTTAAGTAAAGCTCACTAGACAAAACTATAATTAAAATACTAAAAAGAATAAAATACTTAAATTAAGGAATAAATAATGCCAAAAATTATCTTTGTCTCTCCTGATGGAGCTGAAAAAATCGTTGATGCGCCAGTAGGAGTATCTGTTTTAGAAATTGCTCATAAAAATGAAGTGGCTTTAGAAGGCGCTTGCGAAGGTTCGCTTGCTTGTTCCACTTGCCACATTATCGTCGATGAAGCGTTTTACGATAAATTGCCTGCGGCAAGTGACGATGAAGAAGATATGCTTGACCTCGCCTTTGGGCTAACGCATACTTCGCGGCTAGGATGTCAGATTATGATGACCGAAGCCTTGGACGGTTTGCGGGTGAAATTACCAGCGGCCACGCGCAATGTTTCGACTGATAAATAATAAAAATTTGAAAGATATTTTATGACCGCGACAAAAACTGGTTTGATAAAAAACAATGGAGTAGCAATTATATTAGTGGTGTTGCTGCTGCTTACCACGGTAGGTTTTTTTGTTTCTCGCGCTGGGTTGGATAAAGAGCTAGTTGATAAACGTTTGACTGAATGGTCAGATATAGTGGCAGAAAAGGCCGCTGCGAAAGGTTATAAATTTCAGTTTACCCATGGTGAAGTTTCGGTAGAAGGTGGATTATTTTCACGTAAAGCAGTAATTCCCAAAATAGTCGCTCGCTTTACTTCGGATGCTGGCAATGGCGAAGATTCTGGCTGGGAAATTGCCACTGATGTGGTGGAAATATTGCCAAAATCCGCAAGTTTGCAAGCATTGTCTGTGCATTTTACTGCGCCAGTAAATATTCGTGGTGATCATCGTTATCGTATTGAATATACCCCAGAGTTAGCGATTGATTTATTTTCTGCCGATAATGCTAATGATAATTCTAAAAGCATAGGTTTTAGAGCTGATATTCCCTCATCTGTGGTTATGACCTATATTAACCGTGATGGAACAGAATTGCCTGTAAAAATATCTTCAGGCAAAGGTTCTTACAGCAAAGGGGCAATTGATAGTAGCAAGCTGATAATTACGAAAGAAACTTTGATAAATAATCCTAAAATTGAAGGATTTGGTTTGGTACTTACTGCGCAATCTATCAAGGGTACGCGTAATGTGCTTTATGAAGATCATAATATTGCCGTAACTTATGATGTGGCAGGGAATAAAATGAATCTTTCTGCGCCGTGGAATGTATTTGGTGATTTTAATGGTAATTTGAAATTAGGTTTAGAAGCTCCTTTAGGGGTTTTGCCGAATGGGGCAATTGCCGAGAATCATTTTAACTTAGAGAAATTTACTCTAAAAACTCCTAAATCATCCATCGAAGCGCAAGGAAATATCCGTACAACTTCGGATGAGTTAGTCCCTGTGGGAACGGCTTCTTTGAAGTTGAATGGGGTGAATGATTTGTTTTCTAAGCTGCGCGAAGCAAAAGCAGTGACTGAGATGCAAGAAGGTTTAATCCGTTCATTATTGTCTAAAGTAGCAAGCGTTACTGCTACTAGCGGCGATAGTGCGGTGGTATCTTTAGAACGTCAGCCAGGAGCAGCTTTTTATGTGGGTGACTTACCTTTTGAAGAATTAATGGCGCAAATGCTAGGGGAAATTTTAAAAAGCAAAGTTGATACAGTTAAAGCGCCTATAATTTCTGATAAGCCTGTTTCGGATAAGCCCGCTGCCGATAAAAAAGCTACAGAAACAAAAAAATCTGCGGAGTCTAAAAAATCCGAACCAGTTGCACAGAAAAAAGACTTAAATAAAGCCGATGTTAAAAAGTCTGAGCCTAAGGTTGAAGCGGTTAAAAAATAAAATCTACTACACTACATTAACAGACGTATTATAAATGCTAAGTTAGTGCATAATAAACTCTCCATCGTCATACTGCCGCNNGCGGCAGTATGACGATGGAGAGTTTTGTCAGTTAAGTTGCCTTTATCTAATGTATCAATCATCTTTTGTCGATACAGTCATGTAGCATGTGGATGAAACTAAAAAATTAAGTTTAATAAATTATTGAGTTTAAAAATGGTTATGTATGCACACTCCGCTCTCGCAGCAACGGCTAATATGGATGAAAAATTACCTAACTGGGATTTGTCATCTTTATATAGCGCTACTGACGCGCCAGAAATTAAGGCAGATGTAGAAAAAGCTCGTAATACTGCAAAAGCTTTTGCGAGATGTTATGCTGACAAGATAGAGAATATTTCGGCGGATGAACTATTAACCGCGATTACGGAATATGAAAAACTAAGTGATTTATTGGGCAAATTAGGTAGCTATGCGCAATTAATTTACGCGAGCAATATGACCGATCCGCAATCGGCTAGTTTTTACCAAAATATCAGCGAAGAATTGACGGATATTTCCACGCAAACCCTATTTTTTACGCTAGCAATTAATCGGATAGACGATGCAGTTTTGGCAAAATTATTGGCAGAATCAAGCGCATTAGCCAAATATCAGCCTTGGTTGCGTGACGTTCGCGCTTTGCGTCCCTATCAGTTAGCGGATGAATTAGAAAAACTTTTGCACGAAAAATCCATCACAGGTCATGCGGCTTGGTCACGCTTGTTCGATGAAACTCTTGCGCAAATGAAATTCCCGTTGGATGGCAAAAAACTAAGTTCTGCCGAAATATTAGATTTATTATCTTCCCCCGATGGTGAGATGCGCCGCAAAGCTGCCAAAGTTTTTGGCAAAAAACTGGGTGAGCAAATTCATGTATTTGCCCTGATAACCAATATTATCGCCAAAGATAAAGCGATTGAAGATAATTGGCGCAAATTTCCCTTGCCCATTTCCTCACGCAATGTAGCAAATCAGGTAGAAGATGAGGTGGTATCTGCATTATTAGATACGGTAAAACGCAATTATAGCAATCTTTCCCATCGTTATTACAAATTTAAAGCCGGTTGGCTCGGCAAAGAAAAATTAGAATATTGGGATAGAAACGCACCCTTACCACAAGATGACGACAGCAAATATAGCTGGGAAGAAGCCAAGAGCACGGTTTTAGACGCTTATGGTGCTTTCTCTCCCAGATTACAAGCAATTGGCAAGCGCTTTTTTGATGAAAACTGGATTGACGTACCCGTACGCCCAGGAAAATCTCCCGGAGCTTTCGCACATCCTACCGTTCCATCTGCCCATCCATATTTGCTCTTGAATTATCAGGGAAAAACTCGGGATGTGATGACCTTAGCCCATGAATTAGGGCATGGCGTACATCAGGTTCTCTCCGCCAAACAAGGCGCATTAATGGCGGATACTCCTTTAACTCTAGCCGAAACTGCTTCCGTGTTTGGTGAGCAATTAGTCTTCCAAAACATCTTAGCCAATGAAAAAAATCCCGCCCGTCGGCGCATCCTCATCGCTGGTAAAGTGGAAGATATGTTAAACACCGTGGTACGCCAAACCGCTTTTTGCGAGTTTGAGCGCGTGGTGCATGAGCAACGCAAAAAAGGCGAATTAACCTCCGAGGCCTTAGGAAAAATCTGGATGAAAGTCCAAAAAGACAGCCTCGGTTCCGCCTTTAATTTCTCGCGCGAATATCGCAATTATTGGGCGTATGTACCGCATTTTATCCACACACCTTTTTATGTTTATGCTTATGCATTTGGTGATTGCTTGGTGAATGCGTTATATGCCACTTATTTAAAAGAAAAAGCCGCAGGTAATGCCGCGAGCTTTGAGCAAAAATATCTGACTATGTTAGAAGCAGGCGGAACTTTGCGGCATAAAGAATTATTAGCTCCTTTTAATATCGACATCACTAAGCCTGACTTTTGGCAGCAGGGGTTGGATATTATTTCTGGCTATATTGATGAGTTGGTGGCGTAATTGCGCGTTGATATATTCGATTTTCATCTACCAGAAAGCAATATAGCTAGCGAACCAGCGCGCCCGAGAGAAGCAGCGAAGTTGTTATGCGCAGATGCGGAAAAAATAGCAGATAAAACCATCGCTGACTTGCCCAGCTTATTACAACCAAATGACATTCTCGTATTCAACAACACACGCGTAATTCCTGCACGTTTATATGGCAAGCGCGGCGAAGTTAAAGTTGAAATTTTATTGCATAAGGAACTACCAGACAGAAGGTGGAAAAGTTTCGCTCGACCAGCAAAAAGATTGCGCATTGGTGATGAAATTATTTTTGCTGATGATTTTTCCGCAATAGTAGAAGAAAAATTAGAATCGGGTGAGGTGGTGGTTTCTTTTGCTCCTTACAATCATTTGTCATCCCCGCCTTGTGCGGGGATCTCAGGAAACACTCATAGATCTATCGTGTTGCCCAAGATCCCCGCACAAGGCGGGGATGACAACCGAGGGTTTTTAGAAAAACTAACCAAATACGGACAAATGCCGTTGCCGCCTTATATCCCTCGCGCGCAAGGCAACCGCGCAGAAGATGCGCAAGATTATCAAACTTGTTATGCTGAATATGATGGCTCAGTCGCTGCGCCCACCGCTGGGCTACATTTCACACCTAACTTACTGAAAAAACTCCAACAAAAAGGCATAAATTTTGCCTACGTCACTTTGCATGTGGGCGGCGGAACTTTCCTGCCCGTAAAAGTAGAAGATACAAGCGAACATCTGATGCATCATGAATGGGCAGAACTAACCGAAGAAAATTTACAGCTAATAAAACAAGCAAAATCCAAAGGCGGAAAAGTAATTGCCGTAGGTACAACTTCTTTGCGAGTTTTAGAGTCCGCTTCTGCATCCGGTGAGTTACAAACTTTTATGGGCGAAACCAATATTTTTATTACTCCCGGATATAAATTTAAAACTGTGGAAAAATTACTCACCAATTTCCATCTGCCAAAATCTACCTTATTTATGTTGGTGTGCGCCTTTTCAGGTATTGATAAAATGAAAAATATTTATAATCACGCTATCGAAAATAATTACCGTTTTTACTCCTATGGTGATGCTTGTTTGCTTGATTTGAATAGATAATCGAATAGTTATAATAATATCCAAATAAAAAGCTTTTAAAGTAACAAATGGTTCGTTATTACCAATAGTATGCTGAAGAAAATCTTTTATTTGTTTTTAATTTCGGGGCTGCTTTGTGGGGCAGGGGGGCGATTGTCTTTTGCGGTTGAGGCAAAAACAAGTTTTAAACCCATTATGGCGAACCAAAAACCTGAAAATATTGCACCAGCAAAAGACGCAAAGCCTGCACCTATAGATGCTAGTTTACCTAAAGGTGATTTTTTAATTTCGGTACGTCAGTTTAAGCAAGAAGCACAATTTTTCTTCCCTTGGAAGGATCGAGTTGCTGCGGCAGCCTTTGTGCGTGGGCAAGATATTTGGTTGGTGTTTAATAAAAAAGCGCAACCCAATTTACAATTATTGAGCGGAATTTTACCTACCTCGATTGTTTCGGTGAAAATGCTTGAGCAGCCAGAACATACGATATTTGTGTTTCGTACTAACACTAAACTAGTACCCAAAATCTCTAAATCGAAAGATAGTGAAGAATGGGTGATGATATTATCTAATTATAGTGCTTTACCAGCTTTTCCGATTGTTGCCGAAGTACAAGGCGAACCGCCACTAAAAGCCAATATTTTCTTACCCATTTTAGAAACTGCTCCCGCAATTAAAGTAAAAGACCCTATAACTGGGGAAATAATAGAGATAATACCCGTTTACCGCGGAGGGGAAGGTGTATTCCCTGCGCGTAAATTTGTGGATGTTGCCTTGCCAGAAACCGCCCAAGGGATTGTTTTGCGAGATTTGAATAATAAAATGAAGGTTAATGAATTACGCAATGGTTTGCGGATTAGCGGTGTGGATGCTAAACGGATGTCAGCAGGATTGCCCAAAATAAATTTGCAGGATTGGATGGCATCCGTACAAAACGGAAAAACTTTATTCCCTTATAGCGAGTGGCAAACTGCTGATTTCAATGATTTCCAAAAACGTTTGCAAAAATTAGAATTAGAAATTAGCTCTTCAGATGATAAGCGCGTTTCTATATTACGCACTCAATTAGCTAAATTATTATTGGGTGAAGGATTATATCACGAGGCTATTGGGCAATTATCACAAATTCAGGAAAAAGACCCGCAGTTTTTTGATGAGAACCGTTTGGCAGCTTTGCGCGGAGCGGCTTATTTTATGGCCGAACAGCCCGAACATGCAGGCGCAGATTTTGCTCACCCTGCCTTAGATGGTGTAGAAGAGATAGATTTTTGGAAAACAGCTGCCAATGTGTTAGCAGGTTCTAGCAATGAAATATTGAAATATGCCAGCTTCGATAAACAATTTGGCAATTTATATCCACCAGAAATGCGCCGCAAATTAGCTATTATTTGTGCAGATCAATCAGTGGCTTTGGGTAAATATAACAACGCATTGCGGATATTAGATCAAATGTCTGCGAATAAATTATTAGAACCCGTAAAAGAATATTCAGATTATCTGATTGGGCGGATTTATGCGGATAATAATAGAATGCCGCAAGCAAAAGCGATTTTGGGTAAGATAATTGATAATTCTCAAGATAATCTAATTGTGACTCGCTCACGTTTTGTTTTGGACAGTGCGCTTTATCGCAGTGGCGAAATTACACGAGCAGATTTTATTAAACGCTTGGATATTCTAAGATTTTTATGGCGCGGCGACCAAGCAGAAATATCCGTATTGAATTTGCTGGGAGATTTAGCCGTAGAAGAAAAGCAATATCTGCAAGCTTTACGCGCATGGAAAGAGTTGATTAACGCTTACACAGATTCGGGTGATTCTATCAATGTAAAATTGAAAATGGCGGATACTTTCCAACAATTATTTAATGATGGTGCAGCAGATAGTATGACTCCGCTAGAAGCATTAGCATTATATTATGAATTCAATGACTTAACTCCTCTTGGAAAAGCTGGTGATAAAATGGTGCAAAATCTAGCCGATCGTTTGATAAAGGTTGATTTATTAGACCGCGCAGGAGAATTGCTCAAAGCTCAGATAGATAATCGTTTAGAAAAACAAGAGCGTAGTGTGGTTGGTAATCGCTTGGCACTGGTGCAACTATTCAATCGTGAGCCTGATAATGCGCTAAAAACTTTGCAAACCACTAATTATGGTAATAATAGTGAAGAAGTGCAAACCGAGCGCAACCATTTGGCATCCCTTGCTTATAGTAAATTAGGGCAGGGCGAAAAAGCTTTGGATATTCTGCGGGATGATTTTAGTGACGATGCTAAATACATCAAACTCGATGTTTATTGGGATGGGCAAGACTGGAAAAATGTTGCCATCTTAGCCGAAGATATTTTCGCCAGCCGTAAGGATTTAACCAAAGCATTAGACGAAAAACAGGCGCAAGCCTTGTTGAAACTCGCCGTTGCTTACGCATTTGAAAATAATGTGGAGCAATTACATTATCTGCGCGATTATTTCACTCCGCTGATGGCAGACACAGAATTATTAAAACCCTTCCAATTTATCACCGACACTAATGGTTCATTAGACCCCGACCAAATGGACAAACTTTCTGAAGAAGTGAGTAAAATCCAAGGATTCTTGGAGTCGTACCGCAGTAAGGTGAAAAAGGATGGCTTAAGTTCGGCGATTAAGAATTAATTTTGCTTGATGTTTTTGTTAAAAATAATTAATATAATAAATGAATTTTGTATCTTGCATTTAGTTTTTGACTAATTGCAGATTATAAGCTCACGCAGGGAGCATTTTTTATATAGGGAGAACTTTAATCCTTTGGAGGTGTGTATGTTGTGGGTAATTTTGTTAAGAGCAGCATTTGCTGCTATTACGGTTGCTATATTTAACGTGATGTTAGATTTTAGCGTATTTGAGCTATTGATAATGTTTCTAATTATCATGGCGGAACTGGAGATGCCTTTTGCAGATAAATACAGGGAAGCAATTATATGCGCTATTTTTGCCAGCATTTTAACAGTAGGGGTTTACTTTCTTATTAAATTAAGTGAACCACAACTTTTTATTGTGTTCTTTCTTTTCATTATAATCCTAAGATTAGGATATAAGGAGTTTAAGGAACGGCAAAACAATCCATAAATCCAAAAAAATGCCCTAGTTCCTCTGGAACTGGGCATTTTTCATATATAAATACAATATCCTAATAAATAACTTCCGTTTAAAAATATTTTGTTTATATAAAATAGCTTAATAGTATATAAAATACACAACCCTACACGACAGTAAGGTTAATAAGGCTGTAATATATTGAATAATAAAAATAT
>DIUV01000048.1:70989-99531 GCA_002423155.1 Alphaproteobacteria bacterium UBA6149
CAAGGCGGGGATGACAACCGAGAGCGCAGAAAAATCATTATTATTCAATACATTACAGCCTTATTAACCTTACTGTCGTGTAGAGTGAAAATACACTACAGTATTATTAATATTAAAAAATCTCTCTCCGTTGTCATTCCTGCTGCGGCTAAGAATCTCTGTCACTCCAAGCACAGCTCTTGCAAGTAGATATAGAGATTCTTAGCCGCAGCAGGAATGACGACGGAGAGAGTGTGGTTTTTATTTATATTTCTTCAATATATAAAATCATTGTTAATAGTGTTGTCTGTTAGTCTATAACCAACAAAAAACTATCACCAGAAACCCAACATGCAAACTCCCATAGCCAATAAACCCATAAACCAAACTCGCGTGGTAGTTGCCATGTCGGGCGGGGTGGATAGTTCGGTGGTGGCTTGTATGTTGCATGCTGAGGGATATGAAGTGATTGGCATCACTTTGCAGTTATATGATTATGGCGCGGCAATCAGCAAAAAAGGTGCCTGTTGCGCAGGTAAAGATATTTACGATGCGCGCCGAGTAGCGGAAAAACTGGGAATTCCCCATTATGTGCTGGATTATGAAAGCCGCTTCAAAGAATCCGTCATGGATGATTTTGTCGATACTTATCTGGCAGGCTCCACCCCCGTTCCCTGTATTCGGTGTAATCAATCAGTTAAGTTCAAAGACTTACTAAAAACCGCACAAGATTTAGGGGCGGATGCATTGGCAACCGGGCATTATGTGCAGCGGATTGAACATAATGGACGCAGCGAGTTACACCGCGGAGCCGATCATAGCAAAGACCAGAGCTATTTTTTATTCGCCACCACGCAGGAACAACTAGATTTTTTACGTTTCCCCCTCGGTGCACAAAGCAAAGAGGAAACCCGTAATTTAGCGAGAAAATTTGATTTAAGCGTAGCCGAAAAGCCCGATAGCCAAGATATTTGCTTCGTCCCCAATGGCGATTATGCTGCGGTGATTGAAAAACTCCGCCCGGGTGTGGTGCAGTCAGGCGAAATTGTGCATTTAGATGGTAAAGTGTTGGGGCAGCATCAAGGGATTATTCATTTCACCATTGGGCAGCGCAAAGGACTGGGCATCGCCTGGCCCGAGCCGCTTTATGTGTTGAAGTTAGATGCAGAAACTAATCAGGTAATCGTCGGGCCTTCTTCTTCATTGGCAACTAAAAGCTTTTTTGTCAAAGAATTAAACTGGCTAGACGCAGAACCAATCCCCGAAAGCGGACGGCAGGTGGAAATAAAATGGCGCTCAGTGCAAGAACCGCGCCTAGCCACAATTTATTCCACTGGTGATGCAACTGCTTTAGTAGAAATATTCGATGCAAAAGACGCCGTAGCTCCCGGGCAAGCTTGTGTGATGTATGATGGTGAGCGTTTACTGGGCGGAGGCTGGATTGGAAAAAAGTAATTTTAAACCGAAAGAGTTTTTGCAAAGCTTCGGGCGGCGTAAATCACGCAAACTACTAATTACTAAGCAGAATTTGCTAGAAGATAGCCTGCCAGATTATTTGATTGATTTGAGTAAGCTTTTTCTTGTGGGACAAAAATTCTGGCTAGAAATCGGCTTTGGCGGCGGCGAACATCTGGCAGGGCGTGCATTGGCGAACCCGGAAATTACCATGCTCGGTTGTGAGCCATTTTATGATGGCATCGCCAGTATGTTGGGGCATATCAAGCGTGAGGGCATAAAAAATATTCGCATATTCAATGATGATGCACGTTTATTATTAAAAGCTTTGCCGGATAAATCTTTGGAAAGAGTTTTTATTCTGTTTCCCGATCCTTGGCCAAAATTGCGCCACCAAAAACGCCGCATAGTAAACCAGCAGACTCTAGATTTACTAGCACGAGTAATGTGCGAAGGTGGCGAATTATTATTGGCGACCGACCATGTAGATTACGGAGTTTGGATGTTAGAACATCTACAAGCCGACCCCAGATTTATCTGGCAAGCTAACGAACCCGAAGACTGGCAAAATCCCCCCCCTGGCTGGGTGGAAACGCGCTATCAGGTGAAAACCACGTTAGAAGGGCGCAAGCCGATGTTTTTACGGTATGTTTTTTCAGGGTGATAATGCAATATTTAGTAGCATTAAATAGCTTTAATATGCTGAACAATAATTATTTATTGTATAGTGCTTCCCCTTTAAAATCATACTAAATAAGAAGCACTATACAGGCTTGCGACTGCAAGCCCACCGCTCGTGCGGTGTGAAAATAAAGGGGAAACACTATATTAACTATCTGTTGTCATACCGCCGCAGGGCGGTATCCATGCCAAGCAATTTGCTGTACAGCCAGCTCATAGGCATGGATACCGCCCTGCGGCGGTATGACAACAGATAGTTTTGGAAAATATAGCTATTATTCAATTGTTTGGCTAAAACAAACGCCGCGCCTTAAGAGCCGCCCCTAAAGTGCCATCATCCAGATAATCTAATTCGCCGCCCATGGGAATGCCTTGGGCGAGTTGGGTGATTTTCACCTGTGCATCGGCGAGGCGTTCTTGTAGGTAAAAAGCGGTGGTTTGCCCATTAATGGTGGCATTAGTGGCTAAAATTATTTCTTCTATTTCGGGGCTGAGGGCGCGGCGAATGAGCGGTTCAATTAGTAACTGGTCGGGACCAATTCCGTCCAAAGCCGACAAAGTGCCACCCAATACATGATAGCGCCCCCGAAATATTTTGGAACGCTCAAACGCCCATAAATCCGCCAAATCTTCGACTACGCAGATAATATGTTCATCACGTTTGGGATCGGTGCAGATTTGGCAAGGGGAGCAGGTGTCCATATTGCCGCAATTGCTGCAAGTAAGTACGGAATCACCTGCGTCTTGTAACAAATTAGCCAGTGGATATAGCAAAGCCTCACGGCGGCGCAGTAGATGCAGCACAATCCGCCGCGCGGAACGGGGACCAATTCCGGGAAGTTTGGCAAATTGGCTGATTAATGCTTCAAGTGGTGAGTGCATGGTGGGTTTTTTTTGTAAAGCCCTCTCCCTATGGGAGAGGGTTGGGTGAGGGAAGTATACAAAAACTGGTGGTTATTATTTGTTCAATAAATGAGATATTATCATCTTTACTAAGCACTAATAGGAGGAGGCTTCCCTCACCCCGGCCCTCTCCCAAAGGGAGAGGGAGTTAAAACGGTAATTTAAAATCCCCCGGTAAGCCCATGCCACCAGTTATCTTCCCAACTTCTTCATTAAAGCTACTATCAATTTTATTTTTCGCATCGTTATAAGCCGCAACAATCAAATCTTCTAACATTTCTTTTTCAGATTTTTCCATCAATGAATCATCAATGCTGACTTTCAGCATCACCGATTTACCCGTTAGCAACACGCGCACCACGCCACCACCTGCTACGCCTTCTACTTCGCGTTTTTCCATTTCTTCTTGCAGTTCGCCCATGCGTTTTTGCATGTTTTGTGCTTGTTTCATCATTTTTTGAATATTCATGATTTTTCCTCTTTCGGTGTTTTTAAATTTATCAATTCTGCGCCGTCAAAATGGTTGAGCACTGCCAATACCAGCGGATGTTGGCGTGCTTTGGCGAAAGCCGCTTCGTAGGCAGCTTTTTTCTGCGCGGTTATACTTAAAGCTCCGCCCGTTTCAACAAAATTTATTTTCCAGTCATTGCCGCTGGCTAAACGCAGTAAGTTACTTAAATCTGCGGCAAAGCCATCAGTTAATTTCCCCGTGCGTTGAACAGTCAGTACATTGGCGGAGCAACTAACCAAACCAACGTCATTTTCTAAATGATAACGCAGGCGAGATTCTCTACGTGTGGAGCATAATTCCAAAATATCTTCAAAATTAACAATTGCTTGAACGGGATTATTAGCAACTAATTCCAAATGCACCGCCGGCGCAAAATTCGCCATGGGAGCATTTTCAAACTGCATTTGCGGTGCGAGCATAGCAGCGCCGCCGCCTCCCGAAGGAGTGGGAGTATAATTAGAATGTGCACTCGGTGGAGTTTCGCGCAGAGTTTTTAATAAATCTGTCGGAGGGGGCAGGGTAGAGGCATGGGTTAGACGAATCAAAAGCATTTCCGCCGCTGCCAACGCATCGGGCGCACGGCGCACTTCGTCTAAGCCTTTGAGCAACATCTGCCAAGCGCGCGTTAGCCCGGTAATATTCAGTTTCGCCCCCAAACGTTTTGCCTCTTCGCGCTCAGTCTGGGAATAAGTGGGGCCTAAATCATCCTGCGGAGCTAGGCACAGGCGCGTTATGGAATGGGTAACTGCCAGCATGTCTTGCACTAACATGCCCATTTCGGCACCATCTTGATATTGCTGGTTTAATTGTTGTAAACTGGCATTTATATCCCCAGCGAAAATACTATCCATCAGCGCAAATACGCGACCTCTATCCGCCAGTCCTAACATGCCGCGTACGGTGTCACCATCTATATGACAAGTGCCATCTTCTTGCATACGCTGGGAAATAGCTTGGTCGAGTAGTGAAAGTGCATCGCGCACTGAACCTTCCGCCGCCATGGCAATTAGCCGCGTGGCGGTTTCATCCGCGGTGACATTTTCTTTGCCACAAATATTTTGCAGATGCAACGCCAGCGCATCCATATCCAAGCGTTTTAAATCAAAGCGTTGGCAGCGCGAAAGGATAGTTACCGGGATTTTGCGGATTTCGGTGGTGGCAAAAATAAAAATCACACTCGGCGGCGGCTCTTCCAGAGTTTTTAACAACGCATTAAATGCGTTGGTGGTGAGCATGTGTACTTCGTCGATAATATATATTTTATAACGCGCATTGGTGGGCGCGTAATGCACAGTTTCAATCAAATCCCGAATATCGCCCACGCCAGTGCGTGAGGCGGCATCCATTTCCATCACATCCACATGCCGATCATCACGAATTTGCACGCAATTAGCGCACACACCGCAAGGGTCAATCGTGGCTCCGCCATTACCATCCGCGCCGATGCAATTTAGCGCCCGGGCAATAATTCGCGCAGTAGTGGTTTTCCCAATACCGCGAATTCCAGTGAGCAAAAAAGCATGCGCCACCCGCCCAGTTTTAATAGCATTACCCAGCGTGCGCACCAAAACTTCTTGCCCCACCAAGTCAGCAAAAGTTTGAGGACGATATTTTCTGGCAAGTACGCGGTACATTTTTTCTTGGTGGTTATATTGCTAAAATAACTATTTATTAGATTAAGGTCGGTTTATTAGATGACTGACGGCGACCCAAGAACTACCCACTACGGCTGCTTCTTCTCAGACCTGACCGAGTTCGCGAGGTTCTTGCCCACCGTCAGCCGAGGGGCAGTATATTCGTAAATGGGGGGAAGGTGCAAGTGTTGCTTGATGTTTTTTTTAAATCTTTATGATGCAGGCTTAGACTTATCCGAACCACTTGCCCAATATTCTTCCAAAGGCAAATTCAGGCGAATTGCGGCTTCGTATAATGCTTTTAGTACGGTAATAGCCAATTTATTATCTGTTTCAGGTATATTTAGTGGTGGAATTGTAGTTTTTTCCATAAATCTTCCTCAATTATTTTTATTTTAGAGTTATTTTTTTCTGCAACAATTGATAAGTCACCTAAAGATGAATTATTATAAACTTCCCAGCTAGTCACTAAATCTTTGTATAAATTATAAAAATTATATATCCCTCGTTCATAACGCCGCCGAATCACGTTTTCAGGAATAAAATGTCCGCCCATTTTTACGCGTTTTTCTACGCGCTTAATAGAAATATCCACGGAATTGAGCCATAAAAAAATTAGATGCACATCATAACCATCTGTAACCCATTTTTTTATATGTCCAGCATAACTACGCGTGGACAAGGTGGTTTCAAAGGCAAAATCCTTGCCATCTGCGGCAAGATTATTTATGCGCTCTAACATTAAACGACCCGCCTGCATCGCCACGCCAGCAGGATTAAAAGGTGATAATCCTGCGGCAATGGAATCTGCATTGACAAATTCATTACATTTTAAAAACTCTGGCAACAAAACATTTGCAAGCGTAGTTTTACCCGCACCATTCGAGCCAGCGATTATATAAATATTGGGCATTGGGCGATTTTTTCAATTGTTATAGTGTTTCTTCTTTATTTTCGCACCGCACGAGCGGTGGGATTGCAGTCGCAATCCTGTATAGTGCTTATTATTTAGTATGATTTTAAAGGGGAAGCACTATACAAGATATATTCTACCAGTAATTATATTTGCGGTGCAAGTGCGCTTTTTTAGCTTGAGAATATATATATTATTATATAATATATATTGGTATAAAAAATAGGTAAAATCTATGCAGACAAAAAATACTAGCGTAACCATTGGTGCGCATTTTGAACAATTCATTGCCCAACAAATTATGGATGGTCGTTATGGTTCCGCGAGTGAAACTGTACGTGCTGGGTTGCGGTTATTAGAAGAACATGAGTTGAAAATATCCGCCTTGCAAAAAGCGCTTATTGCGGGGGAGGAAAGCGGAATGGTGGAGAATTATTCATTGGAAAATTTATTGGATGAGCTTAATCAGGAAAGAAATAATTAAATGGTCGGGTTTGTTTTATCCAAAGCCGCTATTGCCGATTTAAAATCAATAGGTAGATACACTTATGATAATTGGGGAGAAAATCAGCAGAATATTTACCTTGGGGATATTTATAAAGTTTTCAACAATTTGACCTGTTTGACGATAAAAGGTCATTCTGTTTATGAAATCCGTAAAAATTATTTTAAATATAAAGTTGGGAAGCATATTGTTTTTTATAAAGAAGAGCAAAATATAATTTATATTATACGTGTTTTGCATGAGAGGATGGATGTTGAGAAGCATTTGCTCAATAGCTAAAAAGTAATTTTTACTATTTTCCTACAAAAAACTTTGCTAATAATCCCTACATGAACATTTTTCCATTTTTAAACACTTATAGAGCAAAGCGGCGCTTATTCGGAGTGCTGTTTTTGTTAATTGGTCTGTTTTTTGCCGCCTCCTTGGTGGGCTATCATAGTGCGGATCCCTCACTTAATCGTGCATCTGCCGCGGCGGTGCAAAATTTTATGGGCTGGGTTGGGGCGGATTTGGCGGATTTATTGTTGCAAACTTTTGGAATGGGCTGCCTTGTTTTGGTGCTGGCTTGCTTTGGCTGGGGATTGGCTGCTTTTCGTCCGCGCTTGCCTAGGCATATTCCTTTGCGAGTTTTGGCATTATTAGTGGGAGTTATTTTATTTGATTTATTCCTTAGCTATATGGATGTGCCAGAATGGTGGCCGATTGAAAGTGGATTGGGTGGGGCATTGGGTAATTTGTTGCGCCAGAATAAAATAATGCATGGCTGGTTGTCGAGTATGTATATGTTTTTATCCTTATTTAGTAGTATTTTACTAATTCCTATTGGCTGTGGGTTTAAACGTAAGCAAATTATTCGAGGTTTTTCCTATATTTGGCAATCTTTTATGAATGTGTTGCTTTTCTCCCGTTGGATTGGGGCTGTGTCTTTACGTTCGGACGAAGAGGAAAAACCAATTTTTTCTGAGAAAAAACCTAAAAAACCGCGTACTGCCAAGCCAGAAGTGGTTTCAAAATCAGTGGATGCAGGTAAAGTAGTTTCGCGCAATCAACCTAAGGAAAAAAAGCAAGCAGCGCTTGAACTGCGCGCACGCCAAGGTAGCTACACTATGCCTTCTTATGCGCTACTGCGCAAACCACCTGCACGGGCGGCTAAGCAGAATATGGGCGACAGCAGTTTGAAACAAAATGCAAAATTATTAGAATCTGTATTACAAGATTTTGGCGTACAGGGAAAAATTATCAATATTCGCCCGGGTCCGGTAGTTACCTTATATGAATTAGAGCCGTCTGCCGGTACAAAATCTTCTAGGGTGATTGGCTTAGCGGATGATATTGCCCGTTCTATGAGTTCTATTTCTGCGCGTATTTCCGTAATTCCCGGACGCAATGCTTTGGGGATAGAATTACCAAACCACACGCGTGAAACGGTTTATCTGCGCGAATTATTGGAAGATGATTTATTCACCGCCAATAAAGCCAGCCTGCCACTAGCTTTGGGTAAAGATATTGGCGGCGAGCCGATTATTGTGGATTTAGCCCGCATGCCGCATGTTTTAGTGGCAGGAACTACAGGTTCGGGAAAATCTGTGGCGATTAATACGATGGTGCTATCACTGGTGTATCATCTAACCCCTGACCAATGCCGCTTCATCATGGTCGATCCCAAAATGCTGGAGCTTTCCGTTTATGACGGCATCCCTCATTTATTATGCCCAGTAGTGACGGATCCCAGCAAAGCAGTAGTCGCGCTGAAATGGGCAGTAAAAGAAATGGAAAATCGTTATCGGTTAATGTCTGCCTTGGGCGTGCGTAATATTGATAATTATAATAAACGCATAAAAGAAGCCAAACATGCTGGCGAAGTGCTTAAACGCGAAGTACAAACTGGGTTTGACCCTGAAACGGGCAAGCCCATAATGGAAGAGCAGGAGATGGACATGAACTCCCTGCCGTTCATCGTAGTAATTGTCGATGAGATGGCGGATTTGATGTTGGTCGCGGGCAAAGAAATCGAAGGCTCCATCCAGCGTTTAGCGCAGATGGCGCGGGCGGCGGGTATTCACCTAATCATGGCAACCCAGCGTCCCTCGGTGGATGTAATAACGGGCGTAATCAAAGCTAACTTCCCTACGCGGATTAGTTTTCAGGTTACTTCAAAAATTGATAGCCGCACCATTTTGGGTGAAATGGGCGCGGAGCAATTATTGGGTATGGGTGATATGCTATATATGGCAGGCGGCGGGCGTATCAGCCGCGTGCATGGACCTTTTGCCAGTGATAAAGAAGTGGAAGAAATCGTCGCCTATCTGCGCACCCAAGGCGAGCCATCTTATTTAGAAGAAGTAACTATTGACGATGGCGGCGGTGAACAAGCGGATTTTGATGATGAATCAATCGATAAAGAATTATATGACCGTGCCGTAGCCGTGGTGGTGCGCGACAATAAACCTTCCATTAGTTATGTACAAAGATGCCTAAAAATCGGCTATAACCGCGCCGCGGTGCTGATTGAAAAAATGGAGCGTGATGGGGTAGTGAGTGCGCCCAGTCATGCAGGCAAGCGTGAGGTGTTGGCGCGGCGTGAGGAAGAATATTAATGGTTTATACCCCAATTCAAGTTATAGAAGATGATGAATATGAGCGAGATTTAGGGTTTGAAATACAGAAAGATTCAGAAAAAATACTGTATAATCCCAATTGTAGCATAAATTATGAGCTTAGGGCGGAAATTGCTTCTAAACTGGATGAATATTTTTTGTTAAATGGTGTTGATACTAGGTTATTACAATATTTTTTTAGTGATTCTATGCAAAATGATTTGGATATAAAAGAACTAAATAACAAGGGATTGCATATAATGTTCGACGGAGAATATTTTGAACGTTTGACCGCAACGTTATTTGGCAGAGATATTATAGATGTAGCAGAGGACAAAATTGCGGCGTTTAAAAGCAGTTCTGTTAATTATAAAACTTATCGTTCTAATAAAAATACCCATACAGCAATAACTTGGGATGATTTAATTGAAGGTATAAATAAAAATTTTGAATCTTTAGGGGCAGAATTAAAAATCACCCCTTGTTTGAGCAAATAATATTTGTAATACCTCTGCGTAATGCGCTGCGCTGAGGCTTATAAGTCCAGCGCAGCGCATTACGCAGAGGTCTTTTTATGAAAATCGAACTTAATATACCCCCAATATTAATTGATGATTTGGCTAAGCAAGCTAATAAGCTAGGAATTACCCCCGAAACTTTTGCGAGCCTATTGCTGTTAGAATCTCTTTACGGCAGCTTTTCTGCTGACTCCACGTGGGAACAAAAAATTGCCGCCGTAAATTTATGGATAAAAGGTGATATGGGGCGCAGTGCGGCGCTTAATATAATTGGACATGAGGATGTGGGTATCTTAGTTTTGTTCCAAAAAATTTTAGAAAAACCATAAAATGCCCCAGCAAAGCACAGTAATTACAAAACAAAAAGTTCCCTGGCTCTTGCTGGATACCGGCACTTTGCTTACTTTGCTGCTTTCTGACGAAGAAACCCCTAATAATCATAGCTTGGCAAAATTGGGCATAATCCTTGATTTGGCTAAAACTGAGCAAGTGAAAATCGGCATTCCCGACATGGTTTTGTCGGAGTTTTTAGGGTTATATACCCCCATTACCCAAGATAAATTAGCAAAGATAATGGCGGGCAATTTGGGCGAATATGCCAATAAATTGCCCTTAGGCTTTCCCAAACGGCTAGAGCGACTGCAATTTTTGCGCCATCTTTATGTTGATAATAATCTCACAGTTTTTAATACGCGAGCAGGGCAGGATTATATCGAGAACCTAACTAATGTAATAAAACAACAAGCGACAATAACCCCAGAAGATAACGAAGCCAGCATCGCCAATAAAACCGCCATCATTGATAAATATGAAAATACTCTCCGCACCAAACGCAAAGCAGAACAAAACGAAGAGTTACCCGAATGGAATGATTTAAAACCTAAACATATCCAGCGTTTGTTAATGGAAAATGGTAATATGCTTGCGCAAATGGCAAAGCGCAGCGGTTTGCGGAATGATAGAGGGGAAATTTCTCTTGCCGATGCCATCACCCAAATCCGCAAAATTACTCATGAACAAGCCGCAATATTCGTAATTTATGAAGGTTCCGACGTGCGCGGAAGAGTTATCCAAAGATTACACCACCCTGAAGATGCTCAACAAAATTATCTACCCAAAGCCCATTTTAACCCCAAGAATCATTCCAAATTTGATGAAAAAACTGTGGAAAAAATGTCGGATGTTGCTTTTGTAACCACACGCGGTTTTCTGGTTGGTCTGATGCAGGCAGCCGCACAAAATAATAGTTATTTGTTCGACCCCAATGAACAAAACAGCGAAAATGCCGAAAAAATATATCAACAAATGCTTGAAAATGTGCGGATTTATGGTCTGCAACGAGTTTATGATGATTTTCGCGACATCACAGCCTCCCAAATTAAAGCGCATGGCGCAAGCGCCAATGATTTGCCTTGGCAAAAATTTGTTTCTGCACAGGAACATGCATTCTACCAAGCTGAAGATGTGGAATCCTTACAGCAAAATATCAAGCAAATCATTGACAAAACCCGCACTCAACATAGCAGCTATCGCGGAAAAACTGCCCGCAAATATTTAGAACGCGGCGCCGTAATAATTGAAAATGAGTTGTCTTCTTTGGTAGGGCAGGGCGAGGCGCAAGATTTACGCAGCATTTTGGAGCGCATTAAAAAATCGTTGAATCAAAATACTGATGAGTTACAAAGATAAATATGATTCAAGATAAAACACCATTCACCGCTAGTATTCTAACCCTATACCCCAAAATGTTCCCCGGAGTTTTAGGGTTTTCCTTAGCAGGTCGCGCTTTGGAAAATGATTTGTGGCGGCTAAATGCAATTAATATCCGCGATTTCGCTACTGATAAACAACACACCGTCGATGACGTAACCTGCGGCGGCGGTGCGGGCATGGTGATGAAGCCGGATGTGGTGGGCAGGGCGATAGAAGCAGCAGAGGCGCAGAATATAGGCGCAAGATTGGTGCATTTAACTCCGCGCGGTGTGCCTTTTACCCAAAAAATCGCTGAAGAATTAGCGCAGGAGTCAGGAATTATCTTGCTATGTGGGCGTTTTGAGGGAATAGACGAGCGGGTAAATATCCATTATCAACCTTTAGAGTTAAGCATAGGTGATTACGTGCTATTCGGCGGAGAAGTGGCGGCAATGGTGGTTTTAGAAGCTATTTTGCGCCAATTGCCGAATATATTAGGCAATAAAGACACGCTCGAGGAAGAAAGCTTCTGTATTGGCGAAGAAAATACTGGACTACTGGAATATTCTCATTATACTAAGCCCCCTTCTTGGCAGGCGAGCAACGGTGATGTGCTGAGCGTGCCGGAGGTTTTACTCTCTGGAAATCATGCGAAAATCAAGCAATGGCGACAGATGGAGGCAGAAAGAATTACGAGGTTGCGCCGCCCAGATTTGTGGGAGCGTTACCAACAAGATAAGATAATAAAAGGGAACGACAATGGTTAATATTATTGAAATGCTTAATAAAGAGCAGATGGAACGCCTAACTACTGATAAACGCATGGACAAATTTGCTCCCGGTGATTTGGTAAAAGTTAGTGTGAAAATTATCGAGGGCAATACCGCGCGTATTCAGGCTTTCGAAGGTTTATGCATCGCTAAGAAAAATCGTGGTTTGCACTCTAACTTCACTTTGCGCAAACTTAGCCATGGTGAAGGCGTTGAACGTGTGTTCCCCCTTTATTCTCCTAATTTAGCGAGCGTAGAATGTATCCGCCGTGGAGAAGTACGCCGCGCGAAATTATATTATCTACGTGGACTTACTGGTAAAGCTGCGCGTATCCGCGAGAAAATGGACTTTATCGGCAAGAAAAAAGCCGCAGCGAAGTAAGCTGCCACTTCCCCCTCTCCCTCTGGGAGAGGGACGGGGTGAGGGAAGTGTCCAAAAGAGTGGTATAAGAAATTGTGCTTGGATTCTTCCTTTTCCCTAAAAAACTCTAGCCTGCTTAAGGCTCCCCTCACCCCATCCCTCTCCCAAAGGGAGAGGGGGTTAAGTATAAAGGCACCCACCATGAGCCAACCAAAAACTTTGTTTGATAAAATCTGGGAACGTCACCTGGTTGACGAACAAACAGATGGAACTTGTCTATTATATATAGATAGACACATGGTGCATGAAGTAACCAGCCCCCAAGCGTTTGAAGGCTTGCGCATGACTGGTCGCAAACCGCGCCGCCCCGAGGCTGTGCTGGCGGTAGCTGACCATAACGTCCCCACCACGCATGATAGATTGCAAGGCATAAAAGACGAAACTGCGCGTATTCAAGTGCAGACGTTAGAAGATAACTGCAAAGAATTCGGCATAAAATATTTCCCCATGGATGATATACGCCAAGGCGTAGTGCATATCGTCGGGCCCGAGCAGGGCTTCACCCAACCGGGAATGACCATCGTTTGTGGTGACTCGCATACTTCCACCCATGGCGCATTCGGTGCGCTGGCTTTCGGCATTGGCACGAGTGAAGTTGAGCATGTCTTAGCAACCCAAACTCTCATCCAAAAACGCGCAAAAAATATGTTGGTGCGCGTAGATGGCAAATTACCCCTCGGCGTTACCGCCAAAGACGTAGTTCTCGCGGTAATTGGACGCATTGGCACCGCTGGTGGCACTGGTTATGTAATTGAATATGCTGGTGAAGTAATCCGCGATTTGTCAATGGAAGGTCGCATGACCGTGTGCAATATGTCCATCGAAGCAGGCGCACGCGCAGGGCTGATTGCCCCTGACGAAAAAACATTTTCTTACCTTAAGGACCGCCCCATGTCGCCTAAAGGTGCTGATTGGGACAAAGCAGTAGAATATTGGAGCAGCTTCGTTGGCGATGCCGGTGCAGTATATGACAGCGAAATTATACTAAATGCCGCCGAAATAGCTCCGCAAGTAACGTGGGGAACCAGCCCACAAGACGTGGCGCCCATTACCGGCAATGTTCCATCGCCGAGTGATTTCAACGATGCAGGTCGACAAACCGCCGTGCAACGCTCACTAGATTATATGGGCTTAAAAGCTGGTGAAAAAATAACTGATATAGTTATCGACAAAGTATTTATTGGTTCTTGCACTAACGGACGCATAGAAGATTTCCGCGCCGCCGCAGAAATCGCCAAGGGCAGAAAAATCGCCAGCAATATCAAGCTAGCCATGATAGTTCCGGGCTCAGGCTTAGTAAAACAACAAGCCGAAGCCGAAGGGCTAGATAAAATCTTTATTGATGCTGGGTTTGAATGGCGCGAAGCGGGTTGCTCCATGTGCTTAGCCATGAATGCGGATTATTTACAGCCAGGCGAGCGCTGTGCTTCTACCTCCAACCGCAATTTTGAAGGTCGGCAAGGGCGTGATGGGCGCACGCATTTATTAAGCCCAGCTATGGCAGTGGCGGCGGCGATTAAAGGGAAGTTAGCGGATGTGCGCGAGTTTTTGTAATTTGTTGGTTTAATTGTCACCAAATATTCACACATTATCCCAAGTTTTTAGCTATACTATCCCTTATAAAATAAGGAGTAGTATATGTCTGAATATAACACCGGATTAGAAGATTGCTGGGAAGGCGCAAAAGTTGGCGCTATGGTTGGGGTTCCTTCGGGCGCGGTTACGGGCGCGAGATATGGTTATAATGCTGGAGTAGTTGGCTCGTTTGGAACTGGTGGCTGGAATGCTTTTATAACCATTCCCGTTACTACTGTAGCTGGTGGTTTGGCTGGTGGAGCGTTGGGCGGAGTTGCAGGTGCTGTTGCTGGTTGTGCAGGAAATATGTATATACAAAGCAACTTGGCAGAGAATTTTACCCATGAAGAACCTGTTGCACCGCTTCCCACTGGTGGACAAGTTCCCAATAGAAATGCTCGCTTAAGAAAATAAACCACTTTTTACCGTTTTATCAAAAAGATTGTTTGACAACGCCCTAATCACTACTTATATTCCGCAGCTCATTTTAGTTTTTTAAGTAGATAAACAGGATAAAAACGTGTCAAAACGGCAAAGTTCAAAATACAAAATCAGTCGCCGCATGGGTGAAAACCTTTGGGGTCGTTCAAAAGATCCAGTAATCCGCAGAGATTATGCACCAGGTCAGCATGGTATTCTTCGTAAGAAGAAAGTTTCTGGCTATGGCTTGCAATTGCGTGCTAAGCAAAAGCTAAAAGGCTATTATGGTAACATGACTGAGCGTCAGTTCCGTAGAGTTTATACCGAAGCTGCACGTTGCAAAGGTGATACTTCTGAGAATCTAGTTGGTTTGTTGGAGTGCCGTTTGGATGCTGTAGTATATCGTATGGGCGTTGTTCCTACCGTATTTGCGTCACGTCAATTCGTTAACCACGGACATGTTAAAGTAAATGGTCGTCGGGTAAATATTCCTAGCTATCAAGTGAAAGAAAATGACATTATTGAAGTGGCAGAAAAATCTCGCCAATTAAATATTGTGTTAGAAGCTATTCAGAATGCCGAGCGTTCAGTTCCCGAATATTTGGAAATGGATACTAAAGCTTTAAAAGCTCGCTTCATTCGCGCTCCGAAATTGGCAGAAGTGCCTTATCCAGTGCAAATGGAACCAAATCTAGTGGTAGAGTTTTACTCTCGCTAAGTTTGGTTTGGATAAGTTCTTTTGTGAAAAGGGTCATAAAATTTTTTATGACCCTTTTTATTTATCTGTCTGCTTTTAAAGTAAAATATTGTCGCAGGTAAAAAAACGTAAAAAACATAAAAAAAATGTTGCAATCACACAAAAAATGTTGATTATGTCCACTGGTTTATAAAATTAATAATAAAAAGGAAATCCAAATGGCAACTCTTTCAGGTGCAATTTTTGATGAATACAGCACCTTACGCGGTGCAGATAAGGCAAAAGCAATAGAATTGCTTGGCAATATTTCTTATTCTAACTTGGTTGATGGATCTCCAGTTGGTCGTGGCACTGATGCTAATGATGTTTTCTTGATTCATGATGCCGCTCAGAAAATCGTTGGCGCTGCTGGTGATGATTTGGCGGTTTCTTCCGTTTCTATCCAAATGCCTAAAGGTCTTAAAAATGTTATCCTAACAGGTGATGAAGATTTGTCAGTTACTGGAAATGGTTTGGACAACAATATTATCGGTAATAACGGCAACAACCAAATCACTTCAGGTAATGGAAATGACGTGGTGTTCGCTGGAGCAGGTAATGATACTGTTGTTAGTGGTGGCGGCAGTGATTATATAAACGGCGGTGCTGGTGATGATGAAATATCTGGCGGTGCTGGAAATGACTCTTTATTAGGTGGTGCTGGAAATGACAATATTCATGGCGGAACTGGGGATGATTCTATCCTGGGTGGGGCTGGCGATGATACTCTTCGCGGTGGCGATGGAAGTGATACTTTGATTGGTGGCGACGGTAACGATGTTATCTTAGGTGGTTCTGTTAATGATAGCCTGGTTGGTGGCGCAGGTAATGATAGCATCGTAGGCGGAGCTGGTGATGACTATATCTCTGCTGGAAGTGGAAATGATACTGTTTTAGGTGGCGAAGGTAACGATACTATTTTTGGATCTACCGATATTGATAATATCAACGGTGGCGAAGGTGACGACTTGATTAATTCTGGTGACGGAAATGACCATGTAATCGCTGGTCTGGGAAATGACACGGTTAATGGTGGTAACGGAAACGACACTATTAATGGTGGAAGCGGAGATGATTCTATTCTCGGTGGTATAGGTGATGATAACTTAAATGGTGGTCTTGGTAACGATGTTATCAAAGGTGGCGAAGGTAACGACCTTATCTCTGGTTATGATGGCAATGATTTCTTAACTGGTGGTGAAGGTAATGACACAATTACTGCTGGTCTAGGCAATGATACTATTAATGGAGATGCTGGTGATGACCTTTTATTAGGTGGAACTAATAATGACAGCATTTCTGGTGGTAGCGGAAACGACACTATTAAAGGTTCTGCTGGTCAGGATTACATTATTGGTGGTTTAGGCAACGATGTTCTATACGGTGGGACTGATAGTGACTCATTCGTATTCAACTCTGCAAATA
Organism: Alphaproteobacteria bacterium UBA6149; assembly: GCA_002423155.1. Taxonomy (GTDB): domain Bacteria; phylum Pseudomonadota; class Alphaproteobacteria; order Rickettsiales; family UBA998; genus UBA6149. Next base: position 87,725 of record DIUV01000048.1, read on the forward strand.
CTGGTAATGACATCATCGAAGATTTCAAACTTGGTTCTGACCTGTTTGTAATCAAACATGGTATTAATGGTTCAGGCATTAATAATGCAGCTGATGCTCTTACTCACTTGTCAACTGATTCTAATGGTGACACCGTAGTTGATTTGGGTAACGGAAATACTGTTACTTTGGATGGTGTACATCAGAATGATTTAACTAGTGATTCTTTTATTATTATCTAGTTAATTAATAAGTTAAATATTTAAAGGCGCGGTGATTGCTATTTTAGCATTCATCGCGCTTTTTTTGTGGGGGTAAAAATAATGCAGATAATATAACCAAAATATCCGAAGATGATCTTTACGAATTTTGTTGCAAAAAACCTCAGTTATTAAGCAAGAAAATTTTATATTGGCTTAATTTTAATTATTCCCAAAAAAATTCTAATTTAAAGCAAGCTTAGTTATTAAATAACCACTCCATTAATCATATCTAAACTATAAACATTTCCCGTATATTCTTCTACTTCCCAACTGTTGATTTTTTTCTCTAATAAGGGCAGGGCAGTGGCTAAATTGCTCAAGTCTATGTCGATAAAATCATAAATATTATATTTCCACCATTGCAATTCTTCCAATTTTTCGCAAATTCCGCTGGAAAAGCGGGAGCGTTGGAAGCGGGCGGGGGTTCCGGTGACGATTGCATAAGCTGGTACGTCTTTGGTGACGGTGGCGTGGGCGCCAATAACTGCGCCATTGCCGATGGTTATGCCTGCTTTGATGAAGGCGCCTTGTCCTATCCACACATCATTGCCAATATTGGTTACGGGGTTGCAATGTTCATAGGGTTTTGCGTATTTATTGATGTCCACAATGGGTTTGCTGGCAAATCGCTGCCAATTATGTAAGTCAGGTGTTTGGATGATGCGGGAAGTGCTTAGGCGGTTAAGCGGATGTTCATTCGCGCCGATGACTACATCATTGGCAATCGAGCAATAACGCCCAATAATCACATTGCCAATTTTTGCTTGGGCGATGGAGCAAAATGCGCCTATTTTGATGAAATTATAAGGTGATAATTCAGCGTTGCTGTAAGTTGGGGCTTCAAAGCTGGATTTATTATCAAGAAAAACTGGGCAACAAAAACTTCTGCCGCTTAATCCTAAGGTTACAAGTTTTTCTGCTTGAGGTTGATTGATATTCAGTTTGATAAAGTTCATTCAAGTTTCTTTGCTGCAGCTAGTTCCGCGGCTTTTTCACCATTCACATCATCAGGTGGTTGGTAAAAAAAGCGTTCGGAAGTTTCGCTGATAACAATATCAGGTTGTGCAGATTCTACAATATCATATTCCATTAAAGGCGAAGCAACTACAGTTAGGTGGCTGAAAGATTCCGCAAAGAAAGGCGATAGCCACATGCCGTAAGAGTCTCGCAAAAATACTGCCCGAGGCAATGATTTATCGGGGTTTTCATAAACGCTGATATTGCCACGATTAACAATACCATTATCGGAAATTAATTGTGCTTGAGGATTATTTATGCGCCCAAGGACGGTAGTGCCCTTTCTTTCGGGATTAAATTTATTGCCCAAATCACCAATAAATTCTTCTTCATAAAAAGTTATATCATCGCGGCTTAAGATACGCACATTGGGATATTTGTTTTTTATCTGCTGCATCACTTCAACATAAGCGATATAAGCGCCAAAATGCGTCCAATGAGAATCGGTATCATGACAAACTAGCATCTCGGATTTTTTGCTTTTTAGAGCATCTAGTGGATAAATTAATTGTAAATCAGTAATTTGCGCTAATTTTTGGCTTACCTGAAATATCGGGCGAATGGCTGCTGGGTGAATATCATCGGGTAAAAATTCAGGATAGACCGCGTGGCTATCAGGCGGAACTAGAAAAAAATAATCGATTGAGCGATTACGCAACCAGTTATTCCGCGTTTCTAAAGTGGAGCACCATGCTTGTACGCCCAGTTCCGAAAGCAACATCTCACCTGTGTGTTGTTTTACTACATGGTTGGTGTCGTTATGCAAAAACAGCCAATTGTCCTTGCCAATTAGTGCTTTGGGCGGTTGGGGATAGGGGCTGTTTTCGTTCATTTTAATTATTGTTTATGTTTTAATAATCTCGTTCGCGTTTATCATGATTCTTTTCCATTGTGCGTAATCAAAAAGTTCATAATCCTCATTATTCACATATTTTTCAATAACGCCATGATAAATAAAGGGAGCCGTTTGAAAAACATTTCCACAAGTATCAGGATTACCGTCTTGATTTACAATTAGCAGGTTTGGGTTAAATTTTCGTTTATTCGCTGCAAATAATGCATTTGATATAGAATTTACTTCTTCCTCACTAATTGGCAAACCGGGATAGGGCTTGTAAACAAAGATAGTTTGGGGGTCTTCTAAACGTTCCCAGAATTTTTTGGCGAGATATTCACGCTTGCTCAAATCTTGGCGGTAAGCTACTTGGCGGGCGTTTTCGTCTAATTGATGCACCCACTCACCATCAATTTCCTTAAAAGTAAAACTAGTGTGGAATTTTAATCCATAGAGAGTGTCTTCCACCATATTTTCGTTGATGGGTACTAGATTTTCATAACGATACAGATTTTCATAACCCATATTCAATAGGTTCAATAACGCTTGTGGCGACACCGCCGCCCAGCGTAATAAACCTGCGGTTTCGTTATTCATTTTCCGTAAAGCGAAGCCTAACTCACAATTTTCTCCGCAATTTTCAAATCGTTCCAAGATATGATTAATATTTTCCGACATAGTTAAGCCTGATTATTGTAAATTTTTAAATGTTCCAACGCACATTCTTCTAAAGACAAGCGTGGGCCAATGTTATCTACCAGTTTTTGCCATAATCCTTCGTCTTCTACCGCTGCTTTTATAGTACGGGCTAAACTTATTTCGCTGCGTGCTTGGAAGTGCAGACCGGTTACTTTATCTTCTACTTTTTCTGCCATGCCGCCAATATCGCTGGCGATAATTGGGCGTTTATGCATGAAAGCTTCTTGGATAACTAACGGAGAATTTTCCCACCAGGTAGAAGGAACAATCGTCCAATCTACTTGCTTGATTAATTCGGGCACATCCGCGTTTTTATATTTTCCGTGAAAGCCGATATTATTGGAATATTTATCAATCATTTTAAAGAAAGATTTTTTGAATTCATCAGGTTGCATTTCCACATTGCCAAAAATTTCTAAGCGGAAATCAGTGAAATCTTGTTCTACCAGATATTTGGCTGCTTTTAGGGCTAAAGTTGCTCCTTTATAAGGATTTATCTGCCCAAAATAGCCGAAAACATTGCGTTTTTCACCTTTTCCTAAATTGCGGAAAGGAGCTGGTGGGGTTACTTTGCGGCCATTTTCTAAAACTTGCATTTTCTCTGCTGGGATGCCCCAAGTGATAAAGCGGTCGCTCAAGAATTTACTAGGGGAAATAAATTTATCCACATGTTCTAGGTGTGATTTTATAAAGATTTCGCGCATTTTAAATTCGGCGGGGCTAATATCGGGGAAGCATTGATGGCAACGCGAAGGCGCATATTCGGAGCATAATTCATTATTTTTAGTCCGCACCATTTGCCCATCACGATTGCAGATGAAAATATATTCATGCAAAGTGTAAAATATTTTTACATTGGGCAGCACTTGCTTGGCAATCTGCAAAGCTTCTAGCCCTATGCGCATAGTGTGATGAAAATGGATAATATCGGGCTGCATTTTTTCTAAAAATAGCTTGAAGTCCAGATACATAAAGCTTTTTATGTTTTGCGACTGCAAGAAATAATCAAAATCCGCGCCCCAGAAAATTATCTCATCAGATTTGTCGTTGATGGTTTGGAATGGCGTGCCGGTATGAACTTTTCTATCTTCCCAGCTTACTCCTCCCATGAAAAACACATCTAAGTTTCCCTGCTCACGCATGGTTTTGAACAAATCGTAAGCGATAATTTCCGCGCCACCAGGGAAAAAATGGGGGTGGTTATGGGCAACTATTAATAGTTTTGGCTTTTTGCTTGTGATGGTTATTTTCGGCTCTTGCTTATTTTTTTGAGGATTTTCCACCATAATAGGCGCACTAGTTACAGGGCTGGCTACAGGAGTTTTCTGCGCAGGATTAACCGATAACAATGGATGGGTTGTCGGTTGTGTTAGGGGTAAATCCTGTGCGTTGATAATTGTTTGGTGTCTTTGCTTATCATTATAAAATTTCTTTTTCATGACGTAGCTTCCTTCTTATTAAAAATTTCTTCTTTGGGCTTTGTGGCGTTGGTTGAGTCCATAAGTTTTACGATTACCTCGTTCCAACGCTGCGTATGTTGCCGCGCGTTATATCTCCATGCCAAACTATCTGCATAGCTGTTATTTAGTGGTACGGATTGTCTTTCTAAATGGAATAATTCTGCATCTGCAAAATACCAGTTGTTCAATCCTTTATTTACGCATTTTAAGCATAAATCCGAGTCTTCAAAATCTCCCACTACATAATCGACTGATAATCCGCCTAGTTCTTTCCATAATTTGCTGCTCATCATCAAACACGCACCCGTTACGGCGGGGACGATACGATTTTCATTCGCGGGAGCGTAATTATTGGCATAACCTTTGTAATAATGCAGATTTATCCAATCAGGGAAGGTGGTTTTGGTAAAGAACATACCGGCATGTTGTAAGGACTCATCTTCATAAATAAGTTTAGGTGCTAATGCTCCGATATTATCTTGAGAGGCGTAGAAATCTGCCATTAAGTGCGTCCAATTTTTGGTGCGGGGGAACACATCTGAATTTAACAATACAATATATTCGCCGCGAGCATAATTCGCCCCCGTATTACTAGCTGCGGCGTAACCGCTATTATGCTTCATCACAATTAATTTTACAGGTAGCTGGTAAAGATGTGCATATTCGCGCAAGAAATCCCGCACTTCATCTTCTTGCCAAGGGGAATCTAGTACGTAAATTACTTCTACTTCTTTCATGGATGGGTCATTCGCCATGGTGGCAAATTGTACTTTTAAGAAGTCTAAGCGTTTATATAAAGGAATAGATAGCGATACTTTTGGATTTTCTACCTGTTTTCCCATCACATAAATTTCTTTTATGGCTACCTCTTCCATACATTTTTTATGGAGCGATAAAGCTGCTGGGCCAATACATCTGGTGAGCATGGTTTCGGTTACTTGTTCTTTGGGAACAATTTTAAGCACAATATCGCGTGATGCGCGCGCATCTTTAAAATGCAATTCTGGCTGTACTTCGTATTTTATGCCGCCTTTTAAATTAATAGTGAAAGAAACTGCATGTAATTCAGCAATTCCTTTGAGCATTTTTGCATAATGTTCTGGCAGTGGGGCAAAGGCTACAAAGCCCATATCCTCATCAAAACCACCATGAATGCTGCTGGCAAAAGCGGCTTGCACGTCTGGACGTTTTATTTTAAATAACGCATCGCCAAGGGGGAAGGAAAAGCCTAAAGCGGAATGTACGTCGATTGACTCTAATAAATTATAAGGGTCACGCATCCATCCACAGATGAATACTCCATCGCAACCAAGTGGAATGATAGTTTCAAAATGAATGTTGAATGGATCGCTAGCGTTGTTGCAATAAATGGCTGGAGAATCTACATATAATTGCAATTTTTGTAAGAATTCGCGAATGGGAATGATATTTTGCTTCGAGGTGAAATCAATCAGGCTTTGGCAGATGATATTGCGAATATTCTGCTTATGATGCGCGGATTTAGAACTTAGATATTGGAAAAAATCTAGCCCTGCGGTTAGATGATTGCTAATACCTTGGATGGGCACGGGTTTTCCGTTGGTAATATAGGCAAAGCTGCCTTGCTGGGCGTGATTATAAGCATCTTCATCTTTAAATACTGCTATAAAGGCAAAATGTTTTTCTGACAATTGCACAAAGCGCGAAACCGAATATCCCACTGCATCATCAGAGGTGAAAAATATCATCGGCTCCCCAAAAGGTCGGTTTTGGTCGCTATTTCCTTCAAAATATAAAGCATTTTTATTAAGCCAGAAGCTACCCGTTATATGAAAAGGAGCGGAAGTGATTTTTTCTCGCAGATTTGCACAAAAAGAACGGAAAATATCAGATTTATTTAACTGGTTAAATTTTGCTACCAGATTAACCAAAATGGTCAAAAATCTTTCATGATCAATGGTGGACATAATGCCAAATATATGTAGCAAGCGCTCACGTTGATCTAAATTGCTTAAAAAATTACCGCGGAAGCTGGAAAATAATTCATCAGGAGTGGACAGAGATAATTCTACTTCTTGTTTGCATTTTATGGCATTGCCAGAAAGTAATGCATACGCAAATAAAGCATCGCCAACGGAAAAATATGCGCTATCTACCACTTTAATATCATTATTTACTAAAACAGATAAATCACCCCCAGATTGTGGCGCACGTGCCCACAGAAATATTGTGCTATCATCAAGTAATATATAATAAATACGCTCGTTAGTTTTACTTATTAAGGCTGACATATTTTTCTCTATGCAATATTTTTGTTAATTTGTTTGTTTTTATAATAAATATATCCGTCGTCATTCCCGTGCAGATGCACTACTGTCCAAATAAATTATCCATATATATCAGCACTCTCAGTCGTCATCCCCGCCTTGCGCGGGGATCTCGGGATACAAAAAAGACCGAATTTGTAGCCTAAGATCCCCGCGCAAGGCGGGGATGACGACTGAGAGAGTGATTTTTTTATTATATTTCAACATATAAATGCCATGTTAATAATTCTGTCGTGTAATGTAGGAAATATAACCATAAAACCAATCATCCCCAACGATTATTGAATTTTTGCTCCCAACCCCAGGCATGTTTAATAATCGTCTCTAAATCCGAAATTTTAGGATTCCAGCCCAGTTCTTTGCGGGCGGCGCTACCATCGGCAATTAAAGATTCTGGGTCGCCAGCGCGGCGGGCGGAAATTTCTACTTCTATGGGTTTCCTAGTTACTTTACGGGTGGTTTCAATTACTTCCATCACCGTATAGCCCGTTCCGGTGCCTAAATTAAAATGAGCGTGATTTAAACCAGCTTGTAATTTGCGTAATGCCAATAAATGTGCATCTGCTAAATCCATCACATGAATATAATCACGCACACAGGTTCCGTCTTTAGTGTTATAGTCGTCACCAAAAACGGTAATTTTGGCTCTTCTGCCTGCGGCTGCTTGCAAAATAAGCGGTATCAGGTGGGTTTCTGGCTCATGACATTCACCAATCGAACCATCATCTTGTGCTCCTGCGGCGTTGAAATAGCGCAAACAACCAAAACGCAAACCATAAGCTTGATTATAATCCGCTAAAATTTGCTCCACTATCAATTTGCTGCGCCCGTATGGATTGATAGGGTTTTTGGGGTGTTTTTCATCAATGGGAACATATTCAGGATTACCAAAAATTGCCGCCGTAGAAGAAAAAATAATGTTTTGTATTTTATGTTTTACAATGGAATTTAGTAAAGTAATGGTGCGTGCCACGTTATTTTCATAATAAATTTGCGGATTAACCACCGATTCACCCACTTGAATGAAGGAGGCAAATAACATTACTCCCGAGAATTGATGTTTGCTGAAAATCTTATCCAGCAAATTTTTGTCACCTAAATCACCGACAATTAGTTCTGCATCGCCCACCGCTTGCGCATTGCCGCTGGAGAGATTGTCTAAAACTACGGGTATTAGACCATTATCTTTTAAACAGCGTACCATGTGTGAGCCAATATAACCGGCGCCACCAACTACTAAAATTTTTTCCTGAGAATTTTTTTCCACTATGCTTTACCTTCATAAAGTATTGAGTAACTATTCATACAATCAGATATTCTAAAGGGCAGGGGAATCGACGTGGTTAAACGCTCCCACAGACCTTTTTCATTCATGGCGCGTTGCATGGTTTCCGCCAGACTCTGCGCATCTCCCATACGGAAGTGCAGACCAGTCACTTCATTTTCTACTTTCTCTGCCATGCCGCCAATATTGCTGCAAATAACTGGACGGCGATGCTGGAAGGCTTCTTGAATAACTAAAGGCGAGTTTTCCCACCAGATAGAAGGAACCACCACCCAATCAACATTTTTAATGAGTTGCGCAATATCTTTTGCCTCATAAATACCATGATAACTAACATTATGACTGGCTTCTTTTAACCGAAGCTGGAATTTTTCTTTAAACTCATCAGTCTGCAAAGCAACATTGCCATAAATATCTATTTTGAATTCTTTTTCATCCTGCGCTTGCAAAATTTGCGCGGCTTCTACCAATAATAACGTGCCTTTATACGGGGAAATTTGTCCAAAAAAGGCGAATTTATCGCGTCTGCCATGTTTTATTTGTGGACGGTATGGAGCCGGGGCGGCGATTTCCACACCATTTTCAATAACATACATTTTTTCTTTGGGAATTCCCCAATCAATAAATCTATCCGCCAGCAAATGACTGGGTGATACAAATTTATCCACCAGATTAAAATGGGTTTTAATAAAACTTTCCCGCAATTTAAAATTAGCGGAAGGAATGGAGGGGAAGCATTGATGGCATTTGGAAGAGGAGGCAGAATCGCATAAATTATTATTTTTACTAGTTATCATCTGCCCATCACGATGACACATAGGAATAAAATCATGCAGGGTGTAAATAATCATCGCTTTGGGGACTATATTGCGAATAATCTGTAAAGCATCTACCCCGATACGTAGTGTATGATGAAGATGAATAATATCCGGGCGTTGCTCGCTTAAAAATCTTGCTAGATCACGATGCAAAAAACTGGCTTCGCGCTGTGATTGATTGAAATAATCAAAATTATCACCCCAGAATAAAAACTCATCCGCGCGACCTTCTAAAGACATAAAAGGAGTGCCCACATGCGCCTCACGGCTTTCTCTGCCCGTGGCGGCGAGAAAAACGGGGGTATATTCTTTGCTTTTTTTTAGCTCCAAAAATAGGCGATAAGCACAAATTTCTGCACCACCGGGGAATAATTCTGGGTGGTTATGGGCGATGATTAAGACTTTTTTCTTATGCATATTTACTCATTAAACTGTTAATTGCCACGCCCCATTTTGCATATTGCAACGATGAATTTAACCAATAACGGGCAGAGTTGGTTTCGTCGATAGAATTCATCGACTGACGTTCAAAATGATAAAGTTTGCTATCAGCAAAATAATAATGCACAAGCCCGCGTGCAGATAATTTTAGGCATAAATCGGAATCCTCAAAATCACCAATAATAAAATCAGTTGAAAATTTACCCACTTCCATAAATTTATCGCGGGAAATCAACAGGCATGCGCCAGTAACCGCTGGAACGATTTTATTTTCATTAGAACTCGCATAATTTTCTGGATAGCCTTTATAATAATGCAGATTCTCATAAAAACTGCGCCCTGCATCTAGGGCAAAATACATTCCCGCATGTTGGATGGAATTATCGTCATATAATAATTTAGGGGCTAATGCTCCGATACCTTCTATCGCTTCATGCGCTCTATAGAAATCTAACATATTGGCTAACCAATTATTTTCTATGGGCACTACATCCGAGTTTAATAATAATATATGCTCTGCTCTTGCATAATCAGCGGCGAGATTGTTGGCGGTTGCATAACCAGCATTATGGGAAAGCACTAACAAGCTAATCGAAATTTTGTAAATATTATGTAGTTTTTCCAAGAGATTAATAACTTCTTGTTCTTGGGGAGGGAAATCTAATACATAAATAATTTCGCAATTGCGCATAAAAGCATCATTGGCAAAATGGGCGATTTGTGCGGGTAAAAATTCTAGTTTTTTATAAAGTGGCACAATAATCGTAGCTTGTGGTTGTTCTACCACTGCCCCAAATTGCATAGTTTTTTGCACTCGTGCTTGTTTGGCACAAAGATTTTGCAAAATCACCGCGGCATCGCGTACATTACTCATTGCTGCGTCGTCTTTGTTTATAAAATTAGCGCAATAATTCAGTAGTTTCCAACGTGCTGAAAAACAATCAAACATTTCAGGTTTAGAGGAAATAATATTATTAATTCCACTTTTTAAACTAACTTGCAGGCGGAAAGAAAAGCAAGAATGTCCATTTTCCAATGCTTTATGAATATATTCTGGATATTCCACAAAAGCGACAAAGCCTGATAATTCATTGCTACTGGAAAAAGGCGAATTTTCATATAGTTCCAGCACATCTGGGCGCGCAAAATACTGCATTTTATTGAAAATGGGGATGGAGAAACCTAAATCCGAAACTAGGGTGATTTTTTCAATTAAATGCAAAGGATCATGTACCCAGCCAGACAAAAACACACCCTGACTATCTAGCGGTAATAAAGTTTCCACATTCATACCAAAGGGCTCGTTTTTATTGTAAACCGAGCTATGGGCAGGCAGTAAATATAATTGTAAACTCCGCGAGACATTGCTGGTTAAAGCATCTTTGGGTGCATTTTCTAATAATGCGCTATTTACAAAGTCGCGGATAAATAAGCGGATTGGTTCGGATAATTGCAATAAATATTGCAAAAATGGGCGTATATTTGCCTCAATAGAGATGATTTTTTGCAAAGGTAAAACCTGGTCATTATTTAATAAGGAAATATTGCCGTTATTAACTAAATCCATGGCATTGCGGCGATTAAATACGGTTATTACTCCGTAAGTTAATTGGTTGTTGCTCGCTTCTGCTGGTAGTATTTGCACTTTCGATGCACCAGAAAAAATATTGTCATTGCCAATATTTAGTAATTTGGGTTGCGTATAATTTTGTGCAGGTAAACCAACTTCCATATATAAAATATGGGGCATCAACCAGAGGGCACGAAAAACAGTTATTTCTTCCGCCGATAACATTATACGGCATATTTTACATATATTTATATAATTTAGATCGCTGGTTATTTTAGTTTGTAAGCCCGAAAATTTTACTAATAGGGTTAGAATCTTTTTTAATTCTGCTTTTCCCAAGCTGCCAAGGAAATTTTTTGCTAAAGTATCACGATAGTCTGAATCACCAGAATCTAGGGCTAATTCATGCAGCCAGCAAGTGGTGCTTTGCTCATTAGCAATGGTGATTTCTAGACTATCTAATGCTAAATCACCTTCAATACGCAAGAGCATAACCGCCCAGCGTGTGCCATTTTCAGTAAACAAAGTACCCAAATAAGGCTTTTGGGCAGTAACCCCATTAATGGTAATTTCTTCTTTTCCGGTAAATCCAGAATTTATTGCCGCGCAACAAAAAAGCCCATTGGCGCCTAGGCGGCTGGCATAACGAATTTTGCTGATGGAATAGCTGGTTTGTGCCTCTTTTGCTGGTTCTAATTGAGTGTCTGGCAAGATAATATCATAATTTTCAGTCTTTGAAGGCAGGGACATTGTAAACCAATTATTTACTATTTTATGAAAAAGTTAATTATTTGTAACCTTGTTTAACATAAAAGTCAATCGTACAAATGATTAAAATATATAGTCATTCGCTTTAAGAATTAGATACATGAACACCCTACACGATAGTACCGTTAATATTGTGAAGCCGTTGAAAAAACAATATTTATTTCTCAAAACCGCTCTCTCCGTCGTCATTCCCGTGCAGACGGGAATCTCTCTCAACTAAAACGAAGCATTAACAAGTGGAAAAAGGGATTCCCGTCTGCACGCACTACTGTCCAAGGAAAATTATCAATATATATCAGCACTCTCCGTCGTCATCCCCGCCTTGCGCGGGGATCTGGGGCTACAAATTCGGTCTTTTTTGTGTCC
>DIUV01000042.1:0-52032 GCA_002423155.1 Alphaproteobacteria bacterium UBA6149
GAAAAAGTATTTTCTAGCTTTTTTATAACCAACAACATCACTCCTGTGGATACTACCCTCACCCCGTCCCACTCCCAAAGGGAGAGGGGGCAGTCCGCGTTTCATTTTTAAGTCCTGTTTACACAAATACATCATAAACTGGCAGTATTGTTGATGTAAATATAACAACAGCTTATCTTTATTGGACAGTAGTGCGCCTTGTGCGGGGATCTCGGGCTACAAATTCGGTCTTTTTTGTATCTCGAGATCCCCGCCCCTCTTTCTCAAACAAAGGTTGGGCGGGGATGACGACGGGTAGTGCTTATGTAATAAATGTTTTATTTAGCAAAAAATTTACTTTTTTGCGTTAGGTTGCGCCGCGTCACCGCTAATAAACTGGCTCGCAGGTAGGATTTGCTCTACCGATTTGCTACTAACGGGCGGATTATATAAACCTAACCATAACACCGAACCAAGAACTACACCGAGACAAATAATTGCAAAAATTTTCATGACGCTTGATTTTCATCCATAATTTATCAATAGTGCTATTTATAGCAAAATAAACAAATACGCAATAGCATCAAAATATATAATTTCTCCTTTATTTTCGTACCGAAAATAAAGGAGACGTTCAGACGCCACTAAGGCTTACGCCAAACGATTGGCGGGTTTGCAGTCGCAAACCTTATAGTGGTTCTGGAAATTTTAGTATGATTTTAAAGGAGAACCACTATAAACATGCCCCAAAATATAAATTCTTCCAAAGCAATAACCGAATCTTTCTTGCTCAAAAAAACCATCGTGCTAGTTGGGCTGATGGGGGCGGGCAAAACTACTGTGGGCAAACGGCTGGCATCCACCTTAGAAGTTTCTTTCCAAGATTCCGATCACGAAATAGAAGCGGCGGCAGGATGCAGCATTCCTGATGTGTTTGAAATTCACGGCGAAAAAATATTTCGTGATTTAGAACAACGCGTAATAACCCGATTATTAGACGAGGAAGAACCTAAAATTCTCGCCACAGGTGGCGGCGCATGGATGAACCCAGAAATCCGCAAACAAATCAAAGAAAAAGCTATTTCTATTTGGTTACACGCAGATTTAGACGTGCTGGTTGATAGAGTTTCTCGCCGCAATGGTCGCACTACTAATATCCGCCCCCTGCTAGAAAAAGGCGATAAACGAGCTATCTTAGAAAAATTAATGGAAGAACGTTATCCCGTTTATGCCCAAGCAGACTACACCGTGCCCAGCGACAATGCCGAGCATAAAAAAGTGGTGGAGCGTATTATAAAACTACTAAAAGAAGCTCAGTTTAATTAGAAAATAGACTTCCTTTTTTTCTTGTTGTAGTGATGTAGCTGAGTCGTTTCTTTCTGATGAATAACCGCAGCGTAGCGGCTTCGTTGAGGATTCTGAAGAAGAAAAAACCGCGCAGATGCATTGCTACAGCGAGAAAAAGAGGAAGTCTAATAAAAACAGGTGCGTATGATGAAAACTGTAAATGTAACCCTTACCCACCACAGCTATCCAATTTATATTGGTGAGAACTTGCTGGCACAAACAGGCAGCTTACTAAAAAACATCATTCCCCAAAAAAGAGTTATTATTATTGCTGATAGTAAATTGGCAGATAATGAAGTGGAGGAGAATTTCTGTGCAACATTAACATCCAGCCTTGATGCTGAAAATATCGTTTACGATCTAATCCTCACCGAAGGGGGCGAGAACACTAAGTCTTTTGGCGAATTAGAAAAATTATTAGAGCGCTTGCTTGCGCTGCGTCCTGACCGTAAGACTACTTTATTAGCCCTCGGAGGAGGCTGTGTGGGTGATGCCGTGGGATTTGCCGCAAGCATTTTATTACGGGGCGTTCCGTTTGTGCAGATACCCACTACTTTATTAGCGCAAGTAGATAGTTCCGTCGGCGGAAAAACTGCAATTAATAGCCAACATGGAAAAAACCTGATTGGCAGTTTTTATCAGCCCCTAGCGGTCATAGCCGACATCAGCACGCTTTGCACCTTAGCTCCACGCCAAATGCTCGCAGGCTATGCGGAAATAATGAAATATGGGTTGATAAACGACGCAGATTTTTTTGAATGGCTTGAGCAACACGCAGTGAAATTATTAAACGGCAATAATATCTATTTAAGTGAAGCAATTTATAAATCCTGCCAAGCAAAAGCAACAATCGTCATGGCAGACGAAAAAGAAACCAAAGATTTACGCGCCTTACTAAATCTGGGGCATACTTTTGGGCATGCGCTGGAAAAAGAAAATAATTATGGTGATTTATGGTTACACGGTGAAGCAGTGGCAATTGGCTGCCTGATGGCTTTGGAATTATCCCACAAAATCGGCATCTGCCCTAAGAGCGCAGCAGAAAAATTACAAAAACATCTGCAAATGGTGGGACTGCCAACCACGATAAACCAAGCTTGGTCAGCAAAAGATTTAGCTAAACATTGTTTGCATGATAAAAAGGTGGAAAATAATCAACTAACCTTTATAGTAGCAAAAAACATTGGACAAGCAGAAGTTTGCCGCACCATCTCCCTTGAGCAAGTAACTGAGATATTCACAAAATTTATTATTAAATAATGGATTACACATGACCACATTTAATTTTTCTGACCACGCAAGCACAACTATCAGCTTTAATTCTAGCACGGATATTTTGAATTTTGCGAACTCAGCAACTAGCTATAGATTTACCCAAGCAAGCGCAACCAGCCTTTATATAGAGGCAATCAGTGCAGGCATAGCCACTTCATACGTCACTCTTTCTGGCACTAGTTTAAAGCAACTCACCAGCAGCAATTTTGTTTTTGCAGATGGCTCATCTTTACTGGTTGGCGATGCAAACACCGCAACAACTAACGATGATTTAGCCCAGCTAACTGGCGAGTCGCTGGATTTAGTTACCGCAAATGGCAGCAGCTTAGACGAAAACCACGTAATTTATGGCATGGGTGGGGATGACATAATTACTACAGGCAATGGCGACAACACCATTTATGGCGGTGCAGGAACGGCTGATTCAACCGATGGTTCAGATAATATAACAATCAATGGCGGCGGAGCATCCAGCGGCAATAATACGATTTATAGCAATGCAGGCAATGACACGATTATTTTCACCGACCCCACGGCAACAGGAAAAACTGCCACCATCCATACAGGCAGTGGCAATGACGATGTGATAACTGGCGCAGCCGCAGGGACTATCTCCGTCATCGGCGGAAGCGGTAATGATACAGTAGATGCCAGCTCTAGCACAGGTTCTTTATATGTTTATGGCGGCGCAGGCACTAGCGATACTACTGATGGGGCAGATGTAATCACTAGCGGTCTGGGCTCTACATATATTTTTGCCAATGCGGGCAATGATTCCATCTTTTTTGATGATTTTGGCAGCAGCGTAACCCAATCGCTTTACGCCGGACTCGGCGACGACACTATAAATGGCGACCCAGCAGGAACAGGCTCTAGCGGCAATCTAGTGCTGGCTGGTGGTCTAGGTTCTGATTACATCGACATCACCACTCATTTAGGCAATTCGAGCATTTTTGGCGGCAGTAGCAGCGCAGATTCCGCCGATGGCGCAGATACTATTTTCGTAGGAACAGGAAATGCGAATGCCCATGCTTTAATTTATGCCAACGCAGGGGCAGATACTATCACTTCTTCCGCGGCATTAGCCGCTGGGGAAAGCCTCACCATTTATGGCGGCGCAGCAGTAGATGAATTTAACATCAGCGGAGCACGCAGCGCCACCAGCACATTACTAATTTACGCTGGCGCGGCTAACGATGCCATAAATATTGATGATAGTGCGCTTGCGGCTAATGCTACCACGCAATTAGCTGGCTTTGAAAGCACCGATATTTTAAGCATCACCCTATCTGGCGGCAGTGCCACCGATTTAGTGGTAACTGGTTTAGGCGCATCTTTAAATGTGGCTAATGATGCTACTGGTCATGGCGAATATGATTTTATAAGTTACACAGGCAACTTAACCGCGAGTAATTTTGTCATTAGTGACGGCTCCGTATTACTTACCAATAATGGGCTTACCGCTGCTTCACTTTCTGGCACAACTAACGCCGATCAAATAATTGCTGGCGATGGCGGAGATACTATTTCGGGCGCAGGAGGAAATGATTTAATAACTGGCGGCGGCGGGGCAGACAGTATAACTGGCGGTACAGGAGTTTGTACCATCAATGGTGCGGCAGGTAATGATACTATTGTTGGCGGCACTACTGGCAGCAGCATTGACGGCGGAGAAAGTAGCGATTCTATAACGGGCGGCATTGGTAATGATACTATCATCGGCGGCACAGGGGGCGACACTATAAATGGCGGCGGTGGTGCTGATAGCGTAACGGGCGGTCTTGGCGTAGATGTTTTTGCTTTTAACATCGCCAAAATAGATGATGTAGATACTAATGTCCTCCATATAACCGATGCATTTAGTGGCTTTGATGTATTTAGTTTCGCCGACTTAACCAGTGCCAGCCTGCGCGGCGCAGGTACAGGCTTTGCCTTAGGCAATGGAACTTCTGGACAAACTTTGGGAGCGGATATTGGTCTATATGTCGCTACCAACACTACCGCTGATTTTACTGAGGCAAATATCTACACTGCCCTGAGCGGCATTGCCGACGATGTAGCGGCTAGCGATATTTTTTACATATTAATCAGCAATGGAACCGATGCACGACTTGCCAGAATAACCGAAACCGCAAATGCAGGAAGCTTAGCCGCGGCAGATGATGCCCTAACTTTCGTAGCAAGGCTGGATGGGGTAACTAACAGCGAATTAGCGGCATTAACCCACGATAATTTCAGTAATTTTTCTTAGAGGGCTTAACCTGCACGACAGCATTATTAAGAGGGCTTTTATCTCTTTAAAATATAACAAAAAAACTCTCTATCATCAATACTCGCCTTACGCGAGGATTGATGATAGAGGGCGTGTGTGATTTCTGTAAATGAATACTTCCAAAAACTAAAAATTCTTGAATACAATCAAACCATAAAGACCCAAAATCAAAGGAATCATCCATTTTAAAATTTCATATCGTACTTCTTTGATTTCTGTGCGCAGTTCGGCACTTGATTCTTTAATATTATTTTTAACTTCGACAATATCACCTTTGGTGGCAAACCCGTCCAAATCTTGTGGTTCATGCGTATCAACGGCGAACTTAATAGCTTCTTGCACAGTCTCCGTAAGCACAGCCGCCTGCTCTTCCGTGAATCCGCGGGCTTTTAGATTGTTGTTTATTCTTAAAGTATCAAAAGTTATCGCCGCCATAACCACTCTCCAACGTGTATGTCGTAATTCTAACATAAAAACTCATAAATTTCAAACAACAACTTAGAGCCTGTTAGTAATCTTTTTTTATGGATAGGTTCTAAGCGCGTGACGCTTGCGCAACCGAGGCACTCATTGGCATACGACTAAGCGAAATAATCTGTGCGGGTGGTTCGCTATGCCAAGAACCACGCTGAGCGAATAATGCTTTTAGGAATTTATTATTTACCCCATGCCCAGGGCGAGAAGTGGTGATATGCCCCTCAATCCGCATACCTGCCAGAAAGAAATCTCCCAAGCAATCCAAGGCTTTATGGCGCACGAACTCATCTTCAAAGCGTAATCCGCCTTCATTCAAGATGCTATTTTCGCCCACCACAATTGCGTTATCCAAAGAACCACCACGTGCTAGCCCGGCTTTTTTTAGTTTTTCGACATCTGAGCTAAACCCAAAAGTACGCGCCCGAGAAATTATTTGTTTAAAGGAAGTTTGCGACTTTGTAGAATGGGGAGAAAAATCATAATGCGCGTGTTGATTGGCAATCAGATGATGGTCAAAATCAATATTGATATCTAAAATAAACCCTTCATGCGGCACAGCTTTAACCCATGAATCACCATCACGCACAGTAATTGGTGCATCTATCTTCAAAATTCTGCGCGGAGCTTTTTGTTCTACCACACCTGCACATTCAATTAAAAAGGCAAAAGGTTCAGCACTACCATCCATAATTGGTATTTCTGGGCCGTTGATAGTTACCAGAGCATTATCTATGCCCATACCCCAAAAAGCAGACATCAGATGCTCAATGGTGGAAATACGTACCCCCTGTGCGTTTTCCAAAGTAGTTCCGAGCATTGTATCAGTCACCAAATGATAACGCGCATTGATTATGCTCGCCTCGGTACCCACATCTGTACGACAAAAAACAATCCCACTATCTGCTTCAGCTGGGTGCAAAGTCATGCTCACAGGTAATCCGCTATGCAGACCAATTCCCGAACAGGTAACGGCACTTCCCAGTGTTTTTTGCAAATTAGCTGATTTCATATTTTTTTAAATCCTTGAAGCTTTTTAAACCCTTGAGCCTTTATAAAGCCTTGAGCCTTTATACAATTGTACTGTATATAAGAGGAAGAAAATTAACAATTCACACTTTGTTACAGAATGTTTCAATTATGAACTATATAGAAAACAAGACCTTCGCTGAAATATCCGTAGGAGATTCCGCCCAATTAAGCCGCGTGCTCACTTGGCGGGACATCCAATTATTCGCGGTGATGTCGGGGGATGTCAATCCAGCGCATGTGGATGCGGAGTTTGCCAAAAATGACCGTTTCCACCAGATAATCGCCCATGGCATGTGGGGTGGCGCATTGATTTCCACAGTTTTAGGCACGCAACTACCGGGACCGGGCACTATTTACCTTAATCAGACGTTGCATTTCAAAGCTCCCGTAGCGGTAGGTGATGCACTAGTCGTGAAGGTATTAGTTAGCGAAAAGCATGAAGATAAAAAAATTCTCGTCTTACAATGCAGCTGCATAAATCAAATGGGCGTAGAAGTAATCAGCGGCGAATCAGTAGTGATTGCTCCCACCGAGAAAATAAAACGCCCCCGCGTGGAGCTACCCAGCGTAGAATTACACGAAAATGGCGGCGGATTATGGTATAAACAATTAATGCTCGCCAAAGACGGCTTAAAACCTTTATTAACCGCCATCGTCCACCCTGCCGATGTTGGCTCGCTCGGTGGCGCTGTAGATGCCGCTAAAGCAGGACTAATTATCCCTGTTTTTGTCGGCTGTGAAGCAAAAATTCGCGAATGCGCGGCGGAAAACAATATTGATATTTCTGGCTATAAAATCGTGCATACCGAACATAGCCACGCAGCCGCCGAAAAAGCGGTTGCCATGGCAAGTTCTGGCGAAGTAGAAGCCTTGATGAAAGGCAAATTACACACGCAAGAACTAATGGAAGCGGTAGTCAGCCGCACCGGCGGACTCCGCACTAACCGCCGCATGAGCCATGTTTTTGCCATGGATGTTCCGGTTTATTACAAACCTTTATTCATTACCGATGCAGCAATTAACATCAAACCATCGCTAAGTGACAAACGCGACATCGTGCAAAATGCGATTGATTTGTTCCTCGCACTCGGTATGGGCACGCCCAAAGTCGCGATTGTTTCCGCCGTAGAAACCGTGGACGAAAAAATCCCCTCCACCCTAGACGCCACCGCTTTATGCAAAATGTCCGAACGCGGACAAATAACTGGCGGCTTGCTCGATGGTCCATTAGCCTTCGACAACGCAGTTTCCAAAGAGGCGGCGGCGGCAAAAAACATTATCTCCCAAGTAGCAGGTGATGCCGACATCATCGTCGCCCCTGATATAGAATCTGGCAATATGCTCTATAAACAAATGCGTTTTATGTCGGGCGTAGAAGGCGCAGGCATTGTACTCGGCGCCCGCGTACCCATCATCCTAACCAGCCGCGCAGCAGGGCGCGGCGATGCACGCATGGCATCTTGCGCACTAGCATTATTATACGCACGGCAGAAGGAAATTGGTTGATTTTAGTATGGAAACCTTATGAACATCCTCACCCTCAATGCAGGTTCTTCCAGTTTAAAATATGCCTTATTCATCGGAGCAGAGCGCAAAATATCTGGGCAGACTGAAAGGCACGAAGATATTTCAGCAGATTTAGCAAATATTTTAGATGAATTAGCGAAACATAAAACTTTGCGAGATTTAAAAATAGATGTCGCCGTGCACCGCGTAGTGCATGGCGGAAAAAACTATGCGGATCCTGTGCTGCTCAATAAAAAAATACTCAAGGATTTACAAGAACTTACCCCTCTGGCTCCGCTACATCAACCACCCGCTTTAGCCGCCATAAAAGCCCTGCAAGAATTACTGCCAGAACTCCCACAAATCGCTTGTTTTGATACGGCATTTCACCGCACACAAGCACATTTAGCCAGCTTATTTGCCCTCCCACGGCGCTATGCAGATGCAGGCATTATCCGCTATGGATTCCATGGGCTTTCTTATCAAAACATTGCCAATCAACTAATTGATAAACCAGATGAAAAAGTAATTGCCGCCCATTTAGGCAATGGCGCTAGCATGTGCGCTATGTTACAGCGCAAAAGCATCGCCAGCAGCATGGGATTTTCCGCACTAGATGGGCTGATGATGGGCACACGCTGCGGCAGCTTAGATGCAGGCGTAGTATTATATCTCGCACAAACCGAAAATCGCTCTTTTGCAGAAATAGCACAAATTTTATATAAAGAATCAGGATTATTAGGAGTATCCGGCATCAGCGCAGACCTCCGCACGCTAGAAGCCAGCCCCAGCCCAGCGGCAGAAGAAGCCCTAACTCTATTTGCCTACCGCGCAGGGCGCGAGATAGGCTCACTAGCGGCAGCATTGGGCGGACTAGACCGCTTAGTATTCACCGGCGGAATTGGCGAACATTCCGCCAATATGCGCACGCGTATCTGCCAGCACGCAAAATGGCTGGGAGTAGAACTAAATGAACCAGCAAATGCTGAACATGCCAGCATAATCAGCAGCCCCAACAGCAAAATCATCGTAAATATTATTCCTGCCGATGAGGAATCAGTAATGGCACAAGCCGCCGCCCAATTTCTGCACTAACTCCCTCTCCCTCTGGGAGAGGGCTGGGGTGAGGGAACCATCAACTCAAAGAAAGAATTCAAATTTTTTGAAACTTCCCTCACCCCGACCCTCTCCCAGAGGGAGAGGGAGTTTACTGCAACCTAAATATTGATAATTGCAAATAGTTCGACTATTCCTAATCTCAACGAAAAATAAAAAATCTGGAACCAGAAAAATGACCATCTTACCTTTAAAAACTTTACCACTCTCCCACCATTTACCGCTAAATATTGGCATCATCCATTTTGTCGGCATTGGCGGCATTGGCATGAGCGGCATTGCTGAGATTTTGAATAATACGGGTTATAAAGTGCAAGGTTCCGATGTTGCTGAAAGTGCCAATGTTGAGCGCCTACGCAAAATGGGCATTGTCGTGCATATTGGGCACAAATCCGAAAATTTAGAAAATGCCGCAGTACTAGTAAAATCTTCGGCCGTAAAAGACGACAACCCCGAAATTATCGCCGCTCGTCTGCGCCGCATTCCCGTAGTTTGCCGCGCCGAAATGCTGGCGGAATTAGTGCGGCTAAAAATGACCATTGCCATTGCTGGCACGCATGGCAAAACCACCACCACCTCGCTAACTGCTACTTTATTAGATGCAGGCGGCATGAGCCCCACAGTTATCAATGGCGGCATTATCAATGCTTATGGCACCAATGCACGCATTGGCTCAGGCGAGTGGATGGTGGTAGAAGCGGATGAATCCGATGGTACATTTATCCGCCTACCAGCAACTATCGCAGTTATCACCAATATTGACCCTGAACATCTGGATTATTACGGTTCTTTTGATGGCGTGCGCGCTGCCTTCTTACAATTCATCGAAAACCTACCGTTTTATGGTTTTGCGGTGCTATGTATCGACCATCCAGAGGTGCAAGCTTTGGTGGGCAAAGTGCAAGATAGACGCATAATAACTTACGGAACTAATCCCCAAGCCGATATTCGCGCGGTAAATATCCGCATAGAAAATAATTTGCAAATCTGCGATGTAGAATGCAAAGGTGAAATAATTAAAGATTTAAAACTGCCCATGTTTGGCAGACATAACCTGCTGAATTCCCTCGCCGCGTTAGCCGTAGCCCGAGAAATTGGCGTGCCGACTAGCAAGATAATCAAAGGCTTTGCCGGATTTGGCGGCGTAAAGCGTAGGTTCACCAAAACGGGAGAAGTGAATAATATCACTATCATTGATGATTACGCCCACCACCCAGTAGAAATCGCCGCTACTTTATCTTCCGCACGCCAAGCGACCAAAAACAAAGTGATTGCCGTGGTACAACCTCACCGTTATTCACGCCTACGTGATTTATTTGAAGAATTCTGCACCTGCTTTAACGATGCGGATATAGTTATCGTTGCGGATGTCTATTCCGCGGGGGAAGCCCCACTAGAAGGCATTCATAAACAAGCATTAGTGGAAGGCTTACAACGCCATGGGCACCGCCAAGTATTCGCTCTAGAAAATGAATCCGCCCTCGCGCAGATAATCACCGAAAAAGCGCAAGCAGGAGATTTTGTGGTATGTATGGGCGCAGGCAGCATTTCTGCTTGGGCAAATGCGCTGCCAACAGAATTAGACGCAAAAAAAATCCCTGCTTAACAGCAGGGATTTTTTAATATTATCTAACAGTAAACTTAAGCAGCAGATTCATCATCACCAGTAGTTGCCGCAGCACCATTTGAACCGGGGATAGTTCCACCAAAATTGAATTTACCAAATTTATTATTAAATTTATCCATCTGACCAGTTTTCTTAAAGTGTACACCACCAACCCATGCTGGATGCGTTTTAGGATCAACGTCTAATTGCAAAACGTCACCTTCTTTGCCCCAAACCGAACGAGTTTCAAATTTAGTGCCATCAGTCATCACAACGGTGATTTTGTGGTAATCTGGATGTATATCAGCTTTCATAGTATTTTTCCTTTGAGGACAACAAGTATATAAGGGGACGCTTTTTAAACAAGTTTACCACAAAAAGCAATATTTTTATTTGATAATCTTAATTTTTTATCCTGCCTGTCATCATAACGTAATAAAATTAAGGTATATACATCTATTAATAAGTAGTAGAATTTTAGAGAAAATCATGGGCAATAAATCAAAACCAAAAAGTTGCAACCAGTCAAATAGCTCAATATTTGCCGCACAAACAAAAGAAACCGACCACACAGCCAAAGATATCTTTATTGGAAACAATTATTTAGCAATTACCACAATCAAACATAATAATAAACATATAACGAGCAGTCAAACTATCAGCCTATCAGTAGCGCCTGATAACACTATAACTGCACAAGATACCAAAAATAAAAAATATGCAGAAATGCCTGAAGAAACCGCACCCCCAAAATCATCAAAAGATAAAAAATCTAAACAAGATAATAAGATAGACAATATCGAAATAGCCGATCAAATCAAAAAGATTGGTCAAAAAATTCGTTGTGATGGACATATAGATAACCATGAATTTTATGAGTTAGAAGCTTTCATTAAAAACACACAAAGCAAATTACCAATGAAAACAAGCATTTACCCTTTTTAAAAACTATTGATAATCCTCAATATGCGCAGAAATCCGATAAATATCTCTCTCCATAATATTCTTCGCATTAAATGAATTAGTAAAAACAAAGAAATCCTTCCCCGTCGTTTCAAAATTAGCGGAACGAGAATTAGGGTCAAAATGTGCGGTGGGGTAATTATACCCCGCAAAGCCCAAATGTTCATTCCCCGCTATTTGCAAAATCAGCTGATTTTTCACTTCTTGCGGTTGGGAAAATTTTATATTTGCTAAACTCGGAGTGGTGGTGGACATCAGCCGAGATTTGGAGCCATCCCAAAACAATATCAAATATTGGCACAAAGCACTATTCCACGAAACATTTGCCTGATTCCAATTAGTAGTTCCATCCACCACCATACCATTATGCGCTTGCACCGAAAATTCTCCGTTTGCAGCAAGCTGCTCCCATTTGCCGCGCAAAATATCTGCCGTACTTAATAAGATCATCCCTCTTTCCGTTGGTTCAGCGTTATTAGGGTCGCGCTTAGTATAATTGGCAAACGCATAATAACGATTACCATCACGAATAATGTTCGACGGATGGAAAAAACCAAAATTTATCATTTTATGGGGCCAGATATTGGCAAATGCAGAGGGGTAATAGTCAAAACTTTGAACAATTCCCGTCCTTTTCCAAGATTTTCCTGCATCATCCGATTGATAAGCGCTTATCGCGTTCGACCAGCTATTAGATTGATTATTACCAATTTTACAAGATAATGGCGAACCACTGGTGAATTTCAAACAATCATACCATTCCGAATGTGCCAAAGCGACGAGGGTCTTATCATTAACCACATAAGGAGAAAACAACCAGTTACGATAATCAAACAAAGGGAATTCTGGGTTTTCAGGCGAGCGATAAACTATTTCCGCAGAGTGGTTTAAATCAAACAAGGATTTTCCACAAACTCGCGCACTAACATTATGAGTTATATTTAGGCAAGTTTTATCCCCGATTCGATAAGCCGCCACCGGTGCATCAGGAGTTACGTAAGCATCACTAATATGTGTTTTGCGTATCCACACTGGCTCGATGTTTTTTTCCAAAACCACAACCGCATTTTTAATCGTCGGCGTACAAATTTCGGCATTAGGACTAGCGTAACCATTTGACGCAAACGTAGAAAAGCATAAAAACCAGATGATTATTTTTTGCATATCTATCTACATCATCCCCACGCCCGACTCCGCATCACTAATCAGCGGAAATTCTCGGCTATTAAACAATTGATAATGCCACCATTCATTGCGGTAAAAATCCCAGCCCGCACAAGTCATTATCCCCAGCAACAACAGCCTATTTTGCTGACACTCCGCGGAAATCCCGGTAGCTCCATGATGCGATAGGGGAGTAAAAGCGTCAAACGCAGTACCCATATCCAATTCATAACCTTCAGCATCCAGCAAGGTTAAATCCACCGCCACCCCGCGTGAATGCGGTGAACCACGCTCAGGAGGCGCTAAAAAATTGGGATCAGGCGTATGTTCCCACAATTTCCACTGCGCTTCCGTGGGACGATAAGCATCGAATATTTTTAGCCCCAAATCCAATTCTTCCGCGATAGCCAACGCTTTTTGCAACGCCTGCGCCGCTGCTGGGTGCAAAAAACACGCCGCACGCGCATAAACTGGCTTACCAGTAAAATTATTTTCCGTGGCATATGCAATCGAAATTTGCAAATTATCACTAGGGAATATTTCGACTAACTTACTCATAATTTATCCTTTATAAGCTCAAAACAACGTGCTGCCAGCTCCTTACGCCCTTCGCCTACCTGATTATAAATCGGCTCATGAATATACAAGCTCGCTTTTATTTTCCGAAACCGCAAAACCCCCAAAAAATGCGCCACAAAAGTAGCATCCCCATACCAGGCTATTTGCGGCCAAGTCACCTCATTCATCGGTTCGCCATCGCAAGATAAATATTTTATGGTAATCGGCTGCACGGGCAGATTATCCGAAGCCTCCACCAAGCTAAAGAGTGAAGATTTAAACGGCAATAAATGCCGCCCATCATTAGTCGTCCCTTCGGGAAAAACACAAACCAAAATCTCCGTTTTTAATTTTTCCAACAAAGCAATTTGGGCAATTTTTGCTTTGCTTGGGCTTCTATTCACAAATATCGACCCAAACAAAACGGCAATATAACCAAATAACGGCCAAGAGCGCACATCACTTTTGGGCGTAAAACACATCTCGCGCTGCGCTCCCAGCAAGGCTACATCCAAATAACTACAATGATTTGCCACCACCAAAGCAGGCGCAGCAACGATTTTTCCACTCACCTGTACATCAATGCTCAAAATGCGCAACAAAGCCGCACACAGCCAACGTCTAGCGCGCGGAAAGAACGGCAAGACCAGCAAGCTTGCCAACACCCACAGCAACAATAACGGCAGGCGGATAAACATCATGCGCCGTACCGCGCAACATATTTATCCCCCACCCCTTCGGTCTGCACGAGAATGCAAATATCGGTAGTATTATATTCCCTATCCACAAAAGCCCCATCTCCGACCATGCCACCAAGACGCAAATAACCTTTAATTAACACGGGCATATTCAAAAATGCTTTTTTAGCATCAATCGCCTCTTTGGGCAAAATATGCATATTTTCATAATGCGATGCTACTGCACGCGGCGAAATAGCATCAGGCGCTAAATGATAATGATAAAGATAAGACAATTCCACCGCATGTTCTTGCAGATTAACTCCCGTAAAACTTCCGCAACCAAACATCATCTGAATATTATGTTCAGCAATATAAGCGCCAATGCCGCGCCATAATAATTGCATCACCACTTTGCTACGCATATCCTCGCGCACGCAAGAACGCCCTAATTCCAACAAGCGCAAACCCGATTTTTTGAGTTTAGCAACGTCAAACTCACTCTCGCTATAAAAACGCCCAATGATCGGCATTTTCTCACCACGTAACAAGCGATAAGTCCCCACCACTTCTACCGGCTTATCTATGGGGTGATAAATTACTAATAAATGATCACATATTTCATCAAAATCATCAAAATCACTGCGCGTAGCCAACATCTCGGGCGAAGGTTTGGCGCCTTTTTCTTCACAAAACACCACAAAGCGCAATTGTTGCGCTAATATAATTTCTTCTGCATTTTGCGCCAAACGAACCGTAAAATCCCCCTGAGTTATGGGCGGAAAAGATTTCGTCAGATTCGCAAATAAATTATCAAGCATCCAACTTCACCCCATATAATTCCAAACGATGCCCAACCAAACGGAAGCCCAATTCCTTAGCAATTTCTTCTTGCAATTGCTCAATCTTCGGGTTGGAAAATTCAATCACTTCCCCAGATTTTAAATCAATTAAATGGTCATGGTGATCTTCACTATTTTCCTCATAACGCGCCCGACCATCACCAAAATCATGTCGATCAATAATCCCCGCTTCTTCAAACAACCGCACGGTACGATAAACCGTCGCCACACTAATTTGTTTATCAATCTGATTGGCGCGCTGGCATAATAATTCCACATCAGGATGATCATCAGAAGCCGAAAGCACCTGCGCAATCACCCTCCGCTGCTCGGTCATTTTCAATCCATGTTCCACACATTTACGTTCCAATGAAGACGGCATGCTAAACTCTCCTAACAAATATCGCCCCAGAATTGCCACAAAGCTGAATAAAAAGCAATGCTAGAAAAAATACTTGCTTTATTAATAAAAATTAACTATAGTTATATTGTTTATTTTTACTATTGGTTAGCTGGATTGCCAACCTTTTTTACTTATGCGAATTTTTGTGCGGATTGATACAAAAGGACGCTTTTATTTGAGGATAGAAAGATGTTAGTGTGTGAATTTGTTAGAAAATGTGGATCTATAGCGAGCAGAACAACCAGACTAAGCGTATTGGTTGTTGCAAAACCCGAAACAGGTACACCAGTGATTACAAACAACTGGCAATGTGTTGCCGACTACCTTGGCGAAACAAATCCATCAGAAGAAACAAAAAGAACGAAAGTTTTTGAGTTAAATAACATTGAAGGAAAAATTGAACAGCTAAAAATAGGCACGGTTGAGGTATACACCCCCGCAACGATATCAACAATAAGGGTTTTTGACCTCAACGATGGAAAATTAACATTCGACTCAGAAGAAACGCCTGAGGGGAAAAAAGAAATTACCATAGAAACCGAATAACTCCCCAAGAAAAACCTCGCTCCGGCGGGGTTTTTCTTTGTCATACACAAATAAATTAAAGAAAAGTAAAAATATAGAAAAAAATGTTTGCTAATTTTTAGTTAATACTGTATATAGATAAGCAATGCCTAATTAAACACTAAATTAAACATACTAAATATACAGGCATTCAAAATAAGAACAAAAGTTTAAATTAAGCAAAAAAACAAAAAAAGGGTAATGAGCCATGACCGCAACTGAAAATCAAAATTCAGCCAATGTAGAATTAAACGCAACTGCAGAAATCGTTGCATCTTATGTATTAAATCATAAAGTAGAACCTACAGAATTAGCGAACTTGATTAATAACGTCTATAAAACCGTATCTTCACTAACCGAAAAATCGGGCGCACGTAATTTAGTGTTAGCTGGTGGCAGCAGCGTTAGTGCTGAAGAATCAATTACTCCTGACTATATTGTTTGCTTAGAAGATGGCAAAAAATTAAAAATGCTAAAACGCTATTTGAAAAAACATTACAATATGAGCCCTGAAGAATACCGCAAACGTTGGAACCTACCCGCAACTTACCCGATGGTAGCTCCCAACTACGCAAAACGCCGCAGCCAATTAGCCAAAGATATTGGCCTAGGCAAACATTCGCTAGCCCGCCGCAAAACCGCAGCTTTAGGCAAAGCGAAAAACCCATTACGCATGGTGCGCACCGAAACTCACGCCGTACAAGCAGCGATGTAGTTCAGCCATAAAAAAACCCCTCCCAGCTCAATGAATGAACTGGGAGGGGTTTTTTATTTGTATAGCGTCTCCAAATAAGAATTACCCATGATATATATCCAACTACCTTGAATTACTTTACCACTCTTAGGCTATAGATAGTTTTTCCTATCACAACCTTCAACGCCTCACCTCCTATTACCATCTGGATAACCCCCAATAGTCAGCCTCACGCCTTATGCTCTTGCGCATTAATATCTTCACCAAATTTATTTTCTATTAGTTCCGTTAATGCTTGCAGCACCTCGGATGACTGATTGCCGCTGGCAGATATTTGTATCTCGGTGCCATTATCGGCCGCGAGCAGCATTAAACCTAGTAAAGACGAGCCATTAACCGGGCCGTAACATTCGCTGCCTTCCGCTAGCCCCGTCCAATTAACTCGTGAAACTTGCACTTTTGCATCGTAAGCACCCACCGTCTTAATGAATTTGGCAGAAGCGCGGGCATGAAGCCCCTTTTGGTTGCAGATGGTAACGCGGATGCTACTTTCTGCATTGCTCATAGCTAAACTTTCAGTAAATTGCGTACGGTGCAGATATATTTCTGCCCAGCATCTTGCGCTTGTTGCACCGCTTCGGAAAGAGATAAAGAATCGCGCACGCTGACTAATTTGATTAGCATGGGCAAATTAACCCCTGCAAGCACCTCTATCTTGCCAGTATTAATTACGGAAATTGCCAAGTTAGAAGGTGTGCCCCCGAACATATCGGTAAGAATAACCACACCGCTGCCATTGTCAACCGACTCAACGGCGCGCAGAATATCCTCCCGCCGCTTCTCCATATCATCCCCCGCGACGATACAGACGGATTCCATCCGCTCCTGCTTACCCATCACGTGCTCAACCGTGCCAATAAACTCTAGCGCGAGCGCGTTATGTGTTACTAAAACAATGCCAATCATGCACCTGCCTCTTTCTGGGACAATCTATAATGCAAACTGTGGAAAGATGCTAGACTAAACTTATAGCAACCACAAAAAAGAGGCTCCATCGCTGAAGCCTCTTTCTTTGTGGAGTTAGATATTATAATCCCCCGCCGCCAGCATGATCAAAAAGAAAATCTGCCTCGGTAAGAATATTTGGCACAACATTATGCAAAGTGATTGCAATATTGCCATGTTCGTTTTTTATTATAGTATCTATACCTATAGGAGTTTCCGCCTGAACAAAGGTTAAATATTCAAAACCTGAATATTCATGGATAAAAATTTTATCTACGCCATGTTGAAAATCTGTTACGTTGACACTCATTTTTTGCCCGTCAGGTGCGCTAAATTCTAAAACATCTCTTCCTTTTCCTGTGCTTACTTCATCTCCTTTGGTAGCACCAATCCAAACGAAGCGGTCATTTCCTTCGCCACCATCTAATACGTCACCAAAGATGTCTCCACCGCCACCGCCAAAGGCAGATGGAGCAGCAGAACCACCACCACCGCCATTTTCAGTCTCAGAAATAAATAAATCATTGCCATTGCCACCAAGAACAATATCCTGCCCAGCACCACCAATTAAAGTATCATTCCCAGCACCACCATTAATAATATCATTACCTTTGCCGCCGTCTAGATAATCCGCACCACCTTTTGGTGCTGATATAACACTTGAGGTAATATCTCCAAGCAACTCGTCGTTACCTGCACCACCAATGATACTATCACTGCCTTCACCACCTTCTAAAATATCATCTCCTGCTGCGCCAACTAAAGTGTCATTACCTTTGCCGCCATACAAGGAATCGCCAACCCACGAACCACCGCCCCCAAAAGCAGCTGGAGCAGCATCACCACCCCCGCCCCCAAAAGACTGAACAGCTCCCGCAAATAACAAATCATTACCTGCACCGCCCAGTAATATATCATTACCCGCACCACCAACTAAAGTATCATTACCCGCACCACCATCAATAAAATCATCTCCCGCTTTTCCATCAATTAGGTCTGCTGTTTTTGTTCCAATAATTGTATCAGAATCTTTTGTTCCTAAAATTTTCATAATTCTCATCCTTTTTGTAAGATTTAAACAAAACCAAAAAAGTTTATCAAACACACACAAAGACAAACTTAATTGTCTAAATTATCTTCAAATAATCCAGAGTATGAGCGTTACATAGAGCATAAAAAATGTCAATAAAATTTTAATAAAAATTAAGTATTTTTAGTATTACTTGACAAACAATACTAACTTATATTAATGTCTCGGTGCCGTAAATTTGCTTCCACACCCCAAGCGGCAATATCTTGGGTTAATTTTTCCGCCACGCAGACCGAGCGATGCTTGCCACCTGTACAACCAATCGCCAAAGTAAGGGAAGACTTCCCCTCCGCACGATAGCGCGGAAGCAAGGGCGATAATAAATTTAAGAGATTGTTATAAAACGCCGAAAAATCGACATCTTTAGTTACATATTCTTCCACTGCTTTATTACGCCCCGTAAAATCACGTAATTCAGGAATATAATGGGGGTTTTGTAAAAAGCGCACGTCAATCACCAAATCTGCCTCCCGCGGCAAGCCAAGCTTGTACGAAAAAGAAATAATATTAACCGCAAATATTTGTCGCTCAGGGGCAAAATATTCCTGCACGCGTAGTTGTAAGGCGGAGGCTGAGCTGGCAGTACTATCCATCACCACATCTGCCACCTCTCGCAAGGGCTGGAGCAACAAAACTTCCGACTTTATACCATCAGGCAATGGTCTATCACTGGCTAAAGGGTGCGGACGGCGAGTTTCTTTAAAGCGGCGCAACAACACATCTTCATCGCACGCCAAAAACAATAATTGCAATTCTAGCGTAGCATCTGCCCGTAAATCCGCCAATAACTCTAAAAATTCCGCCGGCGAAAATCCCCAGCTGCGCACATCACACACTACGGCTAAGTAATCAACATCTTGATTAAGCACCGATAACAAAGTTCGCAACAACGAAAGCGGCAAATTATCAATCGTGGCATAACCCGCATCTTCCAAGGCACGCAAAGCCACGCCTTTTCCTGCACCAGAACAACCACTTATCAATAATAGTTTCATTTTTTCAACATTAAGAAGAAATTTGCGCCAAAGTCTGCTCTACCATAGCGGGATTTGCGGCAATGATGGACAATAAAATACGCGCCGAACGCTCAGGATTTCTCCGCCCCTGCTCCCAATCACGCAAGGCACTCA
Source organism: Alphaproteobacteria bacterium UBA6149 (assembly GCA_002423155.1). GTDB lineage: Bacteria > Pseudomonadota > Alphaproteobacteria > Rickettsiales > UBA998 > UBA6149. The sequence continues at coordinate 19,698 of DIUV01000042.1, forward strand.
CAGCAAAACCATAATGATTAGCAAAATCCTTTTGGCTCAAACCGAGATTTTTTCTGATTTCTGAAACATCAATATTTTTTGGGGGAACATAATGGTAATTGGGCAAGTCCATCTCTCCTTTAGCAAAAGCAAGCATTTCTTTTGCCGCGGTTACTAAACTATGCTCTTCTTTAATTTCTTTTGACATATCAAACATCCATTTTCTTTAAAATATCGGTTATCTGGCGAAGTTGCTCTTTATCCTGTGCATCTAGATTTTCTTTTTCATTTTTTGCAAAAACATCCAGAAAAAATATATTTTCTTTATGTTGCCAAAAATAATACATAATCCGTAAACCACCACTTTTACCAGAATTACCTCGCGCTGCGCGAGCTTTTCTGATGCCCCCAGTGCCGACAATAATTGGCCATTTTTCAGGAAAAGAAATAATTTCCTTTTCAACAGAAAGCAGCTCCCGCTCCGTTAAAAGCTTGGATATTTTGCGAGTATAAATTTTAGTGCGAACAACTTTCATAAGGACAACTATACGGCACTGCCACATATTTAGCAAGCTTATTTAACTAAAACATAGCTCCCCGGAGCAGCTTCCAGCGCCTTTAATTTACCCGAGCCAATCTCACGCGCAGGAGTTTTTTTGCCTGCATATTTATTCTGCCATTCATTCCAATGTGACCACCAAGAACCAGCATGTTCGGTGGCTTTGGTCTGCCAACCACTCGTATGGGCTGGCAGTCTGCCTTCATGGTCCACCACCCAGTAGCAATATTTTTGTTTAATCGGTGGATTCACCACCCCGGCAATATGCCCACTGGCGGCGAGGGTAAAAGTCACCTGACCAGAAAATATTTGCGTCGCCGCATAAGTTGACTGCCACGGGGCGATGTGATCTTCGCGGCAAGATAGCATATAAGTGGGGGTGGTGATTTTACGCAAATCAATCGGCACCCCATCAATAATTATGCCGCCCGGTTTTATCAGCAGATTTTTTTGATACATATTGCGTAAATAAAAACTATGCATTGCCGCGGGCATGCGCGTCGCATCCGAGTTCCAATATAATAAATCAAACGGGAACGGGTCTTTGCCGAGCAAGTAATTATTCACCACAAAAGACCAAATCAGGTCATTAGCACGCAACATGGCAAAAGTGGTCGCCATTTCTTTGCCTTCTAAATAACCTTTGTCGTTCATTTTTTGTTCCAGCGCGGAAATCTGTTCATCATCAATAAACACCGCCATATCCCCAGCTTCGGAAAAATCGGTTAAAGTGGTCAGATAAGTAGCCGAAGCCACGCGCTTATCTTCACCCTTAGCCGCCAAATACGCCAAAGTAGTGGCGAGCAAAGTGCCGCCCAAGCAATAACCAATTACCGAAACTTGTTTTTCGCCGGTGGCTTTTTCCACCGCATCTAAGCCTGCCAGTGCGCCTTCTTTTACATAATCGGCAAAAGTTTTCTGGCTTAATTTAGCATCCGGATTCACCCACGACACCATAAATACCGTGTGTCCTTGACCCACCAGCCATTTCACCAGCGAATTTTCGGGCTGCAAATCCAAAATATAAAATTTATTAATCCAGGCCGGAATAACCATCACCGGGCGTTGATGCACCTGTTTAGTGGTTGGTTCATATTGAATTAGTTGCATTAAATCATTTTGAAAAACCACTTTTCCCGGCGTTAAAGCAAGGTTTTTCCCCGGCGCAAAAGCTTTTTCGTCGGTCATCCGAATAGTGCCGCGCTTTAAATCTTCCAGCATGTTTTCTAACCCACGCACGAGATTTTCGCCGTTACTCTCCATGGTCACCCGTTGCACTTCTGGATTAGTGGCAATAAAATTGCTGGGCGACATAGCGTCCACATATTGGCGCGTATAGAATTCTACCTTATGGGCAGATTTTTTGTCCATTCCCTCGGTTCCCTTAACGGCATCCTGCATCCATTTAGAGCCCATCAAATAAGAATCTTTAATAAAATCAAACACAGGATTTTCCTGCCACGCTTCATCGCGAAATCTTTTATCTTTCGCCGAAGGTTCTTCGTGCGGTTTATTAAAGAAAAACCGCTGCGAGGCATTACCCATCAGCTGCATAGTATCTTTCCAGATAGTAGTATTTAAATTAACCAGATGCTCAGGGTCACTCGCCAAACCGCCCATTACTTCCATAAAAGCTTGGCTGATATGCAATAAATTACTACCATCCATCTTTTGTCCATTAATCTGCGATGCAGCAATCTGCTGCAAAACCTGCTGCCACAGCTGTGCCGCTCGTCCCATATTCTGTGCAAACAACATAGGATTATGATGATGGGGAGCATGTTTCATTTTTGCACTGTTCATTTAGACTCATTCCTTTTCTGCTTGTAGCATGGCCTTTTCTGCTTGTAGCAAGGCATCTGCGCCGCTTTCTTCGTTCTCGAAGCCTCACGTAGCTCCGCTACGCTGCGGTTCTGCGAGCGCAGAAAACGACTCATCTACCTCACTACAAGCAGAAACGAAATAAGTCTATGAGTATTTACTACAGATTGCATTATAGATAAAGTAGCACAATAATAATCTTGTAATGATAAGTTATATTTTTCTAAAAACTAACACTCTAGTGCGCCCATAAACTTTATCTTTAATAATCTCCAACCCATCTATTTCGGGAATCGCATCTTTTTTGGCTTGTTCCAGCACGATTATACCATTTTCACGCAACCAGCCCCCATTTAGCAATAATTGCAAAATTATAGGCGACAAATCTTGGCTATAAGGAGGATCAATAAAAACAACTTCATAAGTAGCAATCGCCCTAGGCAACTTAGTCGCATCACATTGAAAAAATTTGCTATTCTCCAATTCCCCCAACTTCTCCGCATTCGCCCGCGCCTGCTTCAAAACTGTGCTTTGCGCATCGACAAACACCACTTTCGCCGCCCCACGAGAAAGCGCCTCCAGCCCCAGCGCACCACTACCACAACATATATCCGCAACAATGGCGCCATCAAGCAAATGCGTGCGCTCATCATCCATATCCAGATGCGTGATAATATTAAACACCGCCTCGCGCACCATAGAAGAAGTGGGGCGCACGGTTTTGCCCTCTACCGACGCAAAACTGCGCCCCCGATGTTTTCCGCCGATTATGCGCATAAGTAACTCCTGTTTCTTTTATATACCTAAACTAAATGATTTTGCGGACTTTATACCAAGATATTTTGTCAAATAATAACAGGAAAAAGCGCAGTAATACTTCATTGCTATTTCAAGCTTTTTCCTGTTATTAGTTGGCGAAATATCGCAGTGTAGAAAATCTGCAAAATCATTTAGTTTAGGTATAACTTATCATATACGGCAAAATCCGCATTGCAATAAACATAAAAATATCTCCCTCATAGGCAAATTTTTCCCCTCGCACAGACAAACCCCGACAAATCATAAGATTCTTCTTTCAAGTTGTTCACATGCTGGTAATATGGCACAACATAAGCTAGACTTAAGCTACTGGCATAACTGCGAAATATTATATTTCAATAGCTTAAATGAAGGCTCAACTTATGGGCGAAACCCGAAAAATCCTTATAATCTGGTATTGTGACCAGTTGTTCTAGGAGCTTTCCACAGACTTATCCACAGGGGACATGTGAGTAATACTACTACGCAAAATATACCTAATAAGACTGGCAGCGAAGTAATCCGCAATATTGCCAAGAATCTTAGTAACTTACCCGGGGTTTATCGCATGATAGCCGCGGATGGGCGAGTTTTATATGTGGGTAAGGCAAAGAACTTAAAAAACCGGGTTTCTTCTTATGTTACCCCAGCTTCTGGTAAGGGTTGGGGACTTTCCACGCGCATTATGCGGATGGTGGAAAATACTGCCAGCATGGAAATCATCACCACTCATTCCGAGGTGGAAGCCTTGCTGCTCGAAGCCACGCTCATTAAACAGCTCAAACCCCATTATAATATCTTACTGCGCGACGATAAATCCTACCCCTATATTTTCCTAGGCGCCGACCATAATTTTCCGCAAATAAGTAAACATCGTGGAACCCAAACCAGAAAAGGTGAATATTTCGGTCCTTTCGCATCCATAGGCGCGATGAATGAAACCTTGGCATTATTACAAAGAGCCTTCCTCTTGCGCCCCTGCACCGACAATATTTTCCACAACCGCACGCGCCCCTGCCTGCAATATCAAATCAAGCGTTGCTCGGCTCCTTGTGTGGGGCGTATTTCTAAAGAAGATTACGCACAAAATATGCAGCAAGCCCAGGATTTCCTGCACGGCAAGAGCCGCGAGATTCAAAGTAAGCTCCAAACACAAATGCAGGAATATTCGGCCAATTTTGATTATGAAAACGCCGCCCATTGCCGCGACCGCATCCGCGCGCTCACCCAGATTCAGTCCGAAAATCAGGACTTCACTGAAGGGGTGGTGCTAGATGCCGATGTGATTGGTTTATATCAGGCAAGTGGTTATGTGTGCGTGCAGGTGTTTTTCTTCCGTGGAGGCAATCATTATGGCAATCGCGCCTTTTTCCCTGCCAATGCCCAAACCAATAGCGCAGAGGAAGTGTTAGAGGCCTTCGTCAGCCAGTTTTATAACACCCATCAACCGCCTAAGCAAATTTTGCTCAGCCATGAAGTTAGCCCCTTATTGCAAGAAGCGTTAAGCCTGAGCGCGGAGCAAAAAATTGATTTATTAACTCCCAAGCGCGGCGCAAAACAACAATTAGTACAAAATGCCATAGAAAACGCTCAACAAGCCCTAGCAAGGCACATGGCAGAAACCCAGCAAACCGCCGCATTACTGGAAAAACTTGCTAAAATATTCGAGCTCCCCCAGCCCCCCCAGCGCATAGAAATTTATGACAATAGCCATATCCAAGGCACACACGCGGTTGGGGCGATGGTGGTTGCCACCCCCGAAGGGTTTGATAAAAAATCCTACCGCAAATTTAACTTCAAGTGCGAGAATTTAAAACCAGGGGATGATTACGGAATGATGCACGAAATGCTCACCCGAAGATTTGTAAGAATGTTAGAAGACCCCCCCCCAGAAGAGGGCTCAAAGCCAGATTTAGTGCTGATTGATGGCGGCGCCGGACAACTTTCCACCGCCTTAAAAGTGCTGAAAGAACTAGGCATAAATGACATAAAACTAGCAGGCATCGCCAAGGGCGTAGATCGTAACGCCGGGCGCGAGGAAATATTCCTACCCCAGCGCGCCCCCTTCCGCCTGCCCGAAAACGACCAAGCCCTGCATTTCATCCAAAGACTGCGCGACGAGGCGCACCGCTTCGCCATCACCTCACACCGCGCTAAGCGCAGCAAAGCCATCCAGACTTCCTCCCTAGATGAAGTTCCCGGTATTGGCGCAATTCGCAAAAAAGCCCTTATCAACCATTTCGGCTCCGCGCGAGATGTAGAGGCAGCCTCGGTGGAGGCATTGCAACAGGTTGCCGGTATTAGCCAACAAATGGCTCAAGGGATTTTTGACTTTTTTCGGGGGTGACGGGTTTATTCACCCCCACAAAACCGCCAATGGCAATAAAAACAGCCGCTCACCAAAGCAAATCACCTCGCTGCCACCATATAAAATCACTCCACAGGCAAAATCTTCCCCAAGTTTTTCTTGTAGCTCCATTAATGCGGCAAAATCTTTTTTCTCAATATGTTCAGAAGTTTTCACCTCAATTGCCACCAACTGCCCATTGGGTTTTTCGATAATGAAATCTATTTCTTTATTATCCGAAGTTCTAAAATGTAGTAATTCGGCTCTATGCTGGTAAATACTTAATTGCTTTAACAATTCGGTTGCCACGAAATTTTCTACTATATGCCCAAATAAATGCGGCTGTTTATCGGCTATATCTTCCAGACGATATTGTAAAACATGGCATAAAAGTGCAGTATCCGTAAAATATCCCTTGCTGGATTTAATCATCCTTTTGCCAATATTCTTGAAATAAGGTGGCAAACTAAAAGTCATGAACATTAATTGTAAAATATTACGATAACGCTTAGCAGTAACCGCATTCAAGCCTGCATCGCGGGCAATATCTGCATCATTAATTAATCCCCCAGCACGAATTGCCATTAACCGCAGAATATTAAACAAAACTCCTGCTTTTTCCACCTCGACCAGTAATTTCACATCTCTTTGTAAAATAGTAGTTATATATGAATCAAACCATAAAGCCCGATCAGCATCATTCATTTGATAAATTTCTGGGAAAGTCGCTTGTTTAATTATTTTCACCAACTCTGCCCGAGTAAGCGGGATTTTATCAGGAGAAAAATCAGCAGCAAAAAGCCTTTGCAAAAAATTTCCTTCCCCACCCATAATTTCTACCGCAGAAAAAGGATATAAAGTTAGCACATTCATCCGCCCCACTAGTGCATCGGACAAATTCGGCAACGCCATTATATTTGCCGAACCAGTGAGTAAATATTTACCATTCGCGGTTGATTTATCCGCCAAACGCGCATCATCCGCCGCAATTTTTAACTCCCGAAAAATCGCAGGCAACATTTGTACTTCATCAATAATCAGCTTATCCTTATATTGCCGCAAAAAAGCAGCGGGCGCATTTGCCGCCACCGCTAATTGCTGGGCATTGTCAAAAGACACATAATTAAATCCCGCAAATTGTCGCACCAGAGTGCTTTTACCAACTTGCCGCGCACCATTTATGTACACAATCGGGCTAATACGCAAAGCTGCATTTATTTTTGCCCCTAACCCACGAGCGATAGATAAAGACATAGAAAAACCTCTCTCCTTGTAAAAACAAAGTTATACTTTATAAATACAAAAGTCAAACTTTATATTTGCAAGCAACGAGGTTTTGACTTTCTGCCAAGGTCATTTATAGTGAAAACAGATTATAAAAACCAAAGACAGCAGATAAAAATGAAAAAAGTCACTCTCGACAATGTCAACTTCGCCAATAACCTGCCCTTTTCCTTAATCGCCGGGCCTTGCCAGATGGAATCGCGCGAGCATGCCATCGAAGTGGCGGCGGAGTTAGTGCGCATTACTAATAAACTTGGGCTTGGGTTGGTTTATAAAACTTCTTTTGACAAAGCGAATCGCTCCAGCATTGCGGGCAAGCGCGGAGTGGGCTTGGTCAAAGCCCTGCCCGTATTTGCCGAAATAAAAGAAAAATTCGGCTGCCCGGTGCTGACGGATGTGCACACGGAAGAACAATGCGCAATTGTGGCAGAAGTGGTGGATATTCTCCAAATCCCTGCCTTTTTATGCCGCCAAACTGATTTATTGGTTGCCGCTGCCAAAACTGGTCGGGTTGTAAATGCCAAAAAGGGGCAATTCCTCGCCCCGTGGGATATGAAAAATGTCGCCGATAAACTCACCGAAGCAGGCTGCCAAAATATTTTACTAACCGAGCGCGGAGTTTCTTTTGGCTATAATACATTAGTGACCGACATGCGCGCACTGCCCATCATGGCACAAACGGGACACCCAGTAATTTTTGATGCCACCCACGCAGTGCAACAACCCGGAGGTCTGGGCGGTGCATCTGGCGGTGAACGTCACTTCGTGCCGGTACTTGCTCGCGCCGCCGTGGCAGTGGGCGTAGCAGGACTATTCATGGAAACCCACCCCGATCCTGATAATGCCCCCAGCGATGGCCCTTGCATGGTGAAATTAGAAAATATGGAAAAGATTTTGTTGGAATTAATGGCGATAGATAGAGTGGTGAAAGCTTTTAGCTAATAGCAGCCAAATAACCTTCGACCATCCCCAATAATAAATCACGATAATGCGGATTTAACTCGGGGTTATCCAATGCTTCTTCCAACTCCATCCAGCTAATTGCACGAGAATCTGCGGTGCTGGCGGGAATAAGCGCAGGGTCTTTTACCGCGGCGATGAAAAAGTGAATGCCATATTCACCTTTAGTTTCACTACGATAAGATAATATGCCGCAATCATATAAGGCACTGATATTATCCGCTTTTAGTCCTAATTCTTCTTCCGCTTCACGCACGGCGCCATCTAGGCTGGCTTCTTTTTTCCAGCCCTCATCCAGCGCTTTTTCATTAATATCCACCCATTTTTGTTGCGCTTCATCAAAAGCATTTAAGCTGCCACGGGCAATCGCAAAAAAAGTTTCATCTTCTGCGTTATATTTGGGGGCGGGTTTTGCCAACAAAACTTTTAATTTTCCGTCCAAATCCTTCGATACGCCCAACATACCAACTTTAGTGACTTTACCATTGGAAAAACGCAACATCTGCAATTCGGGATATTTACTAATATCCGACACTTTTATAGAACCAAAATTACGCATCTTAAAAATTCGCTTTCATTATACTGTTTGAACCTGCTGTGAGCCCTGCCAATAAACCATAACCTTGCGGTAACATACGATTCATTACGAAACGAGCAGTTTCGAGCTTTTGCTTATAAAATTCTTCTTCTGGTCTCGCAAGTGCAATTTTCGCCTGCCGCGCCCAAATCCAACCCAGCACCACCAGGGAAAATAATTTAGTATATTCCCCTGCTGCCGCAGTTACATCCTCTGGGTTGCTTAAAGATTGTTTACCCAGCCACAAACTAGCTTTTTGTAAATTTTCAAATTGTTTGCGCAAGGGTTTAATAAATTCCTGCATTTCGGGCGCTTCGTCTTGTAAAAACTCCTGCACCGGATGGAAGAAACTACGCAGATATTTCCCAAACCCAAAGGGTAATTTACGCCCGACCAAATCCAACGCCTGAATACCGTTCGTACCTTCGTAAATCTGGGTAATGCGCACATCTCGCGCTAATTGCTCCATGCCATATTCACGAATATAACCATAGCCACCCAGCACTTGCATGGCTAAATTCGCCGCTTCAAAGCCTGAATCAGTTAAAAACGCCTTAGTTATCGGGGTGAGTAATTGCACAAAATCATCCGCTTGCTCAGCGATATCGGCATCGGCATGGTCTTTGGCTAAATCAATTTTTAACGCCATTTCCAGCGCCAAGGCTCGCCCACCTTGCGCAAGCGCGCGCATAGTCAATAATTTATAACGAATATCCGCATGTACAGTTATGGGATCCGCGGACTTTTCGGGGCGCACAGCTCCGCGCAAAGACCGCCCCTGCAAGCGCTCCTGCGCATAATGACACGCATTCTGATAAGCCAGCTCAGTGATACCCAAACCCTGCACTCCCACATATAAACGCGCAGAATTCATCATGGTAAACATCGCTTTTAAGCCCTTATGTGGCTCACCAATCAACCAACCCGTGGCACCATCATAATTCATCACACAAGTGGGCGAGGCATGCAGCCCCATTTTTTCTTCTAATCCTGAACATATAAGCGCATTGCGTTCACCAGTTTCGGGAATAATTTTCGGAACTAAAAATAAACTAATTCCCTTTACGCCCTTGGGCGCATTAGGCAGCCGCGCCAAAACTAGATGGATAATATTTTCAGTAGCATCTTGCTCACCACAGGAAATAAATATTTTAGTGCCGAAAATTTTATATTTATCGGCTCCATCTTCAGTCGCATAAGTAGTAATCAACCCTAAATCCGTGCCTGCTGGTGGCTCCGTCAGACACATCACCCCGGACCATTCACCTGAAGCAATTTTGGGCAAATAAATTTTCTTCAGCGCATCAGAAGCGTGCAAAGAAATCGCATGATACGCCCCGTGCGACAATCCGGGCAACAAACCAAAGCCCAAATTTGCCGAACAAACCATCTCGGTCATCGGCATATTCAAAACCTCAGGCAACCCCTGCCCCCCGAACTCTTCTTCCGCGGTGATGGACGACCAGCCACCTTCCACATATTTCTTATAAGCCGCCACGAAACCATCGGGCAAATTCACCACCCCATCTTTCAGCTTACAACCTTGGCGATCACCCACCGCATGTAGCGGAAATAATTCCTGCTCACAAAATTTTGCACCAGCTTCAACAATGGGAACCACCAACTCCGCAGCGGCGGAAAACTTAAAGATATCCGCATATTGCGCAAGGTTGAGATATTCCGTGAGAAGGAACTCATAGTCTTTTTGTGGGGCGAGATATTGGGGCATAGGGATTTCTTCGTTATAAAAAGTTCATCACGAGCTTTGAGTATAGCAAATAAAACTTCACAAAGCCTTAATAAAAAACCAGCAGCAACTTATCCAGCAATCCTCCAACCAGTTTTTTCTAATGTATGATTCATATTAGCTGCTTTTATACGTGCTGCACGACTTCCGGGTTTAATTATTTCGGGATTCAAATCTTGTGCCACATTTGCTATTTCTGCTAATTGTGACTCCAACATAAACCGCTCATTCTCGGGAACTCGTTCTAATTTACTTTCCAAATTATTTTTATAAATATCTAGGAATAAACCAAAATGCGACAATGCATCATGGGTAATAGTCTCAGCATAATTTTCCATAACGAACCCATAACGATTACCACTTTTTGCAGCTGCGTCTAGATTATTTCGCCGCACAATCATTTCATCATTAGCCTCATGCATTGCACCAAGTTCTTTGAAAAAATCTACAAAACTATCCGTTACTACTGAATCCAAATTCTTACCAACATGCTGCTGGTAATCATCCACTGAAGCAAAACCAAGTCTTTCTACAAATCCTTGAATTACATTATTAGTCATAACGTAAGCCGCTGGTGCCTCGTGATTATCAACCATAATATTTGCCCTAGATGTATAATCTACTTTCCCATGGTTGAAATAATTAAACCCACAAATACGAACCAACATATTATCAATCTCTGGTCCAGATTGACGAATTCCTTTTGATGCAATACTAACATGCAAATGTTCTTGCATTTCATCTGGAGAAACAACACTAACTCGCTTTTTAATACGTTTCCCTGTAAATTTACCATCACGCACCTTACTATCAGTTAACCAATCTTCTCCACCATGATCATGAGCATGCAACCCGAAACGATTACGAACAGCAAGAGCGCCAAAAGAAGTTAATTCCTGCATTTGCGATGAAATTCCAAAAGCATCATCAAACAAAGCTTTTTTCATATCATCATCTGGACGAATGGTTTTGCCATTCATATGAAAAACTGTTCCTAATCCGCTTAAATTAGTCTGATAAATATAATCCACTTTGCTTGCATGAGCATAGAACTCACCAATATGTGGTTTCAAGTTATTTTCCACAAAATCTTTCAGTGCTAATTCATGAGGCAATAATTCACCTCGCAACGAATTGGACTCAGCCAAAATAACCACAACATCATTAGAATTAGCAAATCCAAAACCAAGTCGCTCAATCGCTTGCGACAAGCGAGATTCCACTCCAAAACGAGATATTAACTCATCAATGTTGTTTATGCGTTGAGTTTTTATTTTGTTTTCCAATACATCTAAAGTATCCCGCCCAAATAATAACAATGATTGGGCAATGAAAGCTTCTTGAATAGCATCTTTGGTTATGGATTTTTTATTGCCTTCTAATGCTGCGGTTTCTTTTTTAAGATAATTGATAGATTTCTCTATAGAATACACTGATTTTTCAAGAGCCTTGTCATCTATTTTTCGTTCTCTAAGTAATTGCACTAATGCCTCATGACCAGCTTTTTCTGTTTCATCCCCTACATACTGACCAAAAGTTTTTGATAAAGAGCCATGACCAACTGTTCCCATTAACAAATGTCCGATAGCCTGTCCAACTGGCTCTGGTGAACAAATTAATGCTGTCGCTAATGTTCCCGTTGCCATTCCAGGAGCTTCCCGCGCCCAACGCTCATTTCCATGAGCATTAAGCTTAGCTTGGAATATTACCTCTAGTTCTTTTACTCGTTGATTAATAGATTCGTTTGTTTGCTCTGCCTTTTGTTTAATAGAAAGCTCTTCTTCAAATTTTAAGCTATTTAGCCGTATATCTGCTATATTTTGTTTTATTCTTTCTTCAAAATCATCATATTTTTTGGAAAAATAATTGGTTTTTTCAATCGTTTTGTCAATTGCACGCTCCAATCTCTGCCGGTGCGTGCCTGTATGCTTAATAAGCAAATCAGAAAAATTTATTTCTGATATAGCCTCTCCCACACTATCAGTTAAATCTTTTACAGAATTTTCTGGAACAATATTTAAAGAATAACTACCTTTTCCTAATTGTTGTAAAACAGGATAATCTTTCGTCCTAACAGCACTTAAATCCGCCTCGTTCTCCTGAGCCTGCATAACAAAAAAGTCTAAATTAGGAATAACACTCTGACAAACAAATGCCTGTAATGCAAGAATTTCTGGCAAATTATTGCCGTGTTTTTTAGGATCTAAAATAGCTTGCACGGTGTTTTCTGTAGCATCTTTTACCAGATTTTCTAAATCTGCTAAGTTATGCTTACCTTCCACCAAATTTTGTAGATTTTGGCCCCCGTATTCATAAATGCTTTGAATATTGCTGCCATTTTGTTGGGTGCAATGCACCAAAGCATCACTCACCCCAAAAATACGCATTTCTTTACGATTTATGGTTAAATCTTGGCGGAGTTGTAAAAGCTGGTTTTTAGTATCCTGTAAAAAGGATTTAGCTTGAGACAATTCCATATCATGCGATTGATTCGCCTGCTGTAAGTTAAGTTTATATTTTTCCTCTTGTTGATATAATTGCTCTGCCGTGCCTGCTTCTATAGATTTCTTAATAGAACCCTCATCAAAAAGCTTTCTTGTTTCTTCATTTTTAGCAACTGTTCTTGCTGCCAACAAAACACCAGCAACACCAACCACCGCAGCACCAACCCCTCCAGTAAATATACCTGCAGTAAGCGCAAGCCAAGGACTAGAAGTATAGCCAACCGTAGAAGCAATATCAGCTCCACCAAAACGCTCCTGATCAAATTGTTTTCTTGCTTGTATTATTTTTTGTTCACCATCATCAGTTATATATTGTTTTCTACTTGCTAATTCCAACTCATACTCTGCAATTAACTTTTTTAAATTATTTGTTATTTTATCTGGAACTGGGGAAGCATCAACGACCTTATCAAATAAATTGACTATTTCGTGTTCATTTGTCTCTGTTTTATCAAATAACAAACGTAATTTACTATTTACATAACGCATATAAGCCACATCCGTAAGAGCCAATGGCGAAATTCCCACATTCTGACCAATTTGCGCCAATGAATTTGCTGAGTTTTCTGTTGGTTGTAATTCTTCGTTCATAATATGCCCCTGTTTTTAATATTATACGGCAACATAATATGCATATTTCAACAAAAAGTTGCGTGAAAATTTTGTTACAAATTGATGAATATTTAATGACAATGGTACGAGATGGTTTGCAACTACATATACAAAGATATAGCATCATAGTGGAATAATAATGGAATTTATAAGAATTTAATGTAATGGATTTTGAAAAAAAATTTAAAGAAGAATGTATAAAAGGAGAAAAGGTGAAGGATTCTCCTTGGCCATTAAAAGTGTTTCGTTCTATTTTACGTTCAGAAAATCCATATGGTAATAGGATATCTGAAATACATCATGTGTATGAGTTTAATGAACTTGTTAATGGAAATAATTTAGATAGTAATTGGTTTAGTGATTCTAGTCTCCCTAGAACAAAGATTCATGAATTGGTTAAGAATCTTCAAACTGAAGGCAAGGAGTTATATAATTTATTTGGCGATGGAATGCTTGGAGTCTTAAAAGATGGACCAACCAATGGTATAGATTTTACTCAACCAAGAAATTTTAGTGCTGGAGGAATAGAAGCTACCAATAGAGAATTAGCATCGAAACAATATGTGTTTAAGTTTTTTCAAATAGTAAAAGAAGAATCTCGCCTCTCATTATTATATGAAGACAACTTAATTAGCAAAGATGAGTTCACAAAAGGTATGAAAAAATGCGCATACGATGTCAATCGTTGCGGATTTAATGGTTTATGGCGTATGTTGCGAACCATTCCAGAACTTGAGCAACATTTAACCGAAATATCTGAAAATTTGCACCCTAATATGGTGCCAAAAATTAAGGTTACTTATGGAAAAGGTCGGGATATATCCGAAACAGAATGGGCAGCAAACCCGACTAGGGTTGCCTATATTAATAGTGAAATAGATTACATAAACTCCAAAAATTATCCCATAGATAAACATGAAAAAGAAATGGAATCAGCCCTGCGCCGTGCGTTTCCAAAATCTTATGCAAAAGCGGCAGATGATCGCATATCACTTACCAGAAACGAATTGTCTTTTTATAAAAAATTAAAAGATGATATAGAAATCCCTAACGATACATTAAGAAAAGAAATTTACTCATCAAATGCGAACGAATGTATAGCAGCTGGCAGGCATTATATAATAAAACACTGTCTTCCATTATCTGACCCAGCATGCGTTGCTGAATATCCATTATTGCATAATGTACATAGCACCATATTAGAAACTTTTCACATTATTAAAACCGGAGGTCAAGAACCATTCATAAATCCTTTCATAAATTTAAAACCCACGACACAAAAACCAGTTTTTTCAGAAGATGGCAGCATAGATAGCGAATGCGCCCACCTAGACCCGAATAGTTTAGAAGATGAATCTATAAAATCAAAAAAAAACCCTGGCAAGAACGAGCCAACGAATCCAAGCACAAACTCCGCAGATACTTCTATCCCTAAACAAATACCAGAGAATAAGCTAACAAGTGCAGCTGATGAGGTTTTAGCTGATACTAAAAAATCGCTATTTAGTGGGAAAAATATTGTAATCGGCATGTGCTTAGCTGGGGTTGGAGCTATTGGTTATTTTGTCTATCGACATACTCATGAAAACAAAGCAACACCATCGCAAAACTTGTCACGCTAAATATCTAATTCCGCAGCGGCTTATTATTCTCCAACATATATTGAATCCGCTCCAAGGTTTTTTTAGTTTTCACTAAATCCATAAAAGCATCATGTTCTAAGTTCAAAATATCTTGTTCGGTTAGCTGCTCGGTAATGTCCGTATTACCACCCGTTAAAATAGTCGCGAGATGCTCGCTCACCAGTGCATCATGCTCACTAGCTTTGCCCGCAGCCATAAAGCCCGAAATTGCCATTTGCAGTGCGGCTTTGCCGGCTGCACCCGGTAATTGCAAAATTGCTGGTGCTGGTGGGGTGTAATTAGGTGCTAATGATAGACAAAGTTCCTTCGCATCTGCCAGCACGCGGTTGCGGTTCATGGAAATGCGCGACTTGGCGTTTAAAATGCCCATTTCCTGTGCGTCAATTGCCGAACCGGCAACTTTGGCGGTGGCAATCATTTCAAATATTTTGGAAATGGCGGGCATTTGTCCGCTGCCAGCGCGCCCATCACTACCAGCACGAACTAACATTTCGGTACAGCCTCCCCAAGCAGGAATTACTCCTACGCCGACCTCGACTAAACCGGGATAGCTTTCTAAATGGGCTTGTACTGCATCCGAATGTAAGGCCAGCTCACAGCCGCCGCCTAGCGCCATGCCGGACAAAGCGGAAACTACCGGGAAGTTAGCATATTTTAAGCCCATATAAGCTTGCTGCCCTTGGCGGATTACGCCCGAAAGCATTTTCCAATCCGCGAGATTTGCTACATACATAAAAAAGGCGAGATTGGCTCCTACGGAGAATTGATCAGCATCCGAGCCAATTACTAGACCGCGGAAATCTTTGGCAACCAAGTCGGGCAGGCTGCTCATCATTTCTAAAATATCGGCGTCGATGGAGTTCATTTTAGAGGTGAATTCTAAACCTGCTACCCCATCGCCCAAATCCCATAAGCGGCAAGAGGCGTTTTTGGCAACGGGTTTTTTGCCACGGGTATTATCTTTTAACAACCATGCGCCTTCGGGCACTTTTATTGGTGTATAACCACCTGTAATTGCCCATTGATTACGCGCTTGCTCATCTTCGTTATAAAGCGTTTTTCCAGCCACGCGCAGCCATGCAGGCACGTCTAGTTTTTCTAATTCACATTGGCGTACTAACCACTGCGCGCCGCTTTCTTTTTCATCACCCAAACGATCAAGCAACTCGAAAGGACCGAATTTCCAATTATAACCCAATTTCATTGCGCTATCGACGGACAACAAATCGTCAGAAATTTCGGGGATTAACGACGCGGCATAATGCAAGGTTAGCACCAGTACCCGACGCGCATAATCACTGCCAATATCCCCTGCTTCTAACATGGCGCGTAAGCCTTGTTTGGCGGCGTCCACACTCGCTAACGTAGATTTTTTCTGGGGGCGATAATTGCCGCTGGCGAAATCAATCACCTCCATTTGTTTTTTGCCATCTTCACGGTTTAAGCGATAAAATCCGCCTTTGCCTTTGCGCCCAGTATAACCTTCGGAAATCATTTTTTTGATTAAATCTGGCTCCTGATAAAACCCGCGGAAAAAATCATTTTCGGGCAAGGTTTGCAGCAAAGCTTTAGCGATTAACGGCATTAAATCTATGCCGATTAAGTCAAACAATCCAAATATTGCGGTTTTGGGAATGCCTACGGGTTTGCCCATTACCGCATCCGCATCTTCTACCGAAATGCCCATGCGCACGGCTTCTAGCAGACCTGCCATCATCCAGAAAATGCCAATGCGGTTGGCTAAAAATCCCGGAGTGTCTTTGCAATGCACTACGCCTTTGCCGAGTTTTTCATCCGCAAATTTTTCGATTTGTTTTAGTTTATTCGGATCCGTTTTTGCACCCCCGGCTAATTCCAGCAAACGCATAAAACGGGGGGGATTAAAGAAATGCGCGATTAAAAAATCTTTTTGGAAAGCTTCGGATTGTCCCTCTGTTAATACATGCAATGGTAGCGTAGAAGTGTTGGAAGAAACCACCGAACCAGCTTTACGCACTGCATCTATCTGGCGGTAAACTTTATGTTTTACGGTTAAATCTTCTAAGACAGCTTCGACAATCCAATCTACATCGGCGAGTTTTTCTAAATCATCCTCCAAATTGCCGCAGGTGAGTAATTTTGCGCATTTAGGATTAGCAAAAGGTGACGGAGCTGCTTTAAGCATCCGCTCATAAGCATTCTCGGTTAATTGGTTGCGATTTTCTGCGCCGTTAGGAACAATATCTAACAACAAAACCGGAATACCTGCATTGGCAAAATGCGCGGCAATACCACTGCCCATAACGCCTGAGCCCAACACAGCAACTTTACGAATTTCCATTATTTAATCTTCCTTTTTGGTGGTTTGCGCTTCTCGCTCCGACATACATTGTCCATCAGATGCTTTTGCAGTTTTTTGACAAATTATTTTCGGTGCAGGAAACATTTTATATTCCTTACATTTGGCAGATAATGATTCATTGAGTAAGAAATCATAAGCTGGTGCTTTGCCCAGCGTACTAACTCCTACCCAATTTCCACACGCGCCTTGCATGGAGCTACAATTATCATCACTCTTACATTTTGACCAGGAACTATCCCAGATGGGTTTGCTTACGGGTTTTATAGCGATAGGTTTTTTTTCTTCTGCCATTGCCACGGAAGACAGCACAATCCCAACCGACAACATAATAAAAATTTTAGAAAAAATCATATCCGCTCCAACACAGTGGCAATACCCTGACCACCACCAATGCACATTGCCGCCAGCGCGTATTTTCCATTATTGCGTTTTAATAATTGTGCGGCCTTGCCCGTAATGCGCGCGCCACTTGCTCCTAAAGGATGCCCCAGCGCAATAGCACCACCTTCGATATTTACCCGTTCTTGGTCTAAACCCATTTTCTGCAAACAGGCAATTGCTTGCACGGCAAATGCTTCATTTAATTCAATTACATCCATATCCTGCAAAGTTAACCCTGCTCGTTGCAAAGCTTTTTGCGCTGCCGCCACGGGGCCTAATCCCATAATTTCGGGCGCCAACCCCACCACTGCTTGCGAGCGAATTCTGGCTAGTTTAGGCAAATTATTTTTATCCGCAGTAGCCTCGGAAGCAATCAGCAATGCACAAGCACCATCGGTTAAAGCAGATGCGGTGCCCGCAGTAACCGAGCCGTCTTTTTTGAAAACTGGGCTTAATGCTGCCAAGGCTTCTAAGCTAGTGGAACGAATACATTCATCTTTATTTATTGCACCTATCGCGATTATCTCATCGCTAAAATCTGCCTGCAACGCGCGTTGGTGACTGAGCAGGGCAAATTCCTCCTGCGCCTTTCTCGTAATTTCGCAACGGGTTGCCACTTCTTCTGCGGTTAACCCCATACTCATATAAGCTTCAGGTTGGTTTTTGTATAAGCTGGGATTGGGCAAAAGATTATATCCGCCAATGGGAATGCGCGTCATGGATTCTACCCCACCAGCAATAAATAATTCACCTGCCCCAAGCGCAATCTTACCAACGGCGATATGAACCGCCTCCATCGACGAACCACAGAAACGATTAATCGTAGCACCCGCAACGGTAACGGGTAAACCTGCTAAAAAGCCCACAATTCGCCCTAAATTCATGCCCTGTTCACCTTCGGGGAAAGCGCAGCCGATGAGCAAATCTTCGATAGCTTCGGGTTTAATATTATTGCGGCTTAACAGACCCTGCACTACCCATGCCATTAAATCATCCGGACGAGTTTTTGCCAATCCCCCCTTATGTGCAGGGGTAAATGGTGAACGTACAAAATCAACGATAACACTCGACATGAAGATACTCCCAAATTACTGACAAAGACCTCTGCGTAATGCGCTGCGCGGAGATCTTTAAGATTGTCACTGTAACAAACCTAACATAAGCAGGTTAATTTTTCGTATGCTAAATCACACTACCCGACACTTTTTTGACTAAACTTAATAATTATTATATATCAGCACTCTCCGTCGTCATCCCCGCCTTGTGCGGGGATCTAGGGCTACAAATTCGGTCTTTTTTGTGTCCTGAGATCACCGCGCAAGGCGGTGATGACGACGGAGAGTGTTTATATTTAACAAACATTTTATGGCACCAAAAAAGTGTCGGGTAGTGTAATGCTAAATAAATAACCCCGCCCCAAGGGGCGGGGAATAAATCCCCTGCGAGATTCAAGAAAATACCCCCCCATCGTCATCTCGCCTGCGGACGGGATCCATGCCAAACCATTGGCTTAACAGCTAATTGATAGACATGGATACCGCTCTTCAGCGGTATGACAACGGATATATTGATTTCCAAAATACCTTATATATCAATACGTAGCCCTATTATTAATAACACTGTCGTGTAGGGTAGAAAATCACAGAGAAAATTATTTCTTTTTCTCTGCGGGCTTCTTCACTGGAAATTCTGGCAATTTAGCAGCGGTTGCTTTGTCTAATTCTTCCATTTTTTTCAAGCGTTCTTCAATAAAATAACGCATAAATACTAGTTCTTTTTCAGGAATATTCTGCGAGCTATCAATAATACCCTTCATAACCTGCAATGCAGCGTTAAACTCGCCACGTTTTTCATGAATGAAAGCAGATTGCTGCTGCGCCCATTGCGGAATATCTTTGGTAGTTTCTAACGGCTTTACTACTTTTAATGCCAGGTCACTATCTTTTAATTTATGTTGCGCTAAATAACCTGCTTGTACCAACCACCACCATTTTTTTTCGGGTCGTTCAAATGAATGTTTGTATAGATAATCAACCACATAAACCAAATCTGCACTATTTTGCGTCTGCGCAAAATAATAGGCAGAAAGCGACGGCAACAAATCGGAAGTTTTATCAAATTCATCTAATAATAAAAACCAGTCACGCACTTTTTCTAATTTATAATCACGCAAAGCAGTAGTACGCCCAAAAGTATCCCCAGCATTACCTAGCTGAAAAGCCAATAGGCGAAATAAAGTTTCATCATCCCCCAAAGATAAAGCCTGCAATAAAGTTTTAGAAGGAATATCGGGAACAATGCCCATTTCGGGCAATTTATTGCGAGTGTTCCACCAAAAACCACCTTGGCAAGCAAAGAAAATGGCAACTAATAATATCGGTAAAGTTTTTTTAGAAATCATAAACTGCCGCCTAAAATTGCTTCTTATTGAAATCTACCATTGCCGCCGCCAATAATAGAGGCAAATAAATTACCGCTTGCAGAGCAAATAAACGCCATTCCCCCACCTTTAGCCCATATAACAACCATTCCGTTTTGCCGAAGAAATCTAGGCGCGGCATAAAGATTGCCACACCTTCTACCGTGTCTTTGGCAAATATATTTACCCACAAACCTTTAAACATCAGGCGAGCTTGCACCGTTGCCAAAAAGAACCCCACCATGCGCGCCAGAATATAAAATCCTAAGCCCGAAATCACCGATACAACTGCACTTTGCATAATCAAAGCAGAAAACAAAGACAAGGCAACGATAATTAAACTCTCAGCTAAGAAACTCAATCCCCACCACATAAAGCCCGACAAAGAAGGATGCCCAACCAAATAAAGGATTCCCATAGCGGTTGCCACCAATAATGCCGCCACCAAGGCAAACCCCGACCACCAGCCAAATACCAAGGCAATGCGTGAAACAGGGCGCGAAAGCATCAAATCAATCTCGCGCGTTTCAAAAGCTTGCCGCACATGAAAACTAACAAAAACAATCAACCCCACTACCACCACTAAGCGCATTACCGCCGCCGATATAACCAAAGCCATTTCGCGCTCTTCCACCAAAGAAGTTCCCGAAAGCGCAGTTGCTACCCCAGCAACCAAAATCATACCTAATATTAATGCCGGGAATAAACGATCACGCAAAGCAGTGAGCAAAACATAATCTATAATCGTCTTCATAATTATATTTCCTTAATATTTTTATATCATTTTTTATATTAAAATTCCAATGGTCGAGGATCTTTGGTGAATTTTTCGTACACGTTTTTATCTGCATGATGGTAATCGCCATTGCTGCCGACGATACTCGCTTTAATAAAAATAACCAACTCCTTCATAGAGTTATCTTTTTGCGTGCTTTTAAATAAATTTCCTAAGAAAGGCACCTCACCTATCCCCGGAACGCCCAAATCAGCATTGGCAGAAGATTGCTGCATCAAACCACCAATAACCATAATTTGTCCACTTTTAATCTTCAAGATAGAATCCATCTCGCGTACTTCTACCACGGGAACTTTATTGGTAAAGCCAACAGCATTTTCCAAAGCCAACTTAGCATTTGCCAATGCCGAACCAGGATCATCAACGGTGTTGATTATTTTTGATAAGGTTGGACGTACATTCAAAGTAACCTCGCCCCGATCACTATCAATAGAAGGAATAATATTTAAAATTATTCCAATAGGTACCGTATGTTTAGTAGATGTGTATGTATCCTTAGCAGGAGTTAAAGTGCCACCTGTAGAAGTATCAAAGACAGGATCAGTATGCTCAGTCTGCACATCAAAATATATATAATTTTGCACGAAGGTCAAAACCGCCTGTTGATTATTAATTGCATGCAAGCGTGGGCTAGACAAAGTACGTACCGTCCCAAATCTTTCTGCCAACTCAACCGTCGCCGACAAATCCCCCCCTAATTTAAGCCCAACGTTAGTTATATTTCCTGCCGTGTCCTTCGAACTTTTTATAAAATCCGTATCGCCCGTCAAACCATAAGGCAACGTAATATTTTGCGAGCCCAAGTCTTTTCCACTTAGAAAATTCCAATTAATACCACTACGAAATTTATCATCCAAGGAAACTTCTACAATTTTTGCCTCAATTAATACTTGAGAAGAAGCACCTGCACGTAGTTTTTCCAAATAAGAATTAATAACGTCATGCTGTTTTTGGGTAGCAGAAACCGAAAGAACTCCCGCCTTACGGTTAATTACATAAGAAGCACCCGAAATCGCATTGCCATCTACCGCAGAACCACTAGCTTTAGCTGAAGCTCCGCCAGCAGATTTTGAGCCTTTTGAGGAAGCATCTGCATCAAATTCGCCATTTTCGACAACATTACTATTGCCCGGAGTATAAGAAAGAATCTGATCAATCGCCCCATCCAACGATTCCCAAAAATCATCTTCCGAACTAGCCGTAATTGAAGAATTAGAACCCGAAGACAACCCCCCACCACCTGAGGAAGAACTGCCCCCAGAAGAACTGCCCCCCGAGGAACCACCACTACTACTACCACTACTTCCACCAGCAGCCAAAGAAGACACATCCGTAGCAACCGAAACACTACTTGTACTACTACGAGTTAAATTAAGAAAATCCAAACTATATTCTCGCATAAACGGGGTATCGCGCTCAATACGCAAGATTCCGCCCTTCATACTATAACGCAAACCGGCCATAGTCGCTATACGATCCACCACCTCATTAAAAGGTCGGTCTTTGGCACGAAAATTAACTCCGCCACTAATATTAGCATCTAGCTCCATATCTATATTTGCCAATCGCGCCACTTCCATCAAAACGTCTTTCAATGGCACATCATCAGTAACCGCAATAGATACCATTTGTGTCTGGCTCAATTTAGGGGGCTTGGGAGCGGCTAATATAGGCGCAACTTCGGGTATGGGAGGAGCTTTGGTTTCTGCTTTAATTTCTACATTGTCTGCTTTATCAGCATCTTCTGTATTTTTGTTATCTTTTAAATCTATCGATTTTTTAGATTTTTTCTTATCGTCCAACCCCATATTACGATAATCATTACGGCTTAATTTTAAATCCGTATCAATATTGTCATTGCCAACCCATTGTTCAGTTTGCTCAGAATTACAAGAGGATAAAAAAACGCCAACAATGCCACAAAAAGCAATATTTCTACCCCATTTTTTATAAGAGCAGCGTTTGTAAAAGCGTTTTTCAATAAACTTCACAATTATTATCCCACAAGCACAATTTTAATAGCAGTTCATAAAACAACGTTACTTATAGCAGCAAATAATTATAAATCAAATAGCCTTGTTTCTTATTGCATACTATATTTGGAAAGCAAACTTATAAGTTGTGTACTGTCATTACTAAAAAACAATAACCACCATAGTGACAAAACCAAGGCAGGACCAAAGGGAAACACTGCGCCACGCCCAAGCAGGCGCCAAATAATTGCCGTAACCACGCCCAACAATCCTGCACTAATTAAATACACAGGAAAAGACGACACTCCGAGCAAAAACCCCGCCACGGCAAGCAACTTAACATCTCCAGTGCCCATACCATCACGTTTTTTTAAATATCTGTAACCATTTTGCAACCCAGCGCCCACAAACAAACCCAGCAAAGCTCCGCCTAGCATATCAGTCCAAGCGAATCCGCGGATATAATTTAAAGCTCCACCCAACACAAAAACTGCCCATTGCATTTCGTCAGGCAAAATATAATGCTCTAAATCCACTAAAAACATCACCAAAAAACCCACCGACAATAATGACAAGCAACCTGCCTCTAAAGTAATGCCAAATTGATAAAAAATACCTAAAAACAAAACCGCCGTAAAAACCTCGAGCGCGGGATAACGCCAGCTAACGGGTGCAGCGCAATAGCGGCATTTTCCGCCACTAAAAGCCCAAGAGAACACGGGAAATAAATCCTTTACTCCTAAAGAATGGGCACAAGCTGTACAATGCGAATGCTCGCTCACCCACGGCAATTCTCGCGGCAGCCGCCAAATTAGCAGGCTGGCAAAACTGCCAAAACTAGCTCCTACCATCAATATTACGGCTATTTCCAACCAATTCACGAGCACCTCAAGAAAAACACTTAACAAATGATTAGCAACATTATATAGACTAATAATGAAAAAAAATACACTTGAACAAAAAACAATTATCGCCTTTGCCGCAGACCATGCAGGCTATGAGATGAAAAACGCCCTAATCGCAGCGCTGCCCGAACTGGGTGATTTTATCGCCTTAGATCTAGGCACCAATAGCGCCGACTCGGTAGATTACCCCGATTACGCCAATTTAGCTGCTCACAGCATATTAACGGGCAAAGCCCAGCTAGCAGTTATCGTCTGTGGCTCGGGGGTGGGCATCAGCATTGCCGCTAATCGCCATGCGGGCATCCGCGCTGCTTTATGCACCCACGGGCTGATTGCCAAACTCGCGCGCGAACATAATGATGCTAATATTCTCGCCCTCGGAGCAAGAATGATTGGTGTCGATGTCGCTAAAGATTGCCTAAAAGCGTTCCTTTTAACACAGTTTAGTGGTGGACGGCATGAAAATCGCGTCAAAAAACTCGGATAGACTTTACAAATACTAAATAAAAAAACTAAATATATAACTTTACAATCAGAGAGACCCCCCCAATATGGCACAAGTAGCAAATATAGCACAACCGACTAATAATTTTTTCGCAACCAATCTTTCGCAAGCCGATGCCGAACTTTTCGCCGCCTTAGAAGGTGAATTGGCGCGCCAGCAAAACCAAATTGAATTAATTGCTTCCGAAAACATCGTGAGCCGCGCAGTATTACAAGCGCAAGGCTCGGTTTTGACTAATAAATACGCCGAAGGTTATCCCAAAAAACGTTATTATGGCGGCTGTGAATTTGCCGATGTGGCAGAAACTTTGGCGATTGAACGGGCGAAAAAACTTTTTGCTTGCGAATATATCAACGTACAACCCAATTCTGGCTCACAAGCTAACCAAGGTGTATTCAACGCCATTTTAAAACCGGGTGATACTATTTTGGGGCAATCCCTCGCTGCTGGCGGTCACTTAACCCATGGCGCGGCACCTAACCAATCTGGCAAATGGTTCAATGCTATTCAATATGGCGTGCGCGAAGATAATTCGCTGATTGATTATGAGGCAATGGAAAGCTTAGCGCGTGAACATAAACCAAAACTTATTGTTGCTGGTTTCTCTGCTTATCCGCGCGTAGTAGATTGGGCGCGTTTTCGCAAAATAGCTGATGAAGTGGGTGCATTGTTAATGGTGGATATGGCACATGTGGCAGGCTTAGTTGCCGCTGGCTCTTATCCTTCACCTTTGCCGCACGCACATGTAGTGACTACCACTACGCACAAAACTTTGCGTGGTCCACGTGGAGGGATGATTTTATCTAATAATCCGAACTTGGTAGTACGTCAGACTCCATCAGGCAAAGATGTAACTTTGGCAGAAGCAATTAATTCCGCCATTTTCCCTGGTATTCAAGGTGGTCCATTAATGCATGTTATTGCTGCAAAAGCGGTATGTTTTGGCGAGGCATTGGAAAGCAACTTTAAACAATATGGTCACGCGGTCGTAGATAATGCCCGTGCCTTAGCAGAAACGCTAAAATCGCGTGGGGTAGATATTGTTTCCGGCGGTACGGATAATCACATCGTATTGGTAGATTTACGCCCGAAAAACCTCACAGGTAAAGCTACCGAGGAAAGCTTGGAGCGTGCCGGCTTAACTTGCAACAAAAACGCCATTCCATTTGACCCACAACCACCCATGACTACTTCGGGCGTGCGTCTGGGTACTCCTGCTGGTACTACCCGTGGTTTTGGCGTGCAGGAATTTAAGCAAATTGGCAATCTGATTGGCGATGTTTTAGACGGTTTAGCAAAAAACCCCGAAGACAATTCGGCAGTAGAAAAACAAACGCGGACTAAAGTGCAAGAATTATGCAATAAATTCCCTGTATATGCAGGACTTATCCAAGGTTAAAATATATGAAATGTCCGTTCTGTACGCATTTAGACACACAGGTAAAAGATTCGCGCCCCAGTGAAGACGGCGGCACCATCCGCCGTCGGCGCTTTTGCCCGGAATGTAACTCTCGTTTTACTACGTTTGAGCGCGTACAGTTACGTGAATTAACCGTAATCAAACGCACGGGCGAACGCCGCCCGTTTGACCGCGACAAAATCGCCCGTTCCATGGCGCTGGCTTTGCGCAAACGCAATGTGGATTCGGAAAAAGTGGAAATGGCGGTTAACGAAATCGTCAAATTCCTAGAATCCCAAGGCGAAGGCGATATTCCCGTGGAACAAATCGGCGGATTGGTGATGGACGCATTAAAAAAACTTGATTCGGTTGCCTATGTGCGCTTTGCTTCCGTCTATCGTGATTTTAGTGAAGCGAAGGATTTTGGCGTGTTTATTGCGGAGTTGAATAAAAAGGGGTAAAGTCTCACCACCCAGGGCAATTTTACCAATCGTTAAATTTGTCTTTTTGTAATAAAACTCTCCATTGTCATGCCGCTGTAGAGCGGCATCCATGCCAAACCATTAGCTTCTACGCTAGTTGATAGGCATGGATACCGCTCTTCAGCGGTATGACAAGAGATATTTTAGTGAAAAAATATCAAAATTAACGATTGGTGAAATTGCCCTGCTCACCACCCATCAGTTTGCGAAAAATTAACTAATATTCTTGTAAAGATAACATTTTTTCAGGATTTGAGATGGTTACACTTACAGAACGCTTATCTAAACACATAACGGCGGAGCTTTTCATCCGTTTACCGAAGCAACGCAAAACGCAGCGAGAAGCATTAGGGACATTGGTTGCGACTATGCTTGATGCTTGATGTTCGCAGTCCGAATACGTTATATTTGGCTTCTGGAATTCTCCGCTCGACGGTTCAGTCGGATATGCGGTTGCAGTGGGTATCTAGTGTATTGTCTAATAAGCATATTATTGTATATGAGGTTATATCTCCTTTTGCTAGAGAAATACTCGAAAAAATTTCAAAAACCAATTCTGTTCTGGTAATTTCTTTAAATCAGAGCCATATTTATGGTGGTTCCCAGATGCTTATGCTATCGTTGCGCCATGAAAAACGTGCCGTTCCGCTTTTATGGAACGCCCAATTTAATTTCTTATTGCCGTGACAAAAAATGGGTTTATCATTTGAAATTAAAAGATAATTTAACTTTGTTGGTTGACGGAAACGAAACCTATCTAGCTTCCCTTACAAAGTGCGAACAACGCTTCTTAGAACATGTTAATCTTACCAAAAAATCCGTGCAAACAAATATTGAAATTGTGCATGAAAAGGGACACGAATCTCAGTGGATAATTGCTATATCTGCTGCACCAGATTATTACAAAACAATGGATTATGGAATACGATGGGGAATAGAATGCATGTTTTCTGACTTCAAATCCAAAGGTTTTTCACTAGAGTAAACCCAACTAAAATTCGCAGATAAAATAGAAAGGCTCGTGCTTGTTATGGCGCTCGCTTTATATTGGGCAACTTCTTGTGGTTTATGGGACAAAAAACAAAAGCAAATCCCATTACTCCGAAGCGATATGTCTTTCTTTAAAAGAGGGCTGCTATTCTTACGAAAAGCCGCACAATTGTTAATCGATAATCCAATTATGAGGGATATTTTGAAAACTGGTGGGTGGAGAGGTGTTTTTAGATAAAAATCTTAGGCAAAGTGAATTACGTTAGGGCATCTCTAATAACCCCTTCTGGCAAGCAAAATGCTTAGGCATGGAGTGGCGCCAATACTTCCCAGAAAAATATTGGGAGCGTATCCTTCATACGTGAGTATTGCGACGAGGCTCCATCGCAAGCAAGTTTGCCGCTAGAAGGGGTTATTAGAGATGCCCGTTATAATAACTAACCATCTACAACCCACGCACCACTTCGCCCACCGCTTGCATTAACTCCGCCAATTCCTCTTGGCTTATCACCAAAGGCGGCATCAGGTAAATCACCTCCCCAAACGGGCGAATCCACACATTTTTAGCAATAAATTGCTTACGTAACTCCAATATGTTCGGTCCCTCCAGCTGCACCACGCCAATGGCGCCTTGCACGCGTACATCCAGCACTTGCGGCAATTGGCGCAGTTCCTGTAACTCTGCTAATAACCAAGTTTCTATCTGGTTTGCCTGCTGCAAACGCGGCTCACTAGCAAATAAATCCAGTGAGGCATTCGCCACCGCGCAAGCCAGTGCATTTGCCATATAAGTAGGGCCATGCATCAAAGCTTTTTCACGGTCTTCACTAACAAAACTCTGATAAATTTCTTCGCGTGCCAGCACCGCCGCCAGCCCAACCACCCCACCAGTTAAACCTTTGCCTAACAACATTATATCGGGCACAATCCCCGCTTGCTCACAAGCAAACATAGTGCCTGTACGCGCAAATCCCGTAGCGATTTCATCAGCAATGAATAAAATATTATTTTGCGCACAAAGGCGGCGAATTTCTGCCAGACTATCCGGCGAATGAAAAATCATCCCCCCGGCGCCTTGCACCAACGGCTCCATAATAAAGGCGGCCGTCTGCGGCGCAATCGCCTCTAACGTTGCCGCAAATTCAGCTAATTCATATTCCCCTTGCGGCATTTCCAGCGCATAATGATGCACCACATTATTACGAAACGCCTTATGCATCCCCCGTTGCGGATCACTAACCGACATCGCCCCGAACGTATCCCCATGATAACCATGATGCAAACAGACGAATTTTTCTTTACGAACTTTGCCTAAATTCCGCCAATATTGCAAAGCAATCTTCATCGCCACTTCGGTCGCAATCGAGCCCGAATCTGCAAAAAACACCCGACTCAGCTCACCACTACCCGGAGTAATCGCACTCAAGCGCGCCGCCAGATTATAAGCTGGTTCATGCGCTAAACCGCCAAACATCACATGCGGCATAATGTCTAACTGCTTATGCGCCGCTGCCAACAAATCGGCATGATTATACCCATGCGCCGCACTCCACCAAGAAGACACCCCATCCACCAAACTCCGCCCATCCGCCAGATAAATCCGACACCCCTCCGTGCGCTCAACCGCCAAAGGAGCAGGCGAATCCGGAAACTGCCCATAAGGCTGCCAGATATGCTCAATACCAGAATTATACCAATTGGGGTTTGTCATTGTATATTATATTCTTCCTTCAGCAATAGACTCACGCAGAACCGCCTCTACGCGCTTATTATAACCTTTACCCAAAGCAACAATGGCATCAATTAAATCTGGTGATAATTTAAAACTTTTCGTCCGTTTGGGCGCGGCAACTTTTGGTCTTCCTACTTTACGTTTTTGCGAATGCGCCGCAAGATTCGGTAATACATCGCGCAACATAACTGCTCGTAAGTTACTATCATCAGTTAAAGCTCGCACTTCGCCATCATCATCAATCAATGTTTTTTGCATAAAATTTCTCCTCCCTCTTATTGGCTTTACGAAGACTTATAACTCGTATGCATAATGCGTTTAATGTATCCACATCGAGTGGCTTAAAACATAAAACATGCAAGCGGTTAGCTATATACCCATAAGCGACCAAGCGTTTTTCACCATAATCCTTACGTAAATCTTCAACTAATATTGCGGTATCAAAATCAAATAATTCTGCGTCTAAAAATGAAATGCCTCTTTCTTGAATGTTGCGCTCATTTTTAGCTGAATCGAATTCTATCTTCATTACATCAGACTAACATATTTTATTATTACTAACAACAATAAAAGGCACACCTAAAATTATTCAGCTCGCCAACCGCATCCCCAACCGCTCCAACATTTTCCGATCATCATTAATCGCCGGATTGGGCGTAGTCAGTAATTTCTCTCCATAAAAAATTGAGTTCGCCCCCGCAACAAAGCAAAGCGCCTGCAAAGCCTCGTCCATCTGCTCGCGCCCGGCGGAAAGTCGCACGTAAGAGGCGGGCATCAGCAAGCGTGCCACCGCCACACTGCGCACAAAATCAAAGCCATCTAATGCCGCCAAGCCCGACATGGGCGTGCCTTCTACCTGCACTAGCATATTAATCGGCACTGATTCGGGGTGCTCAGGCAGGTTCGCCAAGGTCACCAGCATCGAGGCGCGGTCGGTTAGGCTTTCGCCCATGCCGACAATGCCGCCACAACAAACTTTCATCCCCGAAGAGCGCACGCGCTCCAAAGTATCTAAACGCTCTTGATATGTACGCGTAGTGATAATCTCGCCATAATATTCGGGCGAAGTATCGAGATTATGATTATAATAATCCAATCCCGCTTCTGCCAGCGCTCCTGCTTGTTTCTCATCCAGCATGCCCAAAGTCATACAACTTTCCAGCCCCAAATCCTTCACGCCGCGCACCATCGCCAACAAAGCGGGCATATCCCGTTCTTTCGGCTCCCGCCAAGCCGCGCCCATACAAAAACGTGATGCCCCTGCCGCCTTCGCCGCTTGCGCCTCGTTTAATACTCGCTCCACCTCGAGCATTTTTTCTGCTTTTAGCTCGGTATGATAATGCGAACTTTGCGGACAATATTTACAATCCTCAACGCAGCCGCCTGTTTTGATAGAAAGCAGGGTACTCACCTGAATTTCCGCATTATTAAACTGCTCGCGGTGCACCGATTGCGCCCGAAAAATTAGTTCGGGCAGCGGCAAAGCGAATAAAGCAAGGGTTTCGGAGATAGTCCAATCGTGGCGGATATTTTTCATTTTTTCGTTTTATTTTTTGTATCAACAATAGAAATTATGCTATGTGAAAACTGACAACAACGCAAGTGATTGCCAATTTATACTCCATACTATAAAAAATAACCAACATTGCACGAAAAAATTAACCTAATGAGAAAAAAATGAAATTAGCATGTATATTTCCCGGTCAAGGCTCGCAAAAAATTGGTATGGGCAAAGCCTTCGCCGAAAATTTCCCTGTGGCACGCGAAGTTTTCCAAGAAGTTGACGAAGCATTGGGGCAACATTTATCCAAAATTATGTTTTCAGGTGATGAGGCAGAATTAACCCTCACCGAAAATGCTCAACCTGCAATTATGGCGAACTCCATCGCAATTTTACGCGTGTTAGAAAAAGAAGCTAATTTCGTGCTTGCCCAAAAAGCATCCTTCGTCGCTGGGCATTCTTTGGGTGAATATACTGCTTTAGCCGCCGCAGGGGCAATCTCGCTTAGCGAAACCGCTAAATTACTAAAACTCCGTGGGCAAGCCATGCAACGTGCCGTGCCCGAAGGTTTAGGCAGCATGGCCGCCATTTTGGGGTTGGATATGGCCGCCATTGAACAAGTAACTAAAGAAGCTTCCCTACAAGGAGATGTCTGCGAAGTTGCTAATGATAATGCTCCCGGGCAAATCGTCATCAGCGGAAGCCGCGAAGGGGTGGAACGCGCGATTAAACTCGCCAGTGAGATGGGCGCAAAACGTGCGCTTGCCTTGGCAGTGAGCGCCCCTTTTCATTGCTCACTCATGCAACCTGCCGCCGAAGAAATGCGCGTGGCGTTAGAAAAAGCGAGTATTTTCCCTCCTTGCGTGCCTTTACTTGCCAACATCACCGCCCAAGCGGTGAATGCTCCGGATACTATTCGTGATTTATTAGTCCAACAAGTAACCGGGCGCGTCCGCTGGCGCGAATCCGTGGAAGAATTGGCGCGCTTGGGCGTTACCAATATGCTGGAAATTGGTGAAGGCGCGGTATTGAGTGGGCTGGTTAAACGCATAAATAAAGATATTATTTGCAGCAATGTTAGTGCACCTGCGGATATTGAAGGCCTGTTACGGGCGGCTTAATCCCTTATAATATGCTGCCACATTATGATTATGCTCGGCTAGTGTCCGGGCAAAATTATGCCCGCCTTTGCCATTGGCTACAAAATATAAAAAATCACTGCTTGGGGGCGATAAAACCGCTTGTAGAGCGGCGCGTCCGACATTGGCAATCGGGGTGGGGGGTAAGCCGTTGATAGTATAAGTATTATAGTCGGTGGGAGTGGCAAGTTCTTGACTGGTCAAATTTTGTTTACTGATACCCCGCGTTTTAAAAACTCCATATAAAGTAGTAGGGTCGGATTGTAGGCGCATGCCTATTTTTAAGCGGTTAAGAAATACCGAGGCAACTAAGCCGCGCTCGCTGGCGATACCGGTTTCTTTTTCAACTATCGAAGCGAGTATCAAGGCATCTTGCTCAGTGGGCAGTAAAGGATTGGGGATGCGCTGCGCCCATAATTCTTGCAGGGTTTTTTGCAAATCATCTTGCATGCGCTTTACCAGTGATGCACGACTATCTCCGCGCAGGAAAAAGTAAGTTTCAGGTAGAATACTACCTTCTTTCACATCAGCAGGAATTGCGCCCGTAAGGAGTTTCTCATTAGCAATCATTTGCAAAATCTCATCCACCCGCAAACCTTCGCGGAAGGTTAATTGATGCCGCACGACTTTGCCTTGCGCTAATCTATCCAAAACCTCCTGCGCGCTGGACTTGGCAGGAAAAGCATATTCACCAGCTTTGAATAAATGATGTTTCTTTTGCAGAAAAGTCGCTATTTTGAACAGCAAAGATGCGCGGATTACTTGCGCTTCAGATAATTTATCAACAATTTCCTCCGCGCCCATACCACGCTCAATGATTACGATAGTTTCTTGTGTTTGCGCGTTGGAAAGGGTTAAGTACTTTTGATAAGTAAATATTGATATTAATATAAGAAACAAAACCAAGGCGAGGGCATATCCCCCTCTCCCTCTGGGAGAGG
>DIUV01000042.1:52051-56851 GCA_002423155.1 Alphaproteobacteria bacterium UBA6149
TCTCCCAGAGGGAGAGGGGGAAGACTAAACCGCTTTCAACACCAACGCCGCATTGGTTCCACCAAACCCAAAGGAATTCGACAAGGCAATCTTCACCTGCTTAGGTTTCGCTTTCAGCGGCACTAAATCTAAATCGCAAGATTCTGAAGGGGTTTGCAAGTTTAAAGTTGGGGGCAACATGCCATCACGAATTGCCAGTGCGCAGAAAATTGCCTCCACACTACCCGCCGCACCGAGCAAATGCCCAATTGCGGATTTAGTCGAAGAAATTGAAGTTTTGTAAGCCGCATCACCAAACAAACGCTTGATGGCGCCAATCTCAATCTCATCACCCATGGGCGTAGAAGTGCCGTGCGCATTCACATAATCCACCTGCTCTGGCTCAATTCCGGCTTTTTCCAACGCCATTTTCATGGCACGGAAACCACCATCACCATCTGCACTTGGTGCCGTGATGTGATAAGCATCCCCCGAAAGCCCATAGCCCACCACTTCTGCATAAATTTTCGCACCACGTTTTTTTGCGTGCTCATATTCTTCTAAAACGACAATACCAGCACCCTCACCCATCACAAAGCCATCCCGACCTTTATCCCAAGGGCGCGAGGCTGATTCAGGGGCATCATTATAACCCGAAGAAAGCGCACGTGCGGCAGCAAAACCTGCCATCGCCGATTTACAAATTGCCGCTTCTGCACCGCCGGCCACCATCACATCCGCATCTCCGCGAGCAATAATCGCCGAGGCATCGCCAATTGCATGCGCACCAGTGGCACAAGCAGTAACCACCGAATGATTCGGCCCTTTAAAACCATGCTTGATAGACACATGACCAGAAGCCAAATTAATCAAACAAGCAGGAATAAAGAACGGGCTAACCCGACGCGGCCCTTTTTCCACCATGGTAGTGATGGTATCTTCCATCACGTCGATTCCACCAATGCCTGAACCAATCATTACCCCAGTGCGATATTTTTCTTCTTCATCCGCAGGTACCCAACCAGAATCGCGCACTGCTTGTTCTGCTGCGGCAATCGCATACAAAATAAACAAGCCCATTTTTTTCTGGTCTTTTGCCACAACCCAATCATCGGGGCGAAATTCATCTGCGCCGTCACCATAAGGAACTTCGCCAGCAACTTGACAAGTCAACTCCGAAGCATCAAAGCGCGTAATCCGCCCAATGCCTGATTTTCCTGCCAAAACCGCTTTCCAGGTAGCTTCTGCTCCGCTAGCTAGTGGAGTAACCAAACCAATTCCCGTTATAACTACACGACGCATGATGGAACTTTTACGCTGAATGTTGTTGAATATAGCTTACTGCATCTTGCACAGTTAGAATTTTTTCGGCAGCATCATCAGGGATTTCTACAGAAAATTCTTCTTCAAATGCCATAACTAGCTCTACAGTATCCAAGCTATCTGCGCCCAAATCATCAATAAAGCTAGCAGATTCAACTACTTTTTCAGGATCTACACCCAAATGTTCAACTACGATTTTTTTAACTCGTTCTGCTACATCACTCATTTTATTCTCCTTTGGATTATTAGCTTTTGATTATTAACGGCAGAAGCCGTAGCATAGCACTATAAATTTTGCTAGTAGAATTTTCCATCATATTTGAAAAGTTTTTACAGACAAGCTAAAAACTGACCGCAACATCTGGCTTTTCCTCACGTTCAGCAAGCAAATGGTCTAGCTGATGTTCATCTGACGCCACAAGATTATCTGGCGTCTTTTCTTCGGTTCCCAATAATTTTTCCACCTGCAACAACCTACGCTCTGCACGCTCAGATATTTGCATAGTGCGGCTTTTCAAAATAGTCAACATTTCCCGCAATCCTCTTAGCGGAGCATAAGTCCTAAGCTTTTCAATAACCGCAAGTTTATTCTGTTCGTTTGCCTCATCATAAGCTTCACAAAGATCCTCTATTTTATCCAAAACACAACCAAAATATAATAATGCCCACTCCCTATCACAACTTCTAGCGGCATTTTTATATAATCCATCATTTAAATGAAGAACTTCCGCAAATATTTTTTTCAAATCATCTTCCTGTAAAGGTGGGGTGCGATCACCATTGCGATATTTTTGAGCATATTTATGCACGGTTGGGCAGGTTTTTGGAAAATCAATTTTTGTATCTTTTTGCTTATTCACATAATATTCATTGAGCATCGAAATTGCCGCAGGAAGTTTTCCCAATATTGTTTGCGCTGAAGCACGCGAGGATAAAGATTCATTATATTCCACAATAAGTTGCGCGGGATTCAGACTGCCGTGGGATTCCAATAATTTTAAAAACTCATAACTCTCGTGTGAAAGCATATCAGCTTTTAACATCTCCGCACTTTCAATTTTCACTTCGCCCACCATCCCACGCAGATGCTGCGCATATTGCTCATCACTAGCAATCGCCACATAGGCTTTTCTATCCACACAGCCATATTTAGAAGCCTGCCACCCTTCAACAAAACAACCGCGCCCATCTCCTTGCGCATAATTATGCTCATAAAGCATCCGCGAATAAATATCCGCCAACCGTGGCGTTTTTGGAACAATAGTAATCCGGTTAATATCACGGATAGAGGCGGCAGAAACGCTCCCTTGAGCATTATTAACCTCCGCTTTTTTAGGCAATAAAAATTTCCATATTTTATTGGATTTTAGCGGCTCTTCAGCGGTTGGAGCTGCTTTTTTACTTTCGCGCAATAATTTATCTGCGGCATTACGTTCGCCCTTGCATCCCGTATCGCGAATGTCAATCACATGCCCAAACATTTCCTTAAAAGCCACTACACGCGGGTCTTCGGGTATTTGTTCGCGATTTCTGCCCGTAACACTGGTGGTAGAAAAATCTTCCAAACCATCATCAAAAGCGCGTTGCGCCTGATCAGCTTTTTCGCGCAAGGCAACGCTATAATTAATACGCCGCTGATAATCCAACATTTGCGTTTCTTTATCTGTACCATCTAAAAAATCATCGGGCTGCTTAATAAAATTCTGCGTTTGCAATCGTTTAATGAAACCACAAATTGTTTGTGTTTTTTCTGCTACTGCCTCCTCTTTCGGCAGGAATTGCCCGCTAATATATTCTAATTCATGGGCATATTCTTTAAAACTCGCCAATAATTCCGCTTCATCCGCAGAATTCTTGGCTGGATTATTAAAAGCGTGACTCTTGCGCAAATATTCTAACGAAGCGCCTTCTTCTAAATCCTGATAAATTATTGATTCTATTGCCGCAGTTAGCGCAATTTCCACTAATTTTTCCTGCCGCTCCACCGCATTAGGAATTTTTATCCCCTGCGGTGTGCGCCCATGATAAAACAAATCCAACCAATCAGCCACGGGACGTTTATTTTGCCCCTGCCAATATTCTGCCATTCCTTTGGCGGATTTTATATTTATTTCAGATTGCTTCGGACTCGGCATAAATTTTATAAATCCTGCAATAATTGCTGGAACTTTTTCAAGCTAATTGGCTCGGCTTTATATAAAACATCCACCACACTAACTTTGTTCGCCGCATCTGCCGCCACATAATAAAACGCCTCAATCCCTGCATCATCAGCCATAGCGCGAATTTCGCAAGGCGTTCCATCCCAATTATAATAACCAATATATTGCTGCATATTTTCTCCTTACCGTTCCACAGATATACGCAAAATATGAAAGTTTTATTACAAGAAATAACAAGCAGATAATAAAAACAATAAATTGTCATAATTTCTTAACACAAAATCTTGGCAATAAGCTATATAATCCTCGCATAAGAATAATTTTGCGTATTCAGCATTACGGGACTTATGTAATTTGTAAAACTGCAATATGGACAATTTAAATACAGAGAAAGAACATATCCCCCCAGTTTCTCCGCAGCTCCGCGGCGAGGCTATGTCTTATGCTGTGCAAAGTGCCGTTTACAACCTAGGAGCTAATTTTTTTGAACCCTACATTAACTATCGGGTACAAAAACATTATTCACAAAATAATTTCACACATCCTGACGCAGGAAGTTACAAACAAAACCTTGTGGGTGAATTTGTAGGAGATATTGCAGGTTCATCAACACTAATACTTGCTGAAGCGCTCTGCCCAGAGCAACTTCACAGCATGACCAGAAAAATCCGTAGCTGGGTTGACCCTGTGTATGTTTCCGTGGCTCACAAAATTTTCTCCGCAGACAAGGACCATCCCGATTACGAGCAAAAAATTAAAGAATGGACTACTTTCCAAGAAAGAAATTTGGTTCGTTCCGCGATTATCGCAACCGCTGGAATTGCAGGGAATATCGCCACTCAAAAATTACTATTGGGAAACCCAGCACCAACCAAGCTTATTTTAGCAGGAAAACTAATCAGCACCACCCTTACAACCAGTATAGGCCTCACCACCCGAATTGCTTTTCCTGAACAAATACAATCCGTTGACAATTGGATGAGTAAAAATATTTTTGCACCATTAATGAAAGAAAAAGATCAGAATGTGATTAATTCTAATTTATCCACCCCATCCACCACCCCCACGCCCCCCACGACGTCCACCACCCATGTAGAGAAGCTTGCGCAACGAAATGATAAATTGGGTATTGATAACCGCACTAAGAGTATTATTTAACGCAAAAACCTCTGCAAGTATTTATATATTGAAATATAACAAAAAATTTACTATCTCCATCGTCATTCCCGTGCAGACGCACTACTGTCCAATTAAAATTAAAAAGGTTTATATTGTATATCTATCTGTATTAAAACAACTCTCCGTCGTCATCCCCGCCTTGTGCGGGGATCTAGGG
>DIUV01000045.1 GCA_002423155.1 Alphaproteobacteria bacterium UBA6149
CTGATCATCCTCTCAGACCAGCTATTGATCGTAGTCTTGGTGAGCCATTACCTCACCAACAAACTAATCAAACGCGGGCCCATCTTATAGCGATAAATCTTTCCCCCGGAGGGCGTATATGGTATTAGCAGTCGTTTCCAACTGTTATCCCTTACTATAAGGTAGGTTCCCACGCGTTACTCACCCGTGCGCCAC
Source organism: Alphaproteobacteria bacterium UBA6149 (assembly GCA_002423155.1). Taxonomy (GTDB): domain Bacteria; phylum Pseudomonadota; class Alphaproteobacteria; order Rickettsiales; family UBA998; genus UBA6149. The sequence continues at coordinate 196 of DIUV01000045.1, forward strand.
TATGTATTGCTACATCGTTCGACTTGCATGTGTTAGGCCTGCCGCCAGCGTTCGTTCTGAGCCAGGATCAAACTCTCAAGTTTGAACCAAGCTTGATTACAAAATAATCAAAAAATTGTTTGGAACCACGCAATATTCACCAAATTTACCTTGCCCACTTAAGGGACTTACGTGATAAACCGATTTGTATTACATAATTTAAATCATGTTGTGTACAGGTGAATATTACGATAGTCTATCGCACAAACACCCGCACCTAATCTCTTTACTTGTCTAACAGCAGGAAGTTTATTTCACCAACATATTGCTATGTTTCAGCGCCTTATCTTCCGTAGTATCTTTCGTTTCCGCCCCGTTTCGAGTTGCCCCGTCGGCGGGAGGAGGTTCTTTCTAGCCATATCCCCCCCCCTCGTCAACAACAAAAATCATTTTTTTTCATTTTTTTTCATTTTTTTTATAATACCCTGTTTTTTAATTATATTTTTTTGAGGATTTTTAGCCCAATTCGATGATTCTTGCCTTCGCCCCTCCAGATTCGAGGGTGATTGCCAATTTTCCCTCTAAAATTTCGAGAGCTTTTTGTCCGAACACCTCCCCGCGCCACCCTTGCAGGCAGGATAATTCGCGCTCACCTAGCAATAATTCGTCAATTTCATCACCTGATGCTACTAATTTAGGGGCTACCTTATGGGTTTGGCACTGCCATTTTAATAATAAGCGCAATAAATCTCGTGCTGGCTCAAGAGATTTGGGCACCCCCTCGCGCCCAGCCGCACCAGATTTTTTTTCTTCCACTAAGCTTTCAGCACCATCTAGTACGCGCAAAAGCTTTTCGGCGTTGGCTTTATATTTGGCGGCGGTGCGTAATCTGCCTAAATCTTCTAGGGTTTTTGGGTTGCCAGCGGCAATTTCGGTGATTGCTTCATCCGAGATTACCCAGCTACGGGGAAGATTCTTGTTTTTTGCAGTTTCTTCACGCCAAGCGGCTAATGCTTTTACGCGTGCCAAAACGGCAGGCTTGACGTTGCGGACGGAAAGTCTTTTCCAAGCATTTTCTGGGTGAGTTATATAAGTCTCTGGGTCAGTTAGTATGGAAATTTCTTTTTCCATCCACTCAGTGCGCCCGGTTTTTTCTAACTCTTCGGCTAGTCTTATATATATCTTGCGTAGATGAGTTACATCGCCGAGCGCATAATCTAATTGTTTTTCGGTAAGTGGGCGGCGCGCCCAGTCGGTAAAACGTTGGGATTTGTCGAGATTTTGTCCTAATATAGAGCTAACTAATCCTTCATACCCCACCTGCTCACCATATCCCAGCACCATGGCGGCGATTTGGCTGTCAAAAATTGGTTGGGGAATTTCATTAAACAGCTGGCAGAAAATTTCCACATCCTGCCGCCCTGCGTGAAATACTTTTATCACTTCTGGATTTGCTAAAAGTTTACCCAGAGCAGTTAAATCTATGCCCACAGCTAGAGGATCAACAGCTATTGCTGCATCATCCGTACCTATTTGCACCAGACAAACTTGCGGAAAATAAGTTTTCTCCCGAATAAATTCCGTATCTATAGTAACAAATTTTGAATTTTTGGCAGATTCACAAAAATCAGCCAAAGCTTGGGTGGTGGTTATTATCATGATTTTTCCTAACTATTTATTCTGATACGTTTCTGGCGCGAAGTTGCCCCGGCTACCAATTCTAATGAAGATTTCGGGATTCCCAGCTCTTTGGCAAGAATCTTTATAATTGCCAAATTTGCTTTACCATCCTCAGGGGGCGAGGTTACTTTTATTTTCAGCCAATTTTTTCCTGCCGCATCACAGACCACACCTTCAATCCCCTCTTGCCGCGCGCGTGGCTGCGCCCACACACATATTTCCTGCTTTTCATTGATGCATTGGTTTAGATTCATGAATATTGGGCGGATTTTTTAATAAGCATTATATATGTATAAACATTAAGGCATTATCCGCAAACAACTTTTTCAATTAGCTCATATTACCCACCCGACACTTTCCCCCTCTCCCTCTGGGAGAGGCTGAAACATATATGTTTCAGGGGTGAGGGAAGCCTATATAAAATATAAAGCTTATTGTTGTTATAATATGTTGATACTTAGGCAATAAAAACAATCACCAATTTTGTGTATAGTTCCCTCACCCCTCCCTCTCCCAGAGGGAGAGGGGGTTAGCACTCATTTTTGGAGATTTATTGATTAAACAAAATTATGTCAGGTGGCAATTAGCCAATTATAATAACTTGGCATTTCAGCTAACTTCTTTTAGTATTGCCGTCTTTAATTACATAAATTTGCTCAACATACTGGAAAACAATAACATGACTACGAATAACGCAAATCCCTATCGCACACATAATTGTAACCAACTTCGTAAGTCCGAAATTGGGCAAAATGTTAAATTATCTGGCTGGGTACATCGTAAGCGCGATCATGGACAATTATTATTCGTAGATTTACGCGACCATTACGGACTAACTCAATGCGTGGTAGAGAGCGGACAAGCAGGTTTTGAAGTTTTAAACAATGTACGGCTCGAAAGCGTAGTAACGCTAGAAGGTTTAGTGGCAGCGCGTCCTGATGAAACTATTAACGCTGACTTACCAACGGGTGATGTAGAAGTGCGCCTGACATCTGCATATATAGAGTCAGAAGCGGATCCGCTCCCCATGCAAGTAAATGCGGACCGCGAATTGCCTGAAGAAACTCGTCTGCGTTATCGCTTCTTGGATTTACGCCGCGAAAAATTACATAAAAATATTATATTACGCTCACAAGTTATCGCCGCTTTACGCCAAAAAATGATTGGTCAAGGGTTCATGGAGTTTCAAACGCCAATTCTCACTGCCTCTTCACCTGAAGGTGCGCGTGATTATTTAGTTCCTTCCCGCGTACATCCAGGGAAATTTTACGCCCTGCCCCAAGCTCCACAACAATTTAAACAATTACTTATGGTATCAGGCTTTGACAGATATTTCCAGATTGCCCCCTGCTTCCGAGATGAAGACGCGCGCGCGGATCGCTCTCCGGGAGAGTTCTACCAGCTAGATATGGAAATGAGTTTTGTTACGCAAGACGATGTTTTTGCAGCAATTGAACCCGTTTTATACGAAATATTCACCGAATTTGGCAATGGCAAAACCGTAACTAACTTCCCCTTCCCCCGCATTACTTACGCAGATGCGATGTTAAAATACGGCGTAGATAAACCTGATTTACGCAATCCCATCCAAATTGCCGATGTTGGTTCTGTATGGCAAGGTTCAGGCTTTGGAATTTTTAATCAGATTTTAGAAAATGGCGGAGTAATCCGTGCCATCCCAGCTCCAAACACTGCCAGCCAGCCCCGTAGCTTTTTTGACAAAACCATTGCTTTTGCACAGGAAAAAGGAGCAAAAGGCTTGGCATATATTATATTTGAAGAAGACGGCACCCCCAAAAGCCCGATTGCCAAATTTTTAAGCCCCGAGAAATTAGACGAGTTAAAAGCAGTTGCAGGCTTAAAAAATGGTGATGCGGTATTTTTTGCCTCAGGAAATGAAGAAGAAGCCGCTTATATAGCTGGACAGGTGCGGATTGAACTAGGTATCCAACTAGAATTGCTAGAAAAAGACATATTCAAATTCTGTTGGGTAGTAGATTTCCCTTATTTTGAATATAATAAAGACGATAAAAAAATTGATTTCTCTCACAACCCCTTCTCCATGCCCCAAGGCGGAATGCAAGCTTTGGAAGAGCAAGACCCATTAAAAATCATTGCTTACCAATATGATATTATCTGTAACGGCATAGAATTATCCTCAGGAGCAATTCGTAACCACAAACCAGAAATAATGTACAAAGCTTTTGAAATAGCAGGATATTCTCGCGATACGGTGGATGAAAGATTCGGCGGCATGATTCGCGCATTCAAATTCGGCGCCCCTCCCCATGGCGGATTAGCTCCCGGAGTGGACCGTATGGTGATGTTATTGGCAGATGAGCCCAATATCCGTGAAATTATCGCCTTCCCAATGAACCAACAAGCACAGGATATTCTGATGGGCGCACCAGCAACTGCGGATGAGAAACAATTGCGCGAGTTAAATATCTTGTTATCGCCTAAGGCGTTAAAAATTCTTAGTGAAGGAAAATAATAATGCTAGATCAAGATGCACTAAATACGCTTTTCTTAAACGCACGTACACATAATGCTTGGCAAACAAAAGATGTTTCTGACGATTTATTACAAGAAATTTATGATTTAGCCAAAATGGGTCCAACCAGCGTAAATTGCCTGCCGATGCGAATTGTATTTGTAAAATCTAGCGAGTCCAAAGCAAAGCTAAAACCATGCCTAATGGAAGGCAACGTAGAAAAAACCATGCAAGCCCCCGTCACGGCAATTATTGGCATGGATTTAGAGTTTTACAATAATTTACCCCAGCTGTTCCCTGCGATGGACGTAAAAGGTTGGTTTGATAGCAACCCAGATTTTGCCAAAGAAACGGCATTCCGTAACGGCAGTTTACAAGGAGCATACTTCATCATCGCCGCACGCGCACTAGGCTTAGATTGTGGACCAATGTCAGGATTTGACCCTGCTGCCGTAGATGCCGCATTTTTTATGGGCACCAGTTACAAAACTAACTTCTTGATTAACTTGGGTTATGGCGACGAAAAAGCTTTATATCCCCGTGGTGAACGTTTAAGCTTTGAAGAAAGTTGCCAGGTGGTTTAGCAATGATATCTCACCAATCAAACCCCACCAAAACGCCGCTCACGACCTGCAAATTCATCACATGCAATTTGCAGGTGCGCTGGCGTAAAATCTGGCCAAAGCACTTCGGTGAAATATAGTTCGCTATAAGCGGATTGCCACAAAAGAAAGTTACTTAGCCGTTGCTCACCCCCTGTACGAATCAATAAATCTGGATCTGGCAAATCATGAGTAAACAGATTTTTGCTTATAATTTCTTCAGTTATATCCTGCTCATTTAATTCTTCGCTCGCCAATTGCATAGCTATTTTCTGCATAGCATGGACAATTTCCTGCCGTGCTCCATAACTTAATGCGATTGTTAAATATAACTTTTGTCCATGCACAGTCTTTAGTTCCGCTTCTTGCACCAATTTACATATGTCCTTGGGCAAACGCTCACGCTCACCAATTACTCGCAAACAAATATCATTCTTTATCAGCAGATTGATTTCTTTTTTCAGATATAACGCCAACAACTGCATCAAATCACTGACTTCCTCATTGGGACGCCGCCAGTTTTCCGCCGAAAAGGCATACAAAGTAAGATGAGTAATCCCCATATTCGGACATTCGGTTATTATAGAGCGCAGACTCTCCGCACCTTTACGATGCCCAGCCGCACGAGGTAATCCGCGTTGTTTAGCCCAACGCCCATTACCATCCATAATAATAGCTACATGATAAGAATTTTCTAATGCAGGCATATAACCTACACTTTTAAAATATCTTTTTCTTTATCCACCAACATTTCGTCCACTTTCGCAATATGCTTGTCGGTCAATTGCTGAACTTTTTCAGAAATGCTGTGATGCTCATCCTTAGATATTTTATTGTCTTTTTCTTGTTTTTTCAAATCTTCCATTCCATCACGGCGCACATTACGCACGGCAACTCGCGTAGCCTCAGAATATTTTGCGGCAACTTTTACCAATTCTTTACGGCGTTCTTCGGATAATTCAGGAATAGGCACGCGAACATTCTGCCCATCTGCCGAAGGGTTCAAACCCAAGCCAGCGCTAGCAATACCTTTTTCTACTGCTTTTACCATAGTTTTATCCCACACTTGCACCAATAGCAGGCGAGATTCGGGCACAACAACGTTTGCCACCTGATTCAATGGCATGGATGAACCATAAGCCTCCACCGTCACATGCTCCAACAACCCAGCCGAAGCCCGACCAGTACGCAACCCAGCAAATTCGGTTGCCAAAGATTTTAACGCGCCATCCATACGGCGGCTTAGCTCATCTAAGAAAGCACTCATGATTATTTATTCTCCTATTAGAAATCTTTATTCTTCATCACTTACTATAGTACATCTTCCGCGTCCGCAAATAACTTTGGCGAATTCACCCGGCTCATGGATAGAAAACACCAAAACAGGTATGTTATTCTCGCGCGCCAAGGCAAAAGCAGCAGTGTCCATAACTTTCAAATCTTGCCGTAAAACTTCATTATAAGTCAGATGCTCATAACGCTCCGCATCAGAATATTTATTAGGATCCGCCGTATAAACCCCATCCACTTGCGTGCCCTTAAGCATCGCATCACAACCCAACTCACTAGCACGCAATGCGGCAGCAGTGTCAGTAGTAAAAAACGGATTACCCGTACCAGCAGCACAAATCACCACCCGACCCCGTTCTAAATGGCGAATAGCGCGGCGGCGCACATACGGCTCACACACTTCCATCATGTGAATAGCCGAAAGCACGCGCGTATCCACCCCCATAACATCCAAAGTATTCTGAATTGCCAAGGCATTCAGCACGGTTGCCAACATCCCCATATAATCCGCACTCGAACGCTCCATCCCCCGTGCCGCCGCGGAAATGCCGCGATATATATTACCACCGCCCACCACCACGCAAACTTCCACCCCCATCTGCACCACTGCCTTAATATCCTGACAAATACGGGAAATAACCTCCCCATCCTGCCCGTAAGGTTTATCCCCCATCAAGGCTTCACCAGATACTTTTAAAAGCACACGTTTATATAGGGGCACGGTCATGGCACAATTTCTTCTATTTTGGTTGAATAGCGTTTTTCTAAAGCAAAACCGCCTTTATCGCAAATAGATTATTGCGCCAAATTGCACCATCCGCAAATAAAAAATATATTCTACCCAACCGACACTGCTTCCCCCTCTCCCTCTGGGAGAGGGACGGGGTGAGGGAAGCCTAACTAAAATACAAAGCTTTCTGTCGCTATAATATGTTGATATTAAAACAACAAAATAGCAAAAAAATTTTATGGATAGTTCCCTCACCCCATCCCTCTCCCAGAGGGAGAGGGAGTTAGCCCTCATTTTTTGATATTTATTGGATAAATAAAAATCTGCCTGGTGGTAAGAAGTATATTTACAAAAATTTATTTACTGTTAAAAAGGGCAGGTTATTTTTTATCTCGTCTTTGGACAGGTATATATAGCACAAACGTCGCAATTATTATTGCGATACTTTTTTTAAGTTGCGAAGAGCAACTATTTTATCCAGGTGATCTTATGAAAACATTTTTTTTACCATTATTGTTGGTGGTTTTTTTGACTGGTTGCAAAAAAGAAATTGATGGCCCCAATGTGTGCCCCGTATTAAATAAAGTGTACGATTCAACAATCGCCGCTTTTTTATTACCAGACATCCTGAAAACTGATATTTTGCGACCTGAGCAGCCTTTTCCTCTACTAAAAGAAGTTGCCGCTTCTTTAAAGAACGACAAAAAAGCAATCTCGAAAAAATGCGCAGAAAATGATGGCGAGTTCGGAGCCAACACTCTGTATTCACTTCTCAATTTGGAAGTGGAAAACTCCGTGAGCGATACGATTCGCCACGATACCGCTACTTTGTTGGGAAATGAAGCAGCAAATTACGCCAAAAACAGGGCTAAATAAATCGTAAAAAAACTATCTAGCGCTCACTCCTTCTTGGATTGAGCGCTAGATTTACATTACCCTCCCCCAGCGCAAATATTTCCCCAAACTAAACGCATCATACAACTCATCCACAGGCTCCCCCACAATCTGCCGCGCAATCCACTCTCCTCCCAAGGGGCAAGAGAGCATCCCACGAGAAGCATGAGCGACGCTGATATATAATCCTTTTTGATAATAACCCTGCCCAGCTGGTTCAGGCACTTGCCCCAGCAAAGGAATATTTCCCGGTCGCGTACAACGCCAACCCAGCCGCCCAGTAACTCCTTCTAATGCCGAATCTAAAAGCGTGGGTATAAATTTCTGCAAATGCTTTAAATTAAGCCGATGCGCCTGCCCTGCACTCAAAAAACCAGTATCCTCACGCTCATAAGTTGCGCCAATGCAATTAATATTATCATGAGTGGGAATGGCATAACCATTATGACAAAGCACTAATTTTAACGGCGCAAGCTGGGGAGAATGCTCGGCGCGGAGCAAGCTCACCTGCCCTGCCACGGAATATAATTTTAATTGAGGAATAAAGCGCGTTGCCGCCGCCGCATTAGCAATTATAACAACTGGCGCAGATAAAACCTCTCCATTTTTCAGGTGCACCTGCCAAATATCAGCTATTTTTTGTAGATTATCTACCTCAGCATTCAGCAAAATATTGCTCCCACTGGCTAAAGCAGCACAAAAATCTGGGGGACACAGCCAACCGCCCTTGGCAATATGCACGCCTGCTTGCTGTATTTCTAAACCTGATAATTCGCTAGCTTGGGCGACATTCACCTGCCGCACTATATTTGCATCTAGTCCCAACGAAGTAGGCGTTGCCAATAGTCGCGCAGCATCCTTTGCCTCACGCGGCAATTGCAACATTCCACACCACTCACCTTTTATTTTATGCCCCTGCCCACGCAAATCATCCACCAGCTGCATAGTATAATCCAACCCTTGGAAATATAAGTAAGTTGAATCAATCCAATTAGTAGTTAAATGAGGATAAACAATCCCAGCAATATTTCCCGAGGCTTCACTGGCTAATTGCGAGTTTTTTTCCAACAAATCAACTGACCAGCCACGTTTGCTCAATGCATAAGCCGCCCCACAACCAGCCAGCCCTCCACCAATTACTATCGCTCTTTGTGTCATTTGTTTTAGATATAAAGAAATAAGAATCAATTATAGCGGTAAAAAATAAAAAAAACTTGCATAATTAATCAATCGCTAACCTTATATAGATATGTTTCGCTAGAATTTAAAATTATTTGTTTGTAGTCCCCAACTGAGAATAAAAAAAGATGGAAACTGAAAATGGTCTAATTTCTTCGCTTAAAATGGCACCTACAGATAGTATGCTGCCACAAGATGCAGGAAAAACCACCCAAGCAGCCCCCTCTACCATATTAGCAACTTTGGCTAAAAACAAGGTGCGCATTGGTGAGCATCTCATCAATATGGGGCTTATCTCGAATGACCAACTAGAAATCGCACTATTAGAACAACGGCATAATAAAAAAATGCTCGGGGTTATCATGGTGGAAATGGGCTTTATCACCGAGAGCGCTTTGGCAGAAGCCTTAGCAGAATCTACAGGTAGAGAACGCTTTGATGCCAAAAAAACTATTTTAGACCCCCAAGTCCTAAGCCTGCTTCCCAAAGAAGTAGCAATTCGCCAAAAAGTTGTTCCGATTAGTATGGAAGATAATGTCATCCAACTAGCAATGGCGGACGTATATAACGTATTGGCGATTGACTATGTAAGACGTTATTTCCCCAAACAAGCTACTGTTTATCCGCTTTATTGTACGGAGTCGGAAATACAAGCGCTGATTGCCAAATATTATGAGTACGAGCTATCTATTGACGGTATTTTACGCGAGATTGAAACAGGTATCCGCGAAAACAACAATTATAACATGCTCGATGGTAGCCAGGAAGGCTATGTTAGCCCTACTGTCCGCCTAGTAAATGCCCTGTTGGTAGATGCCATCAAACAAGGCGCGTCCGATATTCACTTCGAGCCTGAGAATGCTTTCTTGCGCTTACGTTACCGTATTGACGGACAGATGATGCAAATTCGCAGCTTCCACCGAGATTATTGGCCGGCGATAGCAGTACGCATAAAAATCGTTTCAGGTATGAATATTGCCGAAAGTCGTTTGCCGCAAGATGGACGGATAACTTTTACCTTCATGGGGCGCGAAGTAGATTTTCGTGTAGCATCCCAACCAACTGTACACGGCGAAAATATCGTGATGCGTATTTTGGATAAAGCCCAAGCGCTTCTACCCGTAGAACAATTAGGTTTTTCCGAACATAACAGCAATATTCTCCGCCGCTTATTAAAAAGACCTGAAGGAATTATTGTAGTAACGGGTCCAACAGGTAGTGGTAAAACCACCAGTCTTTATTCCATTTTGAGTTATATCAACTCCATGAGCGTAAATATTATGACGCTGGAAGACCCCGTAGAATATCGCCTACCACTAATTCGCCAAAGTAACGTGCGCGAAGGTAGTATTGACTTTTTAACAGGCATCAAATCCATGATGCGCCAAGATCCCGACATTATTTTCGTCGGTGAGGTGCGAGATGAAGAAACTGCACTCATGGCAGTGCGTGCTTCCATGACGGGACACCAAGTATTCACCACGTTACACACCAATGATGCACTAGGGGTAATCCCGCGTTTAAATGATATTGGCGTCCCCTCACATTTGTTAGCGGGCGCATTAATTGGTTGCTTAGCACAACGTCTGGTGCGTAAATTATGCAATGAATGCAAAGAACCACACGAAGCAACTCCCGAAGAATGCCATATTATGGGACTTCCCTTTGAAAATCCCCCTTCAATCTATAAAGAAGTAGGCTGTCCAGCTTGCCGCCATCAAGGATTCAAAGGACGTATGGCAATCGTAGAAATTCTCCGTGTAGATAAAGAAATTGACGAGCTAATAGCAGAAAGAGCAACAAGAAGACAATTACTTAGATACGCACTCGATAATGGCTTCATCCCCATGGCAGAAGATGGCATTCAAAAAGTGTTGGAAGGGCTAACCTCACTAAATGAACTAATACGTCATGTGGATATGACCGACAGATTATAGGTATAAAAATGTCTAAACTATATCATTATCGTTATTCAGCAATGAATATCAAGGGTCGAAAAATCAGCGGAGAGATTACCGCCGAGAATGAAGTTGACTTAGAATGCCGCCTAAAAGAAATTGGGCTGGATATGGTTAATTACCGTGAAGTTAAGCAAGCAAAAGCAGGCTTTTTCTCACGCATAAAAATCCGCGATATGATTGTGTTTTGTTTGCACATGGAGCAACTATATCGCGCAGGGGTTCCATTGTTAGACGCATTGGCAGATACACGTGATGCAACCGAGTCACCTAAATTGCGTGACGTTCTCACCAATGTTTACGAAAGCGTTAAGTCAGGTAATTTATTATCGCAAGCTATGGCATTATACCCAGATGTGTTCAGCGATGTATTTGTAGGATTAATCGCCGCAGGAGAAAAAACCGGAAGCTTAAACGAATCTTTCCATAATATTTCCGAGCACATGAAATGGAACGCGGATTTACGCCGCAAAATCAAAAAAGCGATGACTTATCCAATTGTACTGGTTGTAGTATTAATTGGGGTAATTTCGGTAATGATGCTCTTTGTAGTACCTAAATTAATGGAATTTATTATCTCACAAGGCTTCCATATTCCCTTCCACACACGCGCACTAATGGCATTTTCTAAGTTCTTCGGGGATTATTGGTATCTAATTATCGGGCTACCCGTAATTACTTTTATATTTGCAGGAATATTATACCGCACCTCCGAAGCTTTCGCCTATCAGATTGACCGTTTCGTTCTAAAAATCCCAGTAATTGGTGGAACTGTGCGCAAGATTAATCTTTCACGCTTCACCCATTTCTTTTCAGTTATGTTCAACAGCGGCATCGACATATTAGACTCGCTGGAAGCTGGCAAAAAAGTAGTAGGAAACCGAGTAATAAAAGATGCAATTGAGTTAGTACATCGCAGCGTAAGCGAGGGTAATCGCATTGCGGATTCCATCAGTCGCTCCAGCCAATTTCCTAATTTAGTTATCCGCATGTTTAAAGTAGGAGAAGATAGCGGAAACATGTCCGAAGCGTTAGAAAACATAAATTTCTTCTATAACCGCGAAGTATCCGACTCAATTGACTCCATGATTAGTTTTATCCAACCCGTAATGACGGTAATCCTCGGCAGTATGATTTTCTGGGTGATTGCCGGGGTGTTCGGTCCGTTGTATGAATCATTCAGCAAAATGAATATATAATCATCAAAAAAGGGCACATAAATGCAACCACTAATCCTCCCCTACCAAGGAAAGCTTCCACGCATCGCACCAGACGTGTTCATCGCCCCCAACGCCACCATCATCGGCGATGTAGAAATTGGCAGTGGCAGCAATATCTGGTTTGGTTGCGTAATTCGTGGCGATGTCTGCCCCATCCGCATTGGCGAACGCACCAATATACAAGATGGCAGCATCATCCACGTCACCCGCAAAGTCGGTCCCACCAATATCGGCTCCAATGTTACTATCGGACATGGCGCAATAATCCACGCCTGCACCATCGAAGATAATAGCTTTGTCGGCATGCACAGCACTATTTTAGACCATGCAATCATAGAAAGCGGCGGCATGTTAGCGGCTGGCGCCCTGCTAGCACCCAAAAAACGCGTCCCCCAGCACCAATTATGGGCAGGCAACCCCGCAAAATATTTCCGCGACATGAGCCAAGCAGAAATTGATTTCATTGCTGTTTCTGCAGAAAATTATGTACAATTAGCGAAAGAATATATGAGCTAGATATAATCTTATTTTTTTGTTACAATTAAAGAAGATAATGTAAAACAGAGAAATATAATGGGTTTAACTTACGTAACCACTACCGTACAAAATCTAGCAGAAACTGGCATACCTTTTGAGGAAGAATTTTTGGTAGATACTGGTGCAATTGATTGTATGGCTCCAGCTGCACAGCTCCATGCTGCAGGAATAAAAATCCAAGGGAAGGATGCTTATGAATTGGCAAATAATTCGTTAGTGGAATACCCTTACGGATTCGCACGTGTAACTTTCATGGGTTCAGAAACCGTAACACGTATAATATTTGGCGAAGATGATTGCGAACCAATCTTGGGAGTAGTCGCACTAGAAAGCACAGGAATAGGGGTTGACCCTGTCAGTAGAACTCTACACAGAATGGCAGCCAAACCATTGAAATAGATGTATCAATGCGCGTGCGGATAATCACAATGTTTACCATGCCCATCGGCTAATTCACCCGCGGTTTTCGCGCCAAAATGGCTAGAAGCATGCTCTTCTAATTCATGATGAAAAATATCCTGCATGTGATGATGGAAACTCGGTAAATTAATCACCCCCCCATTTTTATATAAACCAGCGACAAAACTTTGAATTTCACTGCGCACATTATGTAATATTTTGTTCCATCTACTGGGGTCAACACGCATCTGGCGATTATTTTTATCTAAATTACCCAGCACTTGCCGCATTAACTCTTCAACTAAATGATGGTTGTTATCTTGCCTATCATCAGCAATCAGGTTCGCCTCAGCCGCCTCCCCAAGCAAGCCAATCAATATATCACGCTCAGAACGAACATCACCAATAGCTGCACAATGCGCTTCCATAACATTTCCCATTCTATGTTCTTGTGTATTCATCATATTGTAACTATACGCCAAAAAATCCACCAATAGTGTGACAATTTAATGAAATCATTACTTAGCCACTTTCTCCTTTTCATCAAAAACATCAAACAAGCCCCGCAAAAACCCCGGAGTCAGCAAAGAGAGGGGATTAATCATCACGCTCGGATCGGCGGATTTTCCTTTCATCGAATAATTCGCCGCAAAGACACCGCCGCCTTTACCAACCAATAAATTACCCAACACCGGAATATTTCCTAATATAGAATTCGCGGTGTAAGCAGGAACTAAAGTACCGCGTATATCCATATTTTCTGCTACGCCAAAGGGAATAATTTTACCCTCAGCAGTAATACCAATTTCACTACCATAAGCCTTGCTTTCTTTTAGCAGCAGTAAATTATTACCAAACTCAATATTGGCAGAAAGTTTCTTAAACCACACACCCTGCCCCGTCAAAATATCCAATAAACCGCTCAAAGATGCAAGAGTAAAAAGTCGAGCAAATACAGGGCTTTTCAGCACACGGAAATCTTCAATCAGCATTTTTCCTTGCAACAGATTATCTACAAATTTCCCGTTAAAATTCAGTTTTCCACCTTCTAAATGGTCATTTACATTAAACGCCTTCATCACCCCACCAGCATCTTCAGAACGCATAGTAACTTCGCGTTTGCCATCGCTAGAACTCAGATTAAATATAAAAGGTTTGCCGCTAACTGTCTGAGCACTTATACGACTTTGCGTGCAATGTTCTTTACCACAATTGATGCTGGCAGTTAAATTCTTCAACTCCCGACCTTCAGCAAAGCGAATTTTTTCTAAATTAACATCCAGCTTTAAGTTACTGAATTTGTCTAAAGGATTCTCATTTGCGCTATCTTTATTCGCAACCGACAAATCCAGAGTTTTACCGCGCAAACTAATATCTGACACCCCATTACTCGCCAAACTATAAGTCAACGCAATATCATTATCACCTTGTTTTAAATGGTCTAGCTGCAAATAAGTCATCACCCCATCAACCTGGCGATTACGCGCCGAACCACTAGCTTGCAAACCAGCAATATCAAATTTAAAACTCTCAATATTATCCTCAGCTAAACCACCAGAATTCATCAAAACATCCAATGTTCCTGCGCTACCCACTGGTTTTTTCCAACCCAACACTGCAAAATTAACCTCAGCTGCCTGCAAATCCAATTTTGCTTTAGTTTTACTCAACTTACGCCCATCTTTTGCCGCAGATTCTTCCACATGCGCTTCTACCCCGGCAGTTCCACTTAACCATTCAGGTCTATTCAAGCCAAAATCCGCAAAACGGCTAGCAGGAATATCTATCTGCAAATCATAAGTAGTTTTACCAGCCTTACCCATTTGCAAATTAACCTCCAAATTAGCTGGCAAGCCATTCAGCACCAAATCGGAGGCAAAATTCAGTTCTTTATCATCCGCATCCAATTCTCCATCCAACCCACTAATCCGCCATTTACCCAAAATATTTTCCTGCGCAAGATTTGTAAGCTGTGCAGTTATTTTATATTTCAAATATTTTTCAGTATCTTCCAGTTTAATGCCCAAATCTTCTGGATATAAGGGAAAATCAAAAAATAATTTTCCTTGCACCGCGCCACTGATTTTTTGCTCATTTAGTTGCAAATCTTTACCAATTCCCAATCTTTTATTATTAGCAATTGCCGCCACTTCATTTGCAGGAGCGGCCACCTCAAAATCCACCTGCATGGGCACCCCGGTTTTTAAGGCATTGAAATCAGGTATATTAATCTTCGCCTTACTAACCTTAGTAGCTTGCAACAACGAGCCAGATTGAATATCCACCGCCATAGCAGTTCCCGTAAAATGCACCTTCCCATTAACCGCATTCAGTTCAGGCAACCCCTCTAAATAACGCACCACCCCATCTTGCAAAGTTAAATCCGCACTAATAAAACTACTGGGCAAGAAGGGTGCAGCCAAATCCTCGGCACGCAAATTAATATCCGCTTTTGCTTCGGTAATTTTGCCCTTCGTAATATTACTCACCACCCAACTTCTGGTTAAGGGCGATAATGTCAACGGCCAAAAATCATTTATTTTATCCATACTCATGCCAGCAATATTAGCTTTGCCAACAAAATTCCCCTGATTATAATCTCCCAACAAGTTAATCTGCACTTCTTGGGTGGAAGATATTTTAGAATTTAATTGCAAATTCTCTATTTTATTTTCCGAGAAATTACGCAACGAGCTAAGCTGTAAAGTAAATTTATCCACCGAAATTGGCTGGGGAAGAATCATCCGATTTTCATATTTTCCAGCCTCCCCACTAGATTTAAGCAAAAATTTATCCACCCCACTGCTACTCAAAACAAAATCCGCATCCGCATTTAACAATAAATTCAATCCATCCAGGCTAGAAAAACGATTATCCAATTGAGCCAGATAACTAATATCCAAGTTACTAATCCGCGCATTACCCTGCGCCGCCCCCATAGGCAGAATTTTTATTTTACTATGCAACGAAGTTTCCGCCGATTGCAAAGCGCCCCCCACATTGCCCATTGAAAAACGTAAACTTAACTCAGCATCCAACTGTTTTTTATGTTTTTTCAAATCAATCCGCAACTCAGGAACCGATAATTTAAATAAAACAGCAGGATTCTTATCAACAAAATTAATCAGCGTCTTACCATCACGCAAAACCACCTCACGTAAGCCCGAACCAGCTAAAGCGCCAGCAATTTGCGCCAAATTAAAGGCCGATTTATCATCCGCCACCTTCACCTGCACAGAATTATCCGCATTAATAGCAATTTTTAATTCGGGTTTATCCACTTCCAAAGATTCAACTGCGATTTTGCCCACCAGCAATTTAAGCAACCCCAAACCAATTTTAGTCTGCGGCAAAACCAGATTTTTTTGACCATCAGCATCCAATAAATTAACACTCCCCAAATCAACATCCAAAGTTTCATTGGAAATATTAACCCGAGCAATCAAATTTCCCACCTCCAAATGATAAGGAGCAATTTTCTTTTCTACCGCGCTCAGCAAATAAGGTTTTAACCAATCCACCTGCCGCGGCGCACTAGAAAACCACAATAAAGCGCCCATTAATGCGCCCAAAGGAATACAAAATACAAATAAGAACCACTTCTTATAGATATGCGAACTCTTTCCCACCTCCAGACTATCATTAGATTTAAAGAGCATATATATTGCCTACTAAGTGTATTTAAAAAACCCTGCCATCATAAAAGCCATGCAAATTATTATCAAACCTTATCTTCCCAATGAAGCTGCAACACAATATGAAAATTTGTTGAAAAAACTATCTCCACCACAGCAAGAGCCATTTCAAACCGCAAATTTACATGATTTAAGCATCGCCATTTTCGGCAATTCACCATATCTAAGCGGACTAATTGAGCGCCACCCACAATTAGTCATTGATTTTTATGAACTTGGCATAGAAGAATGCGTAAAACAAGTATTTAACGAATTAGAAACCCCCAGCACTAGCCGCGATATGCTGATGCAAAAACTGCGCCTAGCAAAGCAAAAAATTGCCCTACTAGTAGCAATGGCGGATATTTCTTTGCAATGGAATGTCGCACAAGTCACCTTAGCTTTAAGCAATTTCGCCGCACTTTGCCTGCAACAAACCCTACAATATCTAACTAAAATAGCCATCGAAACCCACGCGCTAGCGCCCGAAACCAGTGGGATCTTCATCCTTGGTTTAGGAAAACTCGGCGCCCAAACACTGAATTACTCTAGTGATATTGATATTATCATCTTTTACGATGCCGACAAATTAGCCTATCAAGGCAAGCAATCTGCGCAAAATTTCATGAGCAAATTAGCGCAAGACCTCACCAGTATCATGCAAGAACGCACAAGAGATGGCTATGTTTTCCGCACCGATTTACGCCTACGCCCCGATCCTGCCTCCACCCCCCCAGCGGTAACCACCCGTGCAGCGATTATGTATTACGAAACCGTAGGACAAAACTGGGAACGTGCAGCTTTAATAAAAGCCAATCTAGTGGCAGGAGACGGCGCCACCGCGCAAGAATTTATGCAAGCAATTGCCCCCTTTATCTGGCGCAAACATTTAGATTTCGCCGCCATCAGCGATATTTTATCCATCAAGCGGCAAATGCGCGGACATTCAGAGGATGAAACCCTGAATATCTTCGGACATAACATAAAAACAGGGCGCGGCGGCATTCGCGAAATTGAGTTCTTTGCACAAATTCACCAGCTAATCTGGGGCGGCAGACACCCCGAACTACGCCTACGCAACACGGTGGACACACTAGAAATGCTCGCCCAAACCAAAATGACTGCCGCAGAAGACATTGAAGCACTGATAGATTCCTATTATTTCCTCCGCCATATAGAACACCGCCTGCAAATGATTGCCGACGCACAAACCCATACAATCCCCCAAACCGAAGCCGAATTAGAACATTTGAGCATATTTGCAGGCTTTCCTGACGCAGAGAGTTTCCGCAAGAAACTACTTTACCACTTAAAACGGGTGAATAAATTATACGCTGCCGCTTTCTGGCAATCCGCTCCCTTAGGTGGTAGTGGCAGCCTAGTTTTTACAGGAGTTGACCACGACCCCGAAACGCTGAATACTTTACGCACCATGGGTTTTATTGAAGTAGAACGCATCAGTTCCGCGGTGCAAGACTGGCACAAAGGACATCGCCGCTGCACACGCACCCCACGCTCACGTGCTCTACTCACCGAATTAGTGCCCGATTTATTACAAGCCTTAAGCCAAACCATCCACCCAGACACTGCCTTCGCGCAGTTTGACCAATTCATGCAACATTTACCAGCAGGCATCCAAATATTTTCGCTATTTACCTCACGCCCCGAACTTTTAAAATTAATTGCCGAAATCATGGGTAGTGCACCCGCCATGGGAGCCTTGCTAAGCAGTAATCCCCATTTGTTAGATGCAGTAATAACTGGCGGTTTTTACGAACCACTCGCCAATGAAAGCGCCTTACAAAAAGAATTAAACGAATTATTAGAACACGCACACGATGAAGAAGACGCACTGAATATCTTACACAGTTTCCGCAACGAAAAACAATTTCAAGCAGGAATACAATTGCTTAAAAAAATGGCAACTCCAGCCGAAATTGGCTTTTTCCTCTCACAACTCGCACAAATAATCTTACAGCAAGTGCGCGATATTATGACTCGCAGTTTTGAAAATATTTACGGCAAAATCAATGGTGATTTAGCCATCATCATGATTGGGCGCTTAGGCAGCCAAGAAATGACTTTTCATTCGGATATGGATTTAATCTTTGTCTATCATTTAGAAGACGAAAACCAGATGTCTGGCGGAGAAAAACCCTTAAGCCCCAGCGCTTGGTTTAACCGCCTAGCCCAACGCATAGTCGGCGCCCTCACCGCAAAAACCAAACATGGCAGCCTGTATCCCGTAGATACACGCCTACGCCCCTTTGGCAAAGATGGCGCGCTGGCAGTTAGCTTTGCCGCTTATCAAAAATATTTGAGTGATTCAGCATGGACCTTTGAGTTCCTCGCTCTCACGCGTGCGCGCATCACCTGCCAAAACTCAAATTTCACCGAAAACCTCCAGCAACTTTTAAGAAAACAACTAAACCGCCCCCGTTCCCCAGCTCGCATCGCCGCCGCCATCCACGACATGCGCGAACGCCTAGCAAAAAGCCAACCACCAAAAAATGATTGGGATCTAAAACATATTACCGGCGGATTGATGGATATGGATTTTATCTGGCAATATTGGGTGATGATAAATTACGGCAAATGCCCAGAAATCATGGGACAAGGCTCGGAAGCTAGTTTTGCTATATTGGCGAATAAACAACTGATAGACCCAGAAATTTTATTTCAACTGCGCCAAGCACGCAGATTATTCTATGATTTATTAAGTTTTTTAAGATTATGTAATAATGGCTATTTGGAGGAGACCAACGCATCCGAAGGGCTGAAGCACACATTAGCAGATGCGATGGGGAAAGTGGATTTTATGCAGTTAAAAACAGAGATGCAAGCAGCGCGGGAGAAGGTGGTTAAGTTGGTAGAGGGGCTGTAGATTTAGCCCATTGCAAATCCTTGGCTTTGTCTTGGAGCTTGAGAAACAACATGAGCAGGAGCAGAAAAATCTCCATAATCATGAACAGACACATCATTACATTTAAAACCTGATAAATTTACGCCTGACAATGCTGTGTTCAAAGAACTATTTTCGGACAATGAAGGAGAGCGCTCAACCTGCGGTGTCGCAGCAGCCTCAATTTTTGGACTAGCTGAAGGAGACAAACTATTATCTCCACCAAAAGATGGAAGACTGTCTTTTAGTACCGCAACTCCATCCTTAATAGAAGAGGTAACACTGCTCATAGCACCAGAAAGAGCCTCACCCCATTCAGCCAAAGACTCCCCTATGGGCTTATCCCACCAACCCGGTTTTAATGCGCTAAGTATCATCATATCAACAACCTTTCTTTTCCACACTTCTCTACTTAACTTTAATATAGCAAATTTTAACTAATCTTTGTATGACAATTTGATGACAATTAACCAAAACCACATAAGCAAAAATTTCTCCCAAGCTGCCCACCAATATGATGCGCATGCCCATTTACAAAAACAGGTGGCAGAAAACTCCCTCTCCCTCTGGGAGAGGGTCGGGGTGAGGGAAGTATCTGCAAATTCGAATTCTTTCTTTGTGTTGAAGCTTCCCTCACCCCAGCCCTCTCCCAGAGGGAGAGGGAGTTTAGCCCTTGACCTGGGCTGTGGCACTGGTTATCTATCGCAGCTCCTACCAAAACAAAAAATCTACCAACTAGATATATCCGAGAACATGTGCCGCCTTGCCCAGCGCAAAAACCCGAGCATCTGCGCGGATGCCCATACTTTGCCCTTTGCAAACGCCAGCTTTTCGCTAATATTTTCCTCCCTCTGCCTGCAATGGGCAATCAACAAACCGAAAACATTGGAAGAAATCTACCGCGTCCTCCAACCCAATGCCCACGCCATCATCAGCGTACTCGGCACCCAAACCTTGCAAGAACTCCGCCAAGCTTATACCTGCGCGCACATTCCCTCCCCCCTATTAAATTTTTTAACCTTAGAAGAATGGAGCAACCTAGCGCAGACGGCTGGTTTAAAAATCCTCACCCAACATAGCGAAATAATCACCCAAACCCATGAATCTCCGCTGGCACTGATGCGCTCATTAAAAAACATCGGCGCCAATACCCCAAGCATTACCATTAAAGGACTAAACGGACGCCAAACCTTGCGAAAAGTTGAAAATGCCTATATTGGTAAGCAAGCCAGCTTTGAAGTAATTTATTTAGTCTTACAAAAATGCCCCCTCTAAACAGAAAATTTTTCATCAGCGCAACCGGCACGAATATGGGCAAAACCTTCGTCACCTGCCTATTAACTCGCCAATTAATCGCTAGTGGCGAAAAAGTCCGCGCTATTAAACCAGTAATCAGCGGATTTTCCGAGCCAAGCACGAGCGATAGCGGACTTTTGCTTGCTGCCCAGAATCTATCTTCGCATGACTTAGAAAAAATCTCCCCTTGGCGTTTTGCTGCGCCCATCAGCCCCCACGCAGCAGACAGCGAAAAAACCATTTCCCTTGATAAACTAACCGCTTTTTGCCAACCCAAAACGCAAGAGATATTACTAATCGAAGGCGCAGGCGGAATCATGACCCCCCTCACCGACCATGCCACCAATCTTGATTGGGCAAACGAACTAAACGCGCAAATAATATTAGTAATCGGCGATTATCTGGGAACTTTAAGCCACACGCTTACCGCTATAGAAGCCATAAAAACCCGTAACTTACCCATAGCGGCAGTTATAATAAATCAATTTACCGCAAGTAGCCAACCAAAGCAAAGTAACCAATCGCTAATTTCATTATTTTTTTCACAACACTTTCCGTTGTCATCCCGCCGCAGGGCGGGATCCATGCCTAACCACGAACTGTTCAGCCAATTGATTGACATGGATCCCGCCCTGCGGCGGGATGACAACAAAGAATTTGGAGAAAAAAACATACCTGATAAATTTACCAATACCCGACAAACCTTACAAACTTTCCACCCCCAGATAAAATTTATGCTATTACCAAAAGCCACAAAAAATGTTAAGCTACCTGACTTAACAGGAATATGCACATGAAAGAACAGCTCGAAAAATTACTAAAATGGCAGCCTAAACCTCTGTTCAGCTCCCGCCCAATAGAAGATTCACAAACAGGCATGTATTATGCCAGCACCAATGACCGAGTTTTTGCTTCGGTAATTGATACTGCATGGACATCTTTTTTATTATTACCTTTATTCAGCTGGTTAGACCAATTATTCTTCACAGGAATGGACGCATCACAATTTCTACTTAGCCTGAGCACCGCCCCCAGCGTGCAAGAAAAACTAGAAATAATCCAAAATAGCGGCGCTATTAACCGCATATTAGGCAATAATTTAATACAAACCACCATCTTATCCGCCATCATTTTAAGCCTATGGTTTTACGGCGGAACCACCCCGGGTAAGTGGCTATTAAAAATGCGCATAGTCGATGCAAAAACAGGTGCGGCTCCCTCACGCAAACAATTTATAAAAAGGCTCCTCGGCTACATCCCCTCCGCCTTATTTTTCATGCTGGGATTTTTCTGGATTAGCTGGGACAAAAAACGCCAAGGCTGGCATGACAAAATCGCCAACACGGTGGTAATTAAAGAAAAAAAATGGTCGCATCCAAGGAAAAAGTATCAGCAATTCTAAAACCATTTTTTATCCGCCAAAATATCCTTGTCATACCAGCGTAGGCTGGTATCCATGCCTATCCGCAAGAGAAATTTCTCAATAAATTATAGAATTCACCGTTATAGATAGGCATGGATACCGCCCTGCGGCGGTATGACAACGGATATTTTGGCGGATAAAAAATAGTTTTAGAATTGCTGAAAAAGTAGGGTTTAAAAAAGTAAGATTATTTCTTTCTCAAAAAGGGCAACTCCACATATCTATAAGATAATATAGAAGCAAAAAGCACCAACCCAATGGCGAATAACAATACCAAAAGCAAATTCTCATTAGGATTAGCTTGAATATATTTTTTAATCTGCGGATTTTGAAAAACAAACAACAAAAGCGGCATGTGCCAAAGATATGTACTATAACTTATCTCGCCCAAATACACCACCAAACGATTAGCAAACAATATCTTAGTTAGCTTACCCTGAATAGTTATTCCCAAAACTATCAATAAAATAGCCACTCCTAACAGACTATCATAAAAAAACAAACTCGGATGCCCCAACCAAAATTTCCCCTCCATACTCATCAAAAATTTAATCAGCAACCACACCGCAAAAACACCTCCGGCTAACAGCCCAAATTCTAAATAATTTTTATATTTAAATTGCTGTATCTGCTGATTATATTTCTCATAAATAAAAGCTCCCAACATCCCAAAGGCAAATAAATCAATTCTTCCGGGAAGTTGCCCAAATAGCCAAACCTTATAAATAACTTCTTTATCAATAGCATAAGAAAAAACCATCATTTTATAGATTATAGCACCCCCCAAAGCAGCTAACACAAAATTATAAATTCCACTTTTGCGAATAAATAAAAACAACAACGGCAATAATAAATAAAAATCAAACTCCACAGGAACAGTCCAACTCACGCCATTAAGTTCCCAATTATAAACCGACGAAAAATTATGAATCATCAATCCATGCATAATCCAATTAGTCCAGGTGGTGGATTGATAAAGCCCAAAGAAAGACAAAACTGCCAATATTACTAATTGAAAATAATAAGCAGGCAAAATACGCTTAAAACGACGCTTAAAATATTCCAATAAATTTATTTTTTCACGCTGCCCCAACAAAACTCGTGCAAACGGCAAAAACAACAAAAACCCCGAAAGCACAAAAAACACCTGCACCCCCATCCAGCCATAAAAAAGCGGACGAATATTAACATGCAAAATCCGTTGCCAAGATTGCACCAGAGCAGAAACCATATCTGCATTTAAAAACAGCGGAATAATCACTGTCCGCACATGAAACAACACTACCCACCAAGCAGCCACCCCTCGCAACCCCGTTAATCCGTCAATCGTCGATGATAATTTTTGCGTCATAAAAAAATTGAAATAAAAAGATAGGCATATATATTGCTTAATTAAGAGTATAAATTAAGATATGTCAAAAAGGTAATAATTTGAAACCGCTATTACTCGCCGCTAGCCTCATCAGTTTAACCAGCTGGGTGTTATTATCCGCCAATACCCCCCCCCGATTATCTGCCAATTTCACGCAATACGCCTTTATATATCACACCACAAATGCGTGAATTAAACTTGCTAGACGCAGCCAGCCGCAAGAATTTAAATAATCTCTTTCAAGAATTAGAGCCAGAAGGTGCCAAAGGGATGGTACAAATGGGCTACACGCTTAGCCTACCTATTTATAATTTTTATAAAAAAAAGCACGGAAATTGGCAATTCAACCAAAAAGCCATCGAAGATATTCTCGCGCAAGCCGCAATTATCAACCGCCCCTTTGTTGTATATATCGCTGCTGACCATTTCTTTGGTGAATCTGATTATGGAAAATATCTTGCGAGCCTGCCTGAAAGCCTAATGCAATTTCAAGATGGTAGCGTGCCGAAGGAAAAATATTTCCAAACTGCCATCATACCCTTTCGCATCAGCAACAATCCTAATTTACCGCATATTAGAGCAAAAATTACCGCATTAAAAATTATTGCCCAACAATTAGCGGATTTTCGCAAAAAACATCCTAATTTATTAATTGCTATAACCCTCAATGGTGAAACCCATTATTTATTTGAAAATTTTTTCTCAGGAACGGGAAATTTTAAGAACCCCCGCTTCACCGATTTCAGCCCAGATGCAGTAAATGAATTTCGAACCTATCTAAACAAACAATCCGAATATAGTTTACGCGCAAAGGAAATAAAAAAAATAAATTTTGAGCATTACCCATGGGGTACTTATCCTTTTTTTGGCTGGTATTGCGGCAATCATGAGCAAGAAAAAATCATTATTTATCATAATGGAGCTCGCCTAGCCCCCGCAGAAATGCAACTAAACCGCATGGATGTTTATGAAGCGCTACCACAATTACAAAACCCCAATTGCGGATTTCGTTACGATATTGATTTTAGCAAATGGTCGCGAGGGACGCACCGCATTGAAGCGATATTAGAATATAACGACAAGCAATACTCGCTAGATAACAACCAATTAATCTTGCAATTAGGCGACAAAATCACCCCAACCAGCGAGCCCAAAATTCTACCTAATATCCGCAAAATAAATCGGTTTAATCCCCTTAAAAATAAAGGATATGTAGACCGTGGAAGTAACCAACCCGTATTAGTAAATTATATTCCCCTCGCTCGCCACTGGATGAATTTTCGTGCCGATTCCATAGTTTTGCACCAAAACATGCTAGGAAAAATATTTTCTGATGCAAGTATTCCAACCGATATTATTTATAATTATCAACTGCCCCCATTTATGAATGGGGACTGGAATAATGAATTATTTGGCATAGGAAAAGATTTTTTTCAGCAATCAAATTTACTATCAGGGGTCACCTTATATGGGGGAAACACCCTTAACCAAGAATTATTTAAACATATACCTCACAACAAAAAATATGGCATACCTGAATTTCACCCTCAAATAGAACAAAACCCCTATATTGCTGAGCAGTCCTTACGCTTCCACGCCGCCCAAGGAGCTAGCTTCATCTCCCCTTATTTTATGGATACAGGTGACAAACGCCTAAATGATGGCAGCGGCACCCATAAACAAATGCTGATTGAAGCAAACAACCCTCATAAAGGCTCAAATTATCTTTATAAAGCAATCAAAAAAATTCTCGCCTACTAATAATTAATCTCCCAGCTTAACAAAAACCCCCACCTCATTAACCGCCAAACCATAATAATCATTCAATAAATTAGCATAGGCAACATCATCAGGCTTATACATTTTCCGAGAAGTATCAATCGCCAACAAAGTGTCATTCAGCGCAGCAGGATTTTTTGCCAATTCCAGTGGCAAGACCACGCCTCCAGCTTCTTTAACCCGACGACCATGCGCCCCCAAATCAAACGCCACAGCAGGAATACCAAAGCGGAAGGCATGCGACAAAGCATAACAATAAGTCTCAGGCCAAACAGAGGCGACGAAAATCAAATGTGGTTGATTCTTTTCTAATAAATCGCGCATATCTTCGTCTTTATATGCGCCTGTAATAGTCAATTTTTCATTTTCTTCATACAAATTCGGATGGTTAGCATAACCAATAATAGTAAAATGAATATGCAGATTACGCACAAATGCGTCTCCTAACAAATCATTCAGCACATTTGCCCCTTTAAATCCACTCAGCGCACCAATAATAGCCACTTGCAGAGTCTCTTCCGGATCACGTGGGGCGAAGTTTAAATCATTATCATTAGAAAAACTTTCCGCATGAATCTTTAGTTCAACAGGCGCTTGTGGAAAATAAGTTAAAATACGTTTTTCCACATCCATATCGGGCACAAATACCTTACGCGCATTTTCTAATAAACGCTGATATTGTAAACGCCATTGCCAAACAGGCCACGCCCCTGCGTGGGAAGGATTGCTGGTGATGCAGCGCTCACAATCCGACATTTCCGGCTCACCACAATAAAAATCATTTCCATCCACCATATTAATACGTGGACAAACATAATAATAATCATGCACCGTCACATCATAAGCTACATCTAAAGCCTTAGATAATTCTGTAATAAAATCAACAATCCGCTGCTCAAAACTAATCGTGTGATGAATATGCACATGACCAATTGCCAATTCTAACAAAGCCGAAAAAAACGAGTGCTGATCCAGCTCCATCGAATAATCTAAATTGGGAGTATGTAAAATATTAGTGTGTGAAAGATTGATTATACCCTTAATTTCCAAATCATTAACTGGCTGCAACAAAAACGCGCCAATATTTTCCCGCTGTAATTCCTGCGCCATCTCCAACAGATGCTTATGTGTGCCGCCACCAAGATTATGGCTAACCAACAACATATTACCTTGCCCACAAGCCCGACGCAGCCGTGCCACATCTAAATTTCTTCGAAGCGGCAAAGCGGGATCATCAGCAATAAAACGCTGCACGCTTTGCGCATAATCAGGATATAAATTATTGATTATTTTCAGGGCTTTTTCCACCCGTTTTTGCTTTTCTCCAGCAAAAGAGGTGCCGCCTAAATGGCGTACAAAAATTTCCCCAGCTAATTTATGCTTCCAGCCTTTACGGAGCGCACGCAGGCAAAAATCATTTTCCTCACCATAACCACGCCCAAAAGTTTCCTCATCAAAATAGCCAACTTGTTTCAAACAGCTGCGTTTAATAAACATACAAAAACCCACCGCCGTAGGCACATCACAACTCAAGCCCTCATTTACATTGGCGGCTAACGCATCTAATTCACCATAAGGCAATTCCAATGCCATCCAATTATCACGCACAAAATAGGGATAACTGCAAATCTCGGCATTGTTAGATAAAGGCGTAACTGTCCCCGTTGCTTCCTCGGCATAGGCAACGGCGCATAATCTATCGAGCCAATTATTATAAACTTCGGTATCGGCATTCAAAAGCACCACATCACGCACCTCATGCAGACGCATACCGCGATTAACCGTTGCCACAAATCCCTGATTTTTATCATGCTCTAACAGGGTAAATAATCCTTCCGCCGACAAACGCCGCAAACTCGCCGCCAAAACATCATCCGGACTGCGGTCATTAATTACCACCAACTCAAAAGGTGTTTTATTAGGTGATGCCAAAACCGAATAAATTGCATTTAAAGTCTCTGCCAGACCTGAATAAACAGGCATAATCACATCAATAATCTTGCGCGTATCCACATCACGCACTCTATCTCCACGATGATGCGCCCAAGTGGGCAAAGCATTCCACATCAGTTCAGTGGGTGTACTGGGCACAGGTGCAAGATTTTCCTTTGCTGCCGCTTCATCATTAAAAATCGCATTAATCCGCCGTGCACCGGAACGCTGCTTCAACCAGGATTGATAAGTAGAACTACGCAGAACAAACATGTCCAAAGAAAGAAAAATCATATCTTTCAGTACAATGCGCGTCTTATGGGGAATGGGTAAAAAACGATATAATGCCAGCCCAAGCGAAGAAGAACTCCGCACCAATTGCACAATTTTGTGCTTTCTACGCCAGATTTTTTCTAGTAATGAGGCTTTAGAATCATTGCGCACGTTTTTATCCCATAAGTTTTAAGAGCATTTTTATAATTGCCAACTAAATAGCCTGTTCCTCCCCTCTCATGCAACCCCGAATTTTATGTTGCATAAATACAACAATCATATAAATCAACCCCTTAAAACGGAGGGTAAGCTTTATTTATCATGCACCGCAACAATAAATGATTATAGTAGATCTATCATCGTTACAATTGTGCTTAGATTTAATTAACTGCACAAATATAAGTGGCGAGCGTAAATTTATAAAATATTCAAATTACAAAGATTAATATAAGGATTTTCAAAATGGCTTCTCTTAAAACTATCTTGCTTACCAGCGCAATCGTGCTTGCTCCGTTGGCAGTTTCTGCTCAAACTTTCGATGTAGTTAAAAACACACATGGTCACATAGTTAAAAACTCTTTCAACAATTGCGTAATTACTAAATGGGAAAATAGTGCAGCTGCATGTTCTGACGACACTATCAACCAAGACATGCTAACTGTTTATTTCGGTTTCAACTCTTCTGCTTTAACTCCTGCTACTACGCAAAAACTAGACATTATTGCAAAACTTATCCTAGATAAAAAGACTGTACAAAATGTTGACATCGTAGGCTATGCCGATGTTATCGGAAGAGATGGTTACAACGAAAAACTTTCTCAAAAACGCGCGAAAAAAGTAGCAAAATACTTAAAATCTCGTGGTATTGACACAGCAAATATCTCTATCCAGGCTCGCGGTTCAGATGCTCCTGTTTCTGATTGCTCAGGCACTAAAGGTTCAGAGCGCAAAGCTTGCCTATGGCGCGACCGTCGCGTTGAAATCAAATTAAACGAAGTGAAATAATTTTGTTTAGTCTATAAAAAGAGGGAAGCAGGGTAACCTGCTTCCCTTTTTTGTATAAAATAACCACACCAACGAAAAAAAACAAAATGCAAAAAATCGGCTGTGTAGCAGACATTACAAAAAAAGCGCAAGATACCATGCGTGAGTTAATCTCGCGTTATAATGTCATTGATTTAATGGCGAATAAACGCAGCAATGTCGATGTAATCGTCGTACTCGGCGGTGATGGCTTCATGCTGCAAATGTTACATAAATTCATCGAACGCAAAACTCCAATTTACGGCATAAATTGTGGAACCGTGGGCTTTTTGATGAATAATTACAATATCAATGAACTGCCCGACCGCATCAACGGCGCAAGCGAAACTCGCCTACACCCACTTTCCATGTACACTCGCTGCGTAAATGGCAAAGAAAGTGAAACCCTCGCCATAAATGAAGTTTCTCTCTTCCGCGAAGGTCGCCAAGCTGCCAAAATCCGCGTAACTATCGACCATGTAGTGCGCTTACAAGAATTAATTGGTGATGGCATATTAGTTGCCACCCCCGCAGGCAGTACTGCTTATAATTTCTCCGCTGGCGGACCCATCATCCCTCTGGGCGGCAACGTAATCGCCCTCACCCCACTTGCCCCCTTCCGCCCCAGACGCTGGAAAGGCGCATTATTAAACCATAATGCCTGCGTAAATTTTGAAATATTAGAATCCGATAAACGCCCAGTAAGTGCAGTAGCTGATTTCACCGAAATCCGCGACGTAATCTCGGTTGCCATTAGCGAACAACGCAAAATCAGCATTCCCTTATTATTCGATTTAGAACATAATTTGGAAGAGCGGATTACCAAGGAACAATTTATTTATTAGTTGAGAACTATATATGTATTATTTTAAATTACGCCCGTAATTTAAAATAATACATTCAGTCGCCACTAAGGCTAACGCGGCACTCGCCGCGGTCTTGCTACGCTAAGACTATAGCAATTTCAAGTATCTTTTATGTAAATAAAATTAGAAATTGCTATACTTACTCAATTCCTGCAACAAATCCTGCCGAGTTTCTTCCGAGATAATCATATTGGCTTTATTTTGCACCAACTTATTTTGCACCAACTTATTTTCCAATGGCTTATTTTCCAATGGCTTATTTTCCACAAGCGGAGTCACAATTTTTGCCTCAAGGGGAACAACAGGAGCAGGCTTCGCATTGCCAAAACTGCTAAGTAACAAAGCCAAACACACATTAACCATCACCACCAATACAATCACCGCCCAGGTAAAATTCTTTACCACCAGCAAATCCTCGTCCGCGGGTTCCAACAAGGGTGATTTACTCTCAATATATTTATTTTCACTATATTTGCTTTTAATATCATCAAGCGGCTTCAGTGCTTCTGCTTTGAACAATATATTGTCCATTAGCCAACCTCTTTGTTGTAATTGTATAATAAACTGCTAAAAGCATGTTAGACTAAATAATAAACTAATTGTAGCAACACATCTGCGCCGTTTTTTCCTCTTCAAAATCCTCACGTAGCACAGCTACGCTGCCCCTTCTCTAAAAACATGACATTAAGTCATGTTTTTTAAACGTTCAGGGTTTCATCAGAAAGAAACGACACATCTGCGTTACTACAATTAGTTTATGGTGCAGTCTATTTAATATTAAATATAAAATATATTACAATATAAAACTAAAAGGCTTATGCAATGAAATCTGCTCCGAGTGAAGCTTTACCCGACTTTTTTGAAATATCATCTAATTCAAAAAAAGCTTTAAAAATAATGGAAGATAATCAAATTGCGCCTAACCCACGTAATTATTCTATCTGGTATCATTACGCACAAGCGGATGACAGCACGCT
Source organism: Alphaproteobacteria bacterium UBA6149 (assembly GCA_002423155.1). Taxonomy (GTDB): domain Bacteria; phylum Pseudomonadota; class Alphaproteobacteria; order Rickettsiales; family UBA998; genus UBA6149. The sequence goes on from DIUV01000045.1 coordinate 30,675, forward strand.
CACCCAAGAAATAGACCGTGCCATTGAAGGAGGGGTAACCTTTGATGATAATGTAAGCTCATATATTTATGACAAATATCTGCTGAATGATGAAAATAACCTGAACAAGGTAGCCAATGAAAGCACACAAACAAAACAAATATTGAATGATATCTTCAATAGTGTCAGCAAATTATCTGGCAATGCAGATGAATACCAACAACAAATGGAACAACATATCAGCAGCTTACGCAATGTGGGCGACAGTAAAAACATTGCTGAATTGCTCTCCAAAATCATAAAAAGCTCAGTTGCCCTCCGTGAGAACAGCTTGCAAATGCAAAAAAAATTAGATGAATCACAACAAGAAGTATCTAACTTACGCCAAACTCTAGCAAAAACCACAGCAGAAGCCGAACGGGATTTTCTCACCGGAGTTTATAACCGCAAAGTATTAGACAAACGCTTTGACGAATTATCCACCATCGCCAACGAACAGAAAACTCCGTTAAGCCTCCTAATGGTAGATATAGATTTCTTCAAGAAACTCAACGACAAACACGGACATTTAATTGGTGACGAGGCTTTAAAAATCGTCGCCCGCATCCTCAATGACGGCGTGCGCGGAAAAGACGTAATCGCCCGTTACGGCGGCGAGGAATTCGCCATATTACTCCCCAACACCCCTTTACAAGGCGCCATGGTAGTGGCAGACTCACTCCGCCAAGCAATTGCCAGAAAAGAAATAAAACGCACTGACACGGATGAAATGATTGGCAGAATAACCGTATCCATCGGCACCACCGAATGGAAGCCAGAAATAGACTCGGTTCCTTTGTTCATCAAACGCGCCGATTCAGCATTATACCGCGCTAAGCATGAAGGCAGAAACCGCGTGATTGGCGAAATTTAGATAACTATAAAACAATGAGAAGAAAGGCCAAAAATAATTAGCAGGGCAAAAGCACCAATCGTTAATTTTGTCTTTTTGCGATAAAATTCACCATTGTCATACCGCTGTAGAGCGGTATCCATGCCAAACCATTGGCTTTTCAGCTTGTTGATAGGCATGGATACCGTCCTGCGACGGTATGACGATGGATAATTTAGTAAAAACAACGAAATTAACGATTTATGATTTTGCCCTGAAAATAATTATAAGAAAAGATTGACTTTTATATTCCCGACCATTAGAAGAAACCCTCTTTTAAAAGCTTAGAGCTTGTTAAAAAGTTCTTATTTTAAGAAATATTATTATTTTAAGAAATAAGGGGTCAGTAGCTCAGGTGGTTAGAGCGCACGCCTGATAAGCGTGAGGTCGGAGGTTCAACTCCTCCCTGACCCACCATCCTTCGCTATGCGAGCTTCTGGTGGCGCAGCCATGCGAAACAACGAAGACGGGATTATAAAAAGCGTATGAAATATGCAAATATCCGCGAAGAAGAGCTGAAAAACAAAGTAGCTTACGACTACTTTAAGGGTTACGATTGCACAAAAATAGTTGGCAATGTGGATTTTTGCGTTTGCCCGTTACACCCTCATGGCGATTTTTTTGAACATGACGAATCCCTGCTCTGGGCAGAGGCTAAAAAAGGTGCTTCTGATATTTATAACTCCATCGTGCAATTGATACTTACCATTGGTAAAGCGCGCACCTTTGATAAATTTCTGCCACCGCCAATGCTAGGGGCGTTTGACGGTGAAAAAATCGCTTTTATACCCTACAGCGAAATTCACGAAATTTTTTACCAGAATGATTTTAACTGGAATGTGACGCCTTCTGACCACTCCACCAAAGAATTCAAGCTGGTGCATACCAAAGTAAAAGGTGCGATTGATAGCGGGGCTCTGCTTTTTCATTTTGATAAAGACGAAAAAGAACTAAAAAAATTCATTAAAACTAATTTTATCGCAGGGAAACAAGAACTCACCAAAACCAGAATTGATAAAAACAATTTCATGGTGATTTACAATAAATGGTTGCAGGCGGTGAAGCCAACCATCGCCGTGAATTGGGATTTCGCCAAGAAAACAGGCATTATTGATGGCGATTTTTACCTTGCGGATTTGCTCTCACAAGAAAACAAAACCATCAAAGAAAAACTTTTTGTATTGCTCAAAAACGACCATTATGAGCTAGACCGAGAAGTGGATGCTGCGGGAATGTTTAGCCGTAAAAGTGCGGAATTCACCGACAAACAAACTGCCCATAAGCAATTTTGGAACAGGTACGACCGCCCACCCAAAGAGCAATATTGGGAATATATTATCGGGCGTAGGGATTTGCTGGTGCCGCAAGATGTGCGCGAGCGCAAGGGCAGCTTTTTCACGCCGCAAATTTGGGTGGAACTTTCGCAGAAATATCTCACCGACACACTGGGCGAAGATTGGCAGGATGAATATACCATCTGGGATTGTGCGGCGGGCACGGGCAATTTGCTGAGTGGGCTGACCAATAAATATACTATCTGGGCATCGACGCTCGATCAGCAGGATGTGGATGTGATGCACGACCGCATCAAAAACGGTGCCAACCTACTCGACAGCCATGTGTTTCAGTTTGATTTCCTCAATGATGATTTTTCCAAGCTGCCAGCCCCATTGCAGGAAATCATCAACGACACCGAAAAACGCAAGAAACTGGTGATTTATATCAATCCGCCTTATAAAAGGGGGCTTGGAGTAGCAAATACAAGATGGCATAAAGATGAGTTAGGTGAAGCAAAAGACGAGTTATACATTCAATTTATTTATCGTATTTACAAAGAAGTTCATGGAAGTAAAATCGGTGTTTTTTCTAAGCTAAAATTGTTAAATGCTCCTGATTTTTCAACCATGAGAAGTATTTTTAATGCAAAACTTGAACGGCTTTTCGTTGTACCTGCAAATACATTTGATAATGTAAAAGGTAAGTTTCCTATAGGGTTTCAAATTTATGATACGAGCAAATATGAAACTTTCCAATCTATTGATGCAGATGTTTTTGATGCCTATCAAACTTTTTTAGGCACAAAAAAGTTTTCAACTTATGATAATTCTGTTTTCCTGAATAAGTGGCTTGCTACATTCAAAGATAAAGAACTGCCTATTGCCAAGTTGATTTACAATAGTAACGATTTTCAACATCAGAATCGTATTAGAATTACTCATCAAGATGAGAAAGTTTTGGGAGGCGATGGAAAATTCTCAGTTTCTAAATCAAATCTTATAATTGCAAGTATCTATTTATCCGTTCGCCATGCAATAGATGCTACTTGGTTGAATGACCGCGATCAGTTTTTATATCCGAATGACGGCTGGAAAAGCGACACCGAATTTCAAAATAACTGCCTCACCTTCACTTTGTTTAGCAACAATATTCAATCGCAATTTGGCGTAAATCACTGGATTCCCTTTACGGAAGATGAGGTGAAGGCGCGGGAGAAATTTGAGAGCAACTTTATGAGCAAGTTCATCAGCGGAAAACTAAAAACCGAAGCTCCAGCTCAAATCGATGCTTTTGCCACTACAAAAGAGCGCACCACGCCACTGACATTTTCCGCCGAGGCACAAGCCGTTTTTAAGGCAGGGCACGAGCTTTATACCTATTACCACCAGCAACCGAAATGCAATGTCAACGCCAGCCTTTATGACATAAGGGAAAATTTCCAAGGCAGAAATGCAGCTGGCAGAATGAATAATATAAGTGATGATGAGGCGTATAGCTTCTTAATCAAAAACTTGCGCGACAAACTAAAAATATTACAAAAAACCATAGAACCAAAAATATATGAATATGAATTCTTGAAATAAATTTTTTACCTAGAACTATAAAACCTCTAAAGACAAGCTCACCATATTTAAAAATTAAGTTGCCACTCATAAAAACGGCACCTACAATCCTCCGATGAGCACTAACTTCCACTCCCTGCGCGATTTTCTCACCCATCTTGAAAAAGAAGGCGAGCTAGTACGTGTAAAAACTCCCGTTTCCACCTATTTAGAACTAACCGAAATTCAAACCAGGCTGCTTGCCGAGCAAGGACCAGCAGTATTATTTGAAAATATTATTGGCAACCCCACTCCCGTATTAGTAAATCTCTTCGGCACCGTAAAACGCGTCGCCATGGCAATTGGCAAGCGCCCCGAAGAATTACGTGAAGTGGGCGAGGCACTGGCATTTTTGCGCCAGCCTTCCCCACCCAAGGGCTTAAAAGAAATGTGGGAGATGCTGCCATTAGTAAAACAAGCACTGGCAATGCGCCCCAAGACCATAAAATCCGCTCCCTGTCAGGAAATCATCTGGCAAGGTGAAGAAATTGATTTAGGCAAATTACCCATTCAAACTTGCTGGCCGGGAGAACCTGCGCCCTTAATTAGCTGGCCATTAGTGGTCACCAAAGGTCCTACTAGTTCAGAGGAAGATAATTTTAATCTTGGCATTTACCGCATGCAGGTTACCGGCAAAAACACCACGCTTATGCGCTGGTTAAAACATCGCGGCGGCGCCTTGCAGCATCAGCGCTGGGCAGAAACCAAACCCGAGCCTTTTCCTGCCGCAGTAGTCATCGGCGCGGATCCTGCCACTATATTAGCCGCAGTAACTCCCGTGCCCGAAACGCTTTCCGAATATCAATTCGCAGGGCTACTTAGCGGAAAATCCGTCGAGCTAGTAAATTGCAAAACCATCCCCCTAAAAGTCCCCGCCAGTGCTGAAATCGTGCTAGAAGGTTATGTAAGTCTGGATGAATATGCTGATGAGGGCCCTTATGGTGACCATACGGGTTATTATAACTCGGTAGAGCAATTCCCCATATTCACCATCACCGCCATCACCATGCGCAAAAACCCTATTTATATGTCCACCTTCACCGGCAGACCGCCCGATGAACCATCCATATTGGGAGAGGCATTGAACGAAGTTTTTATTCCGCTCATCCAACAACAATTCCCCGAAATAGTTGATTTCTGGCTACCCCCCGAAGGCTGCTCTTACCGCGTGGCAGTAGTTAGCATAAAAAAAGCATATCCAGGGCACGCACGTCGGGTGATGATGGGCGTGTGGTCTTATCTGCGCCAATTTATGTACACCAAATTCGTAATCATCGTCGATGAGGACATCAACGCAAGGGATTGGAAAGAAGTTATCTGGGCAATCTCCACTCGCATGGACCCAGTGCGCGATATTATGTTAGTCGAAAACACCCCCATAGACTATCTCGACTTCGCCTCCCCCATATCTGGCTTAGGCGGAAAAATGGGCATGGATGCTACGAATAAGTTTACAGGTGAAAGCAACCGCGAATGGGGAAAACAAATCCGCATGGATGATGAGGTGATTGCGGAAGTTACCAAAAAATGGGCAGAATATGGGCTGCCGTGTAGTGGCAAGCCTATTTGGAAGTGATTTTTACTATTATCTGACCACCCAACAGATTATTATTTACCCAATAAATAGCCAAAAACAAGGACTAACCCCCTCTCCCTCTGGAAGAGGGGGAACTGCTAAATATTCGCCAATCTTGCTGCGCGCATTTTCTCAAAATCATCACCTGCATGATAAGACGAACGCGTCAATGGTGAGGCGGATACCATTAAAAATCCCTTCGCATAAGCCATGCGTGTATAATATTCAAACTCTTCGGGGTCCACATAGCGATCTATCGGCGCGTGTTTGGGAGTGGGTTGTAGATATTGCCCAATGGTGATGAAATCTACATCGGCGGAGCGTAAATCATCCATCACTTGCAAGACCTCGTCCTTATCTTCGCCCAAACCAACCATTATGCCCGACTTGGTAAATATCGTGGCATCTGCTTCTTTGACTTGTTTAAGCAAGTGTAAGGATTGGAAATAACGTGCTCCCGGGCGGATGGATTTATATAATCTCGGTACCGTTTCGATATTATGATTAAATACGTCAGGTTTCGCTTCTACAACTTTTTTGAATACGCCGTCTTTGCGTAAGAAATCAGGGGTTAGTACTTCGATAGTAGTATTAGGGGAAGAGGAGCGAATAGCAGTGATGGTTGCGGCGAAGTGCCCTGCTCCACCATCTTCCAAATCATCGCGGTCAACCGAAGTGATAACTACATGCGCCAGCCCCATGCCACCCACGGCACGGGCAACATTTTCAGGCTCATGCGGGTCTAATTTGTCAGGCACGCCTGTTTCTACGTTACAAAAAGCGCAAGCTCTTGTGCAAATACTGCCGAGAATCATCACGGTTGCGTGTTTTTTCTTCCAGCACTCACCAATATTGGGACATGCGGCTTCTTCGCAAACCGTATTGAGCTTCAAATCACGCATAAGCTGGCGAGTTTCATTATATTCTTTAGAAACAGGCGCTTTTACACGTATCCACTCTGGTCTTTGCAGGTTTTTGCTTTCCAGATTTTTGATATATTGAGTGTTGGGCATAATAGGCATATATAGTGCTTCTACTTAAAAATTACTTAAAAATCAGAAGCACTATAGGCTTGCCCTCTATAATTTGAGTTTAAGCTGGCAAGCCCGCGCCTCGTGGCCGTTAAGCCTTAGTTGCGTCTGAACGTTAACTTTTATTTTGGCACAAAATAAAAGTTAATATACACTATATGATATTTTTAGTTGCACTTTTCAAGCAAATAGATTAAAAATTCGCTCTTTTATAATTCCAAGGGGTACTCCGCATGGCTCGCGTCACAGTCGAAGATTGTATTGAAAATGTTACTAACCGTTTTGAATTGGTAATTCTTGCCGCTATGCGTGCTAAGCAGATTTCCGCTGGCGCACCACTTACCGTAGAACGTGACAATGATAAAGACGGCGTAGTTGCCTTGCGTGAAATCGCCGAGAAAACTGTCAGCCAAGATGAACTACGTGAATCAGCCGTACAGGGCTATTGCCGCCGCAATAATGTGGAAGATTTTGAAGCCGCTCCATTTGGTGAAGAAATGAACGAACAATTTGCCGAACAAGTGCGCTTAGATATGGAAGCGAATATGAGCAAAAATATCCGCAGCGAAGATGATGATGATGGCTTCGCGTTTGAAGATGAAGAAACTGAAGATTAGTTTTTACCAGCTACTAAAAAGGTTCGCTCCGCATTGGAAGCGAACCTTTTTTTATGCCTAAAAATCAAAAATTCTCGCGCATCCAATTCATCAATTTATGCGTGCGGCTAGACAAAGCCGAAGGCTGACGAATGGCTTGAAATAAAGTATCTTCCAATGGGCGATTAGTAGCGTAAGTTAACATTCCTACCGTAGCCGAAAAAGCGGGTCCGCTTACAGAATCTGCCAAACCATTGACTAAATGTGGTTTAGCAATGCGCACTTGCTTGTTTAAAATCCGCGTTACCAACTCACGCAGACCGATTAATTGGCAAGCACCACCTGTTAGTACCACATTACGCCCAGCCTTAGAAAGCATTCCGCTCATCTCTAAACGTTCGCGGAGAATTTCAAATATTTCCTCCAAACGGGGGCGGATTATACCGATGAGCATCGCTCTGGGTACTAAATTAGCCTCTTCACTATGCTCATCTTCGCCCAATAATGGTACTTCTACCATTGCTTGATTATCTTGTGAGAGGGCAATTGCACTACCATGTAGTACTTTTAGGCGTTCCGCATGTGCCATGGAGGTGGAAAGTCCCCGCGCAATATCGCTGGTTACATGTTGACCGCCAATGGGAATAACGTCTGAATAAATATTCATTCCGCCCAAAAACACCGAGAAACTGGTTTCCCCTGCTCCCATATTGACTAACACTACCCCTAAATCCATTTCGTCAGCATCCAAAACGCCCAAAGCAGCAGCGTGGGATCCGACTATAAATTCTGAAACATTCAGGTGACAACGCCCAATACAACCAGCCAAATTACGAATTTTTACATTATCAGCAGTAATTAAATGTAAATTAGCGGCTAATCTCTGCCCGAACATGTGCCGAGGATCACGAATTCCGCGTGCGCCGTCAATTTCATAACCCGCGGCAAAACAATGAATAATACTTCGTTCTTTACTCTGAACGGAATTACAACCTTCACGCAATATATCGGCAATGTCGCGCTCGCTCACGCCCTCACCCGCTACGCGTAACTCTACTGATACATTATGAGAGCGCAAATGAGAGCCTGAAATGCTCACCACTACATTTTCGACCGTATTTCCTTCACCTGCCATTTGTTCTGCCGCATGCACCGCAGAAATAATCGAACTTTCTGCTTCGTGCGAGTCGGTAATCATCCCTCCACGAATGCCTTTTGCCAAATGATGACCAATGCCCTTAATCTGGATATTTCCCTCTGCATTTGGCTGAGCAATAAAGCATGCAACTTTATTGGTGCCAATATCCAACACCGCCAAACTATTTTTTTTACCCTTAATTGCGTAGTTGGGAAATCCCACGTTTAAGTTTCCTTTACTGAGTTTTTAGATGGCTTCTTTGGTGGCTGCGGAACTATTTCAGGAAGCAGCCGCAAGAATACCTTACCTTCTAAACGCAAATCAATCGCTAATATAGGTTTTTCTAATACATCTCGCTCTTGTTGCAATTGTGCCAGATGTTTCCACGCATTTTGAGGATTATCCTCGGGTAACATAATATTTACATTGTTCTTTAGGCGAATATTCCACCTACGATTACCCACCCAGGTTGCGGTTGTCACTTGCATAGCAATATTGTTATCTTGGCTGGCTTGACCATTGGTGGATTTACCAACTTGCTCCAACAAAGCAAGTAGCTCCTTAGTATGCGCCAATGCGCCCTCTCCGCTCATAATCAATAAATTCGGATAATCTTTGGCATTAGCATCTTCCATTACGGCACCTTCGGCATCGACCACATAACGCTTGCCTTCAGATTGCCAGACTATGGCAGGAAAACGCTCTTCTAAGCGAATATGCAAAGTATTGGGCAATATTCTATCCACCGAGGCAGTGCGCACCGTGCTTATTTCCTCTAATTTACTCTGCACCTCACGAGGAGATATAGACAAAATTGGAGTTCCCATAGATAAATTAAGAGTTTGCAAGACCATTTCTTTAGAAGTACGCACTCTCCCCTCAACATATAGATGCTCAAAGCGCAAACCAGTACGCGCGGATAATTTTAAGCTATTATCCGCAACCACCTGACCAGCACTTTCCAAAAGCCCCGAACGATAAAGCTGCCAACCGCCGCCACCCACAGCAAAAGAAGCGGCAATCAACATTCCTATGCTGGCACGACGCACCAAGACCTCTCGACGCTTTTGACGTGCGCGATCTTTGGATATTTTTTGAGAATTTTCCTGACGCTGCGTTGGTTTCATTATTGATTACCAAGTTTTAGGCTCATTGCCAGTTCGTTATTACCAAGTACAGTTAAAATATAATAACTAGCAATTAGCAACTAACTTTTCTATTAAACTTACAAAATCTATACCTACATAAGCAGCAATTTCTGGAGCGAGTGACAAAGGTGTCATCCCCGGTTGAGTATTTACTTCTAAAATATAAAATAACCCTTCCCCCAGACTAGTATCGTCATAACGAAAATCTGCACGCGTTAATCCTGAACAACCCAATGCTTTATGCGCACGCTCGGCTAATTCCATAACTTCCGCATATTCATGAGCTGGTAAGGGTGCGGGCATAATATGCGTGGCTTTTCCTACGGTGTATTTCGCTTCATAATCATAAAAACCTGCTTCGGGGCACATTTCTACTACCCCCAGAGCCTTACCATTTAGCACGGCTACTGATACTTCACGTCCAGGGATATATTCTTCCACCAGCAAGCGTGGACAATCTGCTTTCCAACCAACAAAATCAGCAGTAGAAAAAGCAATTTTTACTCCCACGCTGGAGCCTTCATTGGCTGGTTTTACAACCAATGGAAAATTTATTACCGATTGACTTAATATGTCTTTTTCATCTAACTCAATTCCTTTAGCGCAACGAATTCCAGCAGATTCAAATAATTTCTTCGCCATGGGCTTATCCATCGCCAAAGCAGATGCCAAAACTCCCGAATGAGTATAAGGAATACCCAACATTTCCAACACCCCCTGCACGCAACCATCCTCCCCATAGCGTCCATGCAGGGCATTAAATACTAAATCTGGCTTTAAATTAGCCAATATCTGCGCAATATCCCGCCCAACATCTACTTGCGTAACTTTATGCCCCAGCGTTTCTAACGCCTTCACCACTGCCGCACCAGAAGAAAGCGAAACTTCACGCTCGGCGGATAATCCCCCCATTAATACAGCTATATGCTTCATTTTTACTCAACCCTTTGACTTGTATTTATCCACCAAGTTTAGGAATATCCGCTTAATATTGCAAATACAATTAGCTTATGTTACAATTAAGAAGTCAGTTAATGTATGGGATACAAAAATGAGCGCAATTACTTTTGATTCTTTAGAATTTGTAAAAACCATAGAAAGCTCTGGCGTTGAACGCAAACAGGCAGAAGCTTTTGCGAAAGCCGTTTCAACTATTAGGCTGGACGCTGATGCTTTTGCTAGTAAGGAAGAATTTCAAAAACATGAGCGAGAAATCACCAATATTCACCATGAAATCACAATAATACAAAAAGATATAGCGGATATAAAAAACAACATGGCAACTAAAGCAGACCTAAAAGACATGCAGATAAAAACTGGCGCGATGATTATGGCGCTGGGCGGTTTTCTCGTGGCGATTAAATATTTAGGATAAAGCAACCTACCCTCCGACCACCCAAATAACCACCCCCTGAATTTTTCCTGAAAAAACTAAATATAGTAGTGGAAAACTGCGTTATAAGCATATATTATCTCTTCAAATATCTGCATAGAGGAGACATCGTATGAGCATCAACCTGCATCTTCCCACCCAAGGTGAATCACTACGCCCGACCATCACTGTTATTGGTGTGGGTGGAGCTGGCGGTAACGCAGTGAACAATATGATTAGCTCTGGCTTATCTGGTGTAGAATTTGTGGTTGCAAATACTGATGCGCAAGCGTTGGACAATGCCTTAACTGATCGCACTATTCAGCTAGGCGCTAGCCTGACACGTGGTTTGGGTGCGGGTGCAGATCCCGATATTGGCTCACGCGCAGCCGAGGAAGCTTTGGACGAAATCGCTGGCTTTATCCAAGGTAGTAATATGGTGTTTATTACTGCGGGTATGGGCGGTGGAACTGGCACCGGCGCAGCTCCCGTAGTGGCGCGAATGGCGCGTGAACAGGGAATTCTCACTGTGGGAGTGGTAACTAAGCCATTCCAGTTTGAAGGCACCATGCGTATGCGCTTAGCTGAGCAAGGTTTGCGTGAGTTACAACAATATGTTGATACGCTTATTGTTATCCCCAATCAAAACTTATTCCGCCTTGCTAATGAAAAAACCACTTTTGCCGAAGCGTTCCGCATGGCGGATGAAGTTTTGCATTCAGGCGTACGTGGTGTGACTGATTTGATGGTTAAACCGGGCTTGGTAAACTTGGATTTTGCTGATATTCGCACCGTAATGCGCGAAATGGGCAAAGCAATGATGGGCACTGGTGAAGCAACCGGACAAAAACGCGCAATTGAAGCAGCGGAATCAGCTATATCTAATCCTTTGTTGGATGATGTATCTTTGAAGGGTGCGCGTGCGGTGTTAATTAACATCACTGGTGGACCAGATATGACCTTGTTTGAGGTGGATGAAGCCGCGAATCGTATTCGTGAGGAAGTTGATGCGGATGCTAATATTATCTTTGGTTCAACCTTTAACCCAGAGTTAGAGGGTTTAATGCGCGTTTCCGTAGTGGCAACGGGGATTGATGCTGCTAATATGGCGAATTTAAGCAACGCAAACACCAATAAAAACACAGAAACCCAAGCAGATAAGAAAAACGATGCTTCAAAGCGCCCCTTTAGCTATATGCCCATTCGTGGGCTAGACGCTAACCGTCGGGAAATGAAACCAAATGAGAGCAATCAAGCAACTGAAAATACTCAAAAATCAAATGCTAACTTGCCGCGCGAAGAATATACTGCCCCAGAGGCGCAAAATAATTATGAGACGCAAATACAAGCAGCGGCACAAAATGCTGCATCTACTTCCGCAGCACAGAATTTTCATAATAATATACCTACGAATTTTCCAACCGAGCAGTTTTTTGCTGCTGAAGAAGCACCAGAAAATAATTATGCCGATAATTCCCAAAATTCTGCGCAACAAAATACCCCGCAAACCCCAGGTCCGCTTTTTGTAAATCCTACCCCTGCACCAGCTCCGCATAACCCAGCTCCACGCGGTTATGAAACTTCTTACTCGCGCAACCGTGAGGAAAAATCCGCACCGGTATCTTCTTCTGCCAATAATGGGTTTGGATTATTTAATAAATTAGCTGGCGTGGGTCGTGCCATTTCCGCAGCACGTGCACAAGATGAAGAAAAAGGACGTGGCAGTGCTCACGCAGTGGAAGTTTTTGATCGCCAACGAGTTGAAGCCACTGAGAATGTAAGCAATAAAGCAATGGAAGAAGATTATGACATCCCAGCTTTTTTGCGCCGACAAGCTAATTAGTTAATTACAGGCTGCTTAAACATTTTTTGAACTATAGAAAGCTCTGCGAAAGCGGAGCTCAGGGCAAAATGCTAGATTGTTAATTTGGTTGTTTTTGCTAAAATCATCTCCTTTGTCATGCCGCTGTAGAGCGGCATCCATGCCAAGCCATTGGCTTGATAGCTAGTTGATAGGCATGGATACCGTCCTTCGACGGTATGACAATGGATAATTTAATAAAAAAAGAAAAATTAACGATTTAGCATTTCACCGTGAAGCAGAGATTTCTATAGTTTTTTTGTTTTATGGGATCATTCTACTTTAAAATTCTCCACAAAATATTGGAATTGCTATAGGCTCGCTCGCACTACCCGACACTTTTTATTTTTTTTCGTGCTCTCCGTCGTCATCCCCGCCTTATGCGGGGATCTAGGGCTACAAATTCGGTCTTTTTTGTGTCCCGAGATCCCCGCACAAGGCGGGGATGACAACCGAGTGTGTTGGTATTTAATAAACATTTTATAGCACAAAAAAAGTGTCGGGTAGTGTGAGGCTCGCTAAGCGGTATTGTCTGATTACAATGATTTTATTTGCATTTATATACAACCTATGAAAGAATGAATAATCAAAATAACAATCAAGGATGGTAATATGTGCCCACAATATAATAGTGCAGCAAATATAGAATCCGTAAATTCACCATCAATATCTTTCAAATTTCGCACATTAGAAGATGTGCAAATAATATCTGAGCAAGTATCTAATCTATGCCCACACCCCTCTCAAGCAATTTTGGGGATTATAGAAATGATGTTAAATGCGGTTGAACATGGCAATCTTGGTATAGAATATTTTGAAAAAACTAAGCTCATGTTTGAAAATAATTGGCATAAAGAAATTGAAAAACGCTTAAAAATGCCACAAAACCTAGATAAATTTGCCACCATAAGTTTAGATAAAACTAAAACCCAAACCATAATCACCATAAAAGACCAAGGAAATGGCTTTGATTGGAAAAATTATCTGGATATATCCCCCGAAAGAATGGCAGACCCAAATGGTAAAGGCATTGCCATTAGCCGCATGTCTTTCAATGAAATAAAATATAATGACTGCGGAAATGAAGTTGTGTGCTTTATCGGTTAGTTTTTTTCATCGCCGCACAAAAAATCAGAGCAATTTCCACCCTACACGACAGTACCGTTAATATTACGAAGCTATTGAATGGTAAGTATTTATTTCTTAAAATCGCTCTCTCCGTCGTCATTCCTGCTGCGGCTAAGAATCTCTTTTTCCGCTTGTGAGTGCCTCGTTTAGGGCGAAAGAGATTCTTAGCCGCAGCAGGAATGACGACGGAGAGAGCGAACTTTTTTATTGTATTTCAATATATAAATGCCTTGTTAATACTACTGTCGTGTAGGGTGAGCAATTTCACCAATTATTAAGATCTTAACTATTGTTTTTCTATACACAACAATGCCATCAATAACAGATCCATAATATTGATATATAATATTTTTTATGAAGAATACATCCATCGTAATCCCGCCGCAGGGCGGGATCCAGGTTTAGCCACATACTGCGTATTCGTGGTTAGGCATGGATCCCGCCCTGCGGCGGGATGACAACGTCTTGTTCTATAACAATACTAAAAAACAATAGTTAAAATTTTAATAATTGGTGAAATTTCCCTGCACAAAAAATATCTTGACATTTCTTAAGCAAGTATTAAGAAGAGGTTGTTACTTTCCTTTTTTGTCAGGTTCATTAGAATTTTACGGATTAGGCTAAGCTGACTTAAGGCACACATAGATGTGGGCTGGATGTTTGCAAGGATAGCTTCAAAATTTAATTTTTTAAAATTTCGGAGTTCCAATCATGAAAAAAAATATAGTAGCTATACTGTTATTGTTATCTGCATCTTTTGTAGCGTCCGCCGATGCAACTTGGGCGACTAAAGCCCCTGACATTGACGTGGATCTTCCTACGACGAGAGCAGAACAACTGGTAGCATCGACCCCTTACGTTTCGGCGGCGGGAAAAACGATTACTATCACCGATGCTGCTGGAAAAAAACGCCTTGCGCGTGTATTGTTTCGCTGTTCTTGGTCAGTTCGCAACGGCAGGGTTTTACATGACGGTGTCACTTGCGTAACCGATCAAGTACAACCTGATTTTGCCTTCGTTCCAAAAGTGAGCGGCAAAACGGTTGCACTGCGCTTCACTCCGCATCTTGCTGCGGTTTTATCAGCAATTACGGCAACAGCTGAAGGTGTTTTCTCTAAGCTCTAAGCTTTAGGGTGGGTCTGGGCGCTCCCTCGTTTTTACGAGTGGGCGCCCATTCTTTTAACCAGCAACAAAAAATAAAAAATTCCCCTTGTCCAACATTCCTGTCATAATTCTGTCACTCATAAATGCTACCTGCTTGCCTACAAATAAAAAAAAACATAAAAATAAAAAACGGTACACATGAAAAAATACCATTATTTAGTAACGGGGGGTGCAGGGTTTATTGGGTCGCATCTGGTGCGTATTTTGCTGAAATCTGGCTGTCAGGTTACGGTTTTGGATGATCTTTCTACAGGAAAATCCGAGAATGTGCCAGCGCAAGCGCGTTTGATCGTGGGGGATACGGCGCAGGCGAATATTTTTGATAATTTATTGAAAAATATTGATGGGATCTTTCACCTCGCGGCGATTGCCTCGGTTGAGCGCTCGCAGTTAGAGGGATTTCGTGCACATCAGGTGAATTTGGGGAGCATGGTTAATTTGCTAGACTCCATCCAGCGCAGCCGCCGCACTATCCCGGTGGTTTATGCTTCCTCCGCTGCTGTTTATGGTAATAATACTGAAAAACCTATTTCAGAAAACACGCCCACTGCACCGCTTTCGGCCTATGGGGCGGATAAATTAGGTTGTGAATTTCATGCGCGGATTGCCTCGCATCTGCATCTTACTCCCACAATTGGGCTACGCTTATTCAATGTTTATGGACCGGGGCAAGACCCTTCCTCGCCTTACTCGGGGGTTATATCCTTGGTGGGCAAACGCATAACTAATGGTGAGGCAGTTAATATTTATGGCGATGGCAAACAATCGCGCGATTTTGTGTTTGTGGGAGAAGTGGCGGATAGTTTTTATCGGGCGATGAATTTATTACATGGTGAGCAGACCCGTTTTGGCATTTTGAATGTTTGTACAGGCAAATCTACCTCTATATTAGAACTTACCGCTTTGATTGCGGATATTGCTGGGGTTCAGGCGCAGATTTGCCATCTGGCACCACGCGCAGGGGATATTCGCTTTTCTCAAGGGGATGCTAGTTTGCTTAAAAAAATGCTCGGACGTGCTCCCTCTATGCCCTTGGCAAATGGTTTGAACTTTACTTTATCTAGTTTTTCGGAATTTTTATTGCCCAATTTTAATAAAAAGCTTGGAAATCAATTAAACTTCGGTTAACAACCCCTTATGAAAACTTCGCATTGGATAATATTTGGCACAACTGCCGTAGCAGCTGTTGCGGTTAGTGCACTATTAATACCCAGTGCGCAGGACTCCGCGCGTATAAATTTACGTGGGGGCAATACAGAAAAAGCGCGCACTCAATTAGAAGCGGAGCTTGCTCAATCAGGTGAATTAACCACCGCATTAGCGCGTGATTTATCCGAAGTTTACCTACAAGAAAATAATATAGAAAAAGCCGTTTATGTGATGGATAGTTTTGTAAAAAAACATCCCCAAGATAAGCAAGCCACAGAAAGATTGGCGAGTCTTCAGACTATGCTGCCAAAGCCAGCAGCAGAACCAACGCCATTATTACCTGCCGCAGAGCCAGCTAAATTAGCAGAAATTGCTCCCCTGCCCTCGCTCCCTCCCATTGAGGTTAAAAATAATATTCCTGCGGTAACTAATATAGTACCAACGGCGCAGCCAGTTAAACTTACCCCTCTAAAAAACAAAACAAAGCCCAACAACAACTTACCAAAAAAACCTGATTATAATTCACTAGCCTATCAGATGTTAGAGCATGGTGATAAAAATAAAGCGGTTGCCATGTTTGAAGTAATGGCAAAAGGTTCACAACCTGGTAGTGCAAAAATCAAACAACTATTATTTGCCGTAGCCCAACTACCTTCCGCGCAGGCAATCAGCTGGATTGAAGCACGCCCATTATTGCTAAAAGATAAAGGCGTTCGCGATTGGTATGCAGAGCAACTAGGCAAAAGCCCAGATTTCCCTGAACATTTCTCCAAGCTTTTACCCAAAGCAAAAGCCGATAAAAATTATGCGGCAATTCTTGCTAGGGCCGCAAATTCAGGCGGATATGACAAACAATCCGCGCAAATATTGGACATACAAGCTAAGTTAGAGCCAGAAAATCCACTTCCTTTGCGCCAATTAGCGATGAATGCCTGGCAGATTGGCGATTACACAGCAGCGAAAATATATTTAGAAGAAGCAGTGCACTCAAAAGGAAGCGACCCTGAGAAATGGCGGAGTTTTTTCTATCTTGCTGAAATTTATCGAAGAGAAGGTGCAGGTAAAGATACGGATTACTATCAAAAATCTTTACAGGAAATTAAGCCTATTAGCACAATAACTGCTGATGTGGTTTCTGCCAAAGCGCGTTCTTTATTATGGATAGGTGAAGCTAGTGCAGGCATAAAAATCTTTGATGAAGGATTAAAACAATTCCCCAAAGACGAAAATCTCCGCGCAGATTATATTGCGACGCTGATAGAATTGAAACAATATAAACCTGCCATCGCATTATTTCCGCAGGAAATATCGGCGGATGTAAATATGCAAATACGTTACAAATTATTAGGCGCACGCATTGCTTTAGAAACAGGGCATGCACAAGATGCTACGGATAGACTCACCGAATTAGAGGCAGAAACTAATTATAGAAATTCCGAAGTAATGGGTTATGCCGCCAGCGCTGCCTGGTATGTGGGCAATAGTGAAAACGCATTACGCAAAATTGCCCAAGCAAAAGCCTTGGCTTTGCATAATGAAGACATCAGCAAATTAGCGCGAGATATAGAGCGCAATACTGCACCACATGTTTTGGCAGATGAAGAATGGATAAATCGTTCGGGTGGCGTGCAAGAGCGTGTGGATACAATAGGATTTAGTGCCGCCATTAATGACAAAATAGATGTGGGCGTCACTGGACAAAACCGCTTGATTGACACCAGAGAGCGCAAAAAACAGAACCAACAATCAGCTGAAATTTATGGACAAATCATGCTGAATGATGAAAGATGGTTACGCGCTGCGCTTTATGCGAATGAGCGTACTTTAGGCGCAGGACTAGATTATAATTTCTTAAATAGTCTGGGTACGACTAAAATTACGGCTGAATTGCGCCGCCCGTATTTTGAGCTGCCACAGGCAAGTTTGCAAAATATCACCCGGGATAGAATTGCCCTCACCCAGCGATGGCAGCCTTCTAATGATTGGGATATAAAAGGCAGTGTGGGGCTGAATAATTATGGCATAGATGACGAAGATAATGCTTATAGCGCTACTTCAGTGGATGCTTCAATCGTGCGGCGCATATTTGATTCTCCTTATGTGGGAATTGGTTATGGCTTAAACGCTGAATATAAAGCCCATAAAGCAAAAAAAGCCGATGGCACGCCGCAAGTTAATTTACAAACCAGAGAAATCCATGCAGTGGCACTTAGCAGTAGCTACGAGATAAACCAAAATCTACTGGCAGAAGGTTTAGCAGGTTATGCAGTAGATAGATTTGGCGGTAATGGACCATTGGTGGAAGGAAAACTCACCCACACAATAGCAGAAAATTGGGACATCAGCACCCATGCAGGTTACGGGTTTGATAATAATAATGGCGGTGGAGATGTTGCCCGTTTTGGCATTTCTTTACGGCGTAGATTTTAGGGATAAATAAATATGCAGCCTGATAAAAAAACTTGGGATAGAAAAACTTGGTTAGGCATACGCGTAGTTGCTTTTGCAGAAATCGCTATCTTACTGGCATTTATACTTATAATCGCTATGTTTGCTGGCGATACAGAGCGGTTTCGCAATGTTAATCCGCATCCATTTTGGCTAGTTATATTACTACCTGCTTGTCAATATGGTACGCGTGAAGGGGTTTTGGCAACTATTGCCGCATCTTTTGCCTTATTATTAGGCAACTTACCCCCCGAAAATATTACCCAAGATCATTATAGCTGGTGGTTAGGTGTATGGAAATTGCCGATATTATGGTTAGGCACGGCGGTTATTTTAGGTGAGTTGCGCCAGCGTCATCGTCGGGAAAATGACCGTTTAGTTACTCAATGCCATGAAGCAAATATGCGCGAGAATAACATTGCCGAGGCTTATGCCAAAGTACGCAGCAGCAAGGAAGAATTAGAATTACGCATCAGCGGAAAATTACGCTCCGGCTTAGCCGCGTGGCAAGCTTCTAAAAGGTTGGAATCACTAGACAAATCCGAGATAATTGCCGGGGCAGCAGATTTAATCAGCGCAGTATTATCTGCGGAGAGTTTTTCTATTTATACGATTGAAAATGGCAAACCATTTTTAGCTTATGCGCATGGTGAATTATCAAACGGCAATTTAGACAAACCAGATTTTCATTTTGGCAGTCAGCTCTATAATGCCTTATTGGCAGAAACTCAGCCATTATGTGTTATCAATCCTGACCATGAATTATTATTGTCTGGCAAAGCGGTATTGGCAGGAGTATTGCGCGATAAAGTTACTAATACTGCGATGGGTTTTTTATTGATTGATAAACTGCCCTTTAGCGAACTACATTTTTCGGGTATTGCTAGTTTTTCTGCGCTTTGTGAATGGGTGGGTACTTCTTTGTCCGCTACGCAAAAATATAAAGATGTGCGGGAAACCAGTATATTAAATCCTGACCATCAATGTTATAGCAATGGTTATTATACTCGTTATGTTGATTATATTGAGTCACTGGCTAAACGCCTGAATTTTGATGTAACCCGCATCAACGCCGCTTTGAAAAACCCCGAAAATTTATCCTCGCATGAGCAAGCAAATGCTGCCCGTTCACTTGGTGCAAGTGTGGATGAAGTGTTGCGGCAAGTAGATTTAGCATTTGATTATCGCAAAGATGGTAGTGACATCGCGGTTATTTTGCCTGCTACCAGCCTTAATCAGGCGCAATTGGTAATTAGCAAGCTCGAAGCCGCTTTGACTAATCGTGGGGTGGACAAAAAATTATTTAATTTTACGGTGCAGGCAATCCATGCAGCGTAATTATAATAATTATAATAATTATAGTAATGATGATAATGTAATCAGCCTGCATGTTGCTGCGCAAGAAACCAGGCCACAAATTGCTGTCTGGGCAATTGCTTTGTTTATGAGCGTTATGCATGGTTTAAACCTGATAGTATTATTAGCTAATGCACATTTTTATGGCTGGCTAATTTGCCATTTTGCTTTGGCGATAATTACTTTTTTTATCACTGCCATCATTAATAAAAATGCTAATGAAGATAGCCGCTTTTTGCAGTTGCTTTCCTTGGTCTCGCTGCCGTTAGGTATTTTCGGTACGCTGGGGGTTTTGCTTAGTTTAATTCGCATAAAATCTTACCTGAAACGCGCCTTATCTTTTGAACAATGGCGTGATTTTATTTTCCCCCCCTTGGTAAAAAGCTTAGCACAAAATATTGATGAATCCTTGTTATCGGGGCGCGATGAGGCGGCATCTACTTACCAAGTAACTTCTTTTTATGATGTTATTTTATACGGAAATGAAGCACAAAAACGCCAAGCCTTAACGCGGATGACCATGAATTTCAGCCCGGTTTTTGCTCCTTGTTTTTTACGTGCCCTACAAGATTCCTCGCCAACTATTCGTGTGCAAGCAGCTACTTCTATTGTGCGGATTGAACATGAATTTACCCAAAAAACTTTTGAGCTGGAAGCTGCCTATAAAAAGAATCAAAAAGTTAGTTTGGCATTGGCAAACCATTATGATGAATATGCATTCACAGGCTTGTTAGATGGACAACGAGCACAAGAATATCGTGAAAAAGCGCTTAAATTATACAGCGAAGCTTTTGCACAAGGTGCAGGACGCAACGAAAGAACTCGCCTGATTTATGGTAGATTATTAATGCGTAGTGATATGCTCGAAGATGCTATCCAATGGTTTAATCAATGTATAAAAACTGGGGATGAACCAAGCATGATAGTGCCATGGCTGGCAGAAAGTCTATATGCGGCACAAAAATGGGAAGAATTACGCGAAATATCCCGCCGTTTCCATACTCAGCTTACAGGCGGAGTTGGTGAAGCATTACAATATTGCTCTGCTCCCGCTTGGGCAAGAAAGGCGGTGGCTTTATGATTAATCATTTTAATAATAAAACTGCGGATGTTTGCTTAATCTTAGAAGGAAGCTATCCGTATGTGCGCGGTGGAGTTTCTTATTGGACGCATGATTTAATCTTGCAACATCCGAATTTAAGCTTTCATATTGTAAGTATTTTACCGCGCGATGCTCGGTTAGAATCTTATTATGAAATGCCTGCTAATGTGGTGGGTTGCACTAATATTCATCTGCAATTATTGCCTAAACATAAAATTAGCAATAATACCAACTCGCTCTTGCATAAAAAAATAATTCATAATCTGCACAAGCCTCTGAAAGCGCTAACCACAGGCACGGCTAATTTAGAAGATTTTAGAACTATTCTAAATGCAGTTTCCCAAATACAAGATCCACAAACATTGCTGGATAGCCCAGAAGCTTGGGCATTGCTTTGCACGCTTTATGAAGCATCTTACGAAGAAAGTTCCATGCTGGATTATTTCTGGTCTTGGCGTGCGGTAATGGGGGCATTATTTTCTTTGAACAATGCCAAAATACCCAAAGCACGGATTTATCATGCGATTAGCACCGGTTATGCAGGCTTGTTTGCCACTCGTGCCCATTTGGAAACCAAGCGTAACATGCTGATTACCGAACACGGAATTTATACTAATGAGCGGCGCATCGAAATTGCTACCGCCGATTGGCTGGAAGAAACCGCCTCTAATAGCCTGACTATTGACTATACTCGCCGCGATTTACGCGATTTTTGGATAACTAGTTTCACTAATTATTCACGCATTGCCTATGAAGCAGCGGCGCAAATCATCACCTTGTTTGAAGGTAATCGCCAAGCACAATTAGCCGATGGTGCTCCGGCTGAGAAATCTATTGTTATTTCTAACTCGGTAGATTTTGATAAATTCTCACGCATAAACCCGCAGGCAAAATCACGTCCAACTATTGGCATGATTGCGCGGATTACCAACATCAAAGATGTTAAATGCTTCATTCGCGGTATGGCAATTTTGCGGCAAGCGCACCCAGAAGCACAAGCAATGATAATTGGTCCGACCGAAGAAACCCCTGATTATGCACAAGAATGTATCGAATTAGTTGCCCATCTCGGACAAGCTGAACATATTATATTCACAGGAATGATGGATATTGTAAAAGCGCTGGAAGAAATAGATGTAATCGTGCTCACCAGTATCAGCGAAGCACAGCCGTTAATCGTGCTAGAAGCAGGTGCGGCAGGTATTCCTATTATTGCTACTGACGTGGGTGCTTGTGCAGAAATGCTGCGCGGCAAAGCGGATGAGAAACCTAATTTGGGCGATGGCGGCATTATTATTCCTACTGCCAACCCCGTAGCCTTAGCTAATGCCGCGCAATATCTCTTATTAAACCCACAAATGCGTAAGCAATATGGGGAAAATATGCGTAAACGCGTAGCCACATATTATACGGTGGCGGTGCAACAAGAGGCATATAAAGAAATATATAAAAAATGGATGGATTAGTATGGATGGATTAGTTAAATGGCAGGCATAGGTTTCGCATTAAAGAGCTTAACTCGGCAAGATAATTTGCTCGGAGTATGGGGAGCTTTTATCCATGCGGCATTAGTAGTGGCAGGTCCATGGATTTTTACCGTTTTAGGAATTGCACTAATTGCCCTGGTAACTGGTGGAAATAATGACCTGACTACCTTAAATTTTCGCGGCATTATAACTTATAATTTTTCTTTTTCTTTAGTATTAACCGCGCCTATTACCATTGTAGTTACACGCTTTTTAGCCGATCAAATCCATCTACGGGATGTAACTCAAGCACCTGCAGTGTTGTTTTACGCACTAAAGATTATCATGATGGGCCTGTTTCTAGTCGGAGGTTTATTTTATTTTTTAGCGACCAGCTATCAATTTAGCATTCAAATCTCTGCCATAGTTAATCTCTGTCTAATCGGAGGAATTTGGCTGCTGGGGATTTATTTATTGGCATTAAAAGATTATTTAAGTGTGAGTTTTTCTTTTGCTACTGGCATGTTAGTCGGAGTAATCGCGGCTTTTTTATTGAGTAATTATGGAGTGCTGGGTGTTTTAAACGGTTTTTCTATTGGTTTAACCTGGATTTTCTTTTGCCTGTTGGCAAAAATATTGGCGGAATATCCTTCACGCCTAGATGAGCAAACAAATTGGAATACACCCACCCAAATTCAGCCCACCCAATTTAAAGGATATTTCAAACACCATCGCTGCTTGATGATTTTCAGCTTTTGCTATAGCGCAGCAATCTGGGTGGATAAATGGATATTTTGGTATTTTGCCCCCGAAGCGGAATCTTTGAGCGCAGGACTACATTATTTTGGGATATATGATAATGCATTATTTCTTGCATATCTCACCTTATTACCTGCCCTTGCGCTATTTGTGATTAATGTGGAAACTGATTTTTTCAAGAATTATCAAAGATTCTATGAGGATATTTTATCTCATCAATCTTTGCGAATTATCCGTAGTAATCAGAAAAAAATTCTCAGCTCTTTATTGCGAGGATTGCGGCATTTTCTAATCTTACAAGGAGTCTTTTCCTTGCTCATTATTACTACTGCCCCTGCTTTATTAGATTTTTTACATCTTTCTTTTCTGCAAGTCGGCATGTTTAAATTAGGAACTTTGGGTGCATTTTTTCATGGATTAATTTTATTTGGATTAGTGCTGTTATCTTACTTTGATTGTCGGCGTGAATTAGTAATTTTATCGGCTAGTTTTCTCATCAGTAATATTATTTTCACGTTCACGAGCATTTTTCTAGGTTTCAATTGGTATGGCTATGGATATTTCTTCTCCTGCTTACTAACCAGCTTATTAACAATGATAACTTTATTAAACCACGTGCGCCATTTGCCTTATCACGCTTTTGTAACACATAATCAGGCGGTTGAAGCGGTTTGATAACAAATATGTCTGGGAGAGTATCTGGCTGGGAGAGTATCTGGCTGGGAGACTAGGATTCGAACCTAGATTGACGGAGTCAGAGTCCGCTGTCCTACCATTAGACGATCTCCCAAATAATAAACCCAGCAATCCCTAGCGCAAATGTTCTATATATAGCAAGCAGTTTTTGTTATGGCAATTTCACCAATCGTTAATTTTGTCTTTTTGCAATAAAACTCTCTATTGTCATGCAGCACGTAGAGCGGCATCCATGCAAAACCATTGGCTTATCCGCTAGTTGATAGGCATGGATACCGCCCTGCGGCGGCATGACAATAGATATTTTAGTGAAAAAAGACAAAATTAACGATTGGTGAAATCGCACTGTAGTTTTTGCGAGATATAAAATTCATAATAAAATACCTAATTGCATCAAGCTACATCTCCTGTTACTTATCCAACAAGTTTGCAAAAAAATTGAAAGGAACTATTATGAAAATTGACGGCGTATCTATTCGTCCCGGCTATGTACTTGAATATAACAACAATCTTTGGGCAGTGACCAAAACACAGCATACGCAACCAGGAAAAGGTGGCGCCTATATGCAGGTGGAAATGAAAGATGTTAAGCATGGCACCAAAACCAATGTACGCTTTCGTTCGGACGAAAAAGTAGAAAAAGTTCGCCTGGATCAAGTTGATTTCCAGTTTTTATATGTAGAAGGTAATGATATTCATTTCATGCACCAAGAAACTTTTGAACAAATAACTCTACCTGTTAGCCTGCTAGATGAGCGCGTTGCCTATTTGCAAGAAGGTATGATTGTGCAAATAGAAATGTATGACGAAGACGCAATCAGCGCACAATTACCTGAACATGTAGTTTTAGAAGTAGTGGAAACTGAGCCCGTGGTTAAGGGTCAGACTGCGGCTTCTTCTTATAAACCTTCTATTTTAAATAATGGGGTTAGGGTTATGGTGCCACCTTTTATTGAAACCGGCACTAAAATCATTGTAAATACTACTGATTCTTCGTACGTTGAACGTGCGAAATAGTTTATTTAAGAAGCGGAGATAATATATAGTGGAAGCAGCCAGTAATAATATGCCCATCCAATCACCATTAATTAATGTGATGGTGTCGGCGGTACGTAAAGCCTCTCGCGGATTGATGCGCGATTTTGGCGAAGTGGATCATTTGCAAATTTCGCGCAAAGGTCCTTCTGATTTTGTTACTGAAACGGATTTGCGTACCGAAAAATTATTAAAAGCGGAGCTGCATAAATCGCGCCCTAAATTTGGTTTTTTGCTGGAAGAAAGTGGCGAATTTCCTAGCGAAGAATCCGAATTTCGCTGGGTGGTCGATCCTTTAGACGGCACGACTAATTTTATCCATGCTATACCTTATTTCTGTATTTCTATTGGGGTAGAAAAAATCACCGATAAAGGGAGTGAAATCATTGCAGGGGTGATTTATGATCCTATCCATGATGAATTATTCATGGCGGAAAAAGACAAAGGCGCTTATCTGAATCAAAGACGTTTACGGGTTTCCCCTCGTCGTTCTGATTTTTATTTCGTTACGGGTACGTCGCGTAGTTCTAGCCCTTATGCTGGGGCATCTGCTAAGTTAAATCAACATGTTACTACGTTAGACGGCGTTTTTCGTCGCAGTGGTTCCGCCGCTTTAGATTTGGCTTATGTGGCAGCTGCGCGTTATGATGCTTGCTGGTTTCCTAATTTAAAAAAATGGGATATGGCAGCAGGAATAATTCTGGTAAAAGAAGCAGGCGGCATTATCTCGCCACTTGGTCACGCGCAAGACGCCTACCAAGATGGCGCAATCTTGGCGGCCAGCCCTGAATCTCATCCGTTATTAATTGTCGGACAATCTTAGAACCTGTCGCCAATCTTTTTATTTTGGCAATTTTTTCTAGTTTTGAGCGAAAATAGCAAGACAATTCGAGAGTATAGCTATTCTATTTCAAGAATTGTCTTGCTATTTGCAGCCAAAATTGGGAGAAATGGACAAATAAAAAGATTGGCGACAGGTTCTTAATTTTAAGCAGGTTATATGCACTACAATCGTACTAAAAACTTATTAATTGCCACCTCATTATGCATTGGGGGAGCAATCATGCTTTCTAATTCCGCACAAGCACGCATTCGTTTGCTGCCTAAACAACCAAGCATAGAAGTGCATTTAGAAGTTTTGGATAATTTAAGTGCAGAATTTTATCCACCAGCTTTTGAAAAAACTCCGTTGGTAAAACCATTGGCAAAACCATCATCGGCAAACGCAAATAAAGCAACCGAGCCAGCAAAAGCTGCGCCGATTGCTACTCCTGTAACCGCAACACCTCCTGCAGATAAAACTAACGCAAGCATAGAAAAAGGTCTGCCTGCTATTATTAGCGCACCTCCTGCGTTTAAAAGTACTAAACCATCGACAACTAAAACCGAAAAAGCCGAAGAATTTAAACCCATAAAGCCAAAAATAGAAAAGCCGAAGGAAAAAAGCCGAAAACCAGCCAAAAAAACAGAGCCGAAAACTCCCCCTAAAAAGCTGGAAAAACTGCCCGAGCCTGAGCTAAAACCTTCTGATTTAGATGATTTTTCCAAACTTCCAGCGATGAAACCACGCGAGGAAGCTCCAGAGGAAGTTAAAGTAGAAGACAAAAAAGCGCCTGTGCTTATTCCATTGCCAGAAAAAGCTAAAAAAGCCCCAGTAATAAAACCAGAAGTAATGGAACCAACATTACCAGCAATGCCCGAAGCAAAAAAGGAATCATTGCCTGCGCTGCCGCCTGTTCCTGCTTTAAGAGTAAAACCAGCTGAACTACCAGCAAAATTACCAGCAGCACCAATAGCGCCCACCGAACAAGCCGCGCCTTTGCCGCCAATTTCAGCCGATGAATTGCCAGCCCCTCCACCAGCTGATGCAGCAAAACCAGAAGCCCCCAAAGCAATAGAAGATAAAAAATCAGAAGGTTGGTTTGGAAAAATCAAATCCAAAATGTTTAGTGGAGATAAACCAGAAACAATAGAGCCAAAAACTGAAGATAAAGCATTACCAAAGCCGCCTAGCGCTGATGATATGCCGCCAATTCCTGCTGTTCCTGCTAACTTGCCAACGGCGGCGGATAAATCTGGCTTGCCAGAATTACCCACAGGAAATGCTCCCAATATGGAACTTCCCGAAATGCCCGCATTACCCGTTATGCCTGCGGATAAAGCTCCGTCTGGTAATGCAAGCAATAACGCGGCTTTACCTGATCTGCCAGGATTACCATCCAAAACCCCTCCCGCTCCATTGCCTGATGCAGCGAAGAAGGCGGTTGATACGGCAGTAACCCCAGTTGCCGAAACGCAATTACCAATGTTGGACGCAAAAACTCCCCCCAGCAAATTACCAACCCCAGACTTGCCAACACCAGCATTACCAAGTTTGAGCCCAGAACCTACACTACCGCCGATAAAAGAAGCGGTGAAAAAACCTGAGCCACAAAAAACAGAGTCCCCAAAGCCAGAGCAAGTAGAACCCGCTCCAGCTAAATCAACCAGTGATAATGTATCATTAAGTATAGCTTATGGTGCAAATGAAACCGACGTACCTGCCAGCGTACAAGGTAAACTAAAAGAACTAGCACAAAAACTAATTAGCGATAAAAAATTGACAGTTAGCGTTATTTCTTACGCCGCAGGAACCGAAGATCAAGCAAGCATTGCTCGCCGCGTATCACTTTCTCGAGCATTAGCAGTGCGTGCATTTATTATTGATCTGGGCGTAGATAATTTACGCATTAATGTTCAAGCACAGGGCAATAAAAATCCCAGCGGCAACCCAGAACGTACCGATATTGTTATAAATTAGATTGATTGCGCACAACTACCCTACACGTTTTTGTCGCCATAAAATGCTTATAATACATTACACTACTATTTTAGCTAGCAATTCTGTGCACATGTTGTGCTTGCATCGCGTAAAAATCGTTGAGCGATTGCTTAACTTCTTCAGGATTTTCTAACTGATTTACTTTATGTCGAAACTCAGCTGCGCCGTATAAGCCACTGACATACCAGCCTAAATGTTTGCGTGCAACGCGGATGCCATTTTCTATTCCATAGAGTTCAAGCATTTCTTCGTAATGTTCTAACACCACTTGTTGTTGAGTTTCTAAGCTGGGTGCTGCTGGGGATGCTTCGCCGCGTAAATGCGCACATATTTGCGCTAAAAACCATGGGCGACCATAGCTGCCCCGTCCAATCATCACTCCATCTGCGCCCGATAGCTGTAATGCATTATCCACATCCGCTAAACTAGTTATATCACCATTTACGATAATCGGCAGATTTACCGCCTCTTTCACCTGCCTAACAAACCGCCAATCTGCCTCGCCTTTATACATCTGGCAACGGGTGCGCCCGTGAATAACAATCATTTTTATGCCTACTTCTTCGGCAATTTTAGCGATTTTGGGGGCATTTAAGCTGTTACTATCCCAACCCATACGCATTTTTAAAGTTACGGGGATTTTTACTGCTTTAGCAACTGCTTCTAAAATCTGCCCAGCTAGTGGCTCATCACGCATCAGCGCGGAACCAGCGTAGGAATTTACCACTTTTTTTACTGGGCAGCCAAAATTTATGTCGATAATATCTGCGCCCTGCGCCTCGTTAATGCGTGCCGCTTCTGCCATAACATCGGGTTCGCAACCAGCTAGTTGCACCGCCATAGGAGATTCCACTTTTTCCATGCGTGACATGCGCATGGTATTTTTAGTTTGTAAAATCATTGCTTTACTCGCAATCATTTCGGAAACTACCATACCCACGCCAAATTTTTTCACTAATTTACGAAAAGGTAAATCCGACACTCCCGTCATGGGAGCGAGCAAAACGGGGTCGCTTAAGGTGATATTGCCTATGGTAATTGGTGTGCGGTTTGCTATCATGACACTTAACTATTAAATTCAAAGCGAGTATCTTAATTTATATGTTAGAAAAAAGCAAGGTTTCTGCGCTAATCGTTGCGGCAGGTAGTGGTAGTCGTTATGTTTCGACTACCCCAAAACAATATGAAAAATTGCGCGGAAAAACCGTATTATCTATGGTTATACAAACATTTATGAATCACCCCCAAATAGATGAGGTTTGGGTAGTTATTGGACAGGGGCATGCTGAATTATTTGCGCAAAATTTTAATGATTTGTCTGTAAAAACTGTGCAAGGTGGGGCAACGCGGCAAGATTCTGTGCGCTTAGGTCTATCGGCAATGCAACATTCAAGCACAGATTTTGTACTGGTGCATGATGCTGCGCGTGCTTTGGTAGATGCAGAGTTAATTAGTCGGGTGATTAATCAACTGCAATTAGGTGCTGCGGCGGTAATTCCCGCTTTGCCAGTGGTGGATAGCTTAAAAAATACAAAAGACAATATATTAACTAATAATTTGCCTCGCGAGGGGGTAGTGGCAGCACAAACTCCTCAAGGATTTATCTTTGCGGAGTTATTATCGGCGCATCAACAAGCAAGTGCAGGGCATAATGATGATGCTTCTTTGATGGAAGAATTAGGAATAAAAGTACATTGGGTCATGGGTAGCCGCGCAAATATGAAATTAACTACACCAGAAGATAAGAAATTTATGGAAAATATATTGAATAGCTGGGAAACTCGCGTAGGGAATGGTTTTGATGTGCACCGCCTAGTTGCCTTTGCTGATGATGTTTTGCCCGTTGATAAATTTATTATGTTAGGGGGGGTGAAAATTCCTCATACGCATTATTTAGAAGGTCATTCTGATGCAGATGTAGTTTTACATGCGGTGGTGGATGCTATTCTAGGAACCATTGCTGCTGGAGATATAGGACAACATTTTCCTCCGAGCGATGCTAGCTTAAAGGGCATGGATTCCGCGCTATTTGTAGCTAAAGCATTGGAAATGCTAAAGAACAACGGAGGAGAAATTGTTAATTTAGATGTGACTATCATTGGTGAGAAACCAAAAATTTCTCCTTATGCAGCGCAAATAAAAAATCGTTTGGCAGAAATATTAGAATGTAGTGCTGGACGAATTAATATTAAGGCTACCACCACTGAGCGATTAGGTTTTACAGGACGTGGTGAAGGATTAGCCGCGCAAGCGATTATTGCTTGCAAGTTTTAATATAGTAATTTCTAATTTTACTTACGTAAAAATACTTGAAATTGCTATAGGTTTGCGACCGCAAACCCGCGGCGCGTGCCCGTTAAGCCTTAGTAGCGACTGAACGTCATAAATAGAGAAAATAGATGCAAAAACATAAATTAAATAATTGGGATATTTGGTTAGTAACTTGGTTTGGTGCTGGCCTATCCCCTAAGGCTCCGGGAACTATGGGTAGTTTGGCAGGCTTGCCTTTTGCCGTGGGGATTTTTTATTTTGCTGGTTGGCAGGGGCTTTTATTGGCGGCTATATTGGTTACTATTTTAGGGGTTATGTGCTCGCATCATTATATGCAAAGAATTGGCAAAACTGAAGACCCACAAGAAATTGTTATAGACGAAGTGGCAGGTCTATGGATTGCTTTACTGCCCATGCCTTTAGATGTTCCTCATTATATGCTGGCATTTTTGCTTTTTCGGCTGTTTGACATCACCAAACCCTCCTTTATTGGCTGGATTGACCGCGAGGTAAAAGGAGCAAATGGAGTAATGTTCGACGATGTCGCCGCAGGTATAGTTGCAGCAATCATTGGCTATGTGGTTACTATCTATTATTAGATTTTATAGTCTGGCTAAACAGCAGTCGCCATTTTGCTGATTTCTTGCTCCACCAAGCGTTCTACTGTTTGCGCAAGATTGGCTTCCATCCAGTCTTTTAGCATGGGTCGTAATAACTCCAGCATTATATCTTCTGCGGTAGCGCCAGAGCGTAAGATTGGAGTTTCCATATTATGCACTTTCAGATAATTTACGAATTTCTTGTTTAACTATACGTTCTACGGTTTGGGGGAGATTTTCATTTACCCATTCTTGCAGCATTGGGCGCATGAATTCGATGATTAAATCTTCCACCGTGGTGCTCGATACATTCGCATTTTTTTCCACTGGTTTAGGATGGCGATTCGCCGCTTTTTGTGCCAATGCCCGGAAGGCAGAAGTAGCACCACTGGCAGCATTAGCCGAAAGTAGGCGATCAATATCACCCAATAATTCTGATTTTGAGGGTTGTTCAGCAGGTGTAGATGCTTCAATGCTGATTACATTATCTTCTATAACTGAGCTGGACTTTTTATTATTCATATAATTATCAATTTGTTGCATGGAAGAAACTTCTAAAGTTTCCATTTCTAAAACCGCTTCATTAGAAGAATCATCCGATATAGTGGAATCTTCATCAACATTATCATCATTGCTATTATTATTATTGCTCTGTGCAATTTCTACTTCTTCATTAGTATCAGCTACGATAGGATTATTATCGTTAAAAGAAAAATCATTATCCGCAGCCGTTAGAATAGCAGTAGATAATACATCACTATTTTGAGATTGGTTATCTTGAGGTGGGGTGAAATCTTCAATTATATCTGATAGTTCCAATATATCTGCACTATCAGATTTAGTTGAAGCTTCAGCCACATCATCTTTTGAATCAGCTGCTTTTATTGGGGATGCAATATTTGGGGTAGTTTCCTCATCGGCAATTATGCGTTTGATTGATTGGAGTATTTCCTCCATCGACTGATCTTGCGCCGCGCCATTACTGCTTGCCATAATACCTAACCCCTATAGTAGTTTTTGTGCAATGCATATAAAACCGCAAGTAACCGCAGAAGTAAAGCAAAAATATGCTTTTTATCAAGGCGATTTCCCCAATCGTTAATTTTGTCTTTTTGTAATAAAACTCTCCATTGTCATGCAGCACGAAGAGCGGCATCCATGCCAAACCATGGGCTTATCCGCTAGTTGATAGGCATGGATACCGTCCTACGACGGTATGACAAGAGATATTTTAGTGAAAAAATGTCAAATTAACGATTGGTGAAATCGCCCTGTGCTTTTTATGCATTAGTTCCGCACTGGATATTATCTAAATTAAAACCCAATAAATTGATATTTAACGCTATCATAATTTTCTTTAGGGTCATAAATTTCGGCTTTAATGCCTAAATTAGGTAAATTCATTCTGCCCATAGTTCCTAGCAGATTGAATATTGCCACGGCGCGGTCATGTTCAGCGCGGACTAATGAAACTTTGCTGGCAAATAATTCTTGTTCAGCATCCAAAACATCTAATACAGTTCTGGAACCATAAAGTTGTTCTTGTTTAACACCTTCAACCGCAATTTCGGCTGCCTTAATCGCATCTTTAGTTGATTTTATGGATGCTATAGCGGTTTGCAGCCCTTCCCAAGCGCGGGACACGTTTTCTTTAGTAACATCACGTTGGGTGCTTAGCTCAAATTTTCTTTGGCTGGCGATTTGTTTGGCGGCACGCACGCGTGAATATTCAGCACCAGATTGATATAAGGGGATACGAAAATCTACTAATAAAGAATCAGTATCAAACTCATCCACGCCTCTTACTCCAGCACCATCTTGTCTGCGCATACTGCCCACCAGAGATGCATTGGGTAAAATTTTTGCTATGGTTGCATCAGTTTGATCTTCGCTGGATTTTTGACGAAAATCGGCTGATTTTAGATTAGGATTTTCTTTTAAAGCAATATTTTGTACTTCTTCTAAAGTTGCAGGAACCGCAGGAAAATCTTTGGGCATAACTAGTTTTTCGGGCTTGTAACCAACCACTCGTTCAAAATGAGCGCGCGACGCTTCCAGATTACCCTTTGCTTGAATAGTGCTGGTTGCCGCATTAGAAGAGCGAGCTTCCGATTGTGCCACGTCTGTGCGAGTTACTTCTCCCACTGCAAAACGCTCGTTTGATGCATCTAGCTGTTTTTTAAGAACTATTTCGTTGTTTTTGCTCAATTCAAGTACTGCTTCATCTCTTACTACATCCAGATAAGCGGTTGCCGCTTCTTGTAATAAAGCTTGCTCAACATTTCTTAAATCTTCTCTGCCTGACAAAACCTGATTTTTGGCACTGGAAGTATTGGCAATAGTTTCGCCGCCATTAAAAAGCGGTTGTTGTAAGCTTAAACTTCTTATTTCCTCGTCACTTCTAGTACTGCTTGGTGCATTTCTATGGTCGTCATAGGTATTTTTTTGCCGACCTTTTTGGTAGCCAGCAGAAACATTGGGGAGCCAGCCAGATAAAGCTTGCGGCACACTCTCATCGGTTGCTTTTAGGGCTTCGCGCTGCGATTTAATGCGGGGATTGTTTTTATAAGTATTGGCTAATGCGTCAGAAAAGCTATCCGCCAATGCGCTATTAACCAATGCAACGGAACAAATTCCTGAAAGAGTAATTATTTTAAGCTGTTTAAGCATTTTTGTTCTCTTTTTTTAAAAAGTAAATTGGTTGTTATCGTAAAATCCCGGCAGCAAATGCGCAAAAGCATCAATTCCCATATTAATATTAGAGGCATCCCCATTTTGGGAAATAGAAAAATATCTGCCTAATCCTGCTTTTTCATCAATGCGGGAATTTTGGCTTTTGATGGTAACTAATCTGCCGTTTGGTTTTAGTTGTTTCATTAATTGTTCAGGAATTTCTTGTACTGCACCCTCTATTATTATCACATCATAATTTTGTGATGAATTGGGAAGATTATCCAGAATCTCTACATTTTTTAAATTAGCTTTTTGGAGATTCTTTCGAGCTATTTCAGCTAATTGAGGGGCAGGTTCAACCATAGCAACCGATTTGGCAATATGTGAACAAACCGCAGACGAATAACCAAGGCAACCACCAATAATCAGCAGTTTTTCATCCATATTGATAGCGGCAAATTCTAAAAGACGCGCAAAAGTAAGCGGTTTTAACAAAAATCTTTGGAAGCCCAGCGGTATTTCTGCATCGCTATAGGCAGTGGTAGTGAATGCTGGGGGAACAAAATGCTCACGCTCGGTAAGTTCTATCGCTTTCAACACGGATTGACTCAACACATTGCAAGTTAGCAATTGTGATTTTTCCATCAAACAACGTGCAATTTCGTTGCTAGCGCAATCTGCCGCAGATATTTTCATATAATATTCCAGAAAGTTTACTTTAATCGCGACACATTAACCCTCATCAGCTTGTTTTGCAATTAAATGCAAGGAAAACTTGATGTTTTTCGCCAATATTTTTTTTAGTGCTTAATTATTGTCACGTAAATATAGTTAAATTTAGGCGATTATGTCGGGATACAGAGATTTCTCCAATGAAAGTATCTGGTCACGCAGGACTAATTTTTCTTTTTTTAGTCTATGTAGGGCAAATTGATCATGCGCTAGGTTCTTTTTTTCTACTGCTTCAATTTCAGAATCTAATTTGCGGTGGCGAACTCTTAATGAATCTAAGCGTTTTAAGATGGATATTTCGTCTTCATCAGTCATGGTAAGTTGCTATAATGGTTGGTTTATTGTTACACGAAGCACCATTATAGCAAAAAAACAGCCTTATTGCATCTGCTAATTGTAGTTGATTAGTAAATAATCATCTATAATTAGCCGCAACAAACATACTGCCCAAAACTTTTTGTGCTTCTTCGTGATCTCTTATTGTCATCCTCGTCTTTCGCTCACTACTATCCAATTAAAAGCGCTTCCCCTTTAAAATCATACTAAATAAGAAGCATTATAAAATGCAACAATCTATTTCTGAGCAATCCGACTGGCAGGGAAACGCAGATAAATCCGTGCTACTTGGTTGCTAGAAACGCGAATTTCCATATTTCCTTGATGCAATGACACTAACATACGGGTTAAAGCTAGGCTTATACCCTCGGAACGTAATAGTAATTGGCTGTTTTCGGGCGTGAAGAACTGTTTAGTAAAGTCGCTTTTTTCTAATTCTGGATGGTAAGAATCCACATCTTGCAATTGATATTTAAGCATTATTGCATATTCTGGCGCATTACTATCACCCGCTTCTATCTGACATTCCAACAATAGGGGCGTACCACTAGCTAATTGCTGGGCGGCTCCTGATAATAAATTAAGCAATATCTGGTTAAAACGCTCTTGGTCAACAATCAGCGCGGGTAGATTCTCATCTACACGTAATTTTACCTCAATATGCTGGTTGCTAGGATTATCATGGAATATTCTTAAAGCACGATGTACCGCATAAGATAAATTAATCGGGCGGTCATCCAGGATAATTACCCCCTGCTCTAACTCGGATACTGCCATTATATCCAAAATCATATATTGTAATTGGGTGCTATTGCGGAAAATATCAAAAGCATATTTCAAATAAGTATCATTTCCCTGCCCCCCAAAATGCTGCTCTTTAATAACTTCCGCCGCATCTTGAATAGCACAAACGGGTTTATTTAATTCTTCCGCCAGCGATTGCAAAAACTTTGCCCGCGCACGCGAAACTAGCTGCATATTTTCTTTTAATTTTCCTAAACGCTTGTTCTTTTGCCGCATTTCATCTTCAACACAGGTGCGCTCATGCATATAATCGCTCAATTTACTGATTTGCTCAGCTAATTGCTCTAGCTCTAAAGGTGCACCAGAAGGCAATTTGCTATAGGGCTCGCCGCGTACTACTTTGGCAGTGATTTCGTTTAATTTTTCTACCGGGCTAATAACATGTTTGCGTACCATCCACAGCAAAATAAGCAAGAAAATTCCAATGGCTAAAACTTGCAAAAGTCGCGGAATAATAAGGCTAGTTATTTCAGATACCACCCGCGCACCATCATAACCAATTAAAATTACATAGGGATAATGTTCAGATAATTTATAATTATAATAATCTTTATGCTTACCAAGTAATTCTGGAAGCGAAATTGTACCTGAAGGCTTCACATCAAAATCTACGCCAGTTAAAGCATCTATCGGCATGGTATTATTTTTGCGTGCATCCTCTGGGTCTTCAGTAAGTGGCGCTAATGTTTTACTTAATATTTTAAATTCAATATTTTGTTTGGAAAGATCTTTTTTTAATTCCTTGCTAAAAAGGTTCACGTCCATACTGAACATAATAATGCCCACATGCTTGCCCGTATAGTCGGTCATCCCCATGGCGATTGGCAAAACCCATTTTTCTGACACTCTCCCTAAAATTGGGCGACCTATTTGAATTTTCCACGGCTCGGATAAAGCTTTTTTTACATAATCTCTGTCGGATACATCAATAGATTTTTCTAAAAGCCCATTACGGCTGGTGATAATGATTTTTTGATTATTATCAATCCATAACAACATATCCGCTTTACGAGATGAATCATCAAAAGAGCGCAATAAACGCGCAGTAGAAACTACATCCTGCACACCAACTTGGCTGATTTGCCGCCCTAAAGATTCTAAAACAAAAGAAGCATTTTGAATTTCGATGATTAAGCTACGATCAATGCGAGTTGATTCATTGCTTAGCTGCGTAGTAATTTTTTGGGCATGCTCCTCATAAGCACGAAAAGACACCCACAGGGAAACCATCAGCAGGATTAAAACAATAACCGCAGATAATAAAAAGAAATCCCGTGATAAGGATGGTTGAGTTCTAATACCCTTCATGCGTGCGTGCCAATAAATTCTATTTCTTACGTTACTATAATATAGATATAGTAATATAGCTATATAGTTAAAGAATTATTAGAATTTATATAAAATTTTAAATTTCTCGGCTTTTACGCTTTTTACTAGCACGAATATTAAGTATTTCTACCCCAATTGAGAATGCAAAGGCGAAATAAATATATCCACGCGGTATTTCATAATGTCCACCCTCGGCAAGTAACATTACGCCAATCAATAGAATAAAACTTAAAGCCAGAGTTTTTAAAGTGGGATATTGCTGCAAAAATTTAATTACAAATCCTGAAGCGGCTAACATAAAAATCATTGAAACAATAACAGCAGCAAAAATAATCGGGAAGGAACGAGCCATACCCGCCGCAGTAATTACTGAATCAAAAGAAAAAACGAAGTCAATTAAGATAATTTGAAGAACCGCCCCAAAAAATCCGCCCCTAACGGTTACATCCTTTTGTTCATCTTCATCTGCCATATCGTGATGCATCTCAGAAACACTTTTTATTATGAGAAACAGCCCCCCAGCAATCATCAATAAATCTTTGATAGATATAGTTAAATCATAAACACTAAATAATGGTTTGGTCAAAGACATAACCCAAACCACCGCCAACAACATGATTGCGCGAATTCCTAGTGCAAAAAATATACCTATAAATCGTGCTTTTTGGCGATAAGAATGCGGAAGTTTTTGCACAACCAGTGCAATAAATATAAGATTGTCGATACCCAGCACAATCTCCAACATGGTAAGAGTTAAAAAACTCATTACAGTCTCTATACTGAAATAATCCACAATAACTCTACCAATATATATTTATAAAAATGGAGGCCGGGGGGAGAATCGAACTCCCGATAGAGGATTTGCAGTCCCCTGCATTACCACTTTGCTACCCAGCCTCACGCCCATAACAGGGATAGGGAATTTATAATGATTATTGTGACAAGGTCAAGCTTTTGACAAGCATTATAGTGTATTTTATATATTAACGCTGTTCAGAAGTCTTTTTTGTAAGATTATAAAGCATAAAGGCAATTTTTTCCTGACGGCGTTTTAATTCCTCAATTTGCGTTTTTTGCATGATTCGGTCTAAAGATAAATCCATATAATCCACAAAAATGGCAATAATACTTTCTGCCTGACGTTTGATTTTTTCAATTATATGCTCAGCTGCATTACTCGCCCCGCGTGACATTTTATCCGCACAGGCTTTGGCTTTTTTCTGATAAACATCAATTGCTGTATAAATTTTACGCAAAGCGGCTTCCACCCGTTTTCGGCTTAATCCATTTTCTGCTTTTGATTGCTCACCCACTACATTTAAAAATTCTTCGCTAAGCACATCCGCAGCATCGCCAACTTCGTCAATTAATGGCTCTAACAAATCCACCTGCAATTGGATATTTTCCAAAGTGGGTGCGTCATCTGGAGTTACCACCCCAGATTGATTGCCTTCAACCGTTTCCACTAATTCTTCCGCCAAGTCATAAAGGGCAGTTATTTCGTGATATTTTAACTCTAATGATTCGTTAGACATTACTTAAACCTTTAATAAACAACTTTTTATACATTTATATTTTTATCCATTCACAAGCTGAGACTGAGCAAAATTTGCATCATTTGCCGCACGAGCAGCCATAATCTGTTCCGCTTTAGAACCAGCATTCGCAAATACTGGCTGACCAGTAGGAGCAGCCACCAAACCGGGTTGATTTTGTGGGCGCACCTTATCCACCCAATATCCAGCACTTTTATCGGCGGCTGGGTGTAGGGCAAATTCTCTACTGGTGGAGCCTACCGCTGCGGGAACGTAGCTATAAACTTGCTGCCCAACGGCAACGCCTTCTTTAACTGCACTAGCATCTTTCATGGATTTTGCAGTATTAACTATGACGTTAGAGCCTACCTCTGCCCCTTGATGAATAACTGTACCCAACCATTTTCCAGTAAATAAAACGGATAGAGCTTCATAGCCAGCTTTTGCTGGTCCAGAGAAATATTCAAATGCTGTAGAAGCCGCGGTTGCCAGCGTGCGTTTTGCCGCAAGTATCATATGCCCATTAGAAACATCAACAGCAACTTTACTTAACCCAGAAACCGCCTCTGCTCCAGCAGCAAAAGTGCCCCCAATATTAATCAACCCACCAGTAACCAGACTAACTAAACCTCCAGCAAACCCTGTCGCTCTACCAATCCAAGCAAACCTATCCGCCACACTGTTTACAGCACTGCCAACTCCTAGCTCTTCTACAACTGGTCCTATATTAACCATAATTTTCACTTTCCAATTATGTAACTAATTCCACATTAAATATGGAAATATTTTTTACCTTGTGTTCAATATAACAAAGTAAAGCATATTTGTGCGTGAAGATTTGATGACAATTTAGTTACATTTATTTTTCAACTGGGAGGGAAGAGATTTAAGAATACTGGGTTTCCATTTGTGACGATGGAGCATCTGAGAAAACATCGTCGGGGTGTAACTCGCCCACTACCCCATGATATTGCGCGAAGCGAACACCACGTAAGGGGCTTAAATCGGCGGGTAGGCTTTTTAATACAGCAGATAAAGTCTGCTCGCGCATGCCGAAATTATTGGTTAAATCACGCAATGAATTGGCGGCTAATTCGCTATATTGAGGGGCAAAATCTTTGCAAACGCCAAGGGCATGGCTGATATACACCGCCAAGTTTGCGTCACTTCCTGATAATGCTTTGTAAAAAGCTTCGCCCATCTATCCCCACCTGTCTTATGGTTTAACATAAAAACCACTTAAAGCAGATGATAACATAAAAATTGAGCAGAAAATATAGAAATTATTACTCTACACGACAGTAAGGTTAATGAGGCTACAATATATTGAATAATGATGGTTTCTCCGTGCTCTCAGTTGTCATCCCCGCCTTGTGCGGGGATCTTGGGCAACGAATTCGGTCTTTTTTGTGTCCCGAGATCCCNNCCCCGCACAAGGCGGGGATGACAACTGAGAGTTCAAAGTAACATCTTTAAATATTTCTATTATTCAATATATTGTAGCCTTGTTAACCTTGCTGTCGTGTAGGGTGAGAAATTATAACAATTCTTGATAAATATTTAAGGTTTTGTTACACATAACTTCACTAGAAAAGTTATTTTGCACATTAAAAACTGCATTTGCAGCGATTGCTTGATACTCATTCTCATCTAATTCTAAGGCTTCAGCAATTTTTTCTGCCAATTCCCCCTCGTCATTTACCGCCACCAGCCAGCCAGTTTTTCCCATCTGAGCATTTTCAGCATCTATAATGGTTTCACAAGCTCCACCGTGACGCGTAGCAATTACGGGTCTGCCCACAGATTGCGCTTCAATCGGCACGCGACCAAATGCTTCTGGCTCAATCGAGGGAGTAACTATCAGGCGAGCCAATGCATAAGCTTCATTCATCCACGGAGTATTGCCCACTAAGCGCACTCGTCCTTCTAAGCCAATATCTTTGATTAATTCGCGTAATTTAGCAGCAAATGCTGGGTGTTTTTCTTCATCGCCAACGAACAAGCAAGTGAAATTGCGATGCGGTATTTTCGCCAAGGCGCGCACACAAAATTCGTGTCCTTTCCAACGCGTAACCCTACCTGGTAACAAAATAATCGGCAAACCGTCATTATCAATATGCCATTTTTGCACCAACTCCGCCATGCGTGTGGGCATGATTTTTTCAATACCGAATTTGCTTAAATCTACACCGCGCTGCACTACCCGTAATTTATCTGCATCCATATCATAATTTGCCATAATATGTTCGGCAATAAAGTTAGACACCGCAATTACCTGCTCTCCACGAATCATCACACTATTATAATATTTCTTTAAGCGTGATTTAGCACTGTAAGTTCCATGAAAAGTAGTCACCAAAGGAATATTAGTACGCTTTGCTGCAATTAAGGCGCTCCAAGCGGGGGCACGTGAACGGGCGTGAATAATACTTACATTTTCCTTGACTATAATATCGGTCAAAATGGCTGCATTTTTCCAGATAACCAATGGGTTTTTACTCGCCAAGGGTAATTTTATATGCTCCGCCCCCGCACGTAGAACCTGCGACACCATCTCTCCACCTTGGGACGCAACCAGAGCACGCCAACCAGCCTGCGTAATAGCATTCGCCATTTCAACCGTGCCGCGCTCTACTCCACCTGTGCGTAATTCTGGCAATACTTGCAAAATAGTAGGAGTATTTTCCAACATAATATCTTTATCTTTTCGCTATGGCACTTAAAGGAGCAAGTGCAACGTCTGATTTAGTACGATTTTTAAACCAATTATCTAAAACCACTGCCTGTGCTGGGGTTGGTTCAGTTAGTAATATAGCCGTTTGTTGTTTGATGGCGATATCTTGCAGCCCAACCAAACTATCCATCCAACCATCTTCACCTGCGAAACGATCTAATTTACTATCCATATATAATATTTTACTACCCGATGCCGTACCAGCAGGGCGATAATCACGATTGCGCATGGCGACCAACAAACCGCGTTGCTTTAATTCTGCCACAAATAAATCCATGGAACGATAAGTGCTTAAAATCTCATTTTCAGGAGCAATAAACCCTACATAGCCGCTGGCAGATGCCATTATTTTATGCATTCTTTTAATATTTTCTTCTACAGAATTATCT
Organism: Alphaproteobacteria bacterium UBA6149; assembly: GCA_002423155.1. Lineage (GTDB taxonomy): Bacteria > Pseudomonadota > Alphaproteobacteria > Rickettsiales > UBA998 > UBA6149. Next base: position 71,712 of record DIUV01000045.1, read on the forward strand.
TTTAACAAGGCTAACGGACCCGGGTCAGAAGCGGGGAAATCGGCAAACTCCATAGGTAAATCCAACCATACTTCATGCCCAGCAATCCGCGCCTTACTAACTAATTGCTCTAAATTATCCGCATAAGGGGAAAAACTCAGCGTAACTTCTGGCGGCAAAGACATGGCAAATTCGGTGGTTTTATTATCAATACCTAGACCTGTAATGGTGATGGAAATCACAGGTTTATCCGCCGCCACCTTATCGGGACGGCTGTAATATTGCCACGGTAAAACATTCTCGGCATTTATCTTTGGTATTTTTCCCTCATCGGTCACTTCTACCAATGATGGGTTCAGACTAGGGCGCATAGGCGAGCTAACATCATATACTTCCACGGGGGTTTTGGTGATGGTAGAGGAAGTATCAACAGGAGATTTACTGGTTGGAGATTTACTGGCGTTAGGAGTTTTTGCATCTGGGGTTGCTGATTTTTCCTGCGGCAATTTCCCTGCGCTAGCCTGTGGTGCTTTTGCAATATTGCTAGAAACCTCAATCTTTTCGTTGGGCTTAAATATATTACCCTCAATTGCTCCCGAAGATAAAATAATCCGCGCCTGCTTACCAACATCCAACGCATTTTTAACTTGAGCAGCACCACCCGAAAGCAACAAAAACAAAGAAACCAGCCAAAGAACAGCAAAAATGGCACTGCAAACTAACAGAACCCACTGCAGCGGGGAAAAATTACGCTGCATTTTCACCATATTTAGCTCCTTTCTTTGCAGAGTTATTTCACACAATAGTTAATTTTATTTTTCATAAAATTCTCCATCGTCATACCGCTGTAGAGCGGTATGACAAAAAATATTTTAGTGAAAAGTTATAAATTAACGAGGTGAATTCACCATGCCTTTCTTTGTATAGTTAGTCATTTTTATTTGAACTATAAACCAAAATCTATTTCTTATTCTTGTCGTAAACCGACAGGGCACGCAATAAATCCAAGGCGCGAGTTAATTGGAAATCTTCTGAGGTTTTTAACTCACCATTTTTCAAGACCGAATCTTTACCTCCCGAAGTAGGGTTAGTATTTTTGTTTTCTTGAATGTTTTGCAAGCTTTTAATCGTCGAAGAATTAGGTTTTTTATCGCTCTTCGCCTCGTCTTCATTTTTCAAACGATGCGCTAAGTCTGACTCAAAACGAACATTTTTCTGCGCGGATATCGGCACAATCTTTGATGGCTCTACCACCACATCAGGCGTAATCCCCTTTGCCTGAATAGATTTGCCCGATGGAGTATAATAACGTGAAGTAGTTAAACGCATAGCGCCATTATTATTCAATGGGATAATCGTCTGCACCGAACCTTTACCAAAAGATTGTGTACCCAAAATAATCGCCCGTTTATTATCCTGCAAAGCACCTGCTACAATCTCTGAAGCAGAGGCGGAGCCATTATTAATCAAAACCACCATCGGCAATCCGTTAATAACATCTCCTGCTTTAGCACTAAAATGCTTATTATCATTGGGGTTACGATTACGTGTAGAAACAATTTCTCCGTTTTCCAAGAAATCATCAGAAATATCAATTGCCTGATCCAACAAACCGCCCGGATTGTTACGTAAATCCAGTACTAAACCACGCATCGCAGGTTTAATTTCCTGTTTTAACTTAGCAATTGCGGCTTCCATATCGCCTGCCGATTTTTCGGAGAAAGAATTAACTCGCACATAGCCAATATCTCCCTCTGTACGGGATTTAACGGGCTGAATCTGGATAGTTTCACGAATCAAAGTAAACTCTAAAGGCTCTTGCGCGCCCTCACGTAGAACTGTCAATTTCACCGAAGAACCAACTTTGCCACGCATTTTTTCTACTGATTGTTGTAAAGTAGTGCCATAAACTTGGTCATTATCTATCTGGCTAACATAATCGCCCGAGTGAATACCCGCACGAAATGCTGGGCTGCCATCCAACGGAGCAACCACCTTTACTAAGCCACTTTCCATAGTAACTTCAATACCTAAACCACCAAATTCACCCTTGGTTTGCACTTGCATTTCTTTGAAACTTTTTGCATCCATATAACCAGAATGTGGGTCTAAGGCGGTGAGCATACCATTAATTGCTGATTCTACTAAGTCCTTATCCGAAACATCTTCAACATAATCACTTTTAATGCGCTCAAAAACATCGCCAAATAAATTTAGCAATTCGTAAGTATTTTCCTGCCCATCCGTAGCAACGCCAGTTGCCGCACCTATCGTACCCTTGATTATAGCTGGTTGAGCTGGGGCTGGTTGAGCTGGAGTATTGGGATTAGCCTGGGTATTTTTATCTTTTCCCCCAATAACTTCCTGCGCGACTGCTGAGCGTACAATATTAAAATTATTAGAAAAGAATACTCCACTAGCCAAAGCCGTACTGGCTAATATTAGCACCGTAAACGAACGAGTTTTAGACCAAGACAAAGATTTAACCAACTGTATTTTCATATATTTTCATTATAATTATATTGTTTTACCAAGATATTAAAGTCACTCCCACTTAAACATAAATAGTGCACACCAACTAACCAAATTTTAGCTAACCAAATTTTGCAGCATTTTTTGAAATAGCAGAAAACATTGGTGCAGGATTAATGGGTTTTCCTTCTTTGCGCAATTCCATATATAGTCGTTTTGACGTTACTCCACCACTACCCATAACACCAACTGGCTCTCCTTCCAAGAGGAACTGTCCAGCCTCGCACTCTAAAGATGCGAATCCTGCTAATAGTGTGTGATATTGATTACTATGCCGCAAAATAACCACCAATCCATAATCCATAAAGTCCCCTGCGAACATTACTTCTCCATCATAAGGGGCAATAACTTGTGCACCTGCGCGAGTTTGAATATCTACCCCCTTCATCGTTTCGTTCAAACCCTTTTTTTGCCCATAACTTGCCAATATTTTTCCACTCACAGGCAAATGTAACTTGCCTCCACTTTGTGGAAATTCTCGCAATTTTATGTTACTATGCGCGGCTCTAATCGGTTTTTTACGTATAACAGGTTGATTATATTCTTGGTTGTTGGTTTGTTGTTTGTTGGCTTCTTGTTGCTCTAATTCAGCTTGTTTTTCTGCCAATTTGCGATTTAGTTCTTGCTTGCGCCGCTCCGCTTCTAAAGCCGCGATGAAAGATTGTAAATCACGGGATTTTTTAGATAATTGCTTAACCCTATCGCGAGCCAGTTTATTTTGGCTATATAATTGCGTAGCTAATTTTTGGCGCTTACTCAAAGCATTACGCAATTCATTGCGCCGCGCCTCCCAATTAGCAGTTACTTTGCTAATTTCATCACGTTTTTTTATTATGCCTGTTTCTAATTCTTTTAAGCTATTAATTTGCAAATTTATTTCCTGCATTTGTTGCCGAATATCTTCACTCATCATACCAATTGCCCGCGCGGCATGCACCTTGCCCGACAAGCCTTCTGGCATCGCCAAAACTGCCTCTTTGGGAGCGCGCTCCAAACGCAAAGCGGTAGAAATCATCGCAGAAAGTTCTGCACTTTTACCAGTGAGTGACTTTTTTTGTTGCGTGCGCTTTTCTTCTAACCCGTCTAATTTATCTTCTAAATCCGTCAGTGCGGTTTCAGATTTTTGTAATTTTATTGCTACATCAGCGGTTTCACGCTGCATTTGCGTTAATTCTTTTTGCAGATTATCAATATTTTTCTGCACCTGCTCCGCCTGCTCTTGCGATGCTTTCAAATTTTCCTGCGTTTGCAAAAGCTCAGCTTTTTTGTCCTCCGCCTGTGCAGAATGGGCAACAGAAAGAGTTATTATTGCAAACAAAATAAACAAGTGATTCATATATATTTTCTATATGTTTTTTATCAAAAAGCCCCCACATTAATGTAGGGGCTTTTATTGCAAGATTTACAGCCTAAACCAATTTCCCATGGCAATGTTTATATTTCTCGCCCGAACCACAAGGGCAAGGTTCATTGCGACCAATCTCACCCCAGCTGGCGGGATCAGAGGGGTTTAGATGAATTTGTGTATTTTTTGCCTGATGTTCAATCGCTTCTTCTCCATCATCCACCAATTCCGTATGAATTTGCAAATGCGCCAAACGCTCAGTCACTAATTCACGCAAATGGCGGAGCATAGCTTCAAACAAAGCAAATGCTTCTTGCTTATATTCATTTAAAGGATCTCGCTGACCATAACCGCGCAAATGAATGCCACTACGCAGGTGATCTAAGGCATGCAGATGCTCTTTCCATAGCTGGTCTAACGTTTGTAACAACAAACGTTTGCGCACTACATTCATCATTTCTTCGCCGTAATTACCTTCTTTTTCTTCCATTTGTTCGTCGGTGGCTTTTACCAAACGCTCTAAAATTTCTTCGTCAGCGATGCCCTCTTCTTTTGCCCAGGCTTGTACGGGCAAATCCAAATCGAAAATGCGGAGAATTTCTTGGTGTAAGCCTTCCATATCCCATTGTTCGGGATAAGAACGTTGGGGAATATGCGCCGTTACTAATAATTCGCAAACATCCAAGCGCATATCATCCGCTTCTTCTTTTACATTCTCGGCATCCATTAACTCGATACGTTGTTCAAAAATGACTTTGCGTTGATCATTCATTACATCGTCATATTTCAACACGTTTTTACGCATATCATAATTACGCGCTTCTACTTTTCCTTGGGCGCGTTCTAATGCTTTATTCATCCAGGGGTGGATAATTGCTTCCCCTGCTTTTAATCCCAAACGCTGCAACATTCCGTCTATGCGCTCCGAACCAAAAATGCGCATTAAATCATCTTCCAGCGAGATATAAAATTTTGAGCGCCCCGGATCACCCTGACGACCCGAACGACCGCGTAATTGATTATCAATCCGGCGCGATTCATGCCGCTCAGTTCCGATTACGTATAATCCCCCTGCGGCTAAAACTTTTTCTTTATCTTCGGCTACTTGCTTAGACAAATCTTTTTTCATGCGCTCTAAATGTAGCTCATTTTCCGCTTGTTTTGCTAATTCATCCAGTAACATATCTTCGTTACCGCCTAGTTTAATATCTGTTCCGCGACCAGCCATGTTAGTAGCGATAGTCACCGAACCAGATTTACCTGCTTGAGCGACAATATAGGCTTCTTGCTCATGATAACGCGCATTTAAAACTTTGTGAGGAATCTTTTGTTTTTTCAAAATATTAGAAAGCTCTTCCGATTGCTCAATCGAAACAGTGCCCACCAATACAGGCTGCCCAGTTTTTTGTGCGGCTTTAATTTCTGCCGCTACTGCTTCGTATTTTTCTGTACGGGTACGATAAATTTCGTCATGCTCATCAATGCGAGATACGGGAATGTTGGTAGGAATTTCTGCTACTTCTAATTTATAAATATAAGAAAATTCATTCGCTTCAGTAAGCGCTGTTCCCGTCATCCCCGATAATTTTGGATAAAGACGGAAATAATTCTGGAAAGTGATGGAAGCCAAAGTCTGATTTTCATTTTGAATAGAAACTTTTTCTTTTGCTTCTAAAGCCTGATGCAAACCATCGGAATAACGCCGTCCGTCCATCATCCGCCCGGTGAATTCATCAATAATGATAACTTTATCATCTTTAACGATATAATCTACATCAATGGTGAATAATTTATGGGCGCGTAATGCCTGATTAACATGATGTACTAACAATACATTGGCAATATCATACATACTACCGCCCGCTTCCAACAAGCCCGCTTGTACCAACAAATCTTCAACTTTTTGGGTGCCTTCTTCATTCAAAACTACGCTACGCGCTTTTTCGTCCAAATCATAATCGGTTTTTTCTAGCGGCGCGATTAGCTCATCCACCCGAACATATAAATCGGTGCTGTCTTCTACTGGTCCAGAAATAATCAACGGCGTGCGTGCTTCGTCAATTAGGATAGAATCCACCTCATCCACCACTGCGTAATTAAATGGGCGCTGCACCATTGCATCCCGCGAATATTTCATATTATCACGCAGATAATCAAAACCTAGCTCGTTATTGGTAGCATAAGTAATGTCGCAAGCGTAAGCTTCTTTGCGGGCATAATCTTCTAAATCATTGGTGATAACTCCTACCGTCAATCCCAAGAATCTATAAAGTTTGCCCATCCATTCTGAGTCACGCCGCGCCAGATAATCATTCACGGTTACTACATGCACACCCTTGCCTTCCAGCGCGTTTAAATACACCGCCAAGGTTGCCACCAGAGTTTTACCTTCCCCAGTTTTCATCTCGGCTATGCGTCCTTCATGCAGCACCATTCCGCCTATCATCTGCACATCAAAATGGCGCATGCCCATCACGCGTTTTGACGCTTCGCGCACTACCGCAAAAGCTTCGGGTAATAAAGCATCTAATTTTTCGTCCACCTGCAAACGATTGCGAAATTCCTGAGTTTTCTCCGTCAATTCCGTATCGCTTAATTTTTGCAGATTTTGCTCAAACGCATTGACGCGCTCCACTTTCCGATAATAGGGGCGAAGCAAACGCTCATTAGCATTACCAAAAACTTTACGGGCGATATTAGCTAACATGATGGGGGAGTATCCTTACACAATATATTATATTTTCATTGTGTATTAGTTAGTGCAGGAGCACCACTTATGCAAGAGCTACTGTTATTTTATCAATTTTTATTAGCTTACCATAACAAATCATCATAGTTCCTAGATCCATGCAATATATTAATAATCTCAACGTAGTCTTTTGCGGTACGATAAAATATAAGATAGTCACGATAGACGCAGCGCCTAATTCCAACCTGTTCATAACGCGGAACCAAGGGATAAATTTTATGAGTATCAGCAAGAGCCAAACAACAATCAATTATTTCATTAATGAAGCTTATCGCGCGAACAGGATTATGCTCATAAATGAAATCGCTGATTTGCTGTAAACTAGCATACGCGGCATCAGTAATAACAACTTTCATTGTTCAAAACGATTATGTAATTTGATTCTAACGTTTTCAATTTCTTCAACTCGCCCAGCATCAGCATCAGCAATTCCCTTGGCAATTGCTTCATCAAAGGCGATCAATCTTCGTTCACGCTCCATCAAGCTTCGTAAAGCATCACGAATCACCTCACTATTTGAGCCATAAATTCCTGCCTCAACCTTATCACGAACCATCTTAGCCATTTCGAATGGAAGCGTAATCGAAAGTTTTTCTGCTGACTGAATATTGACCATGAGCATACCTGTAGATTTAATGTGGCATAAAATACTACTTGATACTACCATAAGCCAATAATCGCGTCTATCTAAACTACTCATAATGAGTCCACATACGCAATATTTTTACTATCCTATCTTCAGGAAAAACTTCGTAAACCAGCCTATGTTGGATATTTATACGCCGCGAATAAAGACCATTCAATTGACCAATCAATTTTTCATAAGGAGGATACGGAGTAAAAGGATCTTTTTTAAGCAATTCAATTAAGGTTTCAACCTTTGGTCTCAACCCTGCGGCAAGCAAATTTTTCGCCTCTTTTTCAGCCTGCTTGGTAAAAACGACCTTGTAATTTACCATTTTATTTCGTCAACACATTCTTCAACGGGAGTATTTTTTCCATCTAACAAAAACGAAACCATATTAGGGATAGAAGTTAAATATAAGGTTTCCTGAATTGCCTTCCAATCAGCTTCCGAAACCAACACTGAATTAGAGCGCTTACCAGTAATAGTAATCGGCTGATGCGTATTATTAACATCATCCATCAAACGAAAAATGTTAGCCCGTGCCTCAGTCGCCGTCACAATCTGCATAATTAATTCTCCCTATTGAAACAAAACGTACATCAAAGCGTACATAAAGTCAATAAAAACCACCAAAAAGCATCAAACACGCATCGGCATAACCACATACAACGCGCCCTCATCCGCCGTATCGCGAATCAGTACTGGCGCATTTGAGTCTGCTAGAATTAATTTTACGGTTTCACCTTCAATCTGCCCCATAACGTCGAGCAAATAACGTGAGTTAAAACCAATTTCCACAGGGTCAGCATCGTAGCTTACTTCTAATACTTCCTGCGCCGAGCTTTGGTCGGAGTTGTTTACTGACAAAGTTAATTTGCCAGTTTCCACCGCGCAAATAACCCCTTTGGTCTTATCAGAAGAAACGATAGAAACACGATCCACCGCTTTGCTGAAATCCGCCGCGCTCACTTCCATAACTTTGGTGTTTCCAGAAGGAATAACCCGTTCATAATCAGGATAAGTGCCATCAATCAATTTAGAAACCAAGGTAGCATTGCCACAAACAAAACGGATTTTAGTTTCCGAAAGGGAGATTTTTACCTCATCACCGCCTTCTTCAGCTAATTTAATTGCCTCAGTCAAAGTTTTGCGAGGCACAATCACCCCTACCATACCTGCCGCACCAGAAGGCAAAGCTACTTCCATCCGCGCTAAGCGATGACCATCAGTTGCCACGGTGCGCAAAACATTAGCTCCATCCGACTCCGCCGCATGTAAATATACCCCATTTAAATAATAACGGGTTTCTTCGCTAGACATAGCAAAACGGGTTTTTTCAAATAATGCCTTACATTCTTCGGTGGAAAGCACAAAACTATAAGCCAAATCATCATCCGCCATTACGGGGAAATCACTCACTGGTAAAGTAGAAAGAGAAAAACGCGAACGACCAGAAGAGATAACTACACTGGCACCATCAGACTTTTCTTCCAACCCAACTTGTGCACCATCAGAAAGTTTACGCACAATTTCATAAAGCATGTGCGCAGGCAACGTAACCGCCCCCGGCACTACAATTTCTGCTTGCATATATTCTACAACTGCTACATCCATATCAGTCGCCGTCATCTCTAAACGACCATCGCCAGCATCCAAACGCACGTTAGATATGATAGGTATTGTCCCCCTACGCTCAACTACAGATTGTATATGTCCAAGCGACTTTAATAAAACTGACCGTTCGATAGTAATTTTCATGGGTTTGCTTCCAGATGTAAAAAATTAGCATCAGGTATATATATTAGCTCGAATAGTAGCAAGATTTTTTTAAGCAAGTATAAATTTTATCTAATAAAACCACATTTTATAATATCCAAGTTGCCAGTCATAGAACTCTCGTATAAAACTAAATAATCGCATAAATCTATAGCCAAGTAATATGAAACAACAATTATCCGCCCTCGCCAATCTTTCTGAAAAAAGACTTTTCGGCACCGTACAGTCCGTGCGTGGGCTAATCGTCACTTGTGTGGGGCTGGAGGCTTTCTTGAGTGTGGGCTCACGTTGCCATATTTTACGCAAGAATCTGGGCAATAATGTTCCTGTAATGTGTGAAGTAGTTGGCTTTGATGGTGATATTGCCCTGCTGATGCCCTTTTCTGGTTTGGAAGGCATTGGCCCTGGTTGTCAGGTGGAAATCTGCGATACTGAAGGGGTAATCCGCCCTGACCATTCTTGGCTCGGGCGCGTGTTGGATGCATTTGGCAACCCTGTGGATGAAAAAGGTGGGGTAATTTTTGGCGCCACTCCTTATCCTTACCGCGCCAACCCACCACCTGCCCATGCACGCGAACGGGTAAAAGGAAAAATTGATTTAGGCGTGCGTGCACTCAACACTTTTCTTAGCTGTTGCCGTGGACAAAGGATGGGCATTTTTGCAGGCTCGGGCGTGGGTAAATCCATTTTAATGTCTATGCTCGCTAAATATTCCACCGCCACTGTCAACGTCATTGGGCTAATTGGTGAACGTGGGCGCGAGGTGCAGGAATTTATTGAAGATGATTTGGGCGAAGAAGGACTAAAACGCTCGGTACTAGTAGTCGCCACCTCCAGCGATTCCGCCCTCACCCGTCGCCAAGCGGCTTACACCACTATGGCAATCGCCGAATATTTCCGCGATCAGGGCGAGGAAGTATTATGCCTGATGGATTCCGTAACTCGCTTTGCCATGGCACAACGCGAAATTGGCTTATCAGTTGGTGAACCACCTACCAGCAAAGGTTACACCCCTACCGTATTTTCCGAACTACCCCGTTTGTTAGAACGCGCAGGCCCCGGATTAAAAGGACAAGGCTCTATAACGGGCATGTTCACCGTATTAGTCGAAGGGGATGACACTAACGAACCCGTATCCGACACTGTGCGTGGTATTTTAGATGGACATATAATATTAGATAGAAACATCGCCGAACGCGGACGTTTTCCAGCTATCAACATCCTCCGCAGCGTATCGCGTTCGATGCCCGAATGTAATAGCTCCGCCGAAAATTCACTCATCACCACCGCGCGGCAATTACTCGCCACTTATGACGACATGGCAGAAATGATTCGCCTCGGCGCTTATCGCCGCGGATCCGACGCAATGGTCGATCGTGCCATCCATTATTTCCCCCTCATCGAAGATTTCCTCCGCCAACCAATGGACGAACCCAGCAAAATAGAAGAAGGCTACGAAAAACTCGCCAAAGTAATGGGGCTAAATGAATGGCCACCACAGCAATTAGTGGGCATTCCGCTTAAGCCGCATGGCTGATTTTTAATTTTTTTACAAAACACACTAAAAATTAATTTTTTTGTTCTATTTTTGTATAAAATATGCAAAAGATGCGTATAAATATACAAAGGTAGAAGAAATGCTCATAGAATTCACCGTAAAAAATTTCCGTTCTTTTAAGGATGAAGCTAGACTAACCATGCTTCCCGAAAAGAAAATTAAGGATAATTCGGAGTTTTTAATCGAAACTGGGGTTGCCCAGGTTCCTTTATTGCAAAAAATAGCAGTGATTTATGGTGCTAACGCTTCGGGGAAATCTAATTTACTCAAAGCTATGGGTACAATGCGTTATATGGTTATTAATAGTGCGCGGACTATTAAGGATGAAAAAATTAAGGTTGATCCATTCAAACTATCTAGCAAAACATCTCAAGAACCAACTTCATTTTCTGTACAATTTATAGCTCAAGGCGTGCGCTATCATTACGGATTCGCCTACAATGCTGAACGTATTACTGATGAATTTTTAGATGCTTACCCTTTAGGAAAAAAACAGACATGGTTTGAACGTCATTGGCAAGAAGGAAAATACACTTTTGATAAATTCAACAAAAAAATATTGGGTGACAAAGATATTACTAATCGCACGAGAGATAATATTTTGCTTTTATCAAAAGCTATAGATGAAGATAATAAGATACTGCTACCTGTGTGGGAATGGTTTAAAAATTTGTTTATAACAGACTCTGTAAGTCAATATAAAACCGCCGAATTATGTAATAACAATATTGAAAAAAATAAAATATTGGAATTCATACAAAATGCAGATATTCTTATTGGCGATATAAAAATCACCTATAAAAATATATTAGACGATTTTAAAGAGTCTAATTCAGATACGTCATCTGTTAAAATTCTAAAAGAAGTAAGTATTGATATTATAAAAAAAGCACAAGATTCAAATCTGGGTGATATTAATATACCAAAAGTTGAGTTCTTAAGAAAAAGCACCGATAATGATGATTTTATATCTTTTGATTTAAACCAAGAATCAGCAGGAACGAAACAGTTGTTTTCTCTTGCATCATTATGGATAACTGCTACCGAAAAACAAACCCCTCTAATCTACGACGAATTAGACTTACAACTACACCCAAACCTCCAAGAATATCTAATCAACAAATTCGCTCGAAATACCGAATCAAACGCGCAGTTAATTTTCACTTCGCACAACAGCAACATAATGAAAAACAAATTACTCCGCCGCGATCAATTCTGGTTTACTGAATTAAATCGAGAAAAATCTACGGAATTATATCCCTTAACCGCCATAAAAGAAAGAAACAGCCCAAGAAAAGGAGAGAATATAGAAAGCAAATATTTAGAAGGCAGATTAGGTGCGGTTCCCTATTTACCGCAGGAGGATTAATCATGTCATCTTCAAATAGAAACAGGAATACAAAACCTAACCGAAAATACCCGATAAGAGATGAAAAACCTACAATCCTGATAGTTTGCGAAGACAGCAAATCATCAAATTACTATTTGCAAGACATCTGCCGAAAACACCACATTCTTGGAAAAGTTAAAGTAACACCAAGTAGATTGGGATCGGCACCAATAAGTGTTGTTAATTATACGATTGAATTATGTTCAGATAAGTCCGCAAATTATGATATGGCTTTTTGTGTAATAGATCGCGACAGCCATCAATCATTTGATTTAGCAATTGAAACAGCAAAAAGTTGGCAAGCACCAAGAGGAAAAAATACCGAACTACGAACCATCACATCATATCCCTGCTTTGAGCTTTGGTTACTCATTCATTTTAAATTAACCACCACAGAATATCCAAAATTTGATGACATATTACCAGATTTAAAACACACATTACGAGAACATGGTTACCTCGAAGATTATAAAAAAGGCGACAAAAACACCTTCTCAATATTCTTAGAGGAAGAAAAAACTCGCACCGCTATAACACACGCACAACACCTTGAAAAAGAAGCAGAGAAAGTAAACTCAAAAAACCCCTCCACCGAAATGCACCATTTATTTGCCGCCCTAAACATACCTAAAAATTTAAACACCTCATAAAAAAAGCGGCGGCTCCCAAAAGAACCGCCGCTTTTTCCTAAATAATCGCGTTAAAAACTAACGACGATCACCCATAAAGCGCATCAACATAACGAATAGGTTGATGAAGTCCAAATACAAGGTCAAAGCCCCCATAATTGCCGCTTTACCAGCATTATCTGTATAATAATAAAGGCTTTTTATGCGTTGCGTATCATAAGCAGTTAAACCTACAAAGATAAGCACGCCTAAAGCAGAAATAGCAAAGTCTAAGCCAGTGCTTTTCATGAACATGTTCACCAAGCTAGCAATAACCAGACCAAATAGACCCATCATCAAAAACGAGCCCATGCCAGTTAAATCTTTCTTGGTAGTGTAACCATAAATGCTCATACCGCCAAAAGTAATGGAGGTAATAAAGAACACCCGAGCAACACTAGCGCCCGTGTACATGGCGAAGATATAATACATCGACAAGCCCATTAGCACCGAAAAAGCCCAGAAGCTTAATTGCGCAGCTTGCTCGCTAAGTTTATTCAAGCGTACGCTCAAAAATAATACCATTCCTAAAGGAGCAAACATTACCAAATAAGATAATCCGCTTGCTTTCATACCTGTTTCACCTTGCGTTACCATCAAGCTCATAAAAGCATCGCTAGTTCCCGCAAAGTAAGATACTAAACCAGTGATAATCAAAGCACTAGCCATGTAATTATAAACCCGAAGCATGTATGCTCGCAGCCCAGCGTCAACTTGCGTAGTCTGCGCAGCGCTAGCAAAAGGTTGCTGTTTATTAAATTCCATCGTAATAACCTTCCTCATTGTTAAAAGTATTTAGTTGTTATAAATACTCCGACTAATATAGTATAATTAGCAACATTATACAAGTACCAGAAATAATACAATCAGGGCGATTTCACCAATCGTTAATTTTATCTTTTTGCGATAAAATTCGCCATTGTCATGCGGCACGAAGAGCGGTATCCATGCCAAACCATTGGCTAAGATGCCAGTTGATAGGCATGGATACCGCCCTGCGGCGTTATGACAAGAGATATTTTAGTGAACAAATATCAAATTAACGATTGGTGAAATCGCCCTAAGAGCCAGAAATATTATAAAAAAGCTTGGGCGGAAATAAAAATATGAACAAAATACGCATCATCGGCGGCAATCAATTAAAAGGTAGTATACCAATTAGTGGCGCAAAAAACGCCGCCCTCCCCCTGCTCTGCGCCAGTCTGCTCAGCGAGGAAGCGCTGACTTTACATAATGTGCCTTATCTGGCAGATATTATAACTATCAATCGCTTACTTATGCAATTGGGTGTAAGCATTGATATGCAAGAACGCAAAAATGATTCTTACGGACAAGGACAACGCGGTTACGGACATTCGGTAAAACTTTCGGCTGCCAACATCACCAGCCAAATTGCCCCTTATGAGTTGGTACGCACCATGCGTGCTTCTTTTTGGGTGCTGGGCCCCTTATTAGCCCGGTTTGGCAAGGCGCAAGTTTCGCTCCCTGGCGGCTGTGCGATTGGCGCTCGCGCGGTAGATTTACACCTCAAAGGACTAGAATTACTCGGCGCGAAAATAGAGTTAGAAGGCGGCTATGTGCATGCTCACTGCAATGGTCGCTTAAAAGGTGCGGAAGTTCAGTTTGAAAAAGTCTCCGTTGGCGCCACTATCCATATTTTAATGGCGGCTTGTTTGGCAGAAGGTACCACCATTATTGGCAACGCCGCACGTGAACCAGAAATAACTGACCTTGCTAATTGCCTGACCAAAATGGGCGCTAAAATCAGTGGCATTGGCAGCGACCGCCTTATAATTGAGGGGGTGGAAAAACTCCATGCGGCGGAGCATCAAGTAATTGCCGACCGTATTGAAGCCGGGACTTATGCCACTGCTGCCGCCATCACCAAAGGTGAGATTGACCTGCTCGGCGTAGAACATAATATCTTAGCTGCCGTAATTGAAAAATACAGTGAATGCGGCGTGGAATTCACCGAATTACCTGCCACCAGCGGCAATCAAGGCGGCATCCGCGTCAATGGCAGCAAAAACAATCTGATTGGCAAAGACGTGATGACTCAGCCTTTTCCCGGATTTCCCACCGATATGCAAGCGCAATTCATGGCACTGATGACCGTAGCCGAAGGCGCTTCGATGATTACCGAAACTATTTTTGAAAACCGCTTCATGCACGTGCCCGAACTCTCACGCATGGGTGCGAATATCAACGTCCACGGCTCCAGCGCCCTCGTGCGCCACGCTAGCCACTTAAACGGTGCGGAAGTAATGGCAACGGATTTGCGCGCCTCCGTATCCCTCGTCCTCGCCGCTTTGGCTGCCAAGGGAGAAACTCAAATACACCGCGTTTATCACTTAGACCGCGGCTATGAAGCGTTGGAGGAGAAGCTTACCGCTTGCGGGGCAGTGATAGAACGCTTGGTTTAATCTTTTTGCGCCACAAAAAAGGGCGGTGAAAAAATCACCACCCTTTTTCGTGAAAGAGGTTACTCTAATTAGAGTCTCTTTCGACAACAATTCCACAACCGACGTAGTACTTATTAAGCCTACGAGCGCGGAATTTTTGGAAAAACCCCAAGGCATTTGCTAACAGCAAGTACACGGCACTAGAATAAGCGCAGGTGCTTAAGAAGCTCCAAAACTCTCCTTCAAAATGAAGGATATTTCCAACATGGTTTACTTCCGCAAACACTATTGCAAGAAAAACGGCTAACATGCTCAAGCCAACCAAGGCTCTTTGCAAATTATCGATTATTGTTGGTCCAACACCAGAGCGCCATATTTTGAAGGCTTGGGTTTTGAAAGAATTTTCATAATTCCAATAAGCAATCAACAACATACCTACCGCCATCATGAAAAATACGAATTTTTCTTCATCTAAAAGCAACATCGCAAGCACCATTATAGCATTTGCAATAATATCTACTGGTGTATAGCGCAACATCAGGTAACGCGAGAGGTAAACACCTCTATTTAACAATACCCAGAGCAACCAAAAGGTTACTCCAAAGATGAAAATTAATTCAATACCTCCAAAACTGCTGAGGCTATTAAAAAACATGTTCAACACGTTATCTTTTTCCATCACTATCTCCAAAGGCACGCAAGTGCCATAAAATTAAAAAATTAAAATAAAGGTTGTTTATTCATCCCTAAAACAATCAATGTTTAAATCAAATAAAGACCAAACAAAAATCAAACAACATCTCGACTGTAGCATTGTTAACAACAATTAACAATAAAAAAACCCACCCGATAAAAAACCGGGCATTGCCAACTATAGATAGATAGATAGATAGATAGATAGATAGATAGATAGATAGATAGATAATATATACTACTTCCCTTAATTTAATGAGAGTTTTGCCATGGAAAAATGCAAATTTTGTTTAGGAGAAAGCCTAGTTAAGAACGGCTTTGTTCGTGGATTTCAGCGCTATCGCTGCAATCATTGTGGCAATAATCAGATTGCTGGCGACCGTAGAGAAAATATGACAACAGTGTTAAGCGTACCGCCTTGACAATGTATAAGACCTCTACGTAATGCGCTGCGCAGAGGTCTTTGTATTTGAATTCTAGAGGCATTCGTAGCATTGATCGAGTTTTAGACGTGCCCCATCAGCTGGTTTCCAAGTGGATTGAAGGTGCAGGAAAAATCATCGAAAGAGAAATCATAAATCTAAGCATAACCCCTAGATAAATAAGCATTCTTGATCTTGATGAATTATACACATACGTTCAAAAAACGCAAAAAATACGAGTTTGGCTAGCTGTTGATAGGGACCGAAACGAAATTATTGCGGCTCACATCGGAAAAGGAGCTTAGAAAAATGCAAGACAGCTCTATTGGCAAGTAAGCCAGCATCAAATTGCTCTAATTGCGACTGATGACAACTACTGATTATGAGACAATGTTTTTGCATTATCAACCACATATCGCAAGCGAATCCGAAACATGCTTGGTTAAAGCAAAAAATTCCAGCTTACGAAATATACTTGCCAGACTTAATCGCAAAACAAAACGATTCTCTAAATCAATCAGAATGTTAAGATATTCAGCGTGGCTTTGGATGAAAAAAGAATATGTGCTATCTACAATTGACAGTGCTGGATTTCTAATCTCCAATCGGCATATAACATATTGGTTTATAACGCCTCAACTCACCGCGTTAATGGTACTGTCGTGTAGGGTGCAAAAAAACCTCATCCACCCACGCAACCAGCGGCTCCCATAATTCTGCCTTACCGCGCGAACCAACCACCATACCCACATGCCCAGAAGTGGGGGTGAGCGTCCAACCATTGGGCAGAGCATCCACCAATGGTTGGCTAGAGGCAGGCGGTACGATGCGGTCTTCTTGGGGAACCACCAATAAGCTGGGTTGCTTTACCCAAGCAGGATCCACGCGCCGTCCATTCACGCGCCATAATCCGCGCAATGCCTGATTTTCCTGCCCCCAATTCAGCAATGCATCCTGTGCTACGCCTTTAGCAATAGGCACAAAATCATTTGCCCAATCTTCTACTGCCACAAAATGTTTTTCCTGCGGAGTATTACGTTCCATATCCGCAAAACAACGTAATTTGTCTTGGTATCCCCACGGATCACGCAGGTAAAACATGGCGAGCAGATGGTCACCCGCAAAAACATCTAAGCCGCTTATATATTGCCGCGTTTGCCGCAAAGTTGCATCGGGCATTTTCGCCACTCCCATAGCTTCTTGCGAAAAATCCCAGGGCGCAGCCAGCAAAATTTGTGCATCAACTAAATGCGCAAATCCACTGCTTAATCCCAGCGCCAACATACCCCCCAAACAATGCCCAACCGCCACAGTTTTTTGATGCCCCAAACGGCGAATATGCTCCGCCATGGGTGCTAGGCGCTGGCTGATATAATCTGCACAATTAAATTTTTTTTCCTCTGTGTCCGGCTCACCCCAATCAACCAGATAAACCGGTTTTCCTTGCGCTGCCAGATAACGCGCAAAACTCCGCTCCTCATTCAAATCCAAAATCGTATAGCGATTTATCAAAGAAGGAATCAGCAACAAAGCGGG
>DIUV01000044.1:0-58397 GCA_002423155.1 Alphaproteobacteria bacterium UBA6149
TTAACAACGCACCAAGGAGCAAAACGCCATGAAACCGCAACAAATTGACGAGCAAACCACCAACACCAAGAAAATTGCCGAACTAAACGACCGTTTCCGCAACACCTACTGGGGCGGGCAGGTTATGACCACCAGCGGAGTTAATGAACTATCCGACGCCGCCCGTGAGAAGCTGTTTATGGAAGTCATGAACTTTGACAAATTCACCGAAGACAACGACCCACACGGCGAGCATGATTTTGGCAAAATAACCATAGATAACATCAACTTCTTTTGGAAAATTGACTATTACGACCTCACCATGACCTACGGCTCAGAAAACCCAGCCGACCCAACCATAACCACCAGAGTTTTAACCATCATGCTGGCAAGCGAGTATTAAACCTCACTCACCGCCTTGATAAATTCCGCTGCGACTTGCGGTACGATTGCATTGCCAAACGCATGGAGGATAGGTGTGCGGTGCTGTATCCCATGAGCCAGCAAGGAAATTCCACGCTTAACTGGGCGGGTTTTTCCGTCAGGGCAGATGAGCCACTCATACTCCCCTGTGCAATCATAGACAGGTTGATTTGCTTGCCCATCTCCACACGGCGTTGAATGCTGGGATTTTCCCACCGCCCCCTGTCCCTGTTGTCCGAGGCATTCGGTGTCGGCCATAAACTCGGATGCACTTGGTCTTTCAGATTGCAACACCCGCCCTTGGTTTTCGCCCGTGCCAACGCTTCCTCGCTGCGAGCTGTCATCGCATCCATGCAGTTCGGCGTTGCCCACAGCGAGGCTTTCACCTGATTGCTCAAACCCTGTTGTTTGCTGTTCGCCGATCGCCTGTCGCTGCAATCGGGTGTCGCCCAAAGAGCCTGTGTTTGTAAATCTATGCCCCGCTTCTGACCTGACCCCCGCCGTAGCACTGTGCTGCCATTCTCCACTAAATCCAACGCTCTCGTTCCCCTTGCACTGCTGTCGGGCGTTGCCCACAAACCAGAGCCTGTCCCGTTTGTGCGGCTTGCCGACACTGCAAGCTGGCAAAACCGCCGCCCCGCAGGCGTACCCTTCGCTTTCCAAATCATCTGCCACATCATCCCACCAGCCGTGGGCAATCGCTGCCGCAACCTGTTCTCCAAAGACAATTGCAGGTTTGCACTCGCCGATGAGCCGAAACCACACTGGCCAGAGATGCCGTTCGTCTGCTTTGCCTTTTTGCTTCCCAGCGGAGCTAAAGGGTTGGCAGGGACAACTTCCTGTCCAAACAGATCTATCGTCCGCCCACATCGCAAGGCGGAGAGCGACCGACCACCCACCAATTCCCGCGAAGAAGTGGCATTGCGTATATCCCTTGAGGTCGTCAGCTCTGACATCAATAATACTCCTTTCATCCACATCCCCCGCCGCAATCAATCCATCCCTGATTAACTGCCGCAGCATGTGCGCCGCCTCAGGCTTAAACTCGTTGTAATATGCGGGCATGTAGCGTGGCTTCTGTTGTTTCCGTAAATTTTGACAAACAAAAAGAGGCTGTGAATTCACAGCCCCTTAGTTATTCTTTATGCAGCAATCTTAAAAAATTCTTGCTTGATAGGCATTTGTAAAATAAACAATCTCATCTCGGGGTTTGTTCGCAAACCGTCCACTACGCCCCGCCACTACCTTTTAAGGTGGCCAAAAAATCCTGTGGGACACTTCTGGGACAGTTCAAAACAACAGGTGGCGGCAAATTAAAAGGAATTAGATAATGGCTTTATCTACAAGTACGCCGATTCCAACTTCTGAAGGTAACTTAACCCTTAAGGTAAACACTGCGTCCAGTGTTGTGTTTATTGGCGCGAATGGATCTGGCAAAACACGCCTAGGGGTATTTATCGATCAAAACTTGTCTCAAGGTGGCATAGAAGTACACCGTATAGCAGCTCACAAATCTCTTAATCTAAATCCGAACCTCACACCACCAAGCTTAGAGATAGCTCAAAACCGCCTGCATTCCGGCCATGATAACGGAAATCATGCCTACAAGTACGAACACCGTTATGAATGTAAGCCTGAAACTGTTCTGCTTAATGATTTTGACCATTTATTGTCGGCGCTATACGCTGAGAATAACGATGTTTCGATTGCCTATCGGCAACAATGCATTGGAAAAACAGATAGAATCGATCCACCGATTACGAAAATAGACAAGTTAAAAGCTATTTGGGATACTGCTCTTCCACACCGCGAGCTAATTATTTTGGGTCAAAATATTAAAACCAAAACAAAAGAAGGTCATGAATATTCCGCATCAGACATGAGCGATGGCGAACGGGTTATATTCTATCTTATTGGACAGGCACTTATTGCAAAACCTGATACACTACTGATTTTTGATGAGCCTGAGCTGCACATCAACAAATCAATACTCGCTAAGTTATGGGATGAAATTGAGTCGGCTAGCCAGGACTGTGCATTTCTTTATATTACACATGATATAGAGTTTGCTGCCTCAAGACATGCCGCTGTAAAATATGCTCTTCGAAGCTATCAAAAACAGCCAAGAGAGGTGTGGGACATTCAACTTGTCCCTGATGATGCAAATATTCCAGACGATATTGTGGCAGCTATTATTGGTAGCCGTAGCCCAGTTCTGTTTGTAGAGGGAGAAGGTGGGAGTCTTGATGTTTCTCTATACCGACGTGTTTATAGTGACTTTACGGTCATTCCAGTTGGCTCTTGTGAGCAGGTAATTCGTACTGTTAATAGCTTTGCAGATAGAACAGAGTTGCATCGAGTTGGTTGCGCTGGCATTATAGATGCTGATGGGCGATCCGATGAAAAAATAAAGTCTCTTGAAGAATTGGGTATTTATTGCCTTCCTGTTTCTGAAGTTGAAAATCTACTTCTCTTGCCGACAGTTTTCACTGCAATTGCAGAAGACTTGATGTTCGAAAATACGGATGCAATTACTAAGCTTGAAGGATTAAAAAGCTTTGTTTTTGAGCAAGCTAAACAACAGATAGATGACATTTGCTTGCGACATACCAAGCGCCAAATTGATGCTGAGATGAAAAAGATTAGTTTGTCAGCTAAAGACATTAACAATTTGACTAAAGAATTTTTAGCTGCAGCGAATATCAATGTGCAAGCAATTTTTGATGATATGAAAGAAAAGCTATCTCAGGCTATTAAAGATAAAGAATATGAACGCGTTTTATTCTATTACGATAACAAGGGATTACTGGCTGAAGCTGCGAAGAAACTTAACTACGATAAGAAGGCATTAGAGGAATTTATTGGTCGTGCATTACGCTCAGATAACTCATCTCAATTACATAAAGTGTTAGCATCACACTTGCCAAAGATAGTGACACGACCAACCAACTGATTCCCCTGCGCTTATCACAAACTTCATCCGTGTTCGAACAATTAGAGCGTTGCATAATACCGCCATGTTTTGTAGTCTTTTGTAGCGAAAGGCGGAAAGTATGGCAACTATTGAAACCAGAACAACACCAGACGGGAAAATTAGCTACCGCGTGAAAATTCGCATTCGCGGCTTTCCTGCTCAATCTGCAACTTTTGAACGCAAAACCGATGCTAAAAACTGGGCAGCGCAAACCGAATCCGCCATGCGCGAAGGCAGATATTTCAAAACCACACAGGCAAAGAAATACACCGTCGCCGACCTCATCAAACGCTATCTTGATTACCAAAAAACCCGCAACCCCAAACGCGCCGCCGCTGTAGAAATGTATCTCGACTGGTGGAAACGCGAACTCGGGGCTTATGCGCTGGCGGATGTTAGTAAAAACCTGATTGCAGAAAAGCGCGAGAAGCTGGTTTCCACTGGTAAAAATGTGGAACGCCGCAGCGCAGGCACCGCGAATCGCTACATGGGCGCACTCAGCCACGCCTTCAGCGTCGCCGTAAATGAATGGGAATGGCTGCAAGAACACCCCATGGCGAAAATCGCAAAACTGCCAGAACCGCGTGGGCGTGTACGTTTCTTGAACGATGATGAGCGCACCCGCCTGCTTGCCGCCTGCACCGAAATCAACAGCGAATTTATTTACCCACTGGTGGTATTGGCACTCTCCACCGGCGCACGCCACGGCGAGCTTATCAACCTTCATTGGAAAGATGTAGATTTTAAGCGCAAGGCAATCGTGTTGCAGGATACCAAAAACGGCGAGCGTCGCGTGCTGCCGCTCGCCCACCACGCGCTGGAACTGATGCAAGCACAATATGAAAACCGCAGCACGGTAAGCACGCTAGTTTTCCCTTCTCCGCGCAACCCTATGCAACCGTGGGAAAGCCGCGCAGCTTGGCTGGCGGTTTTGGAAAAAGCCAAAATCACAGATTTCCGCTTCCACGATTTACGCCACACCGCCGCCAGCTATCTTGCCATGAATGGTGCCTCCACCAACGAAATCGCTGAAGTGTTGGGACATAAAACCCTTGCTATGGTTAAACGCTATTCGCACCTAAGCGAAGTCCACACCGCTGGCGTGGTGGAGAAGATGAACAAAAAAATGTTTGAGGGAGCTGTATGAGCAAAGATTATCCAGGCAGAAAGCCAAAAAGTGATGATGTTATCCTAAAAAATGGTCAGCGCGTGCCCAATCCTCACGCCTTGATGCAACTTTCCATCATGAAAATGATGTTTGATTCACCCGAAGACTTGCTCGAGTTTTGCTATCCCCTCATGCATGAGGCCGCAAACATAGCGGATGATGGAGCAAACAATTTCTTGGCAAAATTATACAAGGTCAAGGAAGTGCTGCCCCGCAAGAACCAATTGGTGCGTGAACGCTGCAGAACGATTGCTGCGATATTGTGGGAACAAAATCCTGATTATCAAATCAAGCAGATCGTCGATCATCAATGGATGGAGAAATATAGTCAGGCTATTCCCTACGGCAAACGCACCATCCACACTTGGATAGCAGACCTTGATCCGCGCCCTACTGAAAAGAAAAAGACACCCTTCAAGAAAAAAGAAATTGCATAGCACTGCTACCGTCTTCGCCTGTACTGTAACAGTGAATGCATAAACTGTTGCAGTGGCGGCGTAGGCGTGAGTGACCAATAAATACATGTCAATATACTGCTCCGTATCTGGCGATGTCGTCGGATTTTATACAACACACTACGGAGCAACACCTATGGACACGAACGATTCACCCAAGCAGCAAACGCGCCTTATCCCCGTCACCAAATGGAACGAGCATCATCAATGGCCACCAGTGGGCGGAATACGCCACCTGATTTTCTTCGCTAAAAAGAACGGCTTTGAAAAAGTCATCCGCCGTTGCGGTCGGCGTGTGCTGATTGACGAAGCTGCCTTCTTCCAATGGATGGAGGAGCAAAATGCAAAAGGCTAAGTTCAGCAGAGTTTGGGCGCGGGCAGGATGTTCTTGCTCGCCACCCCGAGCGCGACGGAGAATTCATCATGAGTAAAATCCCGATGCAACAATGGTATCCCGATTCGCATATCGCCGACACCGCAAACCTCACGCTGGAGGAGCAAGGAGCGTATCGGCTGCTCATGTATCACATGTGGATAAAAGGCGGCTCCATAAGAAATAATGACAAAGAAGTGGCAAGATTGCTGCGGATTTCCGTTAAACGTTGGCAGAAAATCAAGCTAAAACTTGCCGATTATCTCGTCATTGAGTTGGAAATTATCACCCAAAAACGCATATTAAAGGATTACAAAAAGGCGTGTGAAACTAGCAAAAAGAATGCAGAAAATGGCAAAGTTGGTGGCTTAAAAACCGCAGAAAAGTTCAAAACCTCGCAAGCGACCGCCCCAGCGAACAACGTTGATTTCGCCCCTAGCGCACCCCGCTTACCTGGGCTAGCACGACCGCTCAGCGAGGTGGTTAACCAGCTAGAACTAAAACCAAAAATATAAATAAAACTAATCTTAAATAGAGAGCCAGAAACCTGTGGATAACTAGCCTCGGCGAATCATGCAACGCCATGCAGCACGATGCAACGGCATGAAACGCGATGCAACGCTGCGTCACGCGCCGTCACATAGCGTCACACATCGTCACGCATTTCGTTCTTGACCCTTCTGGGTCCTTCCCGAAAAGTTTCTATACGGGGACGCTACGCCCGCCATTTCGCCAGCGGCAGCATAAAAAAGTGCATTTCGTTTCGTTTTATGTTTGAGGGAATGGCGGTCTTGCTGGCGTTCTGCCACATAGCAACCAGCAGCAAAAACGAAATGCCACACACAAGACTTTCGTTGTTAGGTCAGTATTCACTGGCAAGCATTATCGTAAGCACTCGTGTTGTATTGCGATTGTCGGATGGGTCATCAGCTCCGAAGCGCAAACTGTGGTCATAATAGTCAATTTTCCAGAAAAATGTGCACAAATCGATCACGATGCGACCAAAATCATGCTCACCATGCGGGTCATTGTCTTCACTAAAATCATCAAATTCCGAAACGGCACGGAACAATTTAGCCTGCAACTCCTCAGACAATTCCTGCACCCCCTGCGTCATCATCACCTGCCCACCCCAAAATGTCTGCCGAAACCGATCATTAAGCGCAGCAATTTTAGCCACCTTTTCCTTTGCCCTATCCATCACCTCTTGCATATTTTCTCCATAAAAACAGTTGCTTAACCGCCTTTATGGATAACAACCATGCACTTGCAATCAAGGGTGTTTTTTTATTGCTTTACAGGTGGTTATAGTTTGTATGGTTTATTTTCTCCGTGGTTTGGGTACTATGAGTACCGTTTCAGCAGAAAAAATAAACTCGGCAAGCATTTGCCAACAAATCACAATAATTATATGCTGTTGGCATGACACCACAAAAATACATAAAACCCAGTGATGCCCGTTCCTATCTATCATGCCATCGTCGAGTGTGGTTTGATAATAACCCACCGCCCAGCATGGAACAGGCGGAGGCAAATCCCTTTGACCTGTTGATAATGCAGCTGGGCATGCGCCATGAATGGAACATAAAACGCCAGTTGGAGAAAACCCATCAGCTGGTAGAAGCAACCTCACCCGAGCATACTCAGGATTTAATAAAGGCGGGTGTGGAAGTAATTTATCAACCAAAGTTGGTAGATGAGACCAACCACATTATTGGCAATCCTGATTTTTTAATTCGTACAGCATCGGGAAAATATCAAGCTGCGGATGCAAAGCTTGCTCGCAGTGGCGACAAAGCAGAAATTCAGATTAAGCTGGCGGCGTATCGCAAAATGCTGGGTAATAGGCTGCCCGCACTCGTGATACATGGCAACGGCAGCACTAGCGAAATTATCGATGATAAGGACAGGCTGGCGGATGAATTTTTGCAAAATATGCGCTTCATACTTGCCCAACCGTCTAAACCACCAGCTCGCTATAGCCACAGCAAATGCTCACTATGCAGCTATGTCACTATCTGCAAACCAGAATTTGAAGAAAAACAAGAACTCACCCTGATTTACGGCATTGATTCTCGTAATGCTCCGCATCTGGAGGCACAAGGCATCAGCACAATTCGCCAATTGGCTGATGCTAACCCTGAAGCGATTGCCGATATGCCATACCTCAAAGGCACACACAACAAGCTAAAAGCTGTGTTGCAGGCAAAATCTTATTTCACGCAGGAAACCCACCACATCGGCGATACTCAGCTGCCAACTGGAACATGGGTACATTTTGATATTGAAGCAAACCCGTTAAATGATTCGGGCGAAGACCATGTTTATTTATGGGGCTTGCTAAAACCGCCTTATAACTGGCAGAGTTTTGAATATATTTGGACGGATGGAATAGAGCAAGATAAGGCAGGTTGGTTGGCATTTTTAGACACAGTGGCTCGGCTGCGTGCTGAATATACCGACCTTATTCTTTGCCATTTTTCCAGCTATGAAGTCAGCAACATCAAAAAATACGCCAAACGCTACAGCATGGAAGAACACCCCACAGTGGCGTGGTTGCTTGGCGATAACTCACCATTATTTGATATTCAAAAACCAATCAAAGAAGCATTAGTGTTGCCTGTGATGGGCTATGGCTTAAAGCCAATATGTAAAAATAAGGGGCTGGTAAATTTTCAGTGGAGCGACGACGAATCAGGCTCGCAGTGGTCAGTGGTGCAATATGTAAACTATCTAAGCGAACCACTAAAAACCCGCCGCGAGCAAATGAAAAAAGACATCCTTACCTATAATTTTGATGATGTGATGGCAACTCGCAAGCTAGAGAAGTGGCTGCGGGAGATGAACCTTTGATTACTAAAATGGAATTTCATCATCCTCTATTTTCTGGTGAGCAGAGCGCACTTCTGCCATTTTACTTTTTGTGTATGTGTCATTGAGAAGTATAGTATTTATTTCTTCTGCAATTCCTTCAGCATTCCTTCCGCGACGCAAAATAGCTTGATGTTTAGATATAAAACCTTGTGGGTCTTCTTCCAATCTCAATGAAAGTATTTTTACACCCCTACCAAGAGCAAAACCTATTTCCTGCTGTGTCCAAATACTTTGAGAAAATCCCTTAGTATGAATAGCAAGCATAGCATCCATAGTATGCAGTGCCTTTTCTATTTCATTCTGCCATTCCCTAGTGGGATGAATATCCTCATGGGCTACGAATGCACTAATGTGATATTGGGAGAGTGTTCCTTTTAGACGATTGGCTTTATCTTTATGAACAGCGAGATGACTGAGAAATAACCTAAACTCTTTTCCACCATCCCAAATATCTGGTGGCATAACACCTTTTATTTCTGGTGATACAAGGTCAATTTCAAGCTCCTGCGCTATAGCAAGAATCTTTGCATTATCTATACTTTTGAGAGCTTCCTTTGAATATACCCATTTACTGTTATAATTTATAGGCTCTTTGGGAATTTCAATTCCAAAACCACCCAAGAAAGTATCAATATCACTGTAGCTATAGCGTGCTTGAAGTTCTCGCCCAATTTTATCAATCAACTTAAGACGCTGACTTACTTTCATTGCCCACCCTCAACAATAGCAATTTCCTCAGGGGTTAAGCCATATAGTTCATAAACCATTTGGTCTATTTCTCGGTCGGTGGTGTCTATGGTGGATTTTATGGCGGTGGCGAGGGATTTTTGTTTTTCAAAATGTTCCATCCACTCGGCTTTTTGGGCGAGGGAAAGGATTTTTTTCTTTTTGGTTAGTTCCGCCATGAATTCAGCAAAACTTAAGCTATACCATTGCTCCAGCTTATTGCCGAATTTATCCAATGAAAATTCAGATTTTAGCAGGGCAAGAAATTTTGACGATAGCTCGTGCAATTCCTTGTTTTTTGCAAGCATGATTTCGGCTTTTTCTATAAAGGGTTGCTGTTGTTCTTTCGTTGCCTTTTTAATCGGGAATTGCCTCAAATCTTTTAGAATAATCTTTGGAAACATTTGTCGCACAGCTTTTGGCGTAATACGCATAAAATAATAAGACATCACAGTGCTACTAAGTAATGCAATTAAATACTTTAGATTATATGCACTTTTTTCATTTTCCAGAACGGCGATATTGCTGCGGTTGAACAAGTAAATTTCATCTTTAGGCGAGAATGTAGCAACGATTGAATATGGGGATTTTCCTGTAATTTCTCGAATAATAATTACATTATCAGAAAATATATTAAATGTTCTTGGTGCAGATAGGTTATCACCATATCGCAAGTAAGTGCCACACCATGTGTGCGAATATCTGGAAACATCTTTACCATCCAGATATTTGTGAGTATCAGCATCAAATTTATGATTATAGTCATAAATACGATTTTTTACATCTTCTACTGATTGCTTGGGATTTCCTTTTCCTACTTCATATGCTTGCAACCCAGCTCTGACCTCCGCTACATCATCTAGCGGCAATGTCTTTGCTTTTATCTTCTCTACCAAACCAGAATCAGATTTCTTGAGGAAAACCTGAAATTCACATCCTTCATTTTCTGCGAAGATATACTGTTCTTTGTCGTGTATGAGTTCAAAATCATTATCTTTATTGTTCTGAAAGATTTGTATTTTATGCTTGGTATTAGCTTGGTGTTTCCAAAGGTCTAAAATAATTGTTTCTACATTAACATTCTCAAAAGAATAGCCAATAAGGTTGGTTATTCTCTCAATAGATGATTTTTCTAACAGTAAGTTTCGCAATTTCTCAGCAGAGCTAACCATTAGCCATGCGTTAGGAACGATTAGGCTTGCTCGCCCTATTTGGTTCTTTACCAATAATAGGGCTTTCTCTATAAATAACAGATAGGTATTTATTTGGTATTGTGCGGAGACATACGCAGATGCGTAGTAATCTTTTTCTGATGTTGTTATTTTTTCTCGTGCAAAAACATAAGGCGGGTTGCCAACCACCACATCAAAACCGCCACCACTCATAATATCAGCAAATTCTTTTTCCCACTCAAAAGCCAAATCACCAGCAACAACAGGGTCGTCAATTAGCGAATTGCCACATTTTATGTTATTATCCAAATATGTTAGCTTTTCGCCCTTGTTGGCAGTTTTTAGCCATAGCGACAACTTGGTGATTTCCACTGATTCTGGGTTTATATCCACGCCGTAAATGTTATTTGCCAGAATATGCTTATCCCAGCGGAAAAGTTGTGCTTGCCCGCCATTTAGCGTGGTTAGCTCACTATTTACCGTTTGTCCTTCGCGGAGTAAATAATCAAAAACTTCATTGAGGAACGCACCAGAACCACAGGCAGGGTCTAACACTTTGATATTTGACAGGGCTTGCTTGTAAGCTTCCCAAGCCTTTATGTGCTTTTCAATTTTTGCATTATAACGCACTGCACCTTTTACAAGTTTGATAGAGGCGTAGTCATCATCCGCAAGCTCGGGCAGTTTATCAAAGCCGATTTCCTGTTTGCGGTCGGCAAGCCAGCCACCAACAGCTTGCTCCACAATATAGCGAGTAATGTATGGCGGGGTGTAAAAAATGCCATCTTTTTTGCGTTTGCTTTTCTTTTTGTCAAAATCTTCCGCACCGCTGGCTTGCGCCTTTATTTCCTCAAGGTCGGTGATTGATTGCTCAAAAATATGCCCAAGGATATTGACGCTAACATCACTTTCAAAATCATATTCACCAATAGTTTTGAAACCATGACACAAATAATCGCTGATAATCAGGCTGTTTAGCTGTTCATTATTGGCAAAAAGTCCGCCATTATAGCCAGTTATATTGAGTGGTGGGCTGCCTTTATCAATCGCATGAAAAAGCCCCTTAAAATTTCCCCAGACTGGCTGTGGGTTAAAATCATTGAGGGTTTCATAGGCTTTTTTCAATGTATTTTCAGGAAGCAAGCCCCTATCTTCGGCAAAGGCAACGAACAATATGCGGTCTAAAATAGTTTGCGTATGCTGGATTATATCCAAAACAGGAGTAGTTGGGTTATCCTTGGTTAGCGTTTCAATCATCCGCAAGCGTAAGGTTTTATAATCCTGATAAAGTTTATTGGTGATTTCCTTGTCTTTGTTTTCGCTTTCTTTAAGCAGGTTAAAGGTGCGTTCTCCCAGCAAATTATCCGCCGATAGCAAAAGAATAAAACGCTTATATTCCTCTGGTTTAGCAAGCTGGGTTAAGTCAAATTTTTCATAATCCTTGCGTCCATATCCAACCGCATAAAGCCTTATTTCCCGATAATTGGAAACTAAAACCCATTTTGCACCCTTGGCATCCATTGCGTATTCCCACGCCTGTTGCACTGGTGATTTATTACGCCCTGCCATAGTAGCATCAAGGTCACGAGTTTTTGCACCTTTAAGCTCAAATGGAGCGATAATCTGAACGCTGTCACCTGTAAAAGAGCCAAGCGCAACATCCACATTACCTTTGCCAACAGGTTGATTTTTTTGAACTGTCCACGGACTACCTGCATTGCTTTCTTTATAGTTCAGCAATTCAACCAGTATGCGCTGAATAAATTGCCCATCATTCTTGGTTTCGCTGTTATATATGCCACTTGCGAGATTTTCAGCCCACGCATTTATAATCGCCAAATGCTCAGGCGATGCGAACCTTACGGATTTTATATGTTTTTCAATAATTCGTTGGTGGAATAATGGCATTAATTATTCTCTTTTCTTGCTACTTAATCCATTTATCCAACTCACTTTGCCGAAAACTCCAAGAACAACCGACCTTAAATGCTTGTATGTCATCACTTTTGCAATGGTCATAATTTCAGTTTGCATAAACATCCCTTATGTTTTTTTATAAATGTAAAAATACATTAAAAAAGCAATTCAACAAGGAAATTCACAATACATCACAACATTTTACGAAAAGAAGCTTTAGTGTAAATGGCAAGGTGTTATACTGCTTGGTTACCAGCGTTTATTTGGAGAAAAACACATGAAAATCATCAGCTACAGCGACTTACATTTAGAATTCGGTTACAATTTCCGCCCACCGAAAGACAGCGATGCTGACTTGATGATTTTGGCTGGCGACATCATAACTTTTCGCAACTTAAAGCCACTGGGTTGGATGTTGAGAGAGTGGCATAAGCCAGTGCTATATGTGGCAGGTAATCATGAGTATTATACAGCTCGCCCGATGGATGCGGGAATATATGCCTGCCGAGAGTGGTTAGCCGCCCGCCACCCAAATGTTACATTTTTGCAGGATAAGGGAATCACTATTGATGGTGTCCATTTTTTTGGTGGCACTATGTGGACGGATTTCAACGGCATGGATAGAACAGCAATGGAATATGCCGAGCAAGGCATGAATGACTATAGCCAGATTATGCTGCCAAATGGTCAGTTCTTGAGGGCAGCTGATACAGTGGCATTTCACATGTCGTTCGTAGAAAATTTGAAGCGATGGTTTGAAAATGACCTTGCTGGCAAGCGTGTAGTGATTACTCACCACGCACCGCTCATTAATCCGCATTCTAAACATAGTACCAGCCTATATATGCCAGCCTACAATTCGTTGGATATGCTGCCAATCATTGAAAAATATCAGCCCGAACTGTGGGTGTATGGTCATACGCATGAATGTGACAATCAAATAATTGGGAAAACACGCATCATTTCCAACCAACATGGCTATCCAAGCTATGGTGGCAAATACAAATGCGAGGGATTTGATAAGGCTGGGTTGATGGTTGAGATTTAGCCTAAAAGCAGTATTTCTCTTTTGGAATTATCAATTTAATGTATATTACTATGGACAAACAACCTTTTAATGTATATAATAATGGACATAAGAGGATTATATGCGCGTCAACCCACCTATGCCACTACCAGTTCAACGAGCCCTCGCCAAGCTGGGCGATGATATTCGCACCGCTCGCCTGCGTCGTCGTATTCCAACCACGCTTATGGCAGAACGAGCGATGATAACACGCACTACGCTGGGCAAGGTTGAAAAGGGTGACGCAGGTGTTTCGCTGGGAATTTATGCGACAGTGCTTTTTTTACTCGGTATGACATCTAGGTTGGCAGAACTTGCGGATGTTAAAAATGATGCGGTGGGGTTGCAACTGGATGAAGAGCGATTGCCAAAACGCATTACCCGCACCCGCAAAACCAAGGGGGCAACATAAATGAACCGTGAAATTTTTGTTTATGCAGATTTGAATGGTGAGTCGCACCTTGTGGGAACACTGTGGACACGGCTGGTGACAGAAATAATGCAATTCTTTTCTTAAAAACGGTCATGAAGTGAGAAAATTAAACCTAAACACTGAGTTACTTAGTCATTTGTCTGCCCAACTTTACACCGCAGACAAAGACACATTGATGGGTGCTTACGAAAAAATTGCCAACGAAGAACACAGGCAACATGGTTTTCGTACAGACTATATGTTTGGATATGTTGCTGGTGCTTTGGGCAAATGCGCAATAGTAAAACACGAGCATGCAGCAGGATTATTGCTATCCAATGAATCATTCAAAATTCCTGATTATCGCCTTACTCTCCTTGATGGAACTCAATTGTTTGTAGAAGTAAAGAATTGCAACAATTTAGAAAAGAAATTCAAATCAGAATGGATAGAAGGGCAGAGACGCTATGCTAGACTAAATAAAATACCACTCAAAATAGCAATTTACTGGCGGGAAATTGGTGAGTGGACACTGATAGATGAATCATCGTTTTGTGCAAACGATAACAATCAGCATATTCTAACTATTGAAAAAGCGATTATGTTAAATGAAATGGCGATGCTTGGAGATGTAACCTTAGGAACGCTCCTGCCATTAAAATTCCGCTTAGGATTCTCAAAAGAAAAAACTCATCGTATTAACGAAAACGAATGGCATATTGTTGTTGAATCAGCTGAAATGTTTTGCAGGGATACTCAAATAGAAAATAAATTAGAACAATCTATTGCTTTCAAAATTATGTTAGGAGGAAACTTGCAAGAGGAAAATGAACTCATATTGTGTGATGATGGATCACCTGAGTTTAATATCTTTTCATACGATAAATTTGAAAAAGATGATAATAACGACCAAAATTTTGAAATGGTTGGCAGCCTTAGTCGCATTATTTCATCCAGTTATATGCACGCTACCAGCTGGAATAAAGATGAAACGGCAACTCAGCTAATAATGCCTCGCCAAGAGCCAGAAGATTTCAAAGTTTTTATTCCAGAAGATTATAAGGGGGAACACTTGCCTCTGTGGAGATTTATCCTCAAACCCAATGAAAATATAAGCATATAGGTGGTATTTATATAACCATGATTTTGTGTCCGACTTAGCACTATATTCGGTCTGAAACCAGTAGGTGCTAAGCATATTGCTTATGAAGTGGGCAGAGCAGTAAAGGATTGGCGAGAATGTGCGGGCGAGCATGGCATCAGCAATAAAGAAATTAGTCGCATGGAATCTGCTTTTGAGCATGAAGATTTAAGGCTGGCACTCGTTTCTTAATTGGTTGCTATCAATCATCCACAAACCCCTGTGCTGTGAATTTATATAGCACTTTGGCGTTGGTGTTGTGGCTGATGTGTGTATCCATTTTATAATCAACTGTTGGGTCAATATGGTCGGCGTAGCGTGCCACCCATTCTAGCCACTGCGCTTGCTCTGGTTCGGCTGCGTTAGGCAGAACTCGCATCGCTTCCAGATAGTGGCGGGTACGGCGAGCGATTTCCATATCCCGCAAAGCCACTTTGATTCGGCGAATTTTCTGCCGTTCGCTCATCATGCTGGGGTTTTTCAGACGACGCTGGTCGTAAACTTTTGCCAAATGTTTGGCTTCACGATCAACTATGGCGATGCTTTGCGTTTGTGCTGTGGGCGGGCGGAGCATCTCTTTTTCAGTTGGCACACCATAGGATTTTTTAGCCCAATAACCACGAGGCGGGCGGGGAATTTTCATTTTCTTGCAAATTTTTGCCAAACCAACATCCGAAATGCCATAGCGTTTTGCCACTTGCATCACTGGCTCAGCCCAGATTTCCTGATAAAGTTTCTCTCGTTCAAAAATTATGGTTTCGGCAATATCCTGTTTCATTCTTTATTGGATAAGCTATTGGCAACTGCGGTCAAGCGTCTTTTTTCCTAGATTATGGATAACAGAGTTGCAAGATTTTTATTGCTAAGTTTTAAGTGAGAAATCATAAATTCAGACAAACATCCAAAGAAAAAAGGCTGATTATATGACGCAGAAAAATAGTCCACTGGGAGGGCGGTGGAGAATTATATGGATGGAAATGTGGGATAGCGACTATTTTGATATAGAAGTTCCTGCCCATATAACCTTGGATAGCAAGGGAAATGTAGAATTCCAATTTGGGCTGGTGCAAGGAAATTTTCAAACATCGCTGGATAAAACCTATATTCACAGCGAGTGGGAAGGCTGTGACGAAATGGACGAGGCTTTCGGCGAAATTTATGCAACGCTTGAAGAAGAAAAACTAAAAGGCAGCATTTCCTTTTTCAGAGGCGATGAATCGGAATTTACGGCGATTAGGGAGTAGTTCCGATTTGATAACCAAGTCGTTCGTAGCCCTTTATGCGTTTTTCTCCCATTTTTCCGAGCATTGGAATTAAATCATCCACATAGTCATAAATAATGACTTGCTTTTTAGCATGATGCAGGCGGTGCAAACGACCCGCATATTGTGCCAGCGTTCCATGCCATGAAATCGGCATTGCCAGAAATAGAGTATCTAACCTAGCATCGTCAAAGCCTTCACCGATATAGCGACCAGTGGCAATAATTAGTCGCTCTTCATTGTCAGGAATTGACGCTAATTTTTTATCTATTTCAGCTCGCTTTTTCGCCGCTTGACCACCAACCAAAACAACTACATTTTTGCAGTATGCTGATAATTTTTCTGCCAGTAATGCAGCATGTTCCTTGCGTTCTGTTAAAATTAGAGGATTACGATTTTCATCCAAACATTTCCGCACATCCGCAAATATCTGCTGATTGCGAGCATCATCACTCACAACAGCAGCATAGAGCTGCTGAATAGTTGGTTTTTGCTCGTTAGGTAGCATAAATTGCAATGTTGTGGAACGGATTATCACCTGATGCGTAAATGGTCGCAGAGCCGCTTGCTCTTTCGCATTCACTCTGTAACGAATATCTCCGCATTGCATAAAAATGATTGGATGATGCCCGTCCTTGCGGGTTGCTGTTGCAGTAAGACCAAGCACATATTTCCCTTTGAATGCTCTTGCCACCGCCTCAAAACTTACGGCAGATAAATGGTGGCATTCATCCACTATCAATTGCCCATAATCAGCTACGCAGTCATCAACCACATCTTTTTTGACGAGGCTTTGAATCAGAGCTACATCCACAATGCCAGTTGGTTTTCGTTTACCACCACCAATCATACCAATTTGTTCGGCTGGCAAATCTAAAAATGTTTGTAAACGAGCAATCCACTGATCCATCAACTGCCTGCGATGCACCAGTATAAGCGTATTGGTTTTTCTTTCGGCGATAATATGTGCCGCCACAACTGTTTTGCCGAATGCAGTGGTTGCTGCGAGAACTCCTGTTTCGTGGGCAAGCATAGATTTTGCGGCAAGCTTCTGCTCTGGCAATAATTCACCAAGAAAATGCAAATCCAATGTTCTGCCATTGTTTCTTTGGTCATCTATCTTGGTTTTGATATTGAACGATTTCAGCAAATTAATTGTCTCATTCGTACAACCTCTTGGCAAGCCAATATATTTTGGAAAATCTTCTGCACAGGCGATAATTCGTGGTTTGCCAAAGGTTGAAAGACGCATTGCTTGTGCAAGGTAAAATTCAGGATTTTGAAAGGCAGCAAGTCTGATTAGGCGGTTTATAATGGCTGGTGGCAGATCGGATTTTGCCACATAGAGCTGATTGCCCAGCACCAGTTCCACGGATTCTGGCAATTTTTGCTCAATCAGTATATCTGGTTTTGTGCGTGAAGGACGCACTGTCCATGGTTTTTCGTTTTCTTCTTCCAACGGCATTCGCACACCAAGAATTCGCCCACGCATTGCTGCATCATCAACAATATTACTCACTTCTGCTGAAGACATTCTCCGCACCGATGACAAATATGACCACTGATCAGGATATGGTTCAAAATTTTCATTTAGAAATAGGCTATTTCCTTTTTCTCGTGGCAATTTTTGCAATGGCAAAGCAATCAAATTGCCAAATCCACCAGAGGGCATCGTGTCTTGGTTCGGGAAAAAACGATCGTAGGATTCAAAGCCTATTTGTGGATATCGTTCCATTGTTTCCGTTAGTAACGCTGCTCCCATTTTTCTGGCTTCTGATGCAGCAACGGGCTGCTCAAAGAAAATCCATACATGCCCACCATTTCCTGAGCGAGACCGCTCCAAACAAGCTGGCACATTTTTTTTCCTGCATGTTTCAAGAAACGCTGTTGCATCTCGTTTCCAATGTTCCTTATCAAAATCTGCTGCCAGAAACCAACAAGTTTCGTCTTTGAGCATAGGATAAACGCCGATTGTATAATCGCTAACCAAATGTTTGCGGATTATATCAGGAGTCACCGCCATGAATGACTGATTTAAGCACGCACTACATTTCACCTGCGGCTTATTACAAATACCTCGCACCCATTCATTATGACAAGCAGGTGCATAGCCTGACTTACCTGTTTTGGGATTATCCCAGCGTCTAGGAAAAACATCTTCCCGCCCATGGAACAAACTTAAAAACAGGGCAATTTTCTGTTCGGAAGAAATGTAATTTGTGGCTTTGTATGCGTTTTTGTTTTCCAATTCCTGCTGTTTTTGTAAATTATCTAGCTCCAAAAGCAACTCGGCTTTCTGCTTATCAATAGCGGTAATGCGTATCAATATATTGTCAATTTGCTGTTTTACAGAATTAGCAAGATGGCTCATGTTTTATTCTAGCTTAACCTTCCTTCAAATCTGCCAGCAGCGTGTCGTCTGGCATAACAAGGCGGATTCCTTGTATATCGGCTTCGGTAGGGTCAACGAAGGCATTGGTTGCTTGCAGAATTTTCTGAGCAAGTTTCTTGTCGCTCCAGTCCACTTTGGCGGTGTATCGCTGGGCAAAATCCAGTGTGCGGATTATGGCTTGTGGTTGCTGGTTGTGGCTTAGGGCTTTAAGTGCCATCAGATAGTTAGTCCGATAAACGGTGGGAATAATGATACGCCCTTCATTTTCTGCCACCAATTCGGCGTTCATCATAATGCGAGCAACTCGCCCATTACCATCGGCAAAGGGGTGAACTTCTGCCACTAAGAACATCATAAAAACCGCCCGATGGAATGGCGCATCAAGACTTTGATATAGTTCAAAACCCTTTTTCAGCGTACCTTCCACCAGTTCAGGCACAACAAATAATGTGCTGCCCGCACGATTACCTTCCACCTTAAACTCTCCCGCCAATTTTTCAGGGCGTTTTGCCATGATTATGGCGTGGCGTTGCTTTAATAATTTTAGAAAATCATTGGCATTCTTGGGGGTTTTCTGCATTTCCTGAGAGCTTGCCACGATTTGATATGTGCCGAGTACATCGTGTGCATCAGCGGGGCGGGCATTTGGGATTTTACCTTCAAAAACAATTTCCTCCGCCTCACGCACTGCGAACTCTGTTCCCTCAATAAAATTGGAAAAATAGGCTTCGTAGAAAGCCAAAGTCTCGGTTGCTGCGGGTGCTGGGCGAGTTATTGGTGGGGTTTCATGCAAGGCACGGTGCAGCACTTCAAATAGCTGCAAACGGTCGGGGTCGTAAGGCTCACCTGCTTTACGAGCAATACCAGTTTGTGAAGAAACTGTTGCACTGCGAGTTCCAAGTAATGTGCCAATCAATTCATCAAGCTGCTTGAATTCTTTCTCTAATTCCAACAATGGGGCAAGTTTTCGGGCTTCATCACGAAGTTTTTGAATTGCTGGTTCGCCTGATTTACGCAGGATTGCGTCCAGCTTTTCTTCTATTTCTGCCCGAAAAAGCGTGCGTGGCTCAGAGCCTTCACGAGGGCGAGAAATCCGCATATTTTCTAAATACGCCCGAGCCTGCGAGCTAAGGAATAACCCATCCATAAACGCCTTGTCGCCATCTAAAGGCAGGCTGCCTTTGCGAGAACGAATTGTGATACTCGGCAGTTCAATATCTCGTTTTCGTTCGGAGATAATAAAAATAGAGCCATCTGGTGCAGGTTTTAGTTCAATCGCCGTGCGGTCAGCAATAAGTGCATTTGGCACGAATTGTCCGACAATTTGCCAAAGATTGCGTTTTACAATCGCCTCTGGTGCATCGTTCAAATTGCTGGTATAAAGGCGTGAGGCAAGTTTGCGGAGTTTTCCGCTTTTCACATTCCGCGATACCATCTCAGTTGTGGACGCATCGGAAATAATTATCTCTAGCAATTTAGGCAATAAATCGGGCATAAAAATCTCTCCATGTCTTATTGTACGCAATAAAACGGGGGAAATAAAGCACTTTATGCTATAAAGTGGGTATTATAGCTATAATGATAACCGTAAACAACCTTTAGCATGGGACTTGCGATAACATTCTTATTGAAGTTTAGCTATTGATAACATCAGCGATGATTTTCTTCGATGTTTTGGTAACGCCTACTTCTTCGGCATAGACCCCCCACTGCTGCAAAGCGTCTTTAACTTCATCAATTATGGTATTTGCAAGCGGTTTTGCGATGCCAACTTTTTCTGCAAGCATAAGCAAATGCTTTTTGCTTGGGTGTTTTCCTTCACCAATAATTGTGGTGCTATGTTCACCACCTAGTCCACCCGAGAATGTCAGGTCATAGGCAGGAGCCACGCTCCAGCTACCTTTTTCATTCATCAGGAAGCTAAAATTTTTTGCGTGATCGTCGCGATTATGGGTGAATACATTAAAAGCCGCAAGCCGCAGTATTTTCTCCAACTCCTGCACATTACGCGTAAGCAGCAGTGTTGCCCGCATGATATGTTCATAATCCAGCGAGGGAAGTCGGTGGTCGGCATGAATAAGACCTGACACCGTATGCATATGTAGTCGCTTGTCGCCACTACGATCAAAGCGTTCTACACCGAAATAGCCCTCACCTTTTTTTGCAGGGAATAAATGGGTAGGCATCATCGTGAGCCCTGCCGCACGCGCCATCAGGCTATAGGCATATTCAATTGCGCCGATGTCTTTGGCATCCGAGGAAGAGGCAAACTTCACCATCCAAGGTGCGTAATCCTTGGGAAGTTCCTGTTGCCCATGAATCAGCTTTTTCTTATCTCTACTTACGCCGAGCATTACCTTGGGACGCGCACCAGCCGATGAACCAGAAAGCCCCAGCAACTCTGCGAACACATCACCTGCTTCGCCTTCCAAAACTTCTCCAGTTTCTGCGGCTAGCTTATCTAGGCTAATAGCATCAGCGTGGTTAGAATGCTCGCTAGTATCAGGCTCGTATCTGAGCGCACCCATACCAAAGCTACCCACATGTGTAAGCC
This sequence comes from Alphaproteobacteria bacterium UBA6149, assembly GCA_002423155.1. Classification (GTDB taxonomy): domain Bacteria; phylum Pseudomonadota; class Alphaproteobacteria; order Rickettsiales; family UBA998; genus UBA6149. The sequence goes on from DIUV01000044.1 coordinate 20,889, forward strand.
GATCCAGTGGTGTGAGCTGCTCTGGTGCTATACCGTATTTACGCACCTGACGATCAAGCAATAATCGCCCCCATCCATCGGGAAGGCTATCATTAAACACACCAAATAATCCCTCAAATACTGCATCTGCGCAAGGGATTGCACCATCCTGTTTTGGTAACTTAAGCGGCGAAATATCCAGCCCAGATCTTAAAAAAGCGGAATCGTACTCAAAATAAATTTTACGCTTCACTAGCGCAAGCCTTCCCACTTTATAAGAAGTGCTACCAAAATTGAGGCTGACATGAACGAGGGATACGGGCTGATAAATCATTTAATACTCCCACGCTTGCGCTGCTTCGGTGTTTTCATCAGATCATCAAGCGATACACCTGTGCTTGATTGTGCGGTAGTAAATAGTCCATCGAACTCATGGCTAGTACCCAGTGCGAGTGATAGAGCAAGCAATGACTCAAGAGAAATTTTACCCGTATGCTCAAATTGTTTGAGTGTGCCAAGTGGCACACCTGAGCGGGAGGACAAGCCTTCTTGCGTCAAATCAAGAGCAAGCCTCCGCGCTTTCGCACGGGCTACAATTTCCTGTATAATCTCTTGGGGCAATTTTATCATATATCTATCATCGTAGCTATAAATCTATTAAAAGTCAATTAATGACTATAATAATAGCTATAGTTATCATTTTTTATCAGAAGAAGTTTTGAGCAACCCCACCCGTATTTCCATCATCACGCACCAACCGCGCATATAGGCTCATTTATTTAATTCAAACCGCATATTTGGCATTCAAACCAATTGTCCCAAAATGTCCCGTGTGGGACAATTGCGGGACACTTCGCTACAAAAACAAGCGATTTTCAGCAAATTATGGCAACAATCTAATTTCGGCAAGCTGCTGATTTTGCTGTTGCTACTTGTCGTAACATATTGTAAATTATCATGAAAATAACTCTTGAAAACTGCCGAGGTGGCAACGCCTCCGTGAGTTCGAATCTCACAGCTTCCGCCATATGAAACGAAAGTAAGTTCACCCAGCTGAATTCGAATATCAGTCAATGGGTTGTTTGGTTCGAAATAATAAAATCGGCTACATAATTATGTCTATCCGTAAAAAAACACCTGCTATTACTGAAACAGCCATTTTCACTAAAAGTGCTAGACGTTGCCCAGTTTGTTATTGTTTACATGGCGACTTAGAGGTAAAACTTGGGCAAATAGCCCATATTGATCAGGATTCAGCCAATACAAATGAAGACAATCTTGTTTTTATGTGTATGCCACATCATAGTGAATACGATTCAACAACGAGAATGTTCACCAAACAGTTGTTTTGCAAAATCTAATAAAGATAGATCGTTATGCAATTTTTTATTCTTTTTCTCCTCATAGAATTCTGAAGCCTCACTGAATTTTGTAGAAAACATAATATTGAACGCCCGTAATATATCCCGAACTACATTCTTAGCTGCATATACAAAATCACGACACTCTTTATCAAGATTTGGAATTTGAGGAAGTTCTAAAATTGCATTTGGAGTGTTTGGTCGTTCATATGCGGCAACCAATGTATTGAATGATGTTCTGTATCGCTCTGTTATTTCATAACAACTTAATATGGTTTTCATTAAGTCATCGGTGTAAAGAGTTCCTATCTTTTCTTTCAACTCGTCGGTTGCTTTACAATGTTTTAATATTGATAAGGTTTGTAAGCTTAATCGAGCAACGACAGGATTGCTTATTCCATAATCTGAAATTTTTGAAATTGTCCAAGGCATGTAAATTTTATATATATTTCTGTGATCAAAGTATATTTATTTTTCATAGCATTTGCATCGAAAAGAGCATCATCAATGGCCACCCGTTGGCGGAATGCGCCACCTGATTTTCTTCGCTAAAAAGAACGGCTTTGAAAAAGTCATCCGCCGTTGCGGTCGCCGCGTGCTGATAGACGAAGCCGCCTTCTTCCAATGGATGGAGGAGCAAAATGCAAAAGGCTAAGTTCAGAATAGTTTGGGAGCGGGCAGGATGTTCTTGCTCGCCACCCCGAGCGCGACGGAGAATTCATCATGAGTAAAATCCCGATGCAACAATGGTATCCCGATTCGCATATCACCCAAAAACGCATATTAAAGGATTATAAAAAGGCATGTGAAACCAGTAAAAAGAATGCAGAAAATGGCAAAGTTGGTGGCTTGAAAACCGCAGAAAAGTGGAAAAGCTCGCAAGCGACCGCCCCAGCACAACACTGATTTCGCCCCTAGCGCACCCCGCTTACCTGGGCTAGCACGACCGCTCAGCGAGGTGGTTAACCAACTAGAACTAAAACTAAAAATATAAATAAAACTAATCTTAAATAGAAAACCAAAAACCTGTGGATAGTGGGCGGAGCATTTCTTTTTCGTCGGCACACCATAGGATTTTTTAGCTTAGGTAACCACGAGGCGCCAAATATATATGATATGCTGGGAATTTTCATTTTCTTGCAAATTTTTGCCAAACCAACATCCGAAATTCCATAGCGTTTTGCCACTTGCATCACTGGCTCAGCCCAGATTTCCTGATAAAGTTTCTCGCGCTCAAAAATTATGGTTTCGGCAATATCCTTTTTCATTCTTTATTGGACAAGCTACTGGCGCTTAAGGTCAAGCGTCTTTTTTATTCCCGTTCGGGAATAATTGTCTCAGAAATGGCATTTTGCAGTGTTTTACTACTGAACGGGAATAAAACTCTGTCCATGGTTGTTGACACATTAAATCCGTCCATTATTATGGACGGATGGATATTGAACACGCACTCATTGCTTTTTCAGCAATTTCACAAGAAACCCGCTTGCGGGTTCTTAAGCTGTTGATTGAGTATGGGCGTGATGGTGTGGCAGCTGGGGCGTTGAGTAAGCAATTAGAAATTCCGCACAATACGCTTTCATTTCACTTGTCGCACCTCAGCCAAGCAAGGCTGATAACTTCCAAGAAGCAAGGGCGTTCCATGATTTACGCTGCAAATAACGATACCATTCAAGCCATGATTGGCTATTTGAATGAAAACTGCTGTATTCGTGAGGAAGGCAGAGAAAACATCACCTGTAAGCCAGCAAAGCGAGGCAAACGCCTATGCTAAGAATTCTAATTCTTTGCACTGGTAATTCCTGTCGTAGCATTATGGCGGAGGGGTTGTTTAACCATCTTGCTGCTGGGCGAGTGCAAGCGTTTAGTGCTGGAAGTTTTCCTACTGGCAGCGTCCACCCGATGAGCCTTAATACCTTGAAACGACATGGAATTTCTGCGCAAGGTTATCGCAGCAAATCTTGGGATGAATTCAAAAATCAAACCATAGATATTTTGATTACCGTTTGCGATAATGCCGCTGGCGAAACTTACCCAATTTTTCCGAGTAGCCCGATTAAAGCACATTGGGGCGTGCCAGACCCAGCACATTTTGCAGGAACGCCAGCCGAAATTGAGGCAGAATTTGACCGCATATTTGCTATACTGGAAAAACGCATAAAAGCCTTGTTGCGATTTCCGATGGAGGAAATGTGCAAAGACGAGCTGACACAAAAACTAAATGAGATAGGCAGGCTGTAATGCTAGAAATTTTCACAAAACTTGCCGATGTCATCACTTATGATGTCTTAAATCTGGTACAGGAAACTAAATTTGCTGATGCACTACATTTTTTCATTGAAGATACCACCAAGATTTTCTTTCTGCTGGCAGCGATGATTTACATAATCAGCTTTACCCGTTCCTTCGTTTCTCCTGAAAAAGTGCGTTTGTGGCTAACAGGTAAATCACGCTTTACTGGCTACTTTCTAGCGGTGTTGCTAGGAGCGGTTACTCCTTTTTGCTCCTGTTCTTCTGTTCCGTTATTTATCGCCTTTCTTTCTGCTGGCATCCCTCTTGGCGTAACAATGGCATTTCTAATTACCTCGCCAATGGTGGATCAGGTGGTGGTAGTTTTGCTCGGTGAAGCGATGGGGCTTACTTTTACCATTACTTATATTGTGGTTGGTTCGCTAATTGGTGTTTTAGGTGGATTGCTTATAGACATACTTAAACTAGAAAGCTGGGTAGAGCCCTATGTGTGGAACATTAAAATGCCTACGCCCGCCACCGCTGAAGAAGCGAGCGGTTGGAAATGGCGGGAGAGTTATGCCCGTAGCGAAGTGAAGGACATCATAAATCGTGTATGGCTTTATATTCTAATCGGGGTTGGTCTTGGTGCAGGCTTGCATGGCTTTGTTCCTAAAGAGTGGTTTTTAGCACATGCTGGGGCGGACAATTCCTTTGCTGTGCCACTGGCGGTGTTGGCGGGTATTCCGTTATATTCTAATGCAGCAGGGGTAATTCCTGTGGCGGAAGTGCTGCTTAACAAAGGCGTTCCCATCGGCACTATTCTTGCCTTCACCATGAGCGTGGTGGCAATCTCACTGCCAGAAATGCTTATCTTACGCAAAGTCCTTAAAGTTAAGATGTTGGTGTTTTTTGCAGGATATTTATTTGGCGCCTTAATTTTTACTGGTTATTTATTCAATTTTATCTTCGGAGGTTAATCATGGAAATCACTGTACTTGGTAAGGGTTGCTCTCGCTGTGAATCAACTATCCATCGCATAGAACGGGAGGCAGCGGAGATTGGCGTTCCTGTTAGCATCATCAAAATCACTGATGAGGTGGAAATTATCCAGCACGGCGTAATGACTACTCCTGCCGTTATCATCAACGGAAAAATTGTTCACTCTGGTGGCATTCCATCTATTGATATGGTTCACTCATGGCTAAAATAAACATTTCCCCCCTCGGTTTTTTTGAACGCTATCTTTCCGTTTGGGTGGCTTTGAGCATTGCTCTCGGCGTTGGCTTGGGGCATTTTATGCCCTCATTATTCCAAACAATCGCAGGGCTTGAATTTGCCAATGTCAATTTTGTGGTGGCGGTTTTGATTTGGGTGATGATTTACCCGATGATGGTTAGTGTGGATTTTACTAATTTCAAAGAAGTCGCCAAAAAACCCAAGCCATTTGCGATAAGTTTTGTGATTACTTGGCTGATTATGCCCTTTAGCATGACGGCTCTGGGCATATTGTTTTTACAACATATTTTTGCACCATTTATTGCGGAAGCAGATGCAAAACAATATATCGCAGGGCTGATTTTGCTCGGCGGTGCGCCTTGTACGGCGATGGTTTTTGTGTGGAGCAGGTTGGTAAGTGGCAATGCCAATTACACGCTGGCGCAAGTTTCGCTAAATGATGTAATTATGATTTTTGCTTATGCACCCATTGTGGCATTTTTGCTAGGCGTTGCAGAAATTTCTGTGCCGTGGAATACGCTGATTTTATCAATCTTACTTTATGTTTTAATCCCCATGCTCGGTGGATATTTTACCCGTAAAAAACTCTCCGCCCCAAAACTTGATTCTTTATTGCTGCACCTAAAACCCTATTCCATCATAGGTTTGCTTGCCACTGTGGTTTTATTATTCGCCTTTCAAGCTAATGTATTACTAGAAAAACCAACCGCAATAGCGATGGTGGCTGTGCCGATAATTTTGCAAAGTTTTTTGATGTTTGGCTTGGCATATTGGTGGATGAGAAAAGCCCGCATCCCCCACAATATAGCTGCCCCTGCGGCTTTTATCAGCGGTTCAAATTTCTTCGAACTCGCAGTTGCCGTCGCCATCAGCCTATTTGGCTTAAATTCTGGTGCGGCATTTGCAACTGTGGTTGGCGTGTTGGTAGAAGTTCCTGCGATGCTGTGGCTGGTGAGCATTGCTAATAAAACCAAGCATTATTTTGATGCAAATTCATAAAATAGTTCAGTGAGAGCTGATTATATGGTGCTATGGCGGGAGTGTTAAGCGAACTTGAGGGTGTTTTTTCTTAAATTAAGGTTGAAAATACAAAGTTTAACTTTGCGATTTCAACCTTATGAGGCTATGTTTAATAACCCATTTTCAAATCTGCCAGCAGCGTGTCGTCTGGCATAACAAGGCGAATTCCTTGCATATCTGCTTCGGTGGGGTGGGCGAAAGCATTGGTTGCTTGCAAAATTTTCTGAGCGAAATTTTTATCGCTCCAATCCACTTTAGCGGTGTATCTTTGGGCAAAGTCTAGTGTGCGAATTAAGGCTTGTGGTTGCTGGTTGTGGCTTAGGGCTTTAAGTGCCATCAGATAGTTAGTTCGATAAACGGTGGGAATAATGATACGCCCTTCATTTTCTGCTACCAATTCGGCATTTATCATAATATGAGCGACCCGCCCATTATAGTGTATCCCCTTTATTTTTGCTTTGCAAAAATAAAGGGCGTTCAGACGCCCCACCTCTTATAAAAAGATATGGGGCTCACGCCGCATGGGCGGCGAGCTTGCAGTCGCAAGCCTGTATAGCAAATCAAGTATTTTTATGCAAAAATAAAGGGGATTGCTATACCATCAGCAAAGGGGTGAACTTCTGCTACCAAAAACATCATAAAAACCGCCCGATGGAATGGCGCATCAAGGCTTTGATATAGTTCAAAACCTTTTTTCAAAGTGCCTTCCACTAGCTCAGGCACAACAAATAATGTGCTGCCTGCACGGTTACCTTCTAGCTTAAACTCTCCCGCCAATTTTTCAGGGCGTTTTGCCATGATTGTGGCGTGGCGTTGTTTTGATAATTTTAGAAAATCATGGGCATTCTTAGGCGGTTTCTGCATTTCCTGAGTGCTTGCCACTATTTGGTAAGTGCCGAGTACATCATGTGCGTCAGCTGGGCGGGCATTTGGGATTTTACCTTCAAAAATAATTTCCTCCGCCTCACGCACTGCGAATTCTGTTCCTTCAATAAAGTTGGAAAAATAGGCTTCGTAAAAAGCGAGTGTTTCCGTTGCTATCCATTTCGTTTGCACATGTGGAGCTGCTATTGCTTGCGTAAATTACGGTAACGGAGGGCATGAGTTTTTTCTGGGTCATGATGTTGCTATTTCCTAAAAAGTGTCAGATAATCTTTGAATAAAAACAATCTATTGCGTTGTTGACCTGTAATTTCTGTTAACACTCCATATTTAACCAAATCAGCAATTAGCGAACTAGCGGTATTCGGGGTGGTTTTAAGAAGTAGTGTCACCTCTTTGATGTCAAAAACGGGCTTTGCATATAAATGGCGTACTAATAGATGTATTTTGTCCTGCCTACGAATACTAAAGCGGGGCAAAATTTCACGCTCAATTTTTTCTTTGAGTACCAATATCTCCTTGAATACAGAAATAGAGGAGCGTGCGGTTTCTTCCACCCCATGAAAGAAAAATACTAGCCATTTATTCAGATGATTTGCTTCTCGAACTGCCATTAAATGATCAATATATGCCGTTTTGTTGCGTTCAAAATAATCAGATAAATATAAGGCAGGTTTAGAGAGCAATTTCTCAGATGCCAAATAGAGAGAGATCATCAGTCGACCCAATCGTCCATTACCATCTAAAAATGGGTGGATAGTTTCAAATTGATAATGAGCAATCGCTATTTTGATGAGTGGGTGTACTCTATTTGCTTCATCATGCAAAAATTTTTCCATATCACTCATTAACTCAATAACATGCGAATGATGTGGGGGCACAAAAACGGCATTTTTCAAACTAACCCCAATCCAGTTTTGACTAACTCTGAATTCACCCGGCTGCTTAGCTTCTCCTCGCACTCCCTGCATTAAAACGGCATGCGTATCTTTCAATAATCGGTTAGAAAGGGGTAGTTCTCCTAGTTTTTCAATGGCATAATTGATAGCTTGAATATAATTTTGCACTTCTGTCCAATCATTGCGTGCTTCAGGTGCTAAATCCGTCTTATCCTTAAACGCATCTTCAATATTGGTTTGCGTACCTTCAATTTTGCTGGATTGTGTCGCCTCTTTTGCAACATACATTTTGATAAAAAAATCAATGTCGGGAATAAGTTGTGCAAAGGCGTTTAGCTCACCCAAAGCCCTATCCGCCCGCCCCAAAAGCTCTTGAATTTTAGAGTCAGCAATTACCCATGGGTGATGTATAGTCGTAGGCAAGAAGCTTTGATACTCATATTGCCCCTCATATTGCCCCGATTTATAATCCAGCAAATTCATATTGAAGAAACTCTCTATGTTTTTATAATAAGATTGTTTTTTACGCTAGCTTCTGACATAACGCAAGCGGCTATTTCAGAATACCCCTATCTTTCTGAAATAAGATGCATGCTTATGTTAGAAACTAAGCATTGTTACTGCTTGCATAGTTTAATCCATGTGCCAAACTCAAAGGCGATATCCTTATGGGCATAAGTACCGCCACCACGCCCTGATTTTGAAACAATTCCTTTGGCATTAGTGGCTTCAATCCATTTTTGTGGGCGTAGCGTGAAGCTATTAAGGCCAGCCTCTTTTTTAAACCGGTCGAATTCGACCCCTTTAAAATCAGGGTTGTGCATGACCTCCCAAAGCCCAAGAAATTCAATGGGCTTGGCCATTTAATTCCTTCCGTGTTTCAAGCTATCGCCCATATTGAATACGCCAGCGTTAATCTGGTAGTTGCCATTATCATTTGGGTGATGATTTACCCGATGATGGTGAACGTCGATTTTTCTACCCTCAAAGAAGCCACAAAAAAACCCAAAGCCTTCGCCATCAGCTTCGTGGTGACATGGCTTGTAATGCCATTCAGCATGGCGGCACTCGGCGTTTTATTCCTACAGGATGTTTTTACATCGTTCATACCACCCGAAGATGCCAAGCAATATGTTGCTGGGCTTATCCTATTCGGAACTGCACCATGCCCGCAATGGTGTTTGTCTGGAGCCGCTTGGTAAACGGCAGCCCCAACTACACACTGGTGCAGGTGGCACTCAACAATGTGATAATGATATTCGCCTATGCGCCGATTGCCTCCTTGCTGCTGGGTGTAACGGATATTTCTGTGCCGTGGGAAACCTTACTGCTCTCGGTTGGGCTCTATGTCATCATCCCGATTATGGCGGGTTGTGCCACCCGCAAGAAACTGCTGGCGCACAGTGAACAACGTCTTTAATTACCTTAAATCCTATTCCGTGCTTGGGTTGTTTGCGACCGTCGTGTTGCTATTCGGATTCCAAGCCGAAACGCTGCTACAAAAGCCGCTGGTCATCGGCATGATTGCCGTTCCCATTTTGATACAAAGCGTGCTGATGTTTACGCTTGCTTATGTGTGGATGTGCAAAGCACGCATCCCTCATAATGTTGCTGCACCCGCTGTGCTTATCAGCAGTTCCAACTTCTTTGAGCTTGCCGTCGCGGTTGCCATCAGCCTGTTTGGGCTTAATTCTGGTGCAGCTCTGGCAACGGTGGTCGGCGTGCTAGGGGAAGTACCTGCCATGCTATGGCTGGTTGGGATTGCGAATAAAACCCGCGCACGATTCGCCTAGCATTTGTCCCACACTGAAACGCCTATCACCAACCACCTGATACCGTTGCGCTAATTCAAAACTCCATCCGTTTTTTTTGAATTAGAGCGTTGCATAATACCGCCATGTTTTGTAATCTTTTGTAGCGAAAGGCGGAAAGCATGGCAACTATTGAAACCAGAACAACCAGGGCAAAAGCATAAATTATTAAGAAATTAATGATTTTAAGAATTCGTTATTCCATCCTGCTTTTTTCCTATTGCATTTTATAGATAAATTCCCTTTTTTTGTTTTAGAACATTAAAAGTAATGTTGCGAGATTAATAGCTGCATGGTCTTTCGGACTCTTGAATAATCTTCTCTCCATGTTACATCAAGGCTCCAATGGAGTCGATTTTCTATGCTCTAATGCGCACGAGATGTTAAAAGATTTTGCTGGGCTGATGGAGGTAATGATGAAATGTAATGTCTTGTTTTTTCATGTCCTTTGTTGGTTTTTTGACGATTACCTTCGATTTAACTATAGTGCTTCTCGCGTAGCAAGTTGGAAAAATCAGCCCGCAGAAGAAATAGAAAAAATCACTGAGTTAGGGCTGCCTGCCCTAAAAATGTTTGGCTATGAAAACTAATTCTTTCGTGCCCAGCGCATAAGCGGATATTCAACAAAACGATAGGATACCCAAGCAACCAGTACAGTTGGTGCAAGCAAAATAATATATTGTGCAAAAATTGATAATCCATGAAACCAATCTTTTGCATAAAACAAATAAAGCTGATGAATTAGCTCATGCCAAAGATAGACCCCATAACTTATTAAGCCAATTTTTTGCATAAAATAATTGGCAAAAATTCTCCGTACCCACACTCCATCTAATGCCGCCGCAAAAACCAGCATTGCACAGCTTATCCCCATCAAAATATTGGCAAAATAGAGAAGTGGGTGCCCATTCCAATATTGCTGACTACCCACAACATCATGAATTAGGGCTAACCAGCAATAGATGCTGAATATTCCTACGGGTAATAATATTTTTTCAAACTTGCTGGATTTTGTTTGGTTTGCTGATTTTATTTTGACAAATAATATAGCAATTCCAATACCTAACATAAATTCGCTTAGTCTTCCCGGAAGTTGCTCAAGTGCCAACATTTTTGCAGCCACAGGTAAATTGGCAACCTGAGAAAACATCAATATGCGGTAAATTATACTGATTGAGATGCCCCCCAGCATTGCAAAGCCCCAACCAACTCGCCGTATAATATAAAATATTAGCGGAAGCATAAGGTAAAAATTCCATTCTACCGCCAAAGTCCATAAAACACCCAATAAGCTGGAACTCTCGCCCAGTTTTAAGTTTTGTATAAAAAACAGATGATAAAGAAAATCTTTATAACTCGCATTGCTGGGATAAACTCCAAGGGATATAAGCAAGGCTAAAAACCCTAAAACTAAATAATATGCAGGAACGATGCGAGTAATTCGATTGATAAAATATTTGCGCCAATTAGGCTTATGCACCCCATCTAACTGCTTAGCTAAAGATACAAAAAGTGAAAATCCACTTAGTACAAAAAAAATATCTACCCCCACCCAGCCACGAAAAAAGTGAGTCAGATTGATAATAGAAACATGATATTCGGGTTTTCCTGCATCTGCCCATAGATGATAAAGCACCACCCACATGGCAGCAAATCCGCGCAGTCCCGTTATGGCAGGCAAAGTTATAAAATTATGTTTTATGTCTGGCCAACAGACCATCATTTGGCGTTATCTTCATCATTCTCTGGGCGCTGTTTCCACAAAGTGCTATGCGGATCCAACTGCTCGTCACGACCATCGCGAGTATAATAATAAAGCGCTATAGATTTACGCGTCATATCTTCGGGACAATTAAGTGGATCTGGATGTCCATGATATGAATATGAATCCGTATTGAAAATTACGCAGCGATTGAAAATGGGGGCAATTTTCTGCACCGCATATTCCATGTTTTTATCCCAAAGCTCAACATGCCCACCATAAGCATCTTGCCAATCTTTGTTAAGATATAACAATAGGTTGATTTTTCGATAAAGCTTTAATTCGGGTAAATAATTAAAGTCTGAGTGAATCTTTAACTTTCCCCCAGGAAGAATCTGGTGCACCCCTCCGCCATGGCAATGTGGATCGGGTATCAAGCCTTTTATACCCGTAAGCGTCTCTAAAAAATGAATTACTGGCCAAGAATTCAAAGCATGTATAACATTAAACAAAAAAGCATCCGCTCCTTCTAAGCGCGAAATATGCCCCAAACCTTGCTTACGCGGCTGGTTATCCATGTCGCCATTTTTCCAATCGAACCAAAAAGGGGCATCAGGCTTAGGAAATACTTTTAATAGACGCTCCGCAACATCATTGGGCAAAAAATTATCAATTGCAGTATGGGGAAAAGGATTTGCATTTATATATTGGTCTTTATGTTGCAGAGCAATATTTTGCAAATAATCATCTTTAAAAACAAAATATTCAGGGGCAGGAACTTTCCGAAAAGAAAACATAACATCCGACTTCTAAAATTTAATTTGCCACTACTATTTACTATAATTATTAGCAATAGCCAACTTAGTAAAAACTATTTCTAACGATTTCACCAAATAATCCAACATCTCTTCCGTATGCAAAGGGGTTGGCGTTATCCGCAAACGTTCAGTTCCGCGAGGCACTGTGGGAAAATTTATCGGTTGCACATAAATCCCAAACTCATCCATCAGCATATCTGATGCGGCTTTGCAGCGCACTGGGTCACCCACCATGATGGGTACAATATGCGTAGCAGTTTTGATAAAATCTATATTTGCGGCGGCTAATTTTTTTTTCAAACACGCCGCCACAAATTGTTGTTGGTTACGCTCGACTTGGCTGTGCATCAGATGCGCAATACTGGCATTAGCTCCTGCTGCCAAAGCTGGCGGCAATGAGGTGGTAAAAATAAATCCCGGAGCATAGCCGCGCACCGCATCGACCAAGGCAGCAGATGCGGCGATATATCCACCCATCACACCAAAGGCTTTGCCCAATGTGCCTTGGATAATATCCACGCGGCTCATTACGCCATCACGCTCGGCTACTCCTGCACCGTGTTCGCCGTACATTCCCACTGCGTGTACTTCGTCTAAATAGGTCAGTGCGCCAAATTCTTCGGCTAAATCACAAATTTCCGCTATTGGGCTAATATCGCCGTCCATGGAATAAACAGATTCAAAAGCGATGATTTTTGGACGAGTCGGATCAGTTTGCTCTAACAACTCGCGTAGATGTGCTACATCATTATGCCGAAAAATTTTGCGTTCGGCTTTGCTGTGGCGAATGCCGTGAATCATCGAGGCATGATTATCCGCATCAGAAAATACTACGCAATCGCCTAATAAAGAAGGTAACACGCTTAGGCTGGCTTCGTTAGCGACATAACCAGAGGTGAACACCAAAGCGGCTTGTTTGCCGTGCAACTGCGCGAGCGTAGTTTCTAAATTACTTATCGCCGAATGATTGCCCGATATATTGCGCGTGCCGCCTGCACCAGCGCCCATATTTTCCACCGCATCGCGCATGGCACTTAACACCTTTGGATGCTGCCCCATACCTAAATAATCATTGCTGCACCAGATGACAATCTCACGCTTGGCACTATGGCTCCACGCCACAGGGAAGCCGCCGCAATGCCGCTCTATCTCATTAAAAACCCGGTAGCGTCCTTCTGATTTTAGTTGTTTAACTGCTTGGTCAAAGCAAGATTCATAATCAGTATAAACACTTAAAAATTCTGGTTTACGTAAGGCGTGCATCTACTTGCCCTCTAACTTTGGTTGTACGGCGATAATATAGTTCACTCGCAAACAAAAACCAAGCAAAATGAACGCCATCACCTGATGAATACTCGCCAACGCTACAGGAACCGCTAATAACAAAGTGGCAATGCCTAAACTAATTTGGGTGGTGACTATTAAAATTAACGCTAGTGCAAGTTTTTCGGCATTTATTCGCCATAAATAAGCCGCTTGTGAAAGCACCAAAGCCGCCGCCAAAAAGGCAAACCAACGATGAAAAAATTGTGCCGTGGCGATATGGTCGATAAATATCCCATGGGGGATAAAATCACCGTCCATCAGCGGAAAACTATTATAGGTTAACCCGGCGCGCAAGCCGGCAACTAAAGCACCGAGAAACATTTGTATAACAACGCTAAAAGTAGTTATCTGGGCGAGCAATTTTATTTTATCTCCCCCATTAAAAACCAGCTGCGTGCACTTGGTTAAGCGGAAAATCTCCCACAAAACTAGCGCAAAAATTAATTCCGCCAGCCCGAGATGCAACCCCAGACGATAGGGACTAACCGCGGGAATGTCCACTAAGCCACTTTTTACCATATACCAGCCGACTAAGCCTTGCAGCCCCACCAATGTAGCAATCAACCACATACGCGGCAGGTTCACCAAGGAATTTTTGCGTACCGAAAAAAACAACAGCGGCACTAAAAACACCATTCCCACCAAACGCCCAAGCAGACGATGCAGATATTCTAACCAGAAAATCCCCTGAAAATCCGCCAGACTCATGCCCTGATTTACTTTTTGATATTGCGGCGAGGTTTTATAAGCAGCAAATTCCGCCTCCCAACTAGTTTGCCCAATGGGGGGGAGGATGCCCGTAAAAGGTTTCCATTCAACAATAGAAAGACCAGATTCGGTAAGCCTAGTCACACCGCCCACCAGCACCATAGCAAAAACCAGACCTGCACAAAGATACAGCCAAGTTAGAACTATTTTGCGGGTGAGTAAATTCATGATTGGTTACAATTTCGTCCAATTAAAATTATTAATATATCATCACTCTCCACACCCTACACGACAGTAGTATTAACAAGGCATTTATATATTGAAATACAATAAAAAAGTTCGCTCTCTCCGTCGTCATTCCTGCGCAGGCAGGAATCTCTTTTTCCGCTTGTGAGTGCCTCGTTTAGGGCGAAAGAGATTCCTGCCTGCGCAGGAATGACGACGGAGAGAGCGATTTTAAGAAATAAATACTTACCATTCAATAGCTTCGTAATATTAACGGTACTGTCGTATAGGGTGCACTCTCCATCGTCATCCCCGCCTCGTGCGGGGATCTCGGGACACAAAAAAGAACAGATTTGTAGCCTAAGATCCCCGCACAAGGCGGGGATGACGGTGGAGAGTTATTTTAATTTAAAAAATATAATAATATAAATAAACCTTTTTCTGCCTTGTGCGAACATAATGTTTTATGCAGCTAAACCATATTGCGCTGCCATGCCATCTAAAGCGGCAATAATTGCTTTGCCCATTTCCTGCGTGGAAATAGTCGGATTACCCTTAGAAGCAATATCCGCAGTACGCACACCATCTGCCAATACTTTTGCCACGGCTGCATCCAACAAATCCGCCTCTTTTGACAAATCAAAAGAATAACGTAGCATCATGCCTACGCTTAAAATAGTCGCCAAAGGATTAGCTTTATTTTGTCCAGCAATATCAGGGGCGGAGCCATGTACGGGCTCGTAAAGTGCGGCGATTTTGCCGTTTGCATCCGGCGCACCCAAAGAGGCAGAGGGTAACATCCCCAAAGAACCGGTGAGCATAGAGGCGCAGTCAGAAAGAATATCGCCAAACATATTGCCGGTCACCATCACATCAAACTGCTTAGGATTGCGCACTAATTGCATGGCGGCGTTATCCACATACATGTGCGAGAGTGATACGTCTTTATATTCGGCATCACCAATTTTTTGCACTTCTTCGCGCCACATTTCGGTGCATTCTAACACATTCGCTTTATCGACCGAGCATAATTTAGAACCCCGTTTACGCGCCAATTCAAACGCCACCCGAGCAATGCGCTGCACTTCCCAATCATGATAAAGCATGGTGTTGCGCCCTACGCGTGAACCATCCGCCAAAGTTTCCACCCCACGCGGTTCGCCGAAATATAAATCCCCGGTTAGTTCGCGCACAATCATAATATCCAAGCCACTAATTACTTCCTGCTTCAAGGTAGAAGCTTCCGCCAAGGCTTCAAAGCATAAAGCGGGGCGTAAATTAGCGAATAAACCTAATTCTTTGCGAATACCGAGCAACCCACGTTCAGGGCGCACCGCATAATCTAGCGCTTCCCACTTTGGCCCACCCACCGCGCCGAGCAAAATAGCATCCGCTTTTTTGGCTTTTTCAATCGTTTCCGCAGGTAAAGGCGTGCCGGTTTGGTCATAAGCAATCCCACCAATCAGGGCAGAATCTAAAGCAAATTTTACATTGCCACGTGCGCCTAACCATTCAAGAATTTTTACTGCCTCGGCAACTACTTCGGGACCAATTCCATCTCCTGCAAGTAGGAGGATATTTTTTGTAACGCTCATTTTAATTCCTTGAATTTTAGTTATAAAGCCAAGCAGCAGTTGGTTTTTGCGCTGCTTCAAACGCGCTTATTTTATCCGCTTTTTCTAAAGTCAGACCAATATCGTCCAGACCATTCAACAAACAATGTTTGCGGAAACCATCCACCTCAAAAGCCACTTCCGCCACCCCTTCAGCAGAAATTTTTTGCGTGGGTAAATCTACAGAAATTTCTTTGCCTGCAAGTGCCGCTTGCATAAATAATTCTACTGTTTCTGCTGGCAATTGAATGGGCAAAATACCGTTTTTAAAGCAATTATTATAAAAAATATCCGCAAAACTCGGGGCAATCACACAAACAATACCAAAATCCAACAACGCCCAAGGCGCATGCTCACGGCTGGAACCACAGCCAAAATTATCCCCGGCGACTAAAATCTTTGCTTTGGTATAAGGCGCATTATGCAGCACAAAAGCTTCATCCTTTTTGCCCTTAGCATCGTAGCGCATTTCATAAAACAAGCCTTCACTTAAACCAGTGCGTTTAATAGTTTTCAAAAATTGTTTCGGGATAATCATATCCGTATCAATATTTTGCAAAGACAAAGGCGCGGCAATAGCCCGAAGAGTAGTAAATTTTTGCACGATTTTTTCCTAGATTTTTAATTTCCTCGCACAATATTAGAATAGGCTAATCTACGCAAGCGCTAAGTAAAGCTAGGATTAACAAAAAGATGAGTGGCGCTTGCTTTGCTTGCTTTTAAGCCTCCCAGTTATTAGTTTCCTATCATTACAGCTTGCTAATCCTATCATTTGTGATAGGATTAGCAGCTAATAATGATAGGATTGCTGGAGATGACAAAATTAACCAACAGGCAGCAGCAAGTTATTGAAACAATTGATAGAACCGAAAATGCATCTATATCATATATTCAAAGTCAGCTAAAAGAGTCGGTTAGCACCCCTACCTTAAATCGGGATATTTCGGCTTTGCTTCGTTTGGGTTTTTTGGACAGGACAGGGCAAGGACGGGCAACAACTTATAAAATATCTTACTTTTACAAACTCTTTGCGCCGATAAATCTTAATAGCTATTTTGATGCCGATCCAGACCAACGAAATTGTTTAGATAAGTTTAATTATGATTTGTTTTCCACACTAAAAAACACTCCCATTTTTACCAAGCCAGAAAATGCTTATTTAGAAAAACTAAAGCATGAATATAGAAATAATATCGCCACCATCTCTCCCGCTATTTATCAGAAAGAAATAGAGCGCCTAACCATTGAGCTAAGTTGGAAATCATCGCAAATTGAAGGCAATACTTATTCTTTATTAGAAACTGAGCGGTTGTTTTTAGAGCAGAAATTCGCACAAGGAAAAACCCAAGCAGAAGCGGCAATGCTGCTTAACCATAAAGATTGTTTGAACTTTATCTTGCAAAACCAAGCAATTGGCAAAACGCTAACCCTAAGCACGCTGGAAGAAATACATTCTTTGCTAATTAAAGATTTAGGGATTACTCGCAATTTACGCTCGCGTATGGTGGGAATTACGGGGACTGCCTATAAACCGCTAGATAATGCCCATCAAATTAAAGACGCAGTAGTTGGAATGTGTGATATTATCAACGCCAGACAAAACGGTTTCGAAAAAGCACTCCTCGCGGTTGCTCTTATTTCCTATATTCAACCCTTTGAAGATGGCAACAAACGAACTGGCAGAATGGTGAGCAATGCCTTGTTAATTGCCGATGGAGCCTGCCCATTATCATATAGAAGCGTAGATTCGTTGGATTATAAAAAAGCGATGCTGTTGTTTTATGAACAAAACAACCTCTCGGCTTTTAAAGAATTATTTATGCAGCAGATTGAGTTTGCGGTAAAAAATTATTTTCAGTGATTAAGAGGGTTTTGTAGGGTGCTTTTTAATATGATGCTGTGAAGGATATAATATGGAAAAATGGGCAAATGTTCAATCAGAACTAAATAAAACAGTGTGGAACAAATCATTCTTGGACATTTTAATTAATGCAGAAGAAGATTACGGCACTACTTTACAAATTAAATATAGTGGTTTCAGAAAAACATTAGAGAGTATTTTTTCTTTATTTGATGATATTCTTCAGCATATTAGTAATTGCCCAGATGAAATTTTAAATAGCTATATTGGATTTCAAACTTGGTTAGGCTCATTTATTGCAACTATTAAAGACTTTAGGGCAACCTATGTTCTTTTCTCATCTGGGTACACAGTACAATCAATCCCAATATTACGCGGAATAACTGAACGGCTTACCTTAATGAGCTGTGCGATACATAAAATTGAACCATATAATGAGCTGATAAATATCCGCACAAAGTCAGAATCCACAGATTACAAACAATTTCTTAAAGATGGTGAAAACAAAAGAAGAACCGCTAGAAAAAAGTTTTTTAGCCAACTAGTAGACGAAGATAGCAGCAATCACATAAAGGAAATTACTGATTCTAGCAGTGAACAAACTCATTACGGCCTATGGAGCTTGTTCGCTAGTTTTCAAGATATTATAGCAAACAAATGTACATTATTGCCTATTAAGAATACATCTTCCGAAATGCTTTACCTTAATAGGTCATGCGAATTTTCATTAATGCTTGTAAGGCTCTCATGTTTTTTACAATTTAAAAATCATCAATTTGATGATAATTTAAAAAACAAATGGAAAATATGTAACGATGCAATATTTATTCTAGTTTCAAATATAGCTACAGAACAGAATCCTAACATTGGAAAATATTTTGCAACATATACCAATGATAAATTTAATTTTAATGTAGATAATCATTTTTTTGAAAATTATATCTGCCATTGTTAGGGGCTATTACAAAACAAACTAAGCCACCTCTTCCACCGCCGCAAACTCAATCAACACCTGATTCGCCTGCACACTACTCGGCGCAGTGACATTAATCTTTTTCACCACTGCTTCGGTTTCCGCGCGTAAAATATTTTCCATTTTCATCGCTTCAATGGTCATCAAACCTTGCCCTGCGGTAACTTTGTCCCCTTCTTTTACGGTAATGTTAGAAACCAGCCCACCAATTGGCGCGAGCAACACGTTGCGGCGCGCCGCAGAAGCAGATTTTTCGGGCATGTATTTGGTGAGTTCTGCCACGCGAGGGGAGCGTAGGCGGACGATTTCTTCGAAGCCGCTATATTTGAGCAATACGCCGTCCATAGTTGGCTTGATTTGTACGGAAATTGCTTTGCCATTTACCGTGCCTTGGAACAAATCCTGCCCCAATTTCCAGTTGCTGCGCATTACTATCAAGCCATCTTGATAGCCAATATCATAGCCATATTCTTTGCGTTTGGCTTCTACCGCATATTGCCAGCCGCGTAATTCCGCCACCCAGCGCGCCGGGATGTTGCGATGGCGATTGGGTAATTGTTGGGTAGTTAGCGAGGCGCGTTCAAAATCCATCAGCGATATTTGTACGCCCACGCCCAAGAATACGCGCAACATTTCTTCGTTCAACGCACTATTGGTAAAGCCTTCGGGATATTCCTGCGCGATGAAATTGGTGGATAAATCGCCCGAAACAAAGCGCGGATGCGATAATACGGAGGAAAGAAAGCTCATATTATGGGCAATCCCCTCCACCACATAGGCAGAAAGGGCGGATTTCATGGATTCTATCGCCTGATTTCTGGTGGGCGCATGGGTGCAGACTTTGGCAATCATCGGGTCGTAGAACATGCTCACTTCGCCGCCTTCATACACGCCACTATCCACCAAGATAGTTTCCGCAGTTACCGGCTCTTGATAGCGCGTGATGCGCCCAATGGAGGGCAAAAAGCCGCGTTTAGGGTCTTCCGCATAGACGCGAGATTCTAGCGCCCAGCCGCTAAAAGTCACATCTTTTTGCTGCATGGGCAGTTTTTCCCCTGCGGCAATGCGAATCATTTGTTCAACCAAGTCAATCCCCGTGATTAACTCAGTCACGCGATGTTCCACTTGCAGGCGGGTATTCATCTCCAGAAAATAAAAATTACCTTTATCATCCACGATAAATTCCACCGTGCCTGCGGAAAAATAGCCCACGCGTTTAGCCAGCGCCACCGACTGCTTGCCCATTTTATTGCGCAAAGTTTCGTCAATAAACACGCTTGGTGCTTCTTCAATCACCTTTTGATGGCGGCGCTGAATGGAACATTCGCGCTCCCCCAGATGAATCACATTGCCGTATTTATCCGCCAATACTTGAATTTCAATATGCCGCGGATTATCAAAAAATTTCTCAATAAATACCCGCGAATCACCAAAGCTAGAAGCCGCTTCCGAAGCCGCCAGCTGCATACCTTGCAATAATTCTTTCTTATCCCACGCAACGCGCATCCCCTTACCGCCGCCCCCTGCGGCAGCTTTTACCATCACGGGAAAGCCAATTTTCGCCGCCGCACGCAGGGCCTCACGCGCGCCTTCAATCACATCCAACCCACCGGGAACTACATTCACCCCGGCGCGTTTGGCCATTTTTTTCGATTCAATCTTATCACCCATCAAGCGGATTGCCTGCACTGGCGGGCCAATCAACGCCACGCCACGTTTTTCCAACATTTCGGCAAAATCGGCATTTTCCGACAAAAACCCATATCCCGGATGCACCGCCTGCGCGCCCGACTGGTCAATCGCACTTAAAATCGCCTCGACATTCAAATAACTCTTCGCCGAAGGAGAAGGCCCAATATAAATCGCCTCATCCGCCTCACGCACATGCAGCGCATTAGTATCCGCCTCCGAATACACCGCCACCGCCTTGATACCCAATTTACGGCAAGATTTTATAATCCGCAGCGCAATTTCACCACGATTCGCAATCAATATTTTCTTAAATGGGGGCATAGTTTCGTTTCTTTCCCAGATTTTTTAGTGCTATTTTAGGCTGATATACTCACAACAAATGAAAATTGGCATCTTCATTTGTTGTGAGTATTCTAATACAGCCCTCCTGTTTAGCAATCTTTTTGGAAAAGCCCAAGCTTTTTTAAATTGGAGGGGGGAGGGCAAAAGCATAAATAGTTAATTTTGTTGTTTTTACTAAATTTCTCTCCTTTGTCATGCCGCTGTAGAGCGGCATCCATGCCAAACCATTAGCTTTTCAGCTTGTTGATAGACATAGATATAATTCCAACAGATTAAATTTAGTAATCATGTTTCCAGTTCACGCCGACACTAGTGTCGCCAGTTGCGCCTGTACCGCTTTCCACCGATATGCTTGGCGTCACTTCCACCTCGATATGTGCTTTGCCAGAAGCTGCATCCGCGCCGCGCTCCACACCAATATACACATTTTCTCCCAAGTGTTTTCCAACACCTACGGAAGTATCCGTGCCGTCTTCCCCACCGCTATTTACCGAGATGTCATCCACGCCCACCAGCTTCCTGATTTTTCCGATGGGGTCAAAATCCGAGCCGCCATGTCCCGATAGTTTGCGAAGGCTATTAGCCAGTTGAACCGCTTGGAAGGGACTTATTTTTCTGGAATCCTTGCCGAAAAGTAACACGGATAATGCCTCATCCTGCGGCAGCGACGGAGTGGATTCGACCTTGATGCTTGGCGTTAGCAGCGGACCAGACAGTATGGGGCGCACTTCCACATCGCCTGCTTGCGTTGCCGCAGTAATATTCAGGAAAGGTGATGGTGGTATATCGCCTTTAAACAACAGCTCACCTTGTGTGATTTTAAATTGCTTGCCGAATTCCTCATAACGTCCGCGAAGGGTGGTGAGCTTGCCCGCAATTTCCGGGTTGGCCATCGTGCCGGTAAGGTGCAGGTTGCCCTGCAATTCCGCATCGACGCCCCAGCCACGGATGAATACTTGATTAGCCGCATCTAAAACCACATCCAGCATGATAGCATAGACCGTGCTGGAATCGGTTTGCGGCGTGCCGCCTTTTTGCGGTGGAATTGTGCTTACCACGTTAAGCTCCGGCACGCTGCTGACAAAGCGCGACGGCAGATAGATTTCAGTCCTGGTGCTTTGTACCTTACCCTTTATTTGGCCGGAGGCGTTATCTCCTGTTAACTCAATATGACCTGACAAAGCACCTTGCAGGTTAGGATGATGAAAAAGCGCCAGATTGTTTCCATCAAATTCTGCCCGGTAATGGAGTGTGTTTTTAGAAGAATAATTTAGTATGCCTTTTCCAGTCAGTGCATGCCCGTCAGTATCTTCAGCATGAAAATCTTTTAGAACAATTGAACTGTCTTGTGCGGTGAGATTAGCGGCAATCTGTCGCAGTTTTACGCCAAGATCAAAATAATCATATGTGCCATCACGCAGCTTGATGTCGCCCGATAAAGAAGGTTTGGCATACGTTCCGCCTAGAGCCAGCGCACCTTTGGCTTGCCCTTCCAACGCATGTCCTGCAGGTAGCAGCAGCTTGGAAAACACTGCTACGTCCAGCGCAAGATTCACTTTTCCTTCCAGCGGCGCAGTGTCTTTTATCTTCAAGGAAAAAGGCATGAAGCTGAATTGCATGGGCATGCTGGTGGTCATATCCGAAGTGGCGGATTTACCGTTAGTCAATTTGCCTTCAATATGCAGCATGCCATCGTTCAAGGTGGCATGTGTCTTTAGATTGGCGGGCGGCGCAGAAGGGTGAATCTGGATAGTACTTACTTGAATATCCGCTGTGCCATCTGGTTTGGAAACATCCCCTTTCAGCGACAAGGCAACCGTTGCCCGCGAGGATTGAAGCTCTGTAGGAATGTCGGCACTGATAGTGGACAAGCGTATGCCTTCGCTTTTGAGCGATATATTGATAGTATCTTCTGCCAGCGCGGCATCAAGGCTACCTGATCCATCTCCAATTGCCATCTTAGGCGCTTTTACACTCCATGCGTTGCCGGAGAATGCCACACGAACAGGCAATTTTGCCGCCAGCGGCAATGCCCCATACCTGCCTTTCAGTGATGCTATATCCATTCGCCAGCCATCATCCGCCGGTGCAAGCATGCTGGCAGCGGCGACATTGAATGGTTCCTGCGCCGTTCCTTCCATCGCCAGATCACCTTGCCAGCCATTGTTTTTACGCTTGGCCGACAGCACGGCTTTATGCACTTGCACATCATTGTAAACACCTTCCGATACGCGCAATTGCAGCATATCTGGCTGGCGGGAAAATACATTGTCGAAACTGGTTTGCATGACGGCAGCAGACGCCTTGCCGTAAGGCGTATCGATGTTCTTTAAATCAATATTCATCTCCGCTGATTGCTGGTTGTTTGGAGCGGTGAACGTTGTGTCTATATCCGCACGACCTTTCATATCTACCGGAAGGTAGCTGGCGAAGGCTTCAATTTCTGGAACGGATGCAGCCAGCTTTCCTTTGGCAAGCCATGTGTCGATATTGATGGTAAGATTACCCTTTGCCGTATTTTCCCCATAGCTAGCACGGAGTTCATTCAAGATGACTTCCTTACCTGACCAGACGTAAAGCGTTTCGCCTTTTATCGTCTTATCTCCTTCGACACGAATTTTTCCTTCCCAGCTATTTTCCTTTGATGTTCCTGTAATCTGCATCGCTAAGGCGGGCAATGTCTGAGTATCATATAGCAATTCGCGCGCGTTTATAGTGGCTGCGAATGTAGGATGCTTAAAGTTTCCCGATAATGTTGCATCAACCGCAGCTATGCCCTGTAGCGACGCCTGCCATTGTGCGAGATTGATAGCTTCCGCTTTCACCGTTCCATCTATCGTTTCCAAATTAAGCTGGATCATTCCCTTTCCCGTAAGCGCCAGTTTGGGGTGAGTAAATTTCCATGATTCTAACGTCACGGCATCTTCCTTCAACGCATAATTTCCCCTGAGTTCAATTTCCCCTTGTTCAAATTCCGGAAGCCCTTGCGTAACATGCGATGTAGCATCGAAAGTCAGGCGTTCATTATTTCCATCCCAGTCCAAAGAACCGTCTATGTTGCCCTCAAGCGCTTGGCTAAGGTTGGTGACAAGCGGATCAAGCGACAGGATTTTTATCTGCGCTTCCAATATGGAAACATCCATGCTTCCATTGTCACCATCGGACGCTATAGTTTCCGGCGTTCGCAGAAGGCGCAGAGAATCCGTTTGCAGCTTCTGAATAATCAAATGTTCGCGGATTAATGGCGAGGGTAATAGTTGGATGGAAACATTATCTGCTTCCAGCCACACGCCTTGTGTATCAGATAATACGAAGCTGGACAGGCGAGCGGTAAGCGGGAAAGCAAAGGTCATATCCTTGACGGCAATCGTATATCCAATGCTTTTTGATAATTCACTGATGATAATATTTTCCGTATAGGTCTTACCTGAATCGGTGGAAAGCCACGCAATGCCTGCGCCAAGGGCCAGCAATGCAAAAACAATTATTCCCATCAGCACACGTAGCGGCCATAGGATATATTTTGGGAAGTATTGGCGCCACTCCATGCCTAAGCATTTTGCTCGCCATAATGGGTTATTAGAGATGCCCTTTGGTATGTTAAACAATCTGGCCATTAGAATGCCTGCCCGATGCTAAAATACAATTGGTACGGGTCATCCACGTCGGGGAGCTTATCCAGCGGGATGGCGATATCGGCGCGCAGAGGTCCGAAGCTGGTATAATAGCGGAATCCCAGACCCGCGCCAAAACGCATGCCGCCAGCAAAATCAGGAAGCGCCGAATCATAAGCATTGCCGCCGTCGATAAACGTCACCAGCCCGTATTCCTCGGTGAGCTGCATGCGTAGTTCCACCGACGTTTCAATGAAGGAGCGCCCGCCGAGCGGATCGTTTTGCGCATCCAGTGGGCCAGCAAGCTGATACCCATAGCCGCGAATGGAACCGCCGCCGCCCGAGAAGAAACGCTCGGTCGCAGGAACGGCATCGGTAGCAATGCCCAATATACTGCCTGTCTGTGCTCGCAGCGCCAGCACTGGTTTGTTCGCAATCGGCAACGCTTGGTAATAGGTTCCGCCGATCTTGCTTTTCAGGAATGTGGTTTTGTAATCAATCGTATCAAGAAACGGTGCGGCATCCACCCGGAATGTCCAGCCGCTTTGGGGATTCAGCACATTGTCACGTTTATCTTGCGAGGCGAATAAGGGGCTGGAAAGCAGTGCCACATCTTCTGTGGAATCCTGATCTTTAATCTGGCTGAATCCATATTTCGCGCCCGTACCAGCCAGCCAATGATTGTCAAGCTCACGCTCGATGCCTGCCGAAAGATTCAAGCTGGTGGAGTTGAACGCATCGCTATTTTGTTGCTCCAATGTGCTGCCTAATTTAAGCGTCTGGTCATCGCGCAGAAAAAACGGTTTTTCAAACTGCGCATCCAATGTCTGCTTAAGCGTGGCGATGGAAAGCGTTGTGGCCAATTTCTCTCCTTCTCCAAACAGGTTGCGGTGCTCCCACCCGGTGCTTACACCTGGCCCGACATCGGTGCTGTAACTTGCTCCCGCTTTGACGCTGCGCTGCGCTCGTTCGGTGACATCAAACACGATAGGCACTTCGCCATTTGCCTCCGGCGCGACGGGGAGCATAGGCTCGGCTTTAGCCAGTAGCCCGGTTTTCTGTAACGCCAGCCGCGCATCATTTAATTTTTCTCGCCGGAAGCAATCCCCTTTTTTTATAGAAAGCAGACGTTGCAAATAGTTAGTTGCGACACTGGCATTGCCTTTAAATGTGATGTCTCCAATCACGGCTTCAGCGTCCGCAACCAGCTCATAGGCAATATCCACGCGGTGTTTGGTATTATTAATCACTGCTTCATGATGTACTTCATGTTTAAACAGACAGTTATGCTCATCTACCCAACCATAGATTCGCGCCACATCCTCAAGCACTGTTGATGCAATGGCGGATGCACCTGTTTTTGCTTGCAGCAAATCTGATGAGGGAATATTTAGCGCAGTCTTTCTGCCTGTCACTTTATCAGTAACCGTGAGTCTTACATCGCCAAAATGATATTGTACTCCTGGATTTATGCTAAAATGTGCAGTGGTTTTTGCTTCATTATAATCCGCCTGTATTACCGCCTTATAATAACCTTCCGCCTGAAGCGTTTTTTGCAGGTACGCACGATCCTGTTCAAAACGATAAAGCACATATCCGGCTTCGCTAGAGTTGGCGGTTGGGCGGTCTGTGAGTGTTTTTTGGAGGTCATCTAATTGCGAGACTAAAGCTGGCGGTGAGCCATCGGCAGTGATTATCTCAACCCGATAATTCGAATCCGTCTCCAATATTGCTGCGGACGCAGGCATAGAAAAATTCAGAAGCGCCAAAATAGTTAGCGCCAAAAAGAATTTGGCATACCCCTCCACGATGGTTGCGATATATTCATGATAGATTGTTTTGCTGATCATTATGCTCTAAAAAATTTCTGCTCATATGAATATTTATGATTTGCTAATTTGTTTTATTCTCGGCCTAACTTACGGAATACAGGGCATCTCTAATAACCCCTTTTAGGCATGGAGTGGCGCCAATACTTCCCAAAAAATATTGGGAGCTTATCCTTCATACGTGAGTATGGAGGCGTTGCTCCATCGCAGATAAGTTTGCCGCTAGAGGGGGTTATTAGAGATGCTCTACAGGTTAAAACGGCGATCTTTAAAGTTCTGCACCGTGCCGAAGTTTCTGGCGGTATGGAGGTTGGCATAACGCAAGTCTGCAAGCGCCACCATTTCGGTGTTTGGGGTTGTTTCCGCCGCCACTCCAGGGATGTTACCGACATTGCCTGAAAGAATGACAAAACATTGATTTTCAATCGCACGGGCAGGGGAGCATACGCGTACGCGCATGTATCGCCAGCGATGGCAACAGCTTTAATCGCTGAAATGTCTGCTAACGTGGCATTACGAATAACCAGCTTCGAATTTTTGCTGGATTTTTTCTTAGCGACTATTGTCATCTTTAATCATCCTTATGATTTGCTTGATCTGCTCCATGTTGAAATTCAGGTCGCGCTGCGGGAACGGTACGACGATGCCATGTTTTTTAAATGCACTCCAGACTTCTTCATAGACACCGCTCATCACGTTGCCGATGCCGTTGACGGGATCTTCAATCCATGCGCGAATTTCAAAATCCACTGAATTATCACCAAATCCCTTGACAAGACAGACAGGCTCGGGGGTTTGAATAATGCGCGGATGCTTGTGCGCTACTTCGAGCAATAGTTTTTTGACCAGCGGCACATCAGAATTATACGAAACGCCGATGGGAATATGGATGCGTATCTTATCATCAGAATAGGTCCAGTTTTCGACAGGCTGGGTAATCAGCGTTTCGTTAGGAATAAGATGCTCTTTGCCGTCGCGCGTGAGAATGGAAACATAGCGCGCACCGAGGCGATTTACCCAGCCATAGGTATCGCCGACCGCAATCACATCGCCCGGCTTGATTGACTTATCTATAAGCAGAATGAATCCGCTCATCAGATTGGCGAACACTTTTTGCAAACCAAACCCGATACCGATACCGAGCGCTCCGCTGAATACGGCGAGTGCCGTAAAATCAATGCCAACCACATTAAGGCCAAGCATGATGGCAATGCCGATTAAAATAATTTTTGCAATTTTATGAAACAGCACTTTCTGCGAGGGCGAGAGATTGGATCGCCACAATGCACGCTCCAGCCCTTCGGAGCTTAACCCTGCAAGCCATAGGAATACGGCGAGAAATACGCCCCCTTTTAGAATGGCGAGCAATGAGAGTTTGTGGTCGCCCAGAGGAATGACTGCATTTGCAAGCACCTCGATGGTTGGATCAAGCCAGCCAACAATATTCAGCGCGGCAATCGTCCACATGGAAATCGCTAATGCTCTCGACCAGAAACGGCTTTTAACCAGGCTTGATCCAAGGCGAATCATTGCCCACGCGGTGACCAAACTTGCAGCACCGTTGAGAAGCAGCACCTGCAACTTTGCCGCATTTGCTACCATCACAGCAACCCAAAGCAGCATTGGCGCAAATATCAACGACAAGGATTCGCGCACCGACAGATGAATTCGCATGGAGATCAGTGAAAAGTGGCGTGCACGCCATGCGGCCGTCTTTTCCTCGAATGCACTAGCTAGTTTGCGAGAAAGAACCCATGTGGCAATCATCAAAGCTGCCACGACCAATATCTGCTGTAGTGATGAAAATGTTAGAACATTTTTGATAATCCATGCCTGCAACTGAGCAGCCATGACCATCCATTCATCCAGCGTGGGAAGATTATCGAATATCATGGTGTACCTCTTTGTTCTGGGGCTTTCTCGATGTTAGAGGAAATTAACATCGCGCCAATCACCACCGCGCCACTCCATCGCCGCGCATTTTGCTCGCCATAATGGGTTATTAGAGATGCCCTTACGTTTTGTTGCATGTCATTCCTTGAGCTGCGTTTATAGGTTTTGAGGTTGCGCCGCGAAGTACAACCCAGCCAATAGCGGTGGCAAGTATAGAGCCAGCAATCACGCCAAGTTTCATTTGTTCCTGCATCTGCTGGCTATCAAACGCCAACATCCCGATGAACAGACTCATGGTAAAACCGATGCCAGCGATGATGGAAACACCATAAACCTGACGCCAGTTTGTGCCTTCAGGCAGGGTAGCGAAACCGCATTTCACCAATAGAAAGCTAGTGCCAAAAATACCAATTTGTTTGCCGATAAACAGGCCAAGTGCAACACCAAGCACCAGCGGTTCTAATAGCGAAGAAAGCGCAATTCCCGTTAGGTTTATGCCTGCCGTGGTGAAGGCGAAAATCGGCAGTACAAGAAAACTCACCCACGGATGCAGGAAGTGCATACAGGTGTTAAGCGGTGAGTTGGATTCGTCGTCTGGATCACGCAAGGGTATTGCCATACCCACCAACACACCGCCGATGGTGGTATGAATGCCACTGCGATACAAGCAAAACCAAAGCAATACGCCTACCGCTAAATAGATCGAAATAGCCATCACCCGAAATTTGTTGAGTAAGAACAGCAACGCGGTGCAGGCGGCAACCATCAATAACGGCGTAATGGCAAGTGTACCGCTATAGAAAAACGCGATGACGAGGATCGCACCTAAATCATCAAATATGGCAATGGCCAACAAAAAGATTTTCAGTGCTGGTGGAATATATTTTCCTGCTAACATGAGGATACATACGGCAAATGCAATATCGGTTGCGGATGGAATCGCCCAGCCGTTATAATGTTCTGGCATGCCTTGATTGATGAGTAAAAATACCGCTGCGGGTGCCGCCATGCCTCCGATGGCGGCAAATAGTGGCAGCAGAATCTGTTTTCTATCGGATAAAAAACCTTCCAACATTTCGCGCTTAAGTTCCATACCTACAAGCAGAAAGAAAAATACCATGAGGATGTCTTTGACCCATTGTTTGAGGGGTTCACTCACACTGGCATTGCCAAATTCAAAGCTGATTGGGGTCTTGACAAAATGCTGATACCACTCTGCTGTCATGCCATTGGCGACTATCATAGCGATGATGGCGGTTGCGATCATCAAAATGCCGCCAGTGGATTCGGCTTTAAAGAATTTTTTTAAGCGGCGAGTGAGCGTTTTTTGTTTGGTTGCCATGTCTAAATCCCCCAATAAAGTGGTATGACGATCGACGCTATGACCCACATGAGCAGGTTCATTGGTACGCCGATTTTAAGAAAATCTTTAAAGTGATAGCCGCCTGCATTGAACACAAGCGTATTGGTTTGATAGCCGACGGGCGTTGCGAAGCTGGCACTCGCTCCAAACATAATCGCTACCGCAAATGCACGCGGATCAACACCCATCGACTGGGCAAGCCCGACAGCAATAGGCGTGAGCATCACCGCTGCGGCATTGTTGCTGAATATCTCAGTAATAAAAGATGTTAGCAGGTAAAGAATGGAGATAATCACGAAGGGCGGCAGACCGCTTGCCACCTGCATGATGCCGTCTATCACCAGTTTGAGTGCGCCTGTTTTTTCCATCGCAATCGAGATGGCAAGCATAGCGTAAATCAAAAACAAGACGCTGCCTTGAAGGGCTTTATAGGCATCCTTCACCTTGATGCAGCGCGTGAGCATCACCAAAACCGCTGCAATAAAAGCACCTCCAGCAATCGGCAGCACGTTCAAGGTGGCAAGCCCCACCGCTACAAACAGCGCGGCAATGGCAATCGGAGCATGTTTTTTCTGATAAGGCTCGTGCTCAGGTTTACTCAGGTTAACGACCTGGTCTTCCTCAAATAATCTTCCAAGCTCTGATTCCTCACCCTTCATCAATACCGTATCACCTACGGCGAGGCGCACCATGTTGAAGTCTGTGCTAATTTGGCCGTTGTACCGATGTACAGCGATAATCTGTGCATGATAAATATCCGCCTGATTAAACTGATCGACAAACTGCCCAACCAGCGAAGACCCAGGCGCCACAACACCTTCCATAGTTTCTGTGTTATCTGCTAATAAATCCTCGCTGGTAATGCCAATGTCTTTGTCAGCGGTAAGAATATTACGCTGACCAGAAACAATAATCAGCCGGTCGCCTTCTTTTAACTCTTCACTCATGTTAATAGTTTTGCGGGTTTCTTTAATATCCATTTTTTTACGGAAAATACGCGCCGCATCCATTAGTGCCAACAATGAACCAATAGTGGTTTTCTGGGCATCCGATGCAATATATTGTACAATCTCGAAATCCTTGGCGCGAGTGAATCCGCTTTCGGCTATCGTTTTGCCAATCAGTGCCGATCCTTGCCCTATGCTTATTTGCGATAGATATTTGCGTTTATTGGTTTGATCAAATCGATCCGCGAGCGATTCGCGCACGGGCAACCAACGCTGACCAATGGTAAGCATGTAGATGATTCCACCAAGTGCCAACGCCAGCCCAGGAATCAGCATCTCGAACATGCCAAATGGCTGCATGCCCATTTGCTGCGCCACCCCATCCACCAATAGGTTGGTGGATGTGCCAATCAACGTACAGGTGCCGCCGAGAATGGAAATATAAGAAAGCGGCATCAGCAATTTCGATGACGAGAGAGAGAGTTTCTTTGACAGCATAATCATAATCGGAATCATGATTAGCACGACGGAAGTGTTATTCACGAAGAATGACCCAATAAATACAGCCAGAAAAATACAGCCGATGGCAAGCTTGACATTCTTTTCTGCCAGCCTGATCGCAGCTTTGCCAAGTGCATCGATCACCCCTGTTTTGTCGAGAGCAGCACTCATAATAAACATCGCCGCTACCGTCATCGCCGCTGGATTGCTGAAGACACCGAGTAAATCTTTGGTGGAAAGTATTCCAAAAAGCAGCAGCACACTAGTCGCCGCAAGCGCCAACAGCTCCGTTTCAGCAGATTGACGAACAAAGGTGATAAACAGCACGATGACCGTGCATAATGTGAGGGCTATCTCCCACGTCATTTGATTATTCCTGACTTCATAGAATTTTCATTATAAGTTATTGCGGATATTTATAATTTTAGCAAGGATAAGCGGAAATCGCCTTGGAATGAGCCTTCATGCGGGTGCCTTTCGATTTCTCTACAAAAGCAGATATTTCTCACCCTACACGACAGTACCGTTAATATTGCGAAGCTATTGAATGGTAAGTATTTATTTCTTAAAATCGCTCTCTCCGTCGTCATTCCTGCTGCGGCTAAGAATCTCTTTTTCCGCTTGTGAGTGCCTCGTTTAGGGCGAAAGAGATTCTTAGCCGCAGCAGGAATGACGACGGAGAGAGCGAACTTTTTTATTGTATTTCAATATATAAATGCCTTGTTAATACTACTGTCGTGTAGGGTGGATCTTTCTATAGATAATTAAGACTCGGTCCCACCTCAAGATTTTTTCTTGAGAATTTTGAATATTTGTTCTGGTTTGGCAGCGCGTGAGGCAAACAAGCAGGCGAAATAAACACCACCACCCACAGAGATTAATAGGCAGCCCGAAAGGGCTTTTTGCCAAGAGCTGCCCATAAAATAATCTCTCAAGGGCAGGGCGCAATAATACAAAACTAACGCCATTATTGTGCAGGAAAAACCAGATTTTAAAATGAATATCATCAATTTACGATCGGGACGAAAATTGCCTTGTTTATATAATAATGCCCCCGTAATCGTTACATTCAGCCACGCAGAAAATACGGAAGATGCCGCCAAGGTCAGATAACCAAAATGCTCAATAAATATAAAATTGATAAGAAAATTTATGCCCATACAAAAAACCGCCACTTTCATTGGAGTTTTGGTATTTTGCTCGGCGTAAAAACTACTAGTGAATACTTTTAAGGCTAAATAAGCTGGCAAGCCAAAACAATAAATTATCAAAGCAGGAACCACCATTTTAGTATCCGCCGCCAAGAAAGCTCCACGCTCAAATACTATCTGGATTATTGGCGTGGCAATGGTTGCCAATGCCACTGCCGCAGGTAAACCAAACAAAGTGAGTAACATCAAAGCCTGATTAGTATCCGCAATTACTGCGTCTTTATCACCTGCACGCGCATGTTTGGAAAGAGTGGGTAATAAAGCCGTGCCTACCGCCACCCCAATTACCCCAATGGGCATTTCGTAAATGCGATCGGCATAATAAAGATAAGAAATCGCATTGCCCAGATTGGAGGCAAAAAAAGTATCCATCAACACATTCACTTGCCCCACACTTGCCCCCAAAGCGGCAGGTGCAATCAATAAGAGCAGTTTTTTAACCTGCGGAGTCAACTTAGCAAAACCAAAACGCGGCAACATTTTGGCTTTACGACAAAACCAGACTAGCCATAAAAATTGCGTAACTCCAGCAAGGGTAACGCCAGCGCTTAAGGCATGTGCGTCAGAGGGAACTAAGGGTCGAAAAATAAATAATCCGACAATCATGGTGATATTCATGATGATGGGAACCATCGCGACGACTGCAAATTTGCCCGTACTATTCAAAATACCCCCCAGCAAACACACTAAAGAGATAAAAATAATATAGGGAAAAGTTATCCGCGTAAGCGTAATCGTCAGAGTGTATTTTATGGGGTCTTGCGAGAATCCCGGCGCTAATATATCCATTAATTCAGGGGTGAAAATCATGCATAAAGCCGTCACCACCAGTAAAACCATCAGCAAATAAGAACCCACCTGCGAGGCAAATTTCAAAGAAACTTCTTCCCCTTCGGTTTTCAACATGCCAGCAAACATCGGCAAAAAGGCCGCGTTAAACGCCCCTTCCGCAAATAAGCGCCGCAATAAATTTGGTATGCGAATCGCCACAAAAAAAGCATCCGTCTGCGCGGTCGCTCCCAGAAAATAAGCAACCAGCATATCCCGAATAAAGCCAAACACGCGTGACACCAAGGTCAATCCCCCAACGGTGAGGGAGGATTTTACTAGCTGTCCGCTCATGATATTAGCTCAATTTTGCAACAGCGTCCGCAATCCGCGCACAAGCTTTTTCCAACGCAGTTTCGGAAGTAGCATAAGAAATACGGAAATAACCATCCATACCAAATGCTTCACCCATTACCACTGCCACCAATGCTTCTTCCAACAAATAACGGGAAAAATCGGTGCTGTTGTTAATCACTTCGCCATTGGGAGTTTTTTTGCCAATTAGTGCCTCGCAAGAAGGGAATACATAAAACGCGCCTTGCGGAGTGGCGCAAGTAATGCCGGGGATTTTGTTTAAAGCTGCCACTACCATGTTACGGCGAGCTTGAAATGCCTGTACCCAAGTTTTTAAAAACCCATGGTCACCATTCAAAGCCGCGACAGATGCCGCTTGGCTGATAGAGCAAGGGTTAGAAGTGCTGTGTGATTGCACATTGGTAATAGCAGAGATTATTTCTTTAGCACCAGCGGCATAACCAATGCGCCAGCCAGTCATGGAATAAGCTTTAGAAACCCCATTTACAGTTAAAATTCTTGACTTTAACTCAGGCGCGACACTTGCTAAAGTTGCAAATTTAAAATCATCATAAATCAGATATTCGTAAATATCATCCGCCAAGATATGCACATGCGGAGCAGCTTTTAAAACTTCTGCCAAAGCTTTTAATTCATCTGCCGTATAAGCAGACCCGGTGGGGTTCGACGGAGAATTTAAAATCAACCAGCGAGTTTTCGGCGTAATCGCCGCGCTTAATTGTGCCGGGGTTAGTTTAAATGCATCTTTTGCCAAAGTGGGAACAATTACCGATTTTCCTTCGGCCACCGTCACCATATCAGGATAGGAAACCCAATAAGGAGCAGGAATAATTACTTCGTCACCTGCATTTACAGTTGCCAACATAGCATTAAAAATCACCTGCTTAGCACCGCAACCAACCACTATTTCATTTCGCGCATAAGTCAAATTATTATCGCGCTGAAACTTCGCAATAATTGCGTCTTTCAATGCGGCAGTTCCATCTACAGGTGTATATTTAGTTTCGCCCCGTTCAATCGCGGCAATGCCTGCTTGTTTAATATGATCTGGCGTATCAAAATCGGGCTCACCAGCGCCTAGCCCAATAATATCTTTTCCTTCGGCTTTTAATTGCGCCGCTTTGGCAGTAACCGCCATAGTTGGTGAAGGTTGAACAGCTTGAAGACGAGAGGCAATCATGTTATTTTTTCCTTAAAATTATTTTGATATTTCCCTTCTTTTTTACCGAAAATCACATTAGGTCAACTAATTATATTTCCTTGATTGCATTTTATAGTAAAATTACGCACAATAGGCATCCAAAATAAAGCTCGTTCACAACCAAAAAAGTCCCTATGCAACAAAACACACGCATTGCCCCATCCATACTTTCTGCTGACTTTGCCCGTCTGGGTGAAGAGATTACTGCCATAACGAAAGCCGGGGCGGACTATATTCATGTGGATGTGATGGATGGGCATTTTGTTCCTAATCTCACCATCGGGCCCGATGTGGTTAAAGCCCTGCGCCCCTATAGCGACGCAGTTTTTGATGTGCATTTGATGATTGCGCCCGCCGATCCTTTTTTAGAAAATTTTGCCCAAGCCGGAGCGGATATTATCACCATCCATGCCGAAGCGAGCCCACATTTACACCGTTCTTTACAACGCATAAAATCTTTGGGAAAAAAAGCGGGGGTATCCATTGTGCCCTCCACCCCTGAAAATGCCGTAGATTATGTGCTAGATATGGTCGATTTGGTGCTGGTGATGACGGTAAATCCCGGATTCGGCGGGCAAAAATTCATTGAATCTCAATTATCCAAAATCACCGCCTTGCGTGAGAAAATTGATAAAATGGGCATAAAAACGGGCAGAAAAATTGATTTACAAGTAGATGGGGGCATCACTAAGCTAAACGCCGCGCAGGTGATTAAAGCGGGGGCGGATGTGTTAGTGGCAGGTTCAGCAATATTTACAGGTGATGCGAATGCTTATGCCGATAATATTTTAGCATTGCGAGGGTGATATGGATATAACCACCACAAAACCAGCCACAAACTCCACAAATAATTATCAAGAAAATATCCGCCGCCACCTACAAGCAACAGAAAAATTCTTTGCCGAATATGCGCAAGAGTTGCATGCACTAGCAGAATTACTCAGCGTGCAATTACAAACCGACAAAAAACTAATCATCTGTGGCAATGGCGGCAGCGCTTGCGATGCTATGCATATAGCTGGTGAGTTTGTTGGTCGCTTTGTCAAAGAGCGGGCGGGACTTGCCGCCATTGCTTTATCTGCGGATAGCGGCATCATCACCGCAATTGGCAATGATTATGGTTTTGAACGCATTTTTGCCCGACAAGTAGAAGCCTTAGGACAAACGGGGGACGTATTAATTGCGCTTTCCACCTCTGGTTCCAGCCCCAATATTTTAGCAGCCTTGCGTGAAGCAAAACAAAAAGATATTTATACAGTGCTACTCACGGGCGAAAAAGGTCGGCAAATTAAAGAAGCAGATTTATTATTGGTGGTGCCTGAAACTTCCACTGCACGCATACAAGAAGTGCACATCACTGCCTTACATATATTGGCGGAATTGGTAGAGACAAGAATTTGTGAAGGTATGATATAATGAATTGGTTTCGCTGGTTTCATTTACGAGTTCTCTCGGTTTTATCGCCGCAAATTATTGCACAGCAAGGGGTTAACCAGCAGACTATTAGCGTGCTGCCTTGGCCTGCCAGCGTCCCTCCTTTGGGGCGCAAATTATTACGTCGCCGCTTTGATTTAGGGGGGGCGAGTATTGAAATGCAGGGCAATATTGATTGGCTTTGCGAAAATGCTCCAGTTAGTTGGCGCAAAGAATTTTATAATTTCGGCTGGATACATGAAGTAGCCGTTGCCAATCAGCATAAATTAGCCGCCAGCTTTGTGCGTGAATTTATCAATAGTTTTGCTAACTCGCGCGATAATACATCCCCCGAAGCCTGGGATGCGGATATTGCCGGTAAACGTCTGGCTATGTGGCTACTCTATCGCCCGTTTTACTTAAAAGGCGGCAGCAAAGCCTTTCGTCGGCGTTTGGGGAAAAGCATTTTGCAGCATTTGCGCCGTTTGCACAATGCTCCTGTTGGTGAGGATAATAAAAAGCGTGAGTATATTGGCGGCGTTGCACGCGAGTATATTGGCGGCGTTGCACGCGCTTGGGGCCTAATAAGTGCGGCGAGTTTGCTGCCAGAGGCTAATTTTTTACTTAAATCAGCTTGTGACGCCATGCGTACAGCCATTGCGCGAGAATTTCCTGTGGGTAATTTACATATATCCCAAAATCCTGCGCGCCATTTGGAGATATTGCAAATATTAATCGCCGCATGGGTGCTGCTGCCAGAAGAAGATTTAGGGGAGAATTATTTTCCGCAAGAAATGGGGTCTTTTCCGCAAGAAATAGTATCTTTTCAAAAAGAATTAGGGGAGTTTATTGTCCAAGCTGGGCAGAGTTTACGTTTGCTTTGTCATGGTGATGGGCGCTTAGCCTTGTTTTTTGGCAGCACCATGGAAAATGCCGCGTTGATTGCACGCATATTAAGCTTAGCAGGCATTGAAGATGATGCCGCCCCCCAAGGGCTTCATGTTTTCCCTTCTTTATGCCGCCTATCACGCCGCAAAACCGTAGTATTTTTCCAAACTTTCAGCAATGTTAATGGCAAAGCTCCACTCAGCGTAGAATTTAGCGATGATGGCGAGCGATTTGTTGTAAATTGTGGTGGGTATCTGGGCGTGGATCCCCGTTGGCAGCAAATTGTGCGCCAACCCGAAGCGCATTCCACATTATCCATTTCTGAACCGCCGCCCTTAGAAGCAGTGGCACGCGCAGAAGAAATTCCCATCCCTATTTTCCATGAAGAGCGCGGCAATTTGATTGCGCAGAATTCTTCAGAAAATTTTATCGCCCAAAATATTCGCCATACACGCATGATTCAGCTTTCTAAATCAGGCGATAGATTTGCTGGAATAGATAGTTTAATTTGCTTAGAAGGCAAAACCGAAACCAATGTTACTGCCAGCCTCCGCTTTCACCTACATCCAGATATACGCTGCCAACCGCAAAAAGACGGCAGCATTCGCTTGGTTTCTGTCAGCGGAAAAGTCTGGATGTTTTCCAATAATTCCCCCGCTCAATTAAGCGTAGAAGAAAGTGTTTATCTTGGTCATGACGGACATCCGCAAAAGACGCAACAAATCGTCATTAATTGTACGTTGAATACGCCGGAAATCAATTCACCAGAAACTAATTGCGAATGGGTGTTTGTGAAGATTTAATCCACTTCAGGGTTAAATTCCCC
>DIUV01000044.1:58407-139460 GCA_002423155.1 Alphaproteobacteria bacterium UBA6149
CCCCTTGGGGCGGGGTTCTTTATTGTCAGGCATCGCCCACATTTAAGCTGGTGGGCAAAACCCTACCCCCATAGGAATAGATGCCACCACAAATGCAATTGCCGCCCCTGCGCGTCCTGCGGAAACTTCCTTTAATTCTAAGGGAGCTTTACGCAAATCAAACATCATTTCGGCACATTTGCCTAAATAACTATCAGTATTTTTTGGTGTTGACATAGCTGGCTCCTATTTTTATTTTTTATCGCCATTTATTAAATGTTGGTTTATTAAACTTATCACTTAAGTTTTAAATTATCGTTAACTTAACAAGCTAAACTTCAAAACCATATTTATCTTTGAGCATTTTTTTAATCTGCTCATTTGGTTCTTCTCCATAGCACGAAGCAATGACTTTTCCGAAATCCTCCAAGTCGATAGTTTCCTCCGACTTAAGGGCATTCAAAAAATTCTGTTCGCGTGCGGATTCCACCAACACGAAATAATAAGCCCAACGTCCTGTTGAGTCTTTTGCCTTTAATTTGTGAACCAGATGCCCCTTTTTTGCGACTAGCTGATCAACAAAGGAGCGTTTTTCTTCTTCCATTGTGCCCGAAACTTGTTGTTGCACCAAATAATACAAAGTCTAGTGTACTGATATTAAACGCCAAGGTCAAGCATGGCTAATATCATATCGTCAATAATACACTGCATTTACCTAAAAAAGTGTAAAAGACACACAATAAAAGCCACACTACCCGACATTTTTTGTTTTTACTCAAACTATCCGTCGTCATTCCTGCTGCGGCTAAGAATCTCTTTCGCCCCAAACTAAGCATTAGCAAGTATAAAGAGAGATTCTTAGCCGCAGCAGGAATGACGACGGATGGTGCTGATATATAATAAATATTTTATTTAGCAAAAAAGTGTCGGGTAGTGTGAATAAAAGCATTTAATTTGTCGCTAGACAAGCTTTATGCATAACGCTAAACCAATTACATCATAGTAAAATCTGTTGGAGAAGTTAAAAAAAATGAAGCAAGTTGCAGGAATATTAGTAGCATCATGCGTATTATTAACCAGCTGTTCTTACAAAGAAGGTCCGCCGCGTTATAATACTGTAATGGGTACGCCGCGTCACCCTGAATTGAATGGGGTAAGTGATGAGGGCATTCCTTTTGCCGCTAAACCCAGCAAACCTGTGGACAAATATGATGAACCCCTAGAATTATCATCCGAATTATCGCCCGAATTGCCAGAAAAACCGCTCCCAGAAGCTAAACCAGCAAGCGAACCGAGCAAACCGGTTGATAAAGCAGCAGCCAAACGCAAAGTTCCGGTAGAAAATTTGGTAGAACAAGACCAAACGCCTAATTCGGTAGATATTCCTGTGGTAAAAGCACAGAACATGCCAGTAGATGATGGAAAAATAGAAAATAAATCTTTATCCCCTCAATTATCCTTGGCAAAGGAGGCGCAAGCACAATTTGCCAAACCAAATGACTATCCCAAACTAAATTCCGTTCCCGATGCTCCTGCTAATAGCAAGGCACAAGCTGCATCAGCTAAAAACTCCATCCAATCGCTGGAAAATGAGCGAAAAATATCTGAAGATGGGCGCAATAAATTAGCGTTAGAGCATAAAGCAGATATGGCGGAAGAAAAACCCTTGGCGCAACCTGTACCCATAATTGACAACCAACCGCTCAATACCAGCACCCCACCCAAAAAAGCTCAGCTGGATAGTTTTAAACCTGTGGAAGCAACGCTACCAAAAGAAGAACCCAGGAAAATTAATGAGTCAAAACCTGTTAATGAGCCAAAAAAAGTGCAAGAAGTAAATCCTGCACCAATAATCGCGACCACTACGGAAGAGCATAATATACAAGCGGTTCCTGTGGAAAATTATGTGCCGCCGATGGATAATAATCCTAGCGAAAACTCCGCTAATCTGGGTAACCATAATCAATATACGGGGGGGCACAAACCTACAGCTATATTGCCTGAATCTCGTTACAATCAACGTCGTGCAAGCCAGAATAATAACCCAAATATAATGTATCATTAAAAATATCCTTAAGAGATTATCATGAGTGACGAATTTTACCGAATAAAACGCCTGCCCCCGTATGTTTTTGCGGAAGTAAATGCAAAAAAAGCTCGGGATAGAGCCGCAGGAAAAGATATTATTGATTTGGGCATGGGCAACCCCGATGGTCCGACGCCTGCGCATATCGTCGCCAAAATGAAAGAGACGATTGATAACCCGCGTGCCCATGGTTATTCTATGTCGAAGGGAATTATTGGTTTACGCAAAGCACAGGCAAATTATTATCAGCGCCGCTTTGGGGTGGAATTAGACCCCGAAAGAGAAGTGGTGGTAACCATAGGCTCCAAAGAAGGTTTGGCGAATCTGGTGCAGGCAATTACTGCTCCGGGAGATGTGGTGATGGTTCCCAATCCCAGCTATCCTATTCATCCTTATGGGGCGATTATTGTTGGCGCATCCGTTTGGCATTTGCCAAAAGGCGAAGGATTTGACTTCATCGCTCAACTAAAACGTGCGATTAAACATTGCCAGCCTAAACCTGTCGCAGTTATTTTTAGCTATCCTTGTAACCCAACTACCGAGGTGGTGGATTTAGCTTTTTATGAACAAGTGGTGGATTTGTGCCGTTTTCATGGCATTTATGTTATTTCTGACTTGGCATATTGCGAATTATATTTTGACGATAATCCTCCGCCTTCTATCTTGCAGGTTAAAGGTGCTAAAGACATTGCTGTAGAGTTCACCTCTATGAGTAAAACTTACTCCATGGCAGGCTGGCGCGTGGGCTTTGGGGTGGGTAACCAAAAATTAATTTCCGCCCTCACGCGGATTAAATCTTATCTGGATTATGGCGCGTTTACTCCCATTCAGGTTGCCGCAGCGGCAGCCTTAAACGGTCCGCAAGATTGCGTGATTGAAACGCGTAATCGCTATAAAGAACGCCGCGATGTGATGATAAAAGGTCTGCGTGAAGCGGGCTGGAATGTTACGCCGCCGACGGCTAGCATGTTTGTTTGGGCGCCGATACCCGAACCATATCGCGATATGGGCTCGTTAGCGTTTTCACAATTATTGCTGGACAAAGCCGAAGTTGCCGTAGCTCCCGGTATTGGTTTTGGTGAATATGGCGATGGGCATGTGCGCATAGCATTGGTAGAAAACAAACAACGTTTGCGCCAAGCTACCCGCAATATAAAACAGTTTTTATCGCTTGATCCTGAACAAATTCGGCGTGAGTTACAGTCGGCGGTTTAATAACCTTTTAAATTTATAAAACACTACATCTCTAATAACCTATTCTAGCGGCAAACTTATCTGCGATGGAGCTTACAGCAATACTCACCTATGAAGTATATGCTGCCAACATTAAGACCTCAGCGCAGTAGCATTAAGCAGAGGTCTTAATGTTTTGAAAGTATTGGCGCCACTGCATTTTGCTCGCCAGAGCGGGTTATTAGAGATGCCCTAGAGTTTTTTGTATTTATACTAATTCCACTTTAAAATTCCCCATACAAAATTGGAATTAATAGCAAGTGGCGGATAGTTTAAAAAACCAATGCTGCTTCAGTTTTTGCTTTAACCTCATCTGCGGTTACACCTTCGGCTAGCTCTTGCACTTTTATGTGATTATCGCCAACCGAGAAAACTCCCAGTTCAGTTATTATCATATTTACCACTTTTTTTCCCGTGAGCGGCAAATCGCATTGTTTTACTAATTTAGGGCTGCCGTCTTTGGCGTTGTGCTCCATTAGTACGAGAATCTTTTTCACGCCCGCAACTAAATCCATCGCGCCGCCCATACCTTTAATCATTTTTCCTGGTACCATCCAATTGGCTAAATCGCCGTCTTGGGATACTTGTAAGGCACCGAGAATGGCTAAATCTATATGTCCGCCGCGAATCATGGCAAAAGAGGTAGCGCTGTCGAAATAGGCGCTATGCGGTAATTCAGTAATGGTTTGTTTGCCGGCGTT
Organism: Alphaproteobacteria bacterium UBA6149; assembly: GCA_002423155.1. Classification (GTDB taxonomy): domain Bacteria; phylum Pseudomonadota; class Alphaproteobacteria; order Rickettsiales; family UBA998; genus UBA6149. The sequence continues at coordinate 62,407 of DIUV01000044.1, forward strand.
GATTAAGTCCGCATCTTCTTCACCTTCCAAAGGATATGGACCCATGCCGAGCATACCATTTTCGCTTTGCAAGGTTACGAACATATTATCAGGAATATAATTGGCAACTAGCGTGGGAATGCCAATGCCTAAATTAACATAATAACCATCTTGCAATTCTTGTGCTGCCCGACGGCAAATATCTTCACGTGACCAAGTCATATTAGGATTCTCCTTTTTGTGTTTAAGCGCCCCCTCTTCAATTAAAAAGATTGGGGCTTTCCCGCTCAATGCGGGTGTCCTTCGCTGCGCTCGTCCGTTTTTATCCGCCTGCCGGCGTAACGTTGTACGGACTGGGTTTTTGTGTTGTCTTTCGTGTACGGGTATTTCTTGTAAGGGTTGTCTTTGTTTAGCTTGCTCTTAGGGTTCTGGCTTCTATGCGTTTTTCGAAATGTTCGCCTTTTAATATGCGTTGTACGAATAATCCAGGAACATGAATATTATCGGCATCTAGTCCACCAGCGGGAACGATTTCTTCTACTTCGGCGATGGTTATTTTACCTGCCATTGCCATCGGAGCATTAAAATTGCGTGAAGTCTTGCGGAAAAGTAGGTTGCCCGTAACATCGGATTTCCACGCTTTAATGATAGCAATATCTGCTTTTAGGGCGGTTTCCATTACGTAGGTCTCGCCGTCAAAATCGCGTAATTCTTTACCATCAGCAATAATAGTCCCGACCCCGGTTTTGGTATAAAAAGCAGGAATGCCCGAACCGCCAGCGCGGATGCGTTCTGCCAAAGTGCCTTGCGGATTAAACTCAATTTCCAACTCACCGGCGAGATATTGCCGCTCAAAAGTTTTGTTTTCACCTACGTAAGAAGAAACCATTTTTTTGATTTGGCGCGTGGTAAGCAGTTTGCCTAAGCCAAAATCATCCACGCCACAATTATTAGAAATTACGGTTAAATCTTTGACGCCAGAATCTCTTATGGCATCAATCAAATTCTCAGGAATGCCGCATAAACCAAAACCACCTGCCATGATGGTCATGCCATCTTTAAGCAAGTCGCTTAGGGCGTCCTTGGCGCTATTGTAAGTTTTATTCATGAAAAACTCCTTTTATGGTAATGAAAACCCACTTTATATTCTAAAAGTTAAATAACTTTTAAGTTATATGCTATAAAATCAAATTATGAGAAAAATATTTATTGAATTATATAAAGCTTGGAAACTCGGACGCGAGCCCTTCTACCGTTTGGCTTTGAGTATGGTGATTAATTATATTTATAAGCCAGATTATCAACACTTGGATAAAATTCCTGCTCACGGGGCAGCGGTGCTGGTGTGCAACCATGTTTCTTACGCGGATGGGGCAATTTTAGCGGTAGGATGTCCGCGTCCGATTCGTTTTGTAATTGATGCGGATATTTATAATCTACCCATCGTGAATTATTTTATGCGTCTCAATCGCGCTATTCCTATACTTCCCACGCGGCAATCAGTAAGTGCTGCAATGGATGAAATTTCCGCCGGGCTGCAAGCAGGGGATTTAATCTGTATTTTCCCTGAAGGTCAATTGACCTATACGGGCGGCATTAGTCGCTTCAAACAAGGGGTTATTCACATGATAGAGCGCAACCCAGTGCCAGTTTATCCTTTGGCAATGACGGGTCTATGGGGAAGCATTTTTAGTCGGCGTTATCTAAAAAGCTGGCGACGGTTTTATCCTTTTCATAAACGCAACCCCATACGGGTTATTTGTGGCGATGCCATTGCGCCCGAGGGCTTAAATGTTAATCAGTTACAGGTGGAAGTTTTGCGACTGAAGCATCAAATCCAAGCTCGTGATAAAAATTTATAATTTCCTGCGCCAGCAAGGCGGGCGAAAAATCCGTATGTCCAATATCAGGATAAAACAAGCCTTTTTTCGGTTCAGGTGCGGCGGCTAAGAGGCGCTGTCCTTGGTGCAGGGGAATAACCTCATCTTTGGCGCCGTGGAAAATTAAAAGTGGCATCTTCAGGTGGGGAATTTTTTCTAAAGAATTAAAATTATCCCGCGTAATATATTTAATGGGAAACATCGGATAAAGCTCCGCGCCACGCGCCGAAATGGAAGTGTAGGGAGCTTCTAAAACTAACATTTGCGCGGGAAATTCCGCCGCCATTTGCACCGCCACGCCGCTACCAAGTGATTCTCCGTATAATATAATCGGTTGCTGGGGAAATTGTGTTTGGGCAAATTTTATGGCTGCACGAGCATCCATATAAATTCCTGCTTCACTGGGAGCGCCCATACTATCGCCATAGCCACGATAACTAACGGCGACCAAGCCAAAATTTTGGGCGATAAAACCATGAAACTTATCGGCTCGCATTTTCAAGTTCCCAGCATTGCCGTGGAAATAGACAATAATGGGCAGATTGTTTTGCGGTGCTTGCCACCATAAGCTTAGTTGCGTACCATCTTCTGCCCTGATGCTGGTTTTTTGCGTGTCTTTTAACCCAACTATTTGTGGGTTTAATTCTTCTCGCAGGGGGTGATAAATAAGCTTGCGTTGGAACAAAAACAGCCCCAGCACCAAAAATGCATAAATTAAAAAACCATAAAATATAATTTTGAACAGCATTTTTGTATTATACATAAGAATACTTGCAATTTCCTTAATATTTCTATTAGTTGTGAATAAAATTATCCCACACGATATTTTTTGCGAAATAATTTATTTTTATACATACTCTCCATTGTCATCCCCGCCTTGTGCGGGGATCTCGGGACACAAAAAAGACCGAATTTGTAGCCCTAGATCCCCGCACAAGGCGGGGATGACAATGGAGGGTGTTGATAAGAAAAAATAATATTTTGTGGGGTTGAGAAAAATATAAAACTTACAATGGATAAAAAATGACTTTAGCAATAATTCTCACCATTCTCATGGCGATCGTCGTATATTTAGATACCTCACGTTTTGTGATACCTAATTGGTTGAATTTAATTATTCTGGTTTTGTTTCCTATTGCAGGGTTTATGCATCCTGAAGCGGTGCAATGGCTGGGCAGTTTATACTCATTTTTGCTCTATTTTGCCATTGGTTATGCGGTTTTTGTGCTGCGTTTAATGGGCGGAGGAGATATTAAATTATTGGCGGTTTGTGCGCTGTGGTGCAGCTGGGGCGAGGCGAGCACCATGCTTATATTATATACGTCGTTATATGGGGGATTATTAACCGCTTTCTTGCTAATTATGCGCCCGATTTGCAGCACTTTTCTAAGCGCAGAAAAAACCAATTTTCGTGTATTGAGAAAGCGTGAGCCCGTCCCTTATGGCATCGCCATAGCAGCGGCTTTTCTTACCCTTTTATGGACGGAGAAACTCTCTGTAGTCGGATTATAAGCTCTATTCTTTTTTAAGCTTACTCGCCACTTTCTTTGCCGCAGGTTTTTTTGCGGCTTTTTCTGCAGGTTCTTTTTTAGTCGTCGCTTTCTTAACGGCTGCTTTTTTAGCCGGAGCTTTTTTCCCCTTGGCAGGAGCCGCCGCCGCACGCGCATTTATCAAAGCGATTGCTTCTTCCAAGGTTATTTTCTCTGGCGTTTGTCCTTTGCCCAAAGATGCATTGACTTTGCCGTGCTTAACATAAGGTCCATAACGCCCGGCGAATACTGCCACATCGCCGCCTTCTGGGTGCGCGCCAATCACTCGCAAAGGCTCGGCGCTGCTTTTCTTGCCGCTTTCGCTAATTAGGGCGACTGCGCGGTTCATGCCTACGGTAAGCAAATCATCTTCCGAAGTCAGCGAAGTATATTTGCCATCATGCAGTAAATAAGGCCCAAAACGCCCCTGACCTGCGGTAATCATTTTATTAGTTTCTGGATGCAAGCCCACTTCACGCGGCAAACTTAATAGCTTGTTTGCTTGCTCTAAATTCATCCCTTCAACCGAAGTGCCTTTCGGCAAACTTGCACGTTTGGGTTTAGTGCCTTCACCCTGCTGCACATACACCCCATAAGGGCCTTTTTTCAGCCAGATTTCCTCGCCCGATTCAGCATTGCCCAGTAGGCGCGGCAAGTCAGTTATGGGGGCGCCATCTTCGCTATTTGCGCCTGCATCTTCACCTAATTGTTTGGTATAGTTGCAAGTAGGATAGCCCGAACAGCCCAAGAATGCACCAAATTTCCCGGTTTTTAAAGACAAAGAACCTTCTGCACAGGCGGGGCATTTGCGCGTTTCTTCGGTGACATTTTGGGTGCCAAAAATAAAGGGTGCGAGTAATTTATCTAAAGCGGCAATAATTTCGGGCTGTTGAATTTCCTTTGCCTGCGCCACATTGGCGATGAATATTTGCCAAAAATCACGCAACACGGTTTTCCAATCTAATTTACCACTGGCCACATCATCTAACTGATTTTCTAAATTAGCGGTAAAATCATATTCTACATATTTTTTAAAAAAACTTTCCAAAAAGGCATTCACCAAACGCCCACGCATTTCGGCAATAAAACGGCGTTTATCTAAACGTACATAGCCGCGATCTTGCAATACGGAAATAATACTTGCATAGGTGGATGGCCTGCCAATGCCCAATTCTTCCAAGCGCTTAACCAAACTCGCTTCGGAATAACGCGGCGGAGGCTCGGTAAAATGCTGATTGCCTTTTAGCTCACTCGCGGATAAATCCTGCCCTACTTCTAATGGTGGCAACAAGCGGCTTTCTTCGTCTTCTTCGTCTTCGTCTTTTCCTTCGCGGTATAACGCCAAGAAACCATCAAATTTCAAAATAGAACCCGTAGCACGAAAAACCGCTTTAGTTTTGGGCTCCTCCGCTTCCATCAACACTTGATCATAAACGGCGGATTCCATCTGGCTGGCGACCATGCGTTTAAAAATCAATTCGTATAATTTAAACGCATCATCTTCTAAAAAGCTGCGCATTTGTTCGGGCGTGCGACTAAGCGAAGTGGGGCGGATGGCTTCATGCGCTTCTTGCGCATTTTTTTGTTTCACCTGATAATTACGCTGGGTAGCCGGCACATAATTCGTCCCATGTTTTTGGGCGATATATTCCCGCGCACCGGCAATTGCTTCTTGCGAAACTTGTACCCCATCGGTACGCATATAGGTGATTAAACCTACGGTTTCGCCTTCAAAAGTTACCCCTTCATAAAGCTTTTGCGCTAAAGTCATGGTTTTTTTAGCGGAAAAACGTAAACGTCTCGAAGCATCCATTTGCAAAGTAGAAGTGGTAAAAGGTGGTTCAGGATTGCGACGTTGTTGTTTGGGCGTAACTTTTTTAATGGTTACATTGCAATTTTCCAAAGCGGCGACGATTTTTTGCGCCTGCTCGGCATTTATAATCGAAAATTTTTCTAATTTTTCCCCTTGCCATTCAGACAACCGCGCCACAAAACTTTCTTTTTTTGCGGTAGTCAAACGCGCGGTTACATCCCAATATTCACGGGCAACGAAAGATTCAATCTCCGCATCACGCTCACAAACCAAACGCAACGCTACGGATTGTACCCGTCCTGCGGATTTTGCACTCGGCAGTTTCCGCCATAATACCGGCGAGAGATTAAAGCCCACCAGATAATCCAAAGCGCGGCGCGCTTGCTGGGCATTCACCAAATCCATATCCACTTCACGGGGAGATTCAAAAGCTTTTAAAATGGCGGTTTTGGTAATTTCATGAAAGACTACGCGCTTGATAACCAAGCCTTTTTTCAGCGCTTTAGCTTCTTGCAGAGCTTCCACCACATGCCAAGAAATTGCCTCTCCTTCGCGATCCGGATCGGTCGCGAGATATAAAATATCCGACTGCTTGGCAGCACGGGCAATTTCATTAATATGTTTTTTGGAATCCGCATCCACCACATAATCCATGGCGAAATCTTCATCCGGGCGCACCGAACCATCCTTCGAAGGCAAATCGCGCACATGCCCAAAAGAAGCCAGCACGGTAAAATCCTTACCCAGATATTTATTAATAGTTTTGGCTTTAGAGGGTGATTCAACAACAACAGTATGCATTTTTATTCCTTAAACTGAAAGCGCAAGCCCTCGTCACTTAGCTTATTTTTTGTTTGAGCGCAAAGTGTTTGTGGAATCTGTTATTCAAAGACCTAATTCTTTTCTAGCGGCTTGCGCAATAAAGCCCGAGCGAGTCAGCCCAAATTGCTTAGCTTTTAAATCAATTAAAGAAAGCAATTCTGCATCTATACTGGCATTAAAACGTATAGGTTCTTTCTTTGGGACATTAATACCAACAACAAAATAGGCGCTCGCGTCCTTATAATCATCATTTTTTGATATATTCTCTAAACTACTGGGTTTAGGCAGGGGTAGGTTTTCCTCCAACATACAAGCAACATGCCCAGACAAAGCCTCTTGAGCCATATCTTTTGCGTCATCAATAGTGGTTCCTGCGGTAATACAACCAGGAAAATCAGGAAAACTTACCCCAAAATCAGATTCTTCTTCTTTGTGAATAACCGCTATATAGTTCAACATATTATTTTAATCCCGCCTGTTTCAAAATATTATTCAAAGTTCCCTTAGGCACATCCCTTTTAGGGTGCGGAACTGTTGTAATACCCTTTTTCGTTGGGTGCTTAAAATGCCAATGGCTACCGCTGGTACGCATATGCTCCCAGCCATCACTTTTCAGCATTTTAATAATATCCGCACTATTCATTGGTTATTTTTACACAAAAAATGTGTATAAATCAAGTTTTTTAAGCATTCTTCAAATTATCTGCCACAAAATCCCAATTAACCAGATGTTCCAAGAACGCGCCCATATAGTCCGGGCGGCGGTTTTGGAAGTCTAAATAATAAGCATGTTCCCACACATCCATAGTGAGCAAGGCGGTTTGTCCATGCACCATGGGTAAATCAGCATTCGGGGTTTTAGTCACCTTCAATTTGCCAGCTTCTAGCACCAACCATGCCCAGCCACTGCCAAACTGGGTTGCGCCTGCGTTTTTGAATTGTTCGGCAAATGCTTCAAAGCTGCCGAAATCGGCGTCAATTTTTGCCGCTAATTCACCCGTTGGTTTGCCGCCGCCATTAGGCTTCATGGAGTTCCAATAGAAAGTATGGTTCCAAACCTGCGCGGCATTATTAAAAATGCCCGCTTTGCTAGCATCAGCAGCGGATTTTTTGATGATTTCTTCCAAAGAAGCGCTTGCCAAATCAGTGCCTTCAATCAATTTATTCAAATTCACCACGTAAGTATTATGATGTTTGCCATGGTGAAATTCTAAGGTGCGTGCCGAAATATGCGGTTCTAATGCGGTGGCTGCGTATGGTAATGCGGGTAAAGTAAAGGTCATGATTATCTCTCTCGACTATTGTTAGTTGTTTGTATATGACTAAAGACCTCTGCGTAATGCTACTGCGCTGGGCTTCTAACGCTCAAGTTATTGAAAAACAATACTCATGTACCTACGTACACTCCGTTTATTTTTCAATAACTTGAGCGCTATAATCCTCAGCGCAGCGCATTACGCGAGAGGTCTTACACTAGTCGTCTTATATACCAAGGAACGCAATATGGCAAAGAATCTCGCGCAATTAAAGCATAAATCTCATAAAAATGAGCATGGTCAAAATGGGCATGCGGTTAGTTCGGAAGTTCGCCTAGAACAAGCAGTAAAATTGCTGGAGGCACGTCGTTTTAAGGAGTCTGATGCTATATGTTTGGCGGTTTTAGAAAAAGAACCGCATAATTTAGATGCTTATAATCTAATTGCGGTTGCCGCAAAAGATAATGGCGATTTTGAGCGTGCCGTAAAATATTTCCATCAAGCGCTAACTCTTGACCCTACTTATGTGCGGGGATTATTTAATTTGGCGAATTTAATGCGTGAACATGGCTATGTGGACGAATCTAACCAATTATATGAAAGCATCCTGATACACGATCCTAACCATGTGCGCGCTTTATCCAGTTTGAGCATTATCAATCTAAATGCAGGCAATTATGTTGCGGCACTTATCTTTTTGCGTAAACTTATAACTCTTATGCCCAATGACTCGAAAATTTGGGCAGGGCTGGCGCAAGCTATGGAAAATGGTTTGCAAGGAGATGATGCAGAATTAGAAGAAATTGTCACTAAGGGCTTACATAATCCGCATATAGAAATAGAATATGTTGTACGTTGCGCCATCAAACTTGTTTCTACCAATAGTCAAATAAATCATTTTATTGGTTTAGTCAGCAATATCGGCGAAGATAAAAAGGGACAAAACTGGCAAGCATTTAAGCAAGAAATTATCGGAGATAATTTATTATCCACCCTGCAAAAACCACTAATCCGTGAATTAATGAATAATCTACCCATTCCGCAGATTGGGTTGGAAAATTTATTAACCAATGTTCGTGCTGCCTTGCTGGAATTAAGTCTGGAAAATGCTTTAGACGAAGCACAAATGAAGAGTTGGCAGCCAACTTTATTAGACTTAGCCTGCCAATGTTTTTTAAACGAATATATTTATAATCTATCTGACTGGGAAAAAGATAAACTCGTAGGCTTTGCTAATTTAGTTGCAAATGCAGATATTGAAGATGCAGATAAACTAAACGAAAATGATTTATGGAACTTAAATCTGCTCGCATGTTATCAACCTGTATATCTTTTAAAAAATGCGGAAAACTGGGCAGCATTAAAAGATAATGAATTTTCTCGTGCGACCAAAATATTTTTGACCGAGCAAATCATTAATCCTCGCATAGAACTTGCTCTCAAGCCCCAAATAGAAAAAATTGGGAATATTAAAAACGAGATTTCTCAATCGGTAAAAGCGCAATATGAGGAGAATCCTTATCCACGCTGGAAATCCATGTCGCCCTTAGTTGCTATGCCCGTAGCAAAAATACTAAATTTTCTATTTCCCGAGCAACCAATCAGCAAATGGCGCGTAAGCTCAGAACCAGAAATTTTAATCGCTGGTTGTGGAACAGGAAAACACGCGTTGGTTAGTGCCAGCCGTTTTGCCAATGCAAAAGTGCTGGCAATTGATTTGAGCACCAGCAGCCTTGCTTACGCCATCCGCAAAGCACAAGAACATAACAATAAAAATATTATTTTCCGCCAAGCCGATATTTTAGAATTAGGAGAGTTAGAATTAGGTGAACTAAAATTAGGGGTGGGGGCACAAAAATTTGATATTATCGAATCTGTTGGCGTGCTTCATCACATGCAAGACCCGATGATGGGCTGGAAAACACTGACCAAATTATTAAAACCTAAAGGCTTTATGCGCATAGGACTATATAGTGAGCTCGCCAGAAAAGCGGTAATAGGCGGCAGGGAGTTAGTGCAAAACAATCAATATAATGCCGATATTGAAGGCATTAGAAGCTTAAGAAAGAATATTATCAGCAACCAATATTCTGCCAACGCGGCGATTTTATTAAAAGCCTACGATTTTTATAACGCTTCTGAGTGCCGTGATTTATTATTCCATGTACAAGAGCACCGCTTTACTTTACCGCAAATCAAAGAATCATTGGCAGAATTAGGCTTGGAATTTTTAGGGTTTGAAAATAGCAATACGGAATTATTCAAGCATTATGCCGCCATGTTCCCCGCGGACAAAACTATGAATAATCTTGATAATTGGCAAGTATTTGAAGAAACTTATCCCTTTACTTTTGCCGGCATGTATCAATTCTGGGTGCAGAAAATATAGTAACTCCAACATACGGATAAATATATGTTAAATGAATTCAAACAATTTATCACGCGCGGCAATGTACTGGATTTAGCGGTAGGTATTATAATTGGCGCGGCGTTTACGGGTATTGTAAGTTCGCTTGTAAGCGACATTTTAATGCCTCCTTTAGGAAAAATCATGGGCGGCATTGATTTTTCTAATTTTTTCATCAATCTTTCTGATGGAAATTATGCCACCTTAAAAGCTGCCAAAGAAGCCGGGGCGGCGACGATAAATTATGGGGTTTTCCTCAATCAATTAATCAATTTCTTGATTGTTTCTTTTGCTATTTTTATCATCGTCAAACAAGCTAATCGCTTTAAAAAAGCGAACGATGCTAGCCCAGCTCCTGTTCGTACAGAAATATTATTAGAAGAAATACGAGATTTATTGAAAAAATAACCTTAAAAAAACAGCCAGAAAAATGTCACTACAACAAATATTTTGGGAAAATGTCGGCAATTCGTGCGTAATACCCTTTATGCGTGACCTGACTTTATCTGCTATGTTGTGGTTTAGTGAATTAGATGGGTGGCAAACCGCGCTAAATTTATGGGCAGTGCTGCTGGTGGGTATATTCGGCGGCATAATAGGCTGCTGGTTCAATTTTCATCTGGGTAAATTATTGGCAAATCTCCGCCGCAAATACCCTCATGCATTATCCGAGCAGCATTATGAGCGCGCCGCACGAATTTTTCATCGCTACGCCGCTTGGTCATTATTATTTTATTGGCAGCCATTGGGAGTTTTATTGCCCTTACTAGCAGGTTTTCTCGGCATGCGCTGGTGGATGATGATGGGTTGGGTGCTATTAGGCGGCGCACTGCACCGCGGAAGTTTTTTTCTTAATATATAAACCTACACCCCCACAGCTTTAGCTCCCCCTTTAAGGTTGCATTAAGAATAGTTTTTTTCTATAAGTGCCACTTGGTTATAATGAGGCTAACATGTTGCACGAACGAATTTTAATATTAGATTTTGGCTCCCAAGTCACCCAATTGATTGCGCGGCGCGTCCGTGAGAGCAATGTTTATTGCGAAATAATCCCTTATACTACCTCGCTGGAACAAATTGCCAAACTTGCGCCTAAGGGCATAATTTTGTCGGGCGGCCCTGCCTCGGTGGAAGGGCAAAACTCGCCGATGATTAGCCCGGCTATTTTTGAAATGGGCATTCCCATCCTTGGTATTTGCTATGGTCAGCAATTAATGTGCAAACTCTTGGGCGGACAAGTGAGCGCAGGAGATACGCGGGAATTTGGTCGTGCTGTCGTTTCTGTAAGTAAAAATTGCCGCTTGTTTGATGGCGTATGGGCAGAAGGTGAATCACATCAAGTATGGATGAGCCACGGCGATAAAGTAAATAACCTTCCCCAAGGGTTTAGTGCCGTTGCCAGCTCCTCTGGCGCATTTTTTGCCGCAGTTGCGGATGAAACACGTAAATTTTATGGCGTACAATTCCACCCCGAAGTAGTTCATACTCCCAGTGGTGGGGCATTATTAAAAAACTTTACCCATAATGTTTGTGGTTGTCATGGTGATTGGACGATGAGTAGCTTCATGGAAGAATCCATCGCAAAAGTGCGTAAACAAGTGGGAAGCAAGAAAGTTCTGTGCGCGGTCAGTGGCGGCGTAGATTCCTCAGTAGTTGCGGCTTTGCTGCATAAAGCGATTGGTGATCAACTTATATGTATTTTTGTGGATACAGGAATGTTGCGCCATAATGAGGCAAAACAGGTAGAAGTAATGTTTACCGAACATTTTAAAATGCCGATTGCTTATGTTGATGCTAGCCGCATATTCTTGCAAAGATTACAAGGCGTTACTGACCCAGAGCGCAAACGCAAAATTATTGGGGAAACCTTTATTGAAATATTTGACTATGAAGCGTCAGAACGTGGCGGCGCAGATTTCTTGGCGCAGGGAACTCTCTATCCCGATGTGATTGAATCAATTTCGCACACAGGTGGCCCGAGTGTTACCATTAAATCCCATCATAATGTTGGTGGCTTGCCTGAGCGGATGAAAATGGCGCTGGTTGAGCCATTACGTGAATTATTCAAAGATGAAGTTCGGGCATTAGGGGTAACCCTTGGCATGCCCGAGCGTATGGTAATGCGCCATCCTTTCCCAGGTCCGGGCTTGGCTATTCGCGTAATTGGCGAGGTTACTACCGAGCGGCTGAATATTTTGCGGCAAGCGGATGAAATTTATTTAGAAGAAATTCGTAATGCAGGTTTATATGATGCAATCTGGCAAGCGCTAGCCGTTTTATTGCCCATTAAAACCGTGGGAGTTATGGGTGATAATCGTACTTATGAAAGCGTCTGCGCGCTGCGCGCCGTCACTTCTACCGACGGTATGACCGCGGATTATTATCATTTTGACCATGAATTTTTAAGCCGAGTTTCTAACCGTATCATCAACGAAGTGCGCGGGATTAACCGCATAGTTTATGATATAACTAGTAAGCCCCCCGGCACGATTGAGTGGGAATAAGAAATTAGGCAAATCTTAAAAATAGAACAGTAATTACAGCACAGGAATAAAAATGTCTGACACTTTAATGTTTGAAATAGATGAAGATTTAAAACGCGATCAAATGCAGAATATCTGGAAATCTTTTGGTAGCTATGTCGTGGGCATTAGTTTTGCTATTTTGCTGAGTACTATCGCTTGGGTTGCCTGGCAAAATAGCGAAGAAACCAAAAGACAAATATGGACTGGACAATTAATTGTTATACAAGAAGAAATCCGCAACAATAAAAAGGCGGATGCAATCAAACATCTGCATGAATTAACCACATCTGCTAAAGGCAATTTAGCTATGCTGGCTAATTTATGGCTCATCGCCTTAGAAGGTGGCAAAGCAGATAAAGTAAAAGACCTTGCCGCTTACGGAAGCTTAGCACGTTTATTCAGCGGCGAAACGGATGAAGCATCCATTAAAAAATTCCCCGTTTTTGCTACCACCGCGCGTGAAATACAAGCCGCAAAATTATTAGGTAAAAAAGACCAGAACTTAACCAAAGAAGATATTGAAAAAAACAAGGCAGAAGCAATTAAACTACTAAAAGATGCAGGTGGCGATATGTATGCCTCACCAGCTTTGCGTGAACGCGTGGTTATTTTATTATCTACGCTCGATGCTAAAGAAAAATCTCTCATCCCCCCCACCACTAACTTGAGCAAATAAATATGCTTAGATTTTCTTCTAACGCCCTGATTATTCTAGCCAGTTTTGGGCTTTTTGCTTGCGATAGCATAAAAAATCCCTTCGCCAGCAAAGAAGCGCCAAAATTGGAAGGCGAGCGCAAATCCATTCTGAAAGACACAAATAAATTAAGTGTAAGCGATAGTCTTGCCGATCTAAGCATTAGCCTACCGCCTGCGGCAACAATCAATGATTGGCAACAAGAAGGGGGTAACGCGCAGCATAATATTGCTCCGATTGCGGCTAATTTAAATTTTACCCTCACAAATTCCATAAAAATTGGCGAAGGTAATGGCTGGAGCTCTGCACTTGCCCCTGCACCTGTGGTTTCCCAGCAGGCAGTTTTTGCCATGGATGCCAAAGGTTATATCAGCGCTCATGACCGCAAAGATATTAACCAGATATTATGGAAAAGCGAAGCGGCAGCCAACCCCGAAAGCAAATTGGCAGGTGGCGGTTTAGCCCTACATGATGATAAACTATATGTTGCCACAGGTGCTGGCGATGTGTTGGCACTAGAAAGCAAGAACGGCAAAGTTATTTGGAAAAAATCGCTAAGAATCCCTGCCCGTTCAGCTCCCACTATCTCTGACACGGGAGTATATGTTATCACCGCCAATAGTGAAATATTTGCGCTGGATATTGCAACAGGAGAGTTACGTTGGCAACATAAAGGCATCCAAGAAACGGCTAATTTGCTGGGCGCGGTTCCTCCTGCTTTGAGCGAGAATTTAGTGATTGCCAATTATCCTTCAGGCGAGATTTACGCGCTTGACCAATCTGACGGCAGTGTGCGCTGGCAAGATTCCTTATTATTGCCCGAACATACCCAGGCTTTAGGCGTATTTTCTGGTTCGGGTGGTGCGCCTATTTTGGCTAATGGCGGAGTGTTCTCGGTTAGTGGCAATGGCTTACTCGCTGCCAATGTTTTAGAAACAGGATTACGCATCTGGGAGCGTCCTTTATCTTCTAACTGCACTCCTTGGTTGGGGGGCGAATTTTTATATGTGATTAGTACCACGGGTGAGTTAGTAGCCACTCATGCAAGAGATGGTCGCATAAAATGGACGAGTGATATTTCAGAACTAATTGGTAAATCTCCAGAAATTATTGCGCACACTAAGGGTCCATATATCATTGGCGGACAATTATTAGTTATCCCCAGCAAGGGCGAATGGTTGGCATTCTCACCAACAGATGGAAAGCTAACCGCACGCTATAAGGTTCAAGATGGCATCGCCGCCCACGCCGCCTTTGCCGATAATTCGCTTTTTGCCGTAATGCAAAATGGCACTTTAATAGAAGTAAAATAACCTTTTAAAAAATCAAAAAAATGAAAAAATTAGCTATCATTGGTCGCCCGAACGTAGGAAAATCTACTTTGTTCAATCGCTTAGTTGGAAAAAAACAAGCAATTGTCGATGATATGCCCGGAGTAACGCGTGACCGCAAGAAAGCTACCGGGCGCATTGGCCCCATGGAATTTTGGGTAACTGATACTCCCGGATTAGAAGATACCGACGAGCGCAACTTAGAAGGGCGTATGTTCGCCCAAAGTATGGCGGCTATTTATGAGTCTGATGCGGTATTATTAGTGGTGGATGCGCAAGCAGGGATTACGCCGCGTGATTGTTTCTTTGCGGAGTTAGTGCGTAAAACGGGCGTGAAAGTAATCCTCGCTGCCAATAAAGCCGAAGGTAAAAACGTGACTGCCGCTATCATTGCCGAATCTTGGCAATTGGGCTTTGGCGAGCCTATCCCTATTTCTGCCGAACATGGCGAAGGCATGGCCGATTTATACGAAGCCTTAGCCCCTTACTTAGAAGAAGAGGAAATTGAGGAAGAAGATAATGGCGAAATCGTGGAAGTGGGGGATTCCTCGCATATTCACATCACCATTGCTGGACGACCTAACACGGGCAAATCTACCATGCTCAATAAATTATTGGGCGAAGAACGCGTATTAACTGGTCCCGAGGCAGGCGTAACCAGAGATGCGATTTCGGTGCCCTTTATGTATAAAGATCAGGCAATGCGGCTAGTCGATACCGCAGGCATGCGCCGCAAAGCGCGGATTGAAGAAAAACTAGAAAAAATGTCGGTTTCCGAGACCACTCACGCCATTCGCTTTGCCCAAGTGGTGATTTTGGTAGTAGATGCCACACAACCATTTGAAAAACAGGACAATACCATTGCCTCACTAATTGAGCGCGAAGGTCGTGCTTGCGTAGTGGCGCTTAATAAATGGGATTTAATTAAAGACAAAAAAGCATTGTTAGAAGACATTCAACATAAATTACTGGATGTAATGCCGAAAATGCGCGGTATTCCAGTTGTTCCCATTTCGGCGATGCGCGGCGAAGGGCTGGATAAATTAATGGAAGCCGCTATCCGAACTTTTCATTTATGGAACAAACGCTTGCCCACGGGCGAGCTAAATCGTTGGTTAGAAGATATTATCGCCGCGCATACGCCGCCTTTAGTAAAAGGTCGGCGCTGGAAAATTCGTTACGTAACCCAAGCAAAAACTCGCCCGCCGACTTTTGTTATTTTTACCAATAATAAAGACGACGCCCCTGAAGATTATCTGCGTTATTTAGTGAATAATCTGCGCGAGCATTTCAAACTACCAGGCATCCCCTTGCGCTTGTTACTGCGTACCAGCAAAAATCCCTTTGTGGATAAATAGTTTACATTATGAGCCATGTTTAAAGCAAAAAAATCCTCGCATCCTGCCGCTCGTAATTATAAATCACGAGAAAAGAATAATGCGGATACAAAAAAATCTTCGGTGTCTTTGTTAGATATTGTGGGCTTAAGCGCAGATGGAGAATTAATTGCCCAAGCAGCAAAAACCGATGAACGCCGCGAGCCCGAACGGATTATAGTTCTGCCGGCAAAACAAGGTTTAGCAGCAGCAATTGGTGATAGAGTTTTAGCGCGAGTGCACAAAAATGATGGCATACTCACCGCCCAAATAATGAAAATTCTACCGAAGGCAACGACGCAAACTGTGCTGGGAGTTTTTACGCCCAATAAATATGGCGGCATGGTCGAGCCAGTGGATCGTAAGAATCATAATAGCTACAGCATTGCCCCAGAATTTTGTGGTGGAGCGACCGCGGGTGAGTTAGTGGAAATTGATCCCCAGAATGCATCTAATCGTCGTTTAGGGGCACGCCCTGCACGGATAGTTAAATGTTTGGGGGCGTTGGATAATCCTCACGCGTTTAGTACGATTGCTATTCATAAACAAGAAATACCAAATATGTTCCCAGAAGCGGCAATTAAGGAAGCGGAAAATGCCCTGCCGCCAGTTTTGTCTGCTGGGCGGGAAGATTTGCGAGATGTACCATTTATCACGATTGACGGTGAAGATGCGCGCGATTTTGATGATGCCGTTTTTGCTCAAACAGATGCACAAAATCCTAAGAATTGGCGATTATTGGTGGCGATTGCCGATGTGGCTTATTATGTGCGCCCTAATTCTGCCTTGGATAGGGAGGCTTTTTTGCGGGGAAATTCCGTATATTTCCCGGATTTAGTCGTGCCTATGTTGCCCGAGGCTTTGTCAAATGGGTTATGCTCATTAAAGCCTAATGAGGATAGATATTGTCTGGTCGCGGAAATTTTTATTGATGAAAATGGGCAAATGTTGCGGCATAAATTTATGCGCGCGATTATGCGCTCGGTAGCGCGTAGGACTTATAATGATTTGCAAGCAGAATTTGATGAAAACCGTTCCAGTGAAATAGTAAAAAATCTTTATGATGCCTATAGTTGCCTGCAACGCAGCATCGAAATTCGTGGTCCGCTAGATTTGAATCTACCCGAATATAAAGTGAGTTTGAATGAGCAAGGGCAAGTAGCAAATATTCAAAAAGTCAGTGGTTTAACCAGCCATAAATTGATTGAAGCTTTTATGATTGCTGCCAATATTGCCGCGGCGGATACGCTTTGTGCTAGTGGCTCGGATAAGCATGGCGGCATATTTCGGGTGCATGAAGCGCCCGATTTAACCAAATTGGGAACTTTGCGGGATATTCTCAAAATTAGTGGCTATAAATTAGATATGAGTGGCTCAGCACACGCAAAAAACTTTAACCGTATTTTGCGTTTAGCCGAAGAGCGCGGCGAAGAAGCAATTATTCATACCGCCGTATTGCGCAGCCAAATGCAGGCTTATTATGCCGCGCATAATAAAGGGCATTTTGGGTTGGCACTGGGTTCTTATTGCCATTTCACGTCGCCTATTCGCCGTTATGCCGATTTGATTGTACATCGCAGCCTGATTGCAAAACATAAATGGGGCAGTCTGGTTAATGATATAAATGATGGAATAACCCCAGAAGAAACCAGTAATTTAGAGCAAATTAGCGAGCATATTTCCACTACCGAACGCCGCGCCATGTTGGCAGAACGTGATGCGATGGATCGTTATAAAACCGCTTTTCTGGCAGATAAAGTCGGCGCTGTTTTTGATGCGCGTATTTCTGGCATTGGTAGTTCAGGGTTTTTTGTAACTTTAGAAGAAACGGGAGCGGATGGTTATGTGCCCAAAAACAGTTTGCTCGATGATTTTTATATTTTTGATATAAAAACCAATCGCTTGAAAGGGCGCAAACACGGAAAAGTTTTTTTTGCGGGTATGCGTCTAAGGGTGGTGCTGGATATGGCGGATGTTTCTACAGGTTCCATGCGTTTTTCTTTGGCGGGGCAGGAGAGAAATTCATCTGGTTCTGCTGCTCATAAGTTGGGTGCCCCGAAAAAGCGGCGGAAGAAATTTTAATTGTTAACATGAATACATAAAATAGAATACATAAAATAGTTGATTTTTATCAATTTAATCTTTATATATCGCTTGCTTTTTGTATATCTGTCTATTGGGTAGATATTTCTAACTGGGTTGATTTTTAACCCATTCTTTGCTGCATGTGCAGTTTATCCTGTTGGTATTAGCTACCGAGGAGTTTTTTTATGTTGTATCTTATCGCAGGTGTTGTTCTTCTTGCATTCGCTGCTGTAGAATCTAATTGTTGCGCAAAAAAAGCCAAACAATTGGATGCAGAAGCTTTGTTGATGCAAGAGAAATTCTTGGAAAAAATTTCTGATGCAAAAGGGGTGAGCTTAGAGTTCTTGGAATTGGCGGGTATTCCCACTCCGAATACTATTATTCTACATGGTGGAGGACGGCGGTTGGAGTTTCCTTCTGATAAAACGGTTTCCTTAGTTGTTGATGCAAAAAATATGGAAATAGTTTGGTCGGATGAAGATTCAGGCGTGGTTAATCGGGTGCATATAGAATTTCATGCCCGTTTGGTGCGACCATATTTCTTTGTATGCTTGCCTACTTTCATTGATAAGGAAGTACGCTGCATTCGTTCAGTAAGTTGCTAACAAGTTGATGGTGGTTGCGTGCAACCATCATCATTCCATGCCGCCTAAAATTATGCGTGCATCACTGCAAAATCCCAAAGCTTTAAATAAAGTACCCATTTCCAGTGGAGACACTAAGCGGTTGATGCTATTAAGTATTTCCCCTGCTTGCTTGCCGCTGGCGGCTGCCTGTATCAGGTTGCGCGTGCGAATTTCGGCGCCGAGTCTGGTTAATAATATTCCTTGGGGAATAACATCATAATTTGCCACCTGATTTTCTTGTAATATTTCACGCAAGGCATCAAAATCTACGTGGGCGGTAATATCGGCTTCGCCAGCATCTTCTAATACAGGGTGAAACCCATGATTTTTTACGGCTTGCAGGCTGTTGCCGTGGCTGCCGCCCGTATAACCATAATCTATGACTATACCGGCACCATGATATTTTTTGATATGTGAGGCAATTTGCCCCATGATTACTCTTGCCGCGGGGCAAGTTTCGACGATTTCTTTGTCATCACTATAGGCTCCGCCTTTAACTAAGCGGATGCCCATTTGTTGAATAGAAAAAGCTAGTTTCTCAGGATTCTGTGGGTCTAAGCTAATCATTCGCTCACATAATCCTATATCAGTGCGGATAAATTGCCGAATAGGTAACGCGTCAAAAAACTCATTGGCAACCGCCAACAAAGGCAAAGCAGGTAGTTGATTTAAGTTGGTTCTCCACAGAATATTATTATGGAGATGTTGCAAGCTGGCTTGTTGTTTCTCACACAGGACAGGGCTGGTTTCTATCATGATTACCTGCAAAGCCGCGTGGAAACCGGTGATTTTGGCAGTGCTGCGTAAAATATCCGCCATTAGAGTTCCGCGTCCGGGACCTAGTTCCAACAATATGCAAGGAGAGGGGCTGCCGAGTTGCAGCCAAACATCTGCCAAAAACGCACCCAATAATTCGCCAAAAATCTGGCTGATTTCGGGGGCGGTAATAAAATCGCCTTTGCTTCCCAAAGGGTCTTTGCGCATATAATAGCCAAATTCGGGATGGGCAAGGCATAAATCCATATATTCAGCTACGGAAATCGAGCCCTGTTGGCGGATTTTGTCTTTGATAATTTGCTCTAAATTCATAATTTATTTTTACGTAACAATAATACCATTCCTGCAATAATCATGGGCAGGCACAGCCATTGCCCCATACTGAATCCGAGCGACAATAACCCTAATTGTGTATCTGGTTCGCGAGCATATTCGATGATAAAACGAAAAACTCCATAGCCAAGCAAGAAAACCCCACTTAGTAAACCAGTTCTTTTTAACGCAGGAGTATAGATTAAAAGAATAAGTAGAATCAGGAATAAGGCTAAACCTTCGGCACCAGCTTCGTATAATTGGCTAGGATGACGTGGAAGTTCCCCGCCGCGAGGAAAAACCATCCCCCAAGGATGAGTGGTTACACGCCCGAATAACTCACCATTGACGAAATTTGCCAGTCTGCCAAAGAACAAACCAATGGGAGCCACACAAGCAACCGCGTCCATTAATTGAATGAAATTTATTTTTTGTGCGCGGGCAAATAGCCAGAAAGAAATGATAACTCCCAGCATTCCGCCATGAAAGGACATGCCGCCTTGCCAAATTTTTAAAGCTTCTAGCCAATGCTCGGCATAATAGCTGTTATTATAGAATAAAACATAACCCAGACGACCGCCCAGCATGATGCCCAGCACTGCCCAGCCAATCATATCCTCACGGATTTTAGCAGTGGTAATGGGAGCTTCCCTACGGTTTTCTATTTTACCCAAATACCACCAACCCAATAAAATTCCCCCAATATAAGCAAGCGCATACCAACGTATCGCCAGTGGACCTAAATGAATAGCTACTGGGTCAAAAGCAGGGAAGATTAAGGGGCTAAGAGCAAGAGCGGATAACATTATAAATAATGATCTGGCTGTAATAAATAATTTTGTACATAGTCAGCAATGCCCTCTTCTAGCGTAGAAAAAGGTATGTCATAACCTGCTGCAAGTAAACGATCCATCTTTGCTTCAGTAAAGTATTGATATTTATCCTTTATTGCTTCAGGCATGTCAATATAATGAATGTTGGTTGGTTTGTTTACCGCTTTAAAAACTGCCTCGGCTAAGTCCTTGAAGCTACGTGCTTTACCGCTGCCTACGTTAAACAAGCCAGAAACTTGTGGATTTTCTAATAACCACAGCACTACATTGGCGCAATCTTTTACATAAACAAAATCACGCAACTGTCCGCCATCGGCATATTCTTTATTATAAGATTTAAATAATTTTACCGCCAAACCTTCCCGCGCATGGGGGAAAATTTGTAAGGCAACGCTGCGTTGCTCCGCCTTATGATATTCATTGGGACCATAGACATTAAAGAATTTCAAACCCACCGATTGGAGCGGCTGCAATTCGCCAAAAGATTTAGTGCGAGCTATATAATAATCAAATGCACATTGGCTCCAAGCTTGGGTGTGCAATGGTCTTAGTTTTTGTAAATATTCCAATGAATCATCATCATCAAAACCATGTTCTCCTGCGCCATAGGTAGAGGCAGAAGAAGCATAGATAAAGCGTTTTTTGTTTTCAATACACCAGTTACGCAATACTTTTGAGAAAGACACGTTGTTTTCTAGCGCCAAGTTAGAATTAGTTTCGGTAGTGGAGGCAACGCCGCCCATGTGAATGATGGCTTCTAACGTATCGGAATGCATTTCCAACCAATAAAATATTTCTCCCGGAGTGATAAACTCATCAACCAGATGTTTCACATTATTGCGCCATTTATCGCCATTATCATAAGTGTCGCAAATTGCTATGCGGTCATTAGGATATTTAATGGTTAAAGCCGCAGCAATGTTCGAGCCAATAAAACCAGCACCACCAGTTACTAAATAAGTTTTCATATCGTTCCTCTTTATTAGTTTCATGATACTGTAGATGACAAGTAATGAATATTGAGTTAATGATGATAATATATTTTATATTGAGGTTAAGTAAATGCAAAAAGACAACAAATTATTTGAGGATATGGCACGCATGGCATCTGGTGCAGCAGGAGTGGTTTTTGATGCTAAGCGCGAGATGGAAGCCATGATTGCTGCACAATTTGAAAATTTATTAGCCAAAGCAGGCTATGTAAAGCGTGATGAATTTGAAGTGGTGCGCAAGATGGCACAAACTGCTTGTGAAGAAGTAGCAGAACTAAAGAAAAGACTGGATGAGGCGTAACAATCATCAATTAAAACTTCTGCATAATCCACAGGAAGCTTGTTTAAGCGGTTCTTATGCTTTTACATCACATATTTTTAACAAACTCGGGCAGGCTAGTCTGACGTACTCTTTTGTTGCGCTC
The DNA here is from genome assembly GCA_002423155.1 of Alphaproteobacteria bacterium UBA6149. Lineage (GTDB taxonomy): Bacteria > Pseudomonadota > Alphaproteobacteria > Rickettsiales > UBA998 > UBA6149. The sequence continues at coordinate 84,069 of DIUV01000044.1, forward strand.
TGCTTTTAATATATGCACAATTTGCGCTAAAGTGGCGTCAACATCCTGATTTATGACTACATAATCATATTCATTCCAATGCGCCATTTCATCTGCTGCTTTTTCCATGCGATGTTTTACTACTTCGTCGCTGTCTTGTGCACGTGAACGTAAGCGATTTTCTAGCTCACGCATGGAGGGAGGGAGAATAAATACGCTAACTAAATCATCGCGGCAACATTGCGCTAGTTGACGTGTTCCCTGCCAATCAATATCAAACAAAACATCTTGACCAGAAGCCAAAGCCGCATTTACAAAATCAGCAGGAGTGCCATAACTATTGCCAAAAACTGTAGCAAATTCCAGCAACTCGCCGGCTTTTGCCATCTTATCAAAGGTCATTTGATCAACAAAACGATAATCCTCGCCGTTGACTTCCCCCAATCTTTGCGGACGGGTGGTTACTGAAACCGACATGGTGATGCCAGCTTCTTCTGCCAAAAGTCGCCGTGATAAAGTAGTTTTTCCTGCTCCTGATGGCGAGGATAAAACAAACATGAATCCGCGCCTGAATCCAGTTAAAGATGTGTCAGTTAACGATTTGATATCTGACATTATTTATCCCCTATGAATTTACGGAGGGAAACTGCTAAATTTTCTGGGCTTATATCGTGAGCAAAATGTGCCACATATTCGCCGTTGCGATTCATCAAATAAATAAATGCTGAATGATTAACCATGTAAGTTTTTGTTTTTACATCCGCATGTTCTGAGGCATAAATTTTATAAGCAGCTTGTGCTTTTTTTAAATCCTCTAATTCTCCCGTTAAAGCGACAGTAGAGGGATGAAAATTAGCAACATAATCTGCCAATGTTTTTACATCATCGCGCTTGGGATCCACAGTTATAAAAATAGGCACTATTTCTGTACTGGCTTTACCCAACATATTAAGCGCCTGGGTAATATGCATCATCGCTGTAGGGCATTCATCTGGGCAGCTAGTGAATCCGAAAAACACCAACATCAATTTTCCACGAAAATCCGTAGATTTAACTATTTTGTTGTGCTGATTAGTTAAGGAAAAATCTCCCCCAATAGTAGTTTTTTCTACAGGACGCACCTCCGCCGAAACGGCTGATTGCATTTGCCAAGTCAATAACATATACGCAACCAAAGCTAAAGCAGGGATAGCAATAAAAAATATCTTGTTTTTCATAATTTCTCTAATCTGTTATAAAGCCATTTTAATAAAGTTACTTGCATAAACTGTAAAGTGTTTTCCGCTTCTCTTAAGGTTAAAATCATGCTATCAGGATGACAGTTATTTCTTAAACAACAAGTATTGGAGATTTAATATGAGAAAATTATTATTACTCGCCCCCTTGAGCATGTTCTTAGCTAGTGGAATTGCTCATGCTGAAGGAGATATGGCTCCTATGGGCAAGCACCCACGTAAAATGGAGCAGACTTTATCGAAACTACCTGCTGACAAAGCCGCTGCTTTTAAAGCGGTTATGGAAAAGAACAAAGCTGCAAACGAAGCAACCATAGAACAAATCAAAAAATTAGAAGACAAAAAATTTGATATTCTAAGTGCAGAAAAATTTGACCAAGCAGCTTATGTTGCAACTACAGGTGAAATTCATAAATTACGCCAAACCATCATGAGCTCGCATTGTGATGCTTTCGCTAATTTTGCGGCAGGTCTATCTCAGGCAGAGCGCAAAACATTGGCTGATTCTTTGAAAAAAGGACATGGCAAAATGCGTGAAATGCATGGAGATAATGATTAGTCTTTCCAAGTGGAATGAGTATAAAAAAGCCTCTCGTTATTAACGGGGGGCTTTTTTTAATTTTAATAATTCACGGAATTACCGAAAGCTACTTTGTAGTTTCGGATTTATTCTGATTTTCGTAATTATTCTTGTTGTTTAAATTGCTAAGTTCTGACTTAATCTCTTGAAGAGGGCTGTTATAATACATCCAATCCGGAGCTTTTTTAAAGCTCTCATTAGCCTCGGATAATTGTAACGAAATCCAATTTTTTCTTAGTGACATAAATCTTCTCCTTATCATTGTATTTCAATCTATAATTTTAAGCCCGTATTTGTCCATTAAATTATCAAACTCTATTAAATGAGCTTCTTCCATATGAATGTGAAATGGCAAAAAAACTGTAAATTTAAATTTTGCCTTTTGTGGAGACCATTCAATAGCATCTCCAACAGTGTTTTTTCTTTTATCTATCATCTTAAATAGTTGGCTAGCTTTATTTGGAGAAATTCCCATAAAAGATTTGAAGTTTACTTTACCTTCTACATCTGTCGAATCTATGCATACTGAGTCATCATACAGATCCTTTGTTTTGCTTTTAGGGTACGGCTCAATGAAATATAATTTACTTATTCCAGACGAAATTATATGCCTTGCACAAATATGGCATGGGAAAGTTGTGCAGAAAAGAGTTTTTCCTGAAAGTGATAGCCCTCTTTTTGCGGCATCTGTTATAGCTGCCATTTCTGCGTGCACGATTCTACCAAATTCTAAAATATTTGATAGAGTGCTGTCCTTTAGAATATTTTTGTGCTCTCCCTCAGTACACTTGTGAATAAGACTATCGCTATCTTTTACTTTATTTTTATCAAAGAAATCGGCCTTAAAAAGAGCGTTTATAACTTCAGTTAACATTTCATTTTTAGCTTTGGCACTACTATCAAATCCCACTTTATGGTCCCTATAGTCTTTTGAATCTGGCCAATATTGTCCTCCGCCGGCTTTAGGTACCTCGTTGCATCCTAAAGATATTACGCAACCATCATCGTCTAAAATAACAGCACCAACTTGTCTTGATAAATCAGCAGACCTAAGAGCAGAAACACTAGCTAGAAATTGACCATATTCTTCTTTTGTCGGGGTATGAAATGGATGCCCAAAAAGTATTTCTATAAATCTTTTTATATTATATTTTAGAGATTCCTTATCACTTTCATCAACAAATAAATCAGCAAGATGAAAGGCAGCACCAACATTCTGTCCTGTCGCCCCAGCCTCTTCGTTGTAATCTCTTTCTATTAATGCTTCTGCATGTGAGTAGTATTTTGTATGTGCTGATTTTCCATAACTCTTAGCTATTTTTCTTGCTAAGGTTTCTTTCCTTTTCTCTCTAGGTGAATATACTGATATTAAAAAAAATAAGTCTCCATATATTTTTCTAAGAAGATTTACTTCTTCTGTATTTTTTAGTGAGTTAAAAATATAGGCTACTTTGCTTCCTGCCTTGCGCGAATCACCAGTAAAATAGCGGCGATTTTCACGAACGGTTGTCAGTGCGGCTAATGCCAAAGCATCACCTCTTTTCATCTTGTTTTTATAAGTTGTACCTGCCGTCATATAAGAATCTATTCTTTTATCTTGGAAGGTCTCTTCTAAAGTAACACCTAGTCCATCAATATGCGCCAATATTTCACTTAGCCTAATGCTTTGAACTGTGTAATCCAATTTATTAAGTTCCGAGGAAAGGCGTGCTATTGTAATATCTAAATCAGTGCCCACAGGACCAATTAATCCAAAAAATATTTCTGGCGTTGGATTTGATTCTAATAAATTTGCATCACTCTTTTTATTAGTCATTATTTCCTCTTTTTTGCCATTATATTGTTGTTTTTTCAAAATATTTAACTATGATATTAGTATTAGTTATATAACAATAAACTTAATCTGAAAAAAGCCTCTCGTTATTAACGGGGGGCTTTTTTAATGCTGATGCCCGCCCATAGCGCATTGAATTTTATCAACATTTCGTTCTGGTGGCTTTATTTGTTGCCCAAAGCCAATATATTGCTCCACCCCGTTTTGCTTAATCTGCAAATAAAACTGGGTGGCGCCGCTATTATCGGGCTCTATATGAAATTGTAAAACCGGTCCACCTTTTGCGTCGGCAGAGTTTGGTTCTACTCCCACAGGATGCGTGTGAATAATAGATTTTCCATCCGCACTAAAGCCAACCAAATGCGCAAAAGCGCCCATGATGGGCTCTAAATTAGTAACCGGATTTCCGTCTTTGTCACTAATGGTAAAATCTACCATAGATGCCTGATTTTGCTGCAATGGTTGAGCTAAATTCCAGTGCACATGCAGACCATTTTTTTCTGCCTCATTATTAGACCGTATAAAAGGCACAATATTGCGAGAAATCGGAGAATTTATGGTGGTTAGTAATTTATGGTTCGTGTTATCAGATTTAAGCGTAAAATCGCTCCAGACATTGTAACTATTGCTGGTTTTGGGCATGAAGGAAAATTCATATATTCCAGGGCGTTCGGTTGGTTCTGGGTGAATATGGTGGTAATCTTGCAAAGCGGGATCTACCACAAATAAATGTAATTTTTTGGTATGCACAATTGCTAGCTCATCTGGAGTTAAGGGAGTGCCATTTTTATGAGTTAATTGCAAATATGCTTTGCAATTACTGCCAGCAATGGGAGGAGTTGCTGTGGTTATCGCAGCATTTATTGAGCCATCGGAATATTTTTGTTCTGGATAATTTTCTGGAGTCAATTTTTGTACAAAAGAATTTTCTTTTTCATCTGCTGGGCTTTGCCATAAATGCGCCCCCAACAAGGTAGAAATAAACGGCATGCCGCAGGTGAAAATATGTGGAATTATTGAGGCTATCCCTAAGGCGGCTGCGCCCCCAGCATGATTATGCATGGCTAGCCCTAAAGTTTTGCTCATTACTCCTGCCATGTTTTCTGCCAAGGCAGTGTCTTTGGTCAAGGCAGCAAAAAAGACTAAGCCATTGGCAATACCCGTTAAAACGGTGGGTAAGGAAATAAGTGCCGTAGCCGCCAATGCGGTATAACGGATAATTTTTCCCCAATTTAACCCATGAGTACCATTATCGTGTTTTTCAATAAAATTGCCGAGTAATATTCCACCAATTCCCACTGTACCAATCGTGGCAGCGCTAAAGCTGCTGCTGGTTAGTAATTTTTCACCAATCAAGGGAATGCCCGAAATAATTTTATTTACCCCATCCGCCAGACCATGGCTATCTATCATACTGGCCTGCATGGCGGTTTTTGCTGCTTCTTCCCCCACACCTAACGAGGGCAAAATATGTGGAGCCAGCACAATAGCGGCACCCGTCAAAGCAATCCCCGTCATGATGGTACTTAAAGAAATACCCGAGGAAGATTGCAGGTGATGATGTACGTGTGGATCAGCAATATTAGATTCTGCATTCATAATTAATGTATATTAAGCACTGCGGATGAAAAAGTCTAATATTCTTTATCCCAAACATCAAAAACTCGGCGGTGTTCCTGCAAAGCAAAGCGGTCAGTCATGCCTGCGATGAAATCGGCGACCAAACGGGCTTTGGCGAATTTTTCTGCATTTTCCGCTTGTTCCTTCCACTCGGTGGGCAAACAATCTGGTTCGTTGATGAAAAAAGTGAATAATTCGCGCACCACTCTACGCGCTTTGCTGGTCATGCGGTTTACTTTGTAGTGGCGGTACATGCGCTCTTTTAAAAAAGCTTTTAGTTCGCGGTTATACGCCACGACATTATCGGAAAAATGCACTAATTGCTTGCCCACATTGCGCACATCTTCGACCGATTTTATATTATATTCTGCAATATTTTGCTGAGTCTGGGTTAGCACATCTGCAACCAGCAAATTAATTATCCGCCGCACTACTTCATGTACTCTGCGCCGCGCATCTAAATTGGGATAGGCGTTATCCACCGCATGCAAAACTTCTCCCACTAAGGGCAAATCTGCTAATTCATCCAAGCCAAAAAATCCTGCGCGAATACCATCTTCAACATCATGATTATTATAAGCAATATCATCAGCAATCGCGGCAACTTGCGCTTCTAATCCGGCAAAAGTTTTGATTTCTAAATCATGTTTTTCTATATATTGAGCAATTGCAAACGGAACCTCCCCAAGAATTGGTCCGTTATGTTTAGCGATGCCCTCAAGCGTTTCCCAAGTTAGATTTAAGCCATCAAATTGGGCATAACGATGCTCTAAACTGGTGAGAATCCGCAAAGCTTGGGCGTTATGATCAAACCCACCGAGTTCCTGCATCACCTCGCGCAGACCATCTTCGCCAGCATGTCCGAACGGGGTGTGCCCTAAATCATGCGCTAATGCGAGGGCTTCGCCCAAATCTTCATCCAGCTGCAAATAACGACACATCGAACGAGTTAATTGACCAACTTCCAAACTATGAGTCAAACGAGTGCGATAATGATCGCCTTCGTGATTAATAAATACTTGGGTTTTATATTCTAAACGCCGAAAAGCCGCCGAGTGAATAATCCGATCGCGATCGCGCTGGAAATCGCTGCGCGTAGAGCAGGATTTTTCTGCATATAGACGCCCGCGAGTTTGGCTGGCCTGAGTGGCGTATGGAGCTAGGGTCATACAGGCTTTGCTTCGTTTAAAATTTTACTTCTAGTAGCATGATAAAGACCTGATTCAAATACTATATCTATTCTTCGAGAAAAAAGTTTCTCCAAATCATTTTGGAAATCAACAAAGGCTAAAGGGTCGCGAGCATCTTCTACGTTAACTAAGAAATCTATATCACTATCAGCGGTTTCCTCACCTCTAACCACTGAACCAAACACACGGACATCTCTCAAGCCTTTTTGAGTGGCAAGGGTAATAATGGCATCCCGATGGCGGTGTATTTTATCTAATAGTTTCATATAAATCCTTCATCTCAAGGGATATTATATAAAAAAACTCTCCCGTTTGCACCCCAAAAAATATTTTTGATTAATGGTCAAACGAGAGAGTTACAACAAGGTCTAATATATTTTAAGCAGCAGCTTTCTCTTTTTCGTTCTGGCTACGCAAAACTTTTAGCAAACGATCAGAAGCTTCTTTAGAATCAATGCTTTCTGCCGCAGCAACTTCGCCAGCTAAACGACCAAGTGCAGATTCATAAATCATCCGTTCGCTGTAAGAACGCTCCGACTGATCAACATTTTTGTGCAAGTCACGCACAACTTCGGCAATAGAAAGAATGTTGCCTGAATTGATTTTTGCTTCATATTCCTGTGCACGACGGCTCCACATGCCGCGAGAAGTTTTTGCTTTTCCTTTCAAAGTTTTGATAGCTTTTTGGATTTGCACTTCGTCGCTGATATGGCGCAAGCCAGCAGCGGCGGCGCGGTGCATTGGCACGCGCAAAGTCATTTTTTCTTTTTCAAAGAAAATAACGAACAAAGTTAATTCAATTTCACCGATTTTCTGAGTTTCCACCCCTGTAATTTTGCCCACACCATGAGTAGGATATACAACAAAATCATTCACGTTAAATACATCACGCACCGCGTTTTCATTGCACACAGTATTCTCGATTGTCATATTATTCCCCTTTTAAAAATTATCTCCGTCTCCAATCCAATAAAGATTGGCGGAATTTAGCGTTGACTGGCACGCTCACCATTTTTTAAAAAACACACAGAAAACATCAGAGCAATACCCACGAGCAGCTCTGTGTTGACGTGGCAAATATGACACAAAATTGAGCAAAAAGAAACCATAAAATACAATTTTTCTAAAGTTTTATTCAAACTGGCGGACATTTGCTTTTAACCCTTTATAGAATTAGAAGTTAAACTCCTTTTATTTCTCGCCGCACGGGCGGCGGGCTTGCAGTTGCAAGCCTGTGTATAGTGCTTCAATTTTAGTGAAATTTAAAAGGGAGAAGCACTATAAACTGTAAAAACCGAAGGATTTCCGCTATGCAGCACGATTATAAAAACCTTACCGCCACTTACGATGTTTTGGGGATTGGCAGTGCAATTGTTGATATTTTAGCCTTAGTGGAGGATGAATTTCTGATTCGTGAGGCGCTCGACAAAGGTGGCATGTGCCTGATTGATGCAAAACGGGCGAATGAATTATATGAAAGCCTTGGTCAATGCACCGAATGTTCGGGTGGTTCGGTTGCCAATAGCTTGGCGGCAATTGCCTCATTAGGCGGTAAATCGGCTTTTATTGGTCGGGTGCATGAAGATGCGCTGGGGAAAATTTTTACCCATGATATGCGCTCAGTAGGGGTGGATTATACCACCGCACCTGCCAAACACGGCAAACCCACTGCGCGTTGTATGGTGTGTGTAACTCCTGATGCACAGCGAACCATGGCAACTTATATTGGTGCCTCGTGTGAACTTAACACTACGGATATTGACGCACAAAAAATTGCTGATTCATCTATTATCTATGTAGAGGCTTATTTATGGGACTTGCCCGAAGCCAAAGACGCCATCCGCCAAGCGTTTGCCGAGGCAAAAAAAGCTGGTCGCAAAATAGCCTTTACCTTGTCTGACTCCTGGTGCGTAGATCGCCACCGCGCTGATTTCCTGGATTTTATTGCCGAATGCGTGGATGTATTATTCGCCAATGAGCATGAAATTTGCGCTTTATTTGAAACCGATGATTTAGAGCTAGCCTTAGAGAAAATTACTCCATTAGTTGATGTTACCGCGGTTACTTTAGGGGAAAGAGGTAGTATTGTTTTGCAAGACCAACAACGAAATGACATTCCCGCACAAAATATCAGCAAATTAATCGACAGTACTGGCGCTGGTGATTTATTCGCCGCAGGCTTTTTATATGGCATCACCCAAGGTTGGAGCCTATATGAAAGTGCGGCATTAGGAAATTCCTGTGCAGCGGAGATTATTCAACAATTGGGGGCGCGTCCACAACGCCCATTGAATAAATTGGTCGCTTAAAGCGCCATGCAAAAAAAGCAACTCTTGCAAATATTTCTCTTAGCATTTGCTTGTGGTTTACCGCGTCTATTAGTTGCCTCCACTTTATCTGCCCGTTTGGTGGATGCCGGGATTCAGCGCGCAGCAATTGGTTTGTTTGCTTATGTTGCTTTGCCTTATGCCTTTCATTTTGTTTGGGCGCCTTTAATGGATAATCTATCTGCACCTTTTGGTCTGGCAAGACTAGGTCGCAGAAGAGGCTGGATATTATTGACGCAAATATTACTAGTTCCTGCCATTATATTATTAGGCATCTTACAAAACCCTATTTATTTAGCCCTTGCTGCCGTACTGGTCGCCTTTTTATCTTCCAGTCAAGACGTGGTGTCGGATGCATTTCGTGCAGAATATATTGCTAAAGAAAATCATGGAGAAGCCGCATCCTTAACAGTTTTTGGCTATCGCGTGGGTATGCTTGCATCAGGAGCTGGGGCATTGTTTCTTGCACAATATTTCAGTTGGCAATTTGCTTATTTTTGTATGGCAGCTTTGTTACCCCTAGGAATGCTAACCGTTTGGTGGGTGCATGAGCCAGAATATAAAACCGCGCCCATTATCGCCACCAGCTTAAAAGACTGGCTCCGACAAGCATTTTTAACTCCCTTCAAACAATTTGCTGGACAACATAAAAATTGGCTGCACTTACTAGCCTTCATCATGTGCTTTCGCCTTGCAGAAGGGTTTGTCGGCTTCATGTCCACCCCGTTTTTTTTGGATATTGGTTTCAACAAAGAACAAATCGCCACCATCGCCAAACTTTATGGCTTTGGCGCAACCTTAGCAGGTACTTTCTTAGGCGGAATGTGCGTAAAATGGTTAGGCATGAAAAACGCACTTTTAGTTAGCTCCCTCACGCAAATACTCGGCGTCGGAACTTATATATTCGTCGCTTCTTTAGGTGCCAACCAAATGGCGCTTGCCGTTGCCATCACCGCCGACAATCTCGCCGCAGGCATGGCAGGTTCCATCGGGGTTGCCTTTCTTATGGGGCTAACTAATCCCGCGCATACTGCAACTCAATATGCACTGCTGGGCGCTTTAGCAACGTTTGCTTCCACTAGCTTAGCAGGTGGCGCTGGCTGGGTATCGCAAATTTTTGGCTGGCAGGCAATGTTTACGTTGGCAATGTTTTTGGGGCTGCCCGCGATTTGGCTGTGGCGGAAATTGTGAGGGTTGATTCATGATAAAACTTCCCTCTCCTAATTATAACCAACGACCCACTCCCATAAGTGCGTTGGTTTTTCATTATACGGGCATGCAGGATGCGGCTTCGGCTTTGGCGCGGCTTTGTGCGCAAGAGTCGCAAGTTTCGGCGCATTATGTGGTTGATGAAGCAGGCGAAATTTATCAGTTGGTGGCGGAAGAACATCGCGCATGGCATGCGGGGGTTAGTCATTGGCGCGGGAGAGATAATCTTAATGATTTTTCGGTGGGGATAGAAATAGTTAATCCGGGGCATGAATTTGGTTATCGTCCGTTTCCGCAAACGCAGATGGAAGCGGTGGCGCAATTAAGCTTGGCGATTATTAAGCGGCATGATATTCCTGTTTCTAACATATTGGGGCATTCCGACATTGCCCCCGCCCGCAAGCAAGATCCGGGAGAATTATTCGCGTGGAAATGGCTGGCAGAGCAAGGAGTGGGCTATTTTCCTGTGTCTTCGGGTGAACTTATGGCTAGTGAGAAACTGGCAGATTATGGATATGCCACACATTTGAATTCTCTTGTTGATGTTATTAAAGCCTTTCAACGCCGCTTTCGACCAGCCGCAATAAATGGTGAATGGGATGATGAATGTGCTGGTTTATTGGGTGCTTTACTGGGCAATTATTAACTTGACATTAATTATTGGTTAGCATAAAGGTAAGGCTCCTTTAAAACTAAGCCCTTGGAGGCTTTTATGAAAATTTTAAATCTGGTTGTGCAGTATTTTATTGGTATTCTTAAAGAAGCGTTAACGGCAATCAAGTCAATGTGTGGTTTGAAAAAGATATGCTGGTTGGAAGTGTTTCAACAAGTATTGAGGTTTTTGTTGTTGATTATCATTATATTAATCTCTTTTGTTGGGCTTTTGTCTTTTCTATTGGGGCTATCGGCTTTATTCTTGTTTCCATCCGAGCTTTTGCTCTTTAGTAGCGGTCTAAAATTGATTACCTCCAATCATGAATTAGTAGGTGTGATTGTGGTTTTTCTATTTGTGGTTTGTGGTGTTGTAGCCATGCTGTTGTGGGCGCTATGCAACCCCAGACTGTGCTGTAGTGCAAACTTGTTTTATGATTCTTGGATTTTGTTGCAGCTAACCATAAAAGTTGCGGCTAAATCTTGGGCATTTTCGTTTGTGTGCGCTATAATTGGTTTGTTGGTTGGTCTGTTAGTGTGGGCGTTGTATGATGATCAACCTGCTTTTCAATATAGCAAAGAATTTGCCATTTATTTTACCATGGCGGCGCAAATTTTTTCGCTAATTTGGTTTCCTACAACTGTTAAAGCAATTATTCAAAGCCGAAACGCTTAAAATACATTGCTTTGTTTCACCCTTTCTTTGTGCAAACCACGCAAAGAAAGGGGTTCCTGCAACTAGCTTACTATACTCACTAGAAAGACAATAACTTATACATCGCATCAATCGCCAACAAATAACCTTGGCTGCCCAGCCCAAAAACTCCCCCCTTAGCAATGGGCGAAATGTAAGAAAAATGCCGAAATTCTTCCCGAGCGAAAATATTAGAAAGATGCACCTCGATGATGGGTATTTCCACGGCAGATAGCGCATCTCGCAAGGCAATTGATGTATGGCTATAGCCAGCAGGATTGATAATAATCCCCGAATATTTCTCCCGCGCGTCTTGCACCCAATTGACTAATTCGCCTTCATGGTTGCTTTGCTTACAATCTAAGTTTATAGAGAGTAAATTGGCTTTTGCGCGACATTGTTGCTCAATATCGCTCAAGGTTTCTCGTCCATAAATTTCTGGCTCTCTGGTGCCGAGTAAGTTTAGATTGGGGCCATTTAGTAACAATAGATTCATGATTTTATCCTTAATATATAGAGATTCCTCTTTAAAATCACCCTAAACGGGAATCACTATACAAGCTTGCGACCGCAAGCTCGCCACTCGTGTGGCGTGAAAATAAAGAAGAAAGAAAAAAGAGTATAAAATATGCAGCTTATAGTAAATGGCGAAAAGCAAATATATGATATTTCTCTCAATATATCTGAATTATTGACAAAATTAGCTATAGATACACGCAAAATAGCGGTAGAACGTAACTTACAAATTGTTCCCAAATCTTGCTATGGTTCCCAAAATTTGCAAGACGGGGATATAATCGAAATTGTCGCTTTCATTGGTGGAGGATGAAAAATGCATGATACATTAACCATCGCAGGTAAAGAATTCAACTCGCGTTTGCTGGTTGGTACGGGCAAATATAAAGACATGCCGCAAATGCAAGCCGCAATTGCCGCCAGTGGTGCAGAAATTGTCACCGTGGCGCTACGCAGAATGGCGCTGGCTAATGGTGGCAATATCACCGACCATTTAGACCCCAATATTTACACTTATCTACCCAATAGCGCAGGTTGCTACAATGCGGAAGACGCCATCCGCACCCTGCGTTTAGCGCGAGAAGCAGGCGGCGGTAAATTAGTAAAACTCGAAGTAATTGGTGACCCCAAAACCCTTTATCCGGATGTGGAACAAACCTTGGCTGCCGCAAAAATCCTCGTTGCCGAAGGTTTCGACGTCATGGCTTATACTAATGATGACCCCATCATGGCAAAAAAATTAGAATTAGCTGGCTGCATCGCCATCATGCCCCTAGCTGCCCCGATTGGTTCTGGGCTGGGCATTCAAAACCCTTTAAATATTCGTTTTATCGTTGAGCAAGCTAATGTGCCAATCTTGGTTGATGCTGGAGTGGGAACCGCTTCTGACGCCGCCCTTGCCATGGAACTCGGCTGTGATGCAGTATTGATGAACACCGCAATCGCCGAAGCACAAGACCCCATAATGATGGCACGCGCCATGAAATTAGGGGTAGAAGCAGGACGGTTGGCATTCTTAGCAGGGCGCATGCAAAAACGCGAGTTTGCCGCAGCTTCGTCACCTGAAATGGGTAAAGTAACTAATTAATAACGCTTTTAGGATACATTATAACTAGCTATCTTCTGGCTGCCGCAAAGTTTCCTTTTTAGCGATATTTTTTGTATCAATATAGCTTTTCAAGATTAGTTCAGCGGTTGCTAGCGTTAAGCTTACTTCCCCGTCAGTTTCTTTTTCTGCCATAGCGTGGCGGAATAATTCAAAGATATATAAATCCTCATCTTCTGCGCTTAATTTTGCCCAAGATTGGCGGCGAATTGCTCGCATAGCCTGTTGGCGTGCCAACAAAAATATTTGCCTATCTAACTGTATTGGGGAGGCAGAAGAAACTATTTCTGCTGGTGCGCAGCCCAATGCTTTGGATAAAGTTTCTATCCAGCCCAAGGTGAGCTGTAAACTACCATTTTCCAGCTTAGAAATCTGACTTTTCGCTTTGCCAACCGATTCCGCGAGTTGCTCTTGGGTGAGCCCTCGGGATTTGCGGAGGTTCTTAACTCTATTTTGTGTGTTTTCCATGGCTATTCTTATATACTCTAATTGTTACGAATTCGTTACCATGTTAAAGAAAAAATACTTTTTATAAAAGTTTCTAAAAGGGAAATATTTTTGCAAGAATATGAATAATTGGTTAATAAATTAACTAATTATTAACCAATAGCTGCGATAACATAAACACATTCACAAAACAGTCGATTTCGGTAGATTATGAACAATAATAGCAAGCAGCATAATGCATTCAATAATATAGAAGAATCAGTAATATTGCAATTTGCCGAACGGCTATTAGAAATGAGTGAGGTAGAGTTAATGGAAGCGTTTTCCACCCCCGATTATTATGCGGCACTGACGGAATTAAAGAAAAATATTAAGATAGTCATTCAGCGTCGCCAATCATCTATTCACCTACTAAAAAAAGCCTCTGCACGATTGGTAGATATGGAAAAATTAGATAATTTACATAATGAAGCACAGGATTTTGCATAATTGTGCGATTTAATAATAAATTTTGCTTGCACATAGTAGGATTAATATGCAAAAAGGATGCCTTGATGCGGGTGTGGCGAAATTGGTAGACGCACCAGATTTAGGTTCTGGCGCCGCAAGGCGTGGGGGTTCAAGTCCCTCCACCCGCACCAAGTTTATTTTTAGGCAGCCCTCAGCCCCAAAAACATGCAATCCATTTATTACATCCAAACTTTATACATCGCCTCTTTCGTGGGTAGCGTTGCTTTTGCCTTGTCGGGTTTTTTGGTGGGCACGCGTAAGCATCTGGATGTGATGGGGATTTTTATTCTCGCTTTTTTAACTGCCAATGGCGGCGGCGTGGTGCGTGATTTATTGGTTGGGCGTGCGCCATCCATGCTGATTAGCACAGAGCCTTTCTGGTTAACTGCGGGAGTGGTCTGTTTGGCAACAATCTTCAAACTACAGCGCTTGGCAGGGCTGGAGCGGCGCTGGATATTTGTGGTGTGTGATGGGGTAGGGCTGGTGGCGTTTGGCGTTACGGGGGCGTTAATTGGTCTTGAAGAGCAGGTGCATTTCTTTGGCGTGCTTACCTTGTCACTCCTCACTGCAACGGGCGGAGGTATCATCCGCGATTTATTGGTTAACGAGGTTCCCGAAGTGCTGCATGGGGATTTTTATGGTAGTATTGCCCTGTTGCTGGGCGCAGCGTTATATGTATTAAATATGTTTGGATGGATAAATCCCGGATCTATTTTAAGCGTTTTCGCTGGCGCCTTTGCCATGCGGATATTTGCTTATAAGCAAAAATGGCGATTACCTAAGATTAAGTAACCGCCAGAAGACTAATCAAAAAAACGGTTCTTAATAGCCAGCATGGTCAAACAAGCCTCTACCGCAGCTTTGCCCTTGTTTTTGCGTGATGGCAAAGCGCGTTCCCACGCTTGTTCTTCATTTTCTACGGTTAGTACGCCATAACCAATGGGGGCTTGCTGATAAATAGCTAGTTCGTTGATTCCCCGTGCACTTTCAATACACACATAATCATAATGGGTAGTTTCTCCGCGGATTACGCAGCCCAAAGCTACGAAGCCGTCATATAATTCTCCGCCTTCTAAAGCAAAAGCAATCGCCGCAGGAATTTCAAACGCACCAGGGACGCTGAGCACTTCAAACGTATGTCCCTGTTTTTGTAATTCTTCGCTAGCGCCTTGTACAAGGGCGGCGGTTATGTCTTTGTAGAAATCCGCCGCGACGATTAATATATTAGCCATGATTATTATTCTCCTTTTGAGGTTAATACCTATTTGTAAGCGGCGTATAGCCAGATATATTTAAACCATAACCTTCTAACCCAATAACTGCGCGTTGGGTATCAGAAAGTAGCAACATGTTTTGCACGCCTAAATCCAGCAAAATTTGTGCGCCAATGCCGTAATCACGTAAATCACGTTGGCTAGTGTTTTTATCCGCAGGTGCTTGGCGGCGGCTTAATATTTCGGAGATAGCTCCGGGGAGTGGATTGCGTAATAAAACTAAAACGCCGCAATCACTTTGGGCAATTTGCCGCAAAGCAGCTTGCAATGCACCGGTGCGCGGCTTATTTGCCTCTGCTAGCACATCATGCAGTACATCTAAGGCGTGCATTCTTACTAGAGTGGGTTTCTCAGGATGAGGAGTTCCTTTTACTAAGGCGATATGTTCGGTTTTGGTTAGGCGGTTTTGATAAACCACCATTTTGAATTCGCCGCCATATTCACTAACAAAATCTGTTTCTTGTACACGCTCAATCAATCTTTCAAAGCGGCGGCGATAGGCTATCAAATCGGCAATCGTGGCGATTTTTAAATTATGTTCCTTGGCAAAAGGTATCAAATCGGGCAGGCGTGCCATGCTGCCATCATCATTCATAATCTCGCAAATTACTCCTGCTGGGTTTAGCCCGGCGAGGGTAGAAATATCCACCGCTGCTTCCGTATGCCCAGCACGAACTAACACGCCACCATCACGCGCCATGAGGGGAAATACGTGCCCCGGAGAAACAATATCAGAACTCGGGGCGGTTTTATCAATTGCCACCGCAATGGTGCGTGCACGATCGGCGGCGGAAATGCCCGTAGTTACCCCCTCACGCGCCTCAATGGAAATGGTAAAGGCGGTTTCGTGGCGCGAACCATTATGGCGTGCCATTAAAGGCAGATTCAGCTGTTCTACGCGCTCACGATTAAGCGCTAAGCAAATTAAGCCGCGCCCATATTTCGCCATAAAATTCACGGCTTTATCATCGCAATAATTGGCTGGTATAACTAAATCACCTTCATTTTCGCGCTGCTCATCATCCACGAGGATAAACATTTTTCCTTGTTTGGCATCGGCAATTATATCTTCAATCGGGGAGAGATGTTGAGTATGGGGCATGGTTTTTTCTATTTGTTTTTGAGCATTTTTTCAACATAGCGTGCAAGCATATCAATCTCAAGGTTTAAGCTTTCCCCCAGTTGTTTTTCTGCCAGATTAGTCTGCGCTAAACTATGGGGAATCAGCATGATGCCGAATTGCTGGTTTTCTGTATGAGTTACGGTTAGCGAAACGCCATTTAGGGTAACCGAGCCTTTTTCCGTAATAAAAACAGCTAATTCAGGCGGATATTCAAGCATTATCCGCAGGCAATCCCCCACTTCTTCGCGCGTTTTTATGGTGGCAATGCCATCCACATGCCCACTAACCAAGTGCCCCCCCAACTCATCCCCCATACGGAGCGCGCGTTCTAAGTTGATTTTTTGCCCAATTTTCCAGTTGTTTAAGTTGGTGCAGCTTAAAGTTTGCACGGAAACATCGACCAAAAATGCATTATGTTCTTTGTGAGTAACCGTCAAACATACCCCATCACAAGCAATGGATGCACCTAAGGCAATGTTTTCTAAATCATAATTAGTGGCAATCGCAAAACTTTTACGGGTTTCATGATTAATTATCTGGGTGATAGTGCCGAGATCGGAGATGATGCCTGTGAACATTTTTTATTTTCCGCAAATATATTGAATAATAATTGTTTCGTGAGGTGTAACTATCGTCATGCCGCCGTAGGGCGGTATCCATGCCTATCTGCTAGCTGCACAGCCAGTTGTTTGGCATGGATACCGCCCTGCGGCGGTATGACAATAGAGAGTTTTTATGATTAAATCGCGTTACTTTTTATTCAATATTCTCTTGATTCTCTTGGTTGTTAATGTTGTGTAGGTTGCGATTTATATCATATATCTCTAAACAATCTTCGCCAAGGGAAAGTTTTGCTTGGATTTTCCAACGTGCTCGCTTAGCAAGCGGTAAGTTTGCATCACCAATAAAAACCGGCAGACCATCCGCCCCCATTAATAATGGCGCACGATACCAATAGATCTGTTGGGCGATATTAGCGTTGATAGCGCTGGAGGTTATTTGGCTGCCCCCTTCGATTAATAGGCGGTTTATGCCGCGCTTGGCTAGTTGCTGGGCGATTTCTTTTAGCTCTAAACTAGCTAGCGTGATTATTTCTATGCCGAGATTTTCTAGTTCGGCGCGTTTATGTTGGTCGGTTGATAAGCTGAAAATTATAGTCGGATAGGTTTTGGCCGTTTGCGCAATCTGGCTGTTTAGGGGGGTGCGTAATTGTGAATCCAAAATCACGCGCACGGGTGAGGGCAGACCGTCTAAGCGGCAATTGAGCATGGGGTCGTCGGCTAATATTGTGCCAATACCAGTCAGAATTGCATCATGCCGGGAGCGCAGCAAATGCACGTGCCGACGCGCTAATTCCCCAGTTATCCAGTTGCTTTCGCCGGTGCCGGTGGCGATGCGTCCGTCTAAGGAGCTGGCGATTTTTATATTTATCTCAGGCAGATTTTCCTGCATGCGGCGGAAAAATCCTGTGAGGGTAGGGTAGGCTTCAACACTTAAAAGCGGGGTGATTACTTCTATGCCTGCTTGTTGGAGCATCGCAGCACCTTTACCATTCACCAACGGGTTGGGGTCGGACAAGGCAAATACTACTTTAGCAACTTTGGCATCAATTAAACTTTGTGCACAAGCCGGAGTTTTGCCCAGATGCGCACAAGGTTCTAAACTGACATAAACAGTAGCCTCAGCCGCATTTTCTCCTGCTTGGGCAAGCGCAAGACTTTCCGCATGCGGACGACCGCCATCGCCCGTGCGTGCGGTGGCAATTATTTGCCCATTTTTGACGATTACACAGCCAACCGAAGGGTTTTCACCTGTGCGTCCCAAGCCGCTTTGCGCAAGGCGGAGGGCTTGGCGGAGGAAATTGCTGTGCATAAGCTCTTTATTTATGGTTGGTTTATTCATCTCATCCATTATTATTTAACATTGTGTAGGGTTATGGTTTTATTATTCCAAAAGAGTATCAGGTGGCATGCTTAATGCTTTATTTACTAATTTAATGCTATATTGTAATATAAATCTATATTTTTATAAGTAATACATAAATTAGGGCAATATCTATGACGCAAATAATACGAGCAGTGAGCAAATTAGTTAGTTTTTTAAAAGTTACTAGCGAACCTCGCCATAAATTGCGTGCTGCGGGCTTTAGCTTAATTGAATTATCGGTGGTTTTGACCATTATTGGGGTTGTTACAGCGAGCGGATTGTCGATCGCGACGAGCTCATTGGAGCGTACCAAATACACTTCCAGCAAAGATAAAATGACTGAAGTGCTTGCGGCACTTAGCCGTTTTTATGCGTCTAATTACCGCTTGCCTTGCCCAGCAGATCCAGCGCTTGCTCCAGGTGCGGGTGGATATGGGCAGGAGATTTATAGCACGAACGGAACTACTGCAGGTTTATGTGATGCGGTTACTACTCCTGCAAATACAGCTGCTGTGGGCGGAAGTACTAGACGGCACGTTACTTCTAATGATGCTCTGGGGGTGGCGCGGGATGCTTATGTGCGTCAGGGCTCATTGCCAACTCGTGCTTTGGGTATTGCAGATAATATGATGTATGATGAATATGGTTATAAATTCACCTATGTAGTGACGGAAGCTTTTACCACGGGAACCTCATCTGCCCCAGCAAGTGCAACAGGAGCAATCACGGTTAATGATGGGTTGGGCAATAATCTTACTATTGTTGCCGAAATGGCGGTTATTTCGCACGGGAAGGACCATAAGGGAGCTTATAATAAAACTGGTACACAAACCAGTACTTGTGGAGCAAGCACTAATTTAGACGTAGAAAATTGTGACACGGAAGTTAACGACGTTTGGTTGACCGACGCGCAATATAACGCAGGTACGGTGGCGGCGTCGTATTTCGATGATTTGATTAGATGGCAGGATAAAAATACGGTGATAGGCACTTATGCGGCTAGTGGGAGCGGAAGCTCTGGTTCTAGTTCTAGTAGTAGCGGTAATTGCAATTATTATTTATTAACAACTAATAGATATGTTTATTTTCCTCCTGCTAGCAGTACTGTAACCTATCCCCTAACCGTGCGCATTGTAGCAATCGGTGGAGGTGGAGGAGACAACTACGGTGGCTCAGGTAATATTGTCGCTGTAACAGATAGCACAAATATTACAAACTCTGGACCATATTATGTAATGATAGGTGCTGGTGGAGTTGCTGCTTCTCAAACAGGTGGAGTTGGTGGAGCTGGTGGAACTGGTTATAAAAATGGTGGCGCAGGCGGTACGGGGGCTGCTCATGCTAGCAAAGAATTGGGCGGTGGCGGTGGCGGTGGATCTTCAGCCTTTGGAAGTTATAGTGCAGGCACTATTGGGACTCCGTTCATCGTAGCGGGTGGTGGTGGTGGTGGTGGCGGGTATGGTACTAATTATGAGGATTCCACAGGCGGTGGCGGTGGCGGTGGTGGAATAACTACAGGCAGTAATGGTGGAAATTATTCTGGCGTTAACGGTGGGAACGGAGGAAATGGAGGGTCTGCAGGTGTTTGGGCTGGATCAGGTGGTGGCGGTGGCGGTGGTGGTACAGGTAAACTAGGTACTGGTGGTACTGGTGGTAATGGTAATGGCGGCGGTGGCGGCGGCGGCGGTGGTGATGCTTGTTGTACTAACGGCGGTGGCGGCGGCGGCGGTGGTGGTTACGGTGGTGCTGGTGGAGTTTATTCTGGCGGTGGCGGTGGGTTTAATGGAGGAATTGGTGGTTCTCCTGTGACAGGAAGAGGAGGAGCAGGCGGCGGCGGCGGTGGGAATGGTACTGCTTGGGACGGCGGCGGTGGTGCTGGTGGAAATACCACCACTGGCGGCGGTGGTGGAACATATAACGTCCCAGGTGGTATTATTGGCGTTGCTCCTGCTGGAGCTGGAAATGGGGGTAAGGGTGGTGGTGCTGGTGCGTCAGCTATTAATACCCCTGTGGCCACTTATGTAACTGGCAACTATAATGTAGGAGGTATAGATTTTAAATGTGCATCTTTTGTTGATAGCGGAATTAAAGGTTTTAGTATTACTCCTAAAGATGCGACTGCTACTACTGCCATAGGTAGAGCCTACTCTAGTGTTGGTGGTGGGTGGAGTGCGTCCTCTGGGGCTGTTTACATCGAATGGGATCAATAAAAATTATTTGCTAAATGGGAGAGGCACACATCGCCTCTCCCATTTATTTAACTGCAAATTACTTTGGCAACCAAGTTTTTCGATAGGTCGCTAACTCCAGCCATATCGGCAAATTCTGCCCAATTATTGATTGAGCTAATAACTTCATCAATAATCTTTTGTGCGCTAAAAACCCCAAATTTCTCTGCCAGTTTTAGTAAATGTGCATGCGTGGGGTTTTTGCCTTCTCCCATGATGGTGGTGCAGTGTTCTCCGCCGGGGCCGTTGGAAAAGGTGAGGTCGTAAGCGGGGGCGCATTGCCAGTTTCCTTCTGCGCTCATTAAAAAACTGAAATTTTTGGCATGGTCATCGCGGTTATGGGCAAAAACATTGAAGGTGGCGAGGCGGAAGATTTTTTCTAGTTCTTGTATGTTATGTGTCAGTGCTAGCGTGGCACGCATTATTTGTTCATAATCCAAGGAGGGGAGGCGATGATCTGCGTTAATTAATCCTGCGATAGTGTGTATATGTACGCGCTGTTTTTGGTTTCTATCAAAACGCTGCACCCCAAAATATCCAGCTCCTTGAGGAGAAATGAATAAATGGGTGGGCATCATCTCCAGTCCTGCGGCTTTTGCCATTAGGCTATAGGCATATTCTATGGCGCCGATGTCTTGAGGGTCATTACTGGAAGCAAATTTTATCATCCAATGTTCGTAATTATTGGGCAGATTGTTATTGCCAGAAATAAAGTGTTTTTTGTTGGAGCTAATGCCCACCATAATTTTGGGACGTGCACCCGCAGAGGAACCAGATAAGTCTAGTAGTTCATCAAATAGTGCCTCAGGTGCTCCTGCTAGCACGGCTTTGCTTGTTTGCGCTAGTTTGTCCAGGTTTATGGGTTCTGGCAATGTGTGGGTGCTATTATATGGCTCATATACTAGCGCACCCATGCCATGTTTGCCGACTTGGGCGAGGCGGTCGAGCGGGGTTAGTTGTTCGGGCATGATGCCGTTTTGGCGAACTTGTCTATCTAGTAATAAACGTCCCCAACCATCGGGAAGGCTATCGTTAAATACGCCAAATAATCCTTCAAATACCAGGTTTTCGCAAGGGATAGCACCGATTTGCAAGGGGAGTTTAAAGGGGGAGATTTCTATTTTTGTTTTTATAAACTCTGGAGCATATTCAAAATAAATACGGCGATTCGCCAGCGCCAGGCGACCAAGTTTTTGGGGATTGTTATTGCAATCTAAAAAAACATTTAAAGAATTAACCGGATGATATTTCATTGTTTTCTCCCCCGCTTACGTATTTTGGGTTGCTTTAACAATTCATCTAGCGTGAGCGGGGTGGTGGGAGGTGGCGTGGTGAAAAGCAATTCAAATTCTTTTTCTGCGTGCAAGGCGATGGCGATTTTTAGTAGATGCGCCAAAGAAATTTTACCAGTATTTTCAAATAGTTTGATGCTGCCTAAGCTAACCCCAGATTTTTGCGCGAGGGCGGTTTGGGTAAGGTTCAGCACCAGCCGTTGCGCTTTAGCACGCCCAGAAATTTCTTGCAATAGCTCTAAGGGTGTTTTTATCATAACAGCTAATATATTATCCGCTAATGAGCAAAAAGTCAATTAGTGGATAATATATTAGCTGTAATATTATTTAAGTGGGGAAATAACCATCATCATTTGTTTGCCTTCTAGGCGGGGTTCTTGCTCTACCTTCATTACTGCGCTTAGTTGGGCGCGGACCTCGGCGAGTAATTTGATGCCTAGTTCTTGGTGAGCGATTTCGCGGCCACGGAAACGTAAGGTTAGTTTTACTTTGTCACCTTCTTCCAAGAATTTCATTACGCTGCGGATTTTTACTTCCAAATCGTGTTTTTCGATGGTGGGGCGTAATTTCACTTCTTTGATGGTGATTACTTTTTGATTTTTGCGTGCTTCATTTGCACGTTTTTGCAATGCGTATTTATATTTGCCATAATCCAGTACTTTACATACAGGTGGTTCAGCATTAGGGGAGATTTCGACGAGATCCATGCCAGCTAATTCAGCACGGCGGATGCCTTCATCTACAGAAACCACACCAATCATAGTTCCATCGGCATCAACGAGGCGAATAGAATCAGCGCGAATTTGCCGATTTATTCTAGGTTCATCAGAACGCGGTTGTTGTACAGGAGGCTTCACCGCTTAACTCTCATTATCATTAATTATCTTTCTATTGGTTTATCTTTGATTGGCTTAACCCAATTTTACTAGTTTTACCATATCAAGCTTAACAAATAGTGAAAAAACTTGGAAACTGCAAGTTTTTTTTGTTATCTTCCGTTGCTTATTCCTGTACTTCAATAAATTGACCGTCTTTTTGCACGCGCACTACTCTTTGAGGATAGGGGATATTTATATTATGTTCTTTAAATTTATGCCAGATGGCAAACATTACATCGCTTTGTGGTTCTAATCGTCCATCGCGCATATTATCTACCCAAAAATAAAGTACTAATTGAATAGAGTGATCGCCAAATTGGGTGATAAAGCAACTAGGTTGGGGGTTTTTTGAGCATTTGGGGTGTTCGTTAGCAGCCTCTAGCAGTAATTTCTTGGCGAGTTCTAAATCTGATTCGTAGGCAACCCCCACTTTTATTTCTGCGCGACCTTTGGCGTTAGAAAATGTCCAGTTAGTAACCCGTTGCGAAATAAATTCTTCATTAGGAATAAGAATATCTTTGCCATCTATCATTTCTACTCGAGTATAACGAGCAGAAGTCTGCCTTATATAGCCAAAAGTTCCGTCCGCTAGTTCAACTAAATCATCTACTTCAATGGATTTTTCAAATAATAAGATAATTCCGCTGACAAAGTTAGAGGTGATTTTTTGCAGTCCAAACCCCAAGCCCACACCCAATGCGCCCGAAAACACCGCCAGAGCGGTTAAATCAACCCCCAGCATATTTAGCACTATCAGCGCAACTACCAAGTATAAGACCGTCTGAAAGGCTTTTAAAATAAGTGTGCGGTTACTGGCGCGGATGGAGCGGACTCTTTTTAGCCATTTTTCAAACATATCATCAATAAAACGCGCCAACCAGAACAAGACCATTAAGGCAATTACGGTTTTTAGCCCTTGAAAAATAGATAATTTGAACGAGCCAATACTAATAGAATATTTATCCAATAATTTGGCTAATGGTTCCCACACGCCAAATAAATGCAATATAGTGATGGGAGAAATTACGACGAGAATAAACCAGCCCGCTACATTTTTGGAAGCGAGCAAACGCACGCAGCGTATGGCAAGCCAAGCAACCGCCATGCGCAGAGCAAAAGGCAAGGTGAGGCTGGGTTGCTCAATATAATCAGCAAATGCTAGCGCAAAGCCTAAGAAAATTACTGATAATAACGGGGCAATTAAAATTGCGCCCCAGCGAGCGATCCGAAAAACCAGTTTTTTAGATTCTACGCGTACTAAACGACGCGCAACCAGCCTGCCCAATAATGCCCCTACCAGCAGCAATGACGCGCTGAATATTACATCCATAGGGTCAATTTGACTGATTATGTTGAGTAATTTGTCACCCATTTTTTCTAGCATATACATTAGACTTGCCTAATTTCTCGTTGTATTGATTGCGCTTCAGTCGTTTCTTTCTGATAAAGCCCTGAGCGTTAAAAAAACATGGCTTAATGTCATGTTTTTAGGGAGGGGGCAGCGTAGCGGTGCTACGTGAGGACTCTGAAGAAGGAAAAACGACACAGATGCATTGCTACAATGAGAAATTAGGCAAGTCTATTTAAAAGTCCCTCAATAGAGCGCGTAGCCTTGGCTCGCGTAGCCATCCCGCTTCGCGATAGATTTTTATAGATAGGCTAGGGTCTGCGAGATGGTCTAAAAAACGTGCTAAGGTTTGGATTATATTTAAAGTTTCTTCCTCTGCCAAAGGAGTGGTTTTTTGGTTGCTGGCAACCATTAAGGCAAGTTTTACGGTGCTTAAGCGAATGGCTATTATACTGGCACGTTCAGTTAATGATTCGCCAAATCCCCCAAAAGGAAATAAAGCGGCAGCAAGCTGGGCAGTTATCCAGCGGCGTAATATTGGCTCAAAATCGGCTTCATTTTTTTGCCAGGCTTGTTCTATCTTTAGCCAGTTGCGGTAGCTATTATCCGAGGTGGTCATGGCAGTTCCGCTTGCCTGATGAATTATGCTCGCGTCTAACGCGGTTGCTATATCGGCAATTATTCCGTCTAATTTTGGGCGTTTTATAGCGGGTTTGGTTGCCCCCACTAGTCCTGCAAGCGCATGAAGAAGATTAAATGGATCGTCAGGAACTATTTCGGGGGTGGGTAAGCGTGCGGCGGCGTTTTTTAAATAAAATGCACTAGCCTCAGCCCAGTTGGCGATTTCTATATGTTCTAATGACTGAGTTACTGAAAATATTTGTGCCATTATATTGGCAGAACTAAGCTCTTTTCTTTGGGTTATTTGTAAAAATTGCTGATGTATTTGCAACGCCGCATCTGCGGATAATTCGGGGGGTAAATAATTTTTCAGCGAGGAGGGCAGCCGCAAAATTTCAGACCCTTGGTGGGAAAAACTATTATCTTCCGTAAGCGCCAGACGAGCTATTTCTGGGCAAGAAAGCGCCGCGGTCATTATGATATGTTCGCCGAGCGTAGAAGTAATCCGCGGAAAGAAATTACAGGCATCGCCTAAAAAATCCGTGCCTTTATCTTGGTGAATCCCGCATAATCCGTTGCTAAATTTTACACAATAATCGGTAACATCGTCGCGTTTCATAATATGGGTTGTGCCATCAGAAACAACCGCATCTAATAATTCGGGCGCGTGCTCAACATATTTCTGGTAAATTTTCTCGTCCAACTGCATCCGCCAACCCTTGCAGCAAGTATCTGCGCATTTATCTCCCAAGCAGGAAAATTTTTCCAAGAAAGCGGATTGTTGGAGCGCTGACATACACTACGCGTCGATAAAATGGCGAACTACATATTTGTTGTTACGCAATACATATTGTTCAGCTGTGCGTTTGTTGCTGTCAATAAATAAAGGCGCACGTGCATTTACCGAAAGCTTAACCGTATTATCTAACTCACGATGTACAGAAACAATAAAGAAAAGCGTAAGGCTATCTAATGGAATGGACAAATCTTTGCAGCCTTCCGCAATATCTTCGGCACTAACAATCGGATTTTCCAATTCTGTGGGCATGGTAATGAAAGATAAAGCCACATCTTCTAATGATTGCAATAATTTGAAGCGGCTGAATTTTTCTAAAGGAAAATTTGCCAGAAAAAATTTATTACGATCAGGCATGCCTAGCATACCCTTGGGAAATACAATTGAATAATCTGGTTCAGCTATTGATTCACCGTTCATCTTCGGCACTTTTATTTTCCCAAAACGGGTGTCTAACCAATCTCCACTAGCAGGCATATTGCTAGATAGGAAATTGTTAGGGTTAACCATTGGTGCATCAATAGTTTTGGTAATCATTGCAGCTGCTGCTCCACTCATCATTTTTTCTCTTCAAATAGGTTTAATAAAATTTACTTTATGAAGTCAACTAATCTCAATGAATTAATCACCGAGAATGCCTTGAAAGAAGCGTTTAATATGGTTTGATCAATTGATATTTGCGTTGAGGCAGCAACTTGATCGGTTGCAATTAAATCAGAAGCTACACCCTTTAAATATAAACGCAAAGAGTCATGCCTATCATTAATATTCTGTAATTGTACAAGGTTAGAATTCATCGAGGATTTTATGGTTATAAGCCCATCTAATCCGCTCGAGAGCATATCCATTGCGCTGGATAATTTGGCTTGATCATTTGTTCCTGATGCTTCCACGCTTAAAGAAATTGCGGCAAACACTTTTTGGAATGCCTCATCATCTGCGCGTACGTTATATTGTATATCGTGATTATCTTCAGCGCGGATGGTGAAATCTTCCAGGCTGCCATTATAATATCCAGCATCAGGAGTGCCCGAAACCACAGGTTCAGGAATTGACGGATCTACGATAACCGGAGGAGTATCGGTTCGTGTGCCGCCAAATAAAAACCGCCCACCTAAGTTGGTGTTTAGCAACCCCGCGAGCGATATTTTATCGTTCAATACCTGTTGAGAAAACGCCGCAGTATCACTAGCATCTTGCGTGCCACTGCGGCGCAAGGTTAATGCCGCACGTACGTCTTCGGTTATTTGGATAATATTATCCATCGCTTTACTGGCGGTTTGCAGGCGCGATATTCCTTCCGTAACATTGTTTTGATAGGTTTGAATTCTCCGCATCTTGTCTTCTAAGCCAGTGAATTGCTCAATATCTCCCAACATTCCTTGAAAATTATTGGTTTTAAACCCACTGGAAATTTGACCCTGCACATTCGCCAAATCAAACTGCACTTTTCCAAAATCGGATATAGTGCGTTGTTGTAAAGCTAAGGTTCCTACGCGGCTAACTACAGTCATTTACTTGCTCTCCATCGAGAATTATATTTTCAGTTTATTCCCCTACACGACAGTACTATTAATAACAGTATTACATATTGATATATAATGTATCTTTATAACAAATATATCCGCCGTCATACCGCTGTAGAGCGGTATCCATGCCTATCAACTAGCTGCAAGCCAATGGTTTGGCATGGATACCGTCCTGCGACGGTATGACAATGGAGAGTTTGTATGTATAATACATTGTTATTTAATATATAAATTCCTTGTTAATAGTGCTATCGTACAGAGTGCAGTTTATTATAGATAATTAACACTAATAGTCGAGTAATTACTACACAACTAGCGCCAATATTATCGAATACTATCCAAAAGATTGCCAAACAACTCATTTGTCACAGTGATTACCCGCGCAGAAGCTGAGTAAGCATGTTGGAAAATGATGATGTTCGCCATTTCTTCGTCGATATTTACTCCGCTGATGGCATTTACGCGCTCCACAAAACCATCTAGCAAGGTTTGACTGTCCTTGTTAGAGCTGGTTGCTTGCGCTGCCATGTTAGAGACATTCGCAAGAATTTGTCCAGAGTAAGTAGAAAAAGTTACATTAGAATTAGCCAGCCCACCTGCTTGTTCAAAGCTGATTAGTTGGTTACTTAAATTTGCCATTGCCTTAGCTGCTTGCGCATTGCCGCCATAACGCACGTAAGTATAAACCGGATCATCAGTAACATCCGCAGATTGTGGGCTGGCTTCCAATTTCCCTGTGCTAATTAAATTCGCATTATCTAGCAATCTGTCTTCTACAGCTAGATTAAGCGCACTATTTTTTAGACTATCGCCCGTGCTGGAAAGATTATTGCTTCTGAAGAAATTATTTAACCCAAAATAATGCGAGAATCCCCAATCAGTTCCCGCAACCGCTGGATTAGTATTTATAAATCCTAGTTGTTGGCTGGTTCCTTCTTGCAATGCCACGCTATTATCGGGGTCATAAGTTTCTAATTTTAAATATCCATCCGTATCCGTATAGATGCCGTTATTAGTGGCTAATTCATTGCCATCTGCATCGACCAACATTGCCCGTAAAGTGGGTTGGCTGGTGGTGGGGAATATGCGCGACGCTTGCCCAGTCACGGCGGTGCTGTTGTAACGGTCATTCAACAAATTTTGTTGGCTGTTTAAAATGCGGTAAGTAACCGTCGCCGTATTTACGCTTGATGCTGTGCCAAGATTGTCATCTACGCCAACATTTACAGTGATGTCGTAATATCTGGAAATTGAATTTCCTGATAAATCAACCGTAGCAATTCCTGTATCTCGCGTGCGCTGTTTTTCTCCTGCATCTACGCTATCCCATTTAGAAGTTCCTGTGGTTGCTGCCAAAGGAGCGGTAGTAGCGGTAGAAGTAGCATTTGAGGGCAGCAATATATCAAAAGAGTTTGCCGTAACATTGGTCACTTCAAAATATTGATTAAAGCTGCTGGAATTTATGCCATTAATCGCGCCGCCCGGATCAGAAATATATACTTTTCCACCTGTTGACAAGCTGTGCCCTACCGCATTCACGGTAACTGTGGGGCTGCCATTAGTAGTAGAGAAACTACTTATCGTAAATTGCGGCGGCGGAGTAGTAACATTGGTGATGTTTGCCCCTGTATCATCTAATACAGTTATTCCCGTAACAAAAAAATCGGCTGCACTGTCGGAGATATTATGCAAATCAAAATCGAAGCTAAACATTGCCGGAGTATCAGGCAGGGCGCTGGTATCAGATACTAATTGAATATTATTTAAATTGCCTAACTCAGTTTTTAGTGGAGGGGGGCCAAAATAATTATTAATCTCATCAATAATGGTCTGTATGGTCGGCTGACCTTGTCCTAAACCACTTTCTAATTTCGATAAATCTAAAGATAGTGGGATGATGCCTTTGCCAGCTTCATCATCATAAGGTGAGTCTATGGGTTGCCCTGCATTATCCAGTGCCGCAATTTGTACAATGCCTGACCAGTCACTACTATCCGTTGCCCGCAAAACGCGATCCCCGGTTAGGCTATCTGTTCCTGGATAAGACGAACCATCATTATTAAGGGCATTAAAACTATCACGCAGATTCGCGGCTAGTTGATCTAATTGTGCAAGAATATCAGGTATTTCTTGGTCGCGCAGCTCATGCAATGCTTTTAAGCTACCGCTTTTTAAGGTGGTGGTAATGTCGCTATCTGTGCCGCTGGAAATAATCGTCGCTGATGATCCTTCTACCTCGCCCGCATCATTTACTGCGGTGATGGTTAGGGCATTAAGTGCAACTTCGTTACTAAAACTATCAGGAGAATTTACTGGGCGGTAGCTTAGTTGATAGTTTTTTTGATCAGAAAGTGCAATTCCTCCCGAACTATAAACATTAACTTCGCTATTATCGCCCATATAGGTTTTTATATCCATATATTGCGCTAGCTTATTCAGATTCTGGTCTTGTTGGTCTTGTAATCCTGCAATCGAATTGCCCAATACTTTTGCATTAGAAATGGCAATATTAGTGGCGTGTATGCTGGTTAAGATAACATTGATAGTGGTAACTGATTGGTTGATGTCTTGATCCGCCTGATAACGCAAATCTTCTAACTGGGCCGCCAGACTAGATACTTGATAGGCAAGATTCTCACCCGAAGAAACTGCCTGCTCACGTGAAGAAGTTTTATCAGGCGATTCCGCCAAAGACTGAATAGCATTGGTAAAGCTGGTTAAATAAGCGGCAATGCTATTTTGCGCTCCCGGTTTGCCGAGCATTATCTGAATACGGTCCATATAATCTTGCAATATTTCCGTACGCCCCACCTCGGATGAATGGCTTTGTACTGCACGTTGTAGATAGGTATCTACCTTGCGAGTTACATCATCTATTCTTACGCCTGAGCCGTTATTGTTTAAATAAAGCGCAGACAAATCAACCTGTTGGCGGGAATAGCCTTCGGTGTTGGCGTTCGCAATATTATGCGAAATAACATCCAACGCCTTTTGGCTCATTGCCAAACCGCTAAGTGCGTTATTGAGAGATAGAGATATGCTCATATTTTTATTTCCGCTAGAATTATTAACTATAGTATTTCTTATTTTAAATTACGTTCGTAATTTAAAATAAGACGTTCAGTCGCCACTAAGGCTAACGCCGCATGGGCGGCAGTCTTGCGGTCGCAAGACCATAGCAATTTCGAGTATTTTATGTTAAGTAAAATTAGAAATTGCTATAAAATACAATCAACTAAATGGTCTTATTTACCGTAATTGAAACCGCTGCATTGCTTAAATCAGTTTTGCCGGTTTCATTATAAATGCCGTTGCTTTTAGCTTCGCTGACTACTTCGCTTATAGCTTCCACCACTTTCATATTTACTTCGCGTGCGAGTAATAATCTATTATAGTTTTCTTCCGCAACTATTTGGAAAATATTGACTATTTCCGCCAAATCTTCCGCTTCTTCATCGGTTATTTCTTCTAAAATATAGGGATGATTGAGTAATATCTTTTTTTGTCTTTCTAACACTTCCAATAATTGCGTTTTTTCTTTTTGCAAGGGCTCCAAATCACGAATACGCATTTGTTCCATTAGCTCAGTTTCTTTTGCCAGCACTTGCGCTAATTTTGCGGTTAGCTCAATTAGGTTGTTTATATTGGGTGCAGTAGAAAAAACTTCATCTTCTTCTTGTTGGGCGAGAGCGGACATTTATATCTCCTTATTATTGGTTTTATTATTAGTTTCTTCGGTTTTTTCATCCATAAATGGATGCGCAGAATTGGTATTTGCCACTAGGCTATTGCTGGTCATAACCGCAGGTCGTTGACCTGCTTCTTGAACCGCGAGCATTTCTTTTTTTACATAATCTGCCACGCCAATACCACCTGCGCGAGACATTATTTTCCCGTATTGTTCAATCATCATGGATTTATATATTTCTTCTGACTCTCCGCCGCCAAAATTATCATCGGGCTTAATGCCGTCAAACATGTGCTCTAACATTTGTGATAAAAACACCGACTCAAAATCTTGGGCAGCTTCATCAATTTGTTCCATCGTTGCCGGTTTGTTTTTCCCCTGCAAAGGAATCATTTGCGTATTGCTAAAGGAATAATTTGAAATTGCGTCCATTTTTTCCTCCCTATCTGGTTTGTATATCGGCTTGCAATGCGCCTGCCGCTTTGATGGTTTGTAATATAGTTATCATATCCCGAGGACCCACGCCCAATGCATTTAATCCGGCGACTAAATCTTTTAAAGTGGCGGAATTTTTTAACACTGCCATACGTGCATCGCTATTTTCATTTACACTAACATTGGTGCTGGGAACCACTACTGTCTGCGCACCTTCGGGAGCAAAAGCATTTGGTTGAGAAACTTTGGGAGCTTCATCAACTTTTACTACCAGATTGCCTTGGGCTACAGCCACCGTATCAATCCGCACATTTTCGCCCATAACAATTGTGCCCGATGCTTCATCAATAACAATCCGCGCAATTTGATCGGTCTGCACATCCAAAGTTTCAATATCGGCGAGCATGGTTGCGACATCCCCTTTATAAGCAGGGTTGGCGTGAACCATTACCGTTCCTGGGTCAATCATGTTGGCAGTTCCCGGACCTACACGCCCATTAATAGCCTCGGCAATATGGTTGGCGGTAGATAAATCCGGGTTGCGTAAAGCTAGTTTTACAGATTTTAGACCATTTAGATCAAAGTCAATTTCCCGTTCTACAACGGCTCCATTCGCTACTGCTCCACTGGTGGGCACGCCTTTGGTAATTGAAGAGCCCGATTGACCACTCGCCTCAAACCCACCCAGCGCAATCGCGCCTTGAGCTACGGCATAAACTTCCCCATCCGCGCCATATAAAGGAGTGGCAAGCAAAGTTCCGCCTTGCAGGCTTTTTGCATCTCCCATGGCGCTTACAGACACATCAATATTGCTCCCCGTGCGGGAAAAACCGGGCAATTTAGCGGTGACCGTTACGGCGGCGACGTTACGAGTTTTAAGGCTGGTGCCACGAGTATTCACCCCTTGGCGTTCCAAAAAAGCAATCAGGCTTTGTTCAGTGAAGGCACTGTTTTGTAAGCGATCTCCCGTGCCGTTTAAGCCCACCACCAAACCATAACCCAGCAACATATTGTCGCGGATACCTTCTACTGCTACGATGTCTTTTATACGTGCCGCTTGTGCTGAAGCGCAAAACACCAACGCCATCACAATCATCATGAATGAGGCGGAAATTCTTGCCATTAACAGGCGCACAGAGGAAGAAAAAATATTTAACACAGCGCAACATACCAGAATTATTTTTATATCACCCTATCTATATGCGATTTTCGTGCCAAACCATCCAATGAATTGCTATCAATGGGTTAGAAGCCCTGATTAATAAATAGTAGGCATAATTTTCCCCACGTGAAAAATTACCCACAGAAATCGTTTCTCAGCAACCTGCTAAGCTTGCAGGAGTGTTTTTATTGGCTTATATAAGGGGAATGAAAATTGAAACCAGCTTTTCTATCCCTCTAATTTCTAAAGCACGCAGGCGGAGCAAAACGTCGAGCGTAGGTTCTGGTTTTGCCGAGGTTTTAGACGAGGTATCGCTGGTGGATGCACCTACGGAGATTGCTCACACTGCTCCCGTAAATGCGTTAGATGCAATTTTAGCATTGCAGGAAGTTTCCGACGAAGAAGGGCAGCGCAAACGGGCGATAAAATCAGGACATTCAGCCTTGGATGAGCTGGAAAAATTACGTGTGGCGATGTTATTTGGTGCGGTTCCCAAGGAAAGATTATTGGCAATCAAACAACAAATGGTAAATTTAAAGACGCGCACCCACGATCCCGAATTGCATATTATTTTAGAAGAAATAGAAATAAGAGCCGCGGTGGAATTAGCAAAATATGGGTTTTAACAAGCTACACGACAGTACTATTAACAGGGCATTTATATGTTGAAATATAATAAGACCTCTGCATAATGCTACTGCTCTGGACTTCTAAGTGCTAACTCATTGAAAAATAATACTCATGTACTGATGTACACTCCGTTTATTTTTCAATGAGTTAGCACTTATAAGCCTCAGCGCAGCGCATTATGCAGAGGTCTTATAATACAAAAGTTCGCTCTCTCCGTCGTCATTCCCGTGCAGACGCACTACTGTCCAAGTAAATTTATTTATATATATCAGCACTATCCGTTGTTATCCCCGCCTTGTGCGGGGATCTCGGGACACAAAAAAGACCGAATTTGTAGCCCTAGATCCCCGCACAAGGCGGGGATGACAACGGATAGTTGTTTTAATACAGGTGCATATATAATATAAACCTTTTTAATTTTAATTGGACAGTAGTGCGTGCAGACGGGAATCTCTTTCACCCCAAACGAAGCACTAACAAGCGGAAAAAGAGATTCTTAGTCGCTCGGGAATGACGACGAAGAGAGCGATTTTGGAAAATAAATGATTCCAATTCAATGGTTTAATAATATTAACAGTACTGTTGTGTAGCGTGGGGTTTTAATCTCTTTTATTGCTGGTTTTCAATAGTCAGCTCATTCTTACTTTCGCCCGTGCAGGTGTCGTATGCAATAGTATGAATTTTTTTTCCGTCTTTGGAGATGGTGGTCAGACGAAAAATATTGTTTTCGCTGCGTGCTTCAAGAATTTTATCGCCTAAATTAGTGAGAACAACTCGTTTTTCATTACAAACAGAATGCTTGCGTGCGGAGCTAACTTTAGTGGCAACTCCATAAAATAACAAAACCAGACCGCCCATTAACAAGGCTCCCAGCGAGATTACCATTAGTTTTAAGCCCGTATGTTTTTCTTGTTGCATGATTTTCCGTGCCAATTTGATATTTTAAGTTATAACTAGCTAATATTTTTCTATTTAACTATCAAAAATGGATACAGAAAACGAATATAATTTTATTGTCAGCGAAGAAAAGGCAGGAACGCGGCTAGATGTGTTCTTAACTGCTGGTGGTTTATCACGTAGTCGCGCAAAGGCATTGCTTACCGAAGGGCAGGTAACGCTTGCCCAAAAATCGGGAGTAGGACAAATAGTTAGTGATGCTTCACGCAAGGTACGTGTGGGAGAGCATTATCAGATTATTGTCCCACAATTGCGTGAAGCAAGTATGGAGGCGCAAGATATCCCGCTTAACATCGTGTTTGAAGATGAGCACATGCTAGTGATTAATAAAGCCGCGGGAATGACGGTACACCCTGCCGCAGGTAGCCCAGATGGTACGCTGGTAAATGCTTTATTAGCTCATTGTGGAGGTTCACTTTCAGGAATTGGCGGAGTGGCACGCCCAGGGATTGTACATCGTTTGGATAAGGATACTAGCGGTTTGATGGTGGTGGCAAAGCATGACGCCGCACATCACGCGCTGGCGGCGCAGCTGGCGGATCGTAGTTTGAAGCGGGTTTATAATGCATTTTGCTGGGGAGTGCCTGCCTTAGATAGTGGTTCGGTGGATGGGGCGATTGGTCGTTCGCCCAAGAATCGCAAAAAAATGGCGATTCTTAAGCAAGGCGGGCGCGAGGCGCTTACCTATTATAAGGTTTTAGATAAATATCATGAGAATTTTGCCGCCAAGATAGAATGTCGCCTACAAACAGGGCGCACGCATCAGATTCGCGTGCATCTTACCTTTTTGGGGCATGCACTGATTGGTGATCAACTTTATGGGGGCGGCTCACGCTTGGTCGGCAAAACTGCCGCTGGTTTGCAAGCGCCGGTGCGTGATTTGCTGCGTGATTTTTCCCGGCAAGCACTACATGCAGTGCAAATTGCGTTTATTCACCCTGCCAGTGGGGAGCGGATGGAATTTGCTTGTGAGCTGCCGGATGATTTATTGGCATTACAATCTGCCCTTGAAATATAGCTGGTTTTCGCTTATAATAATCGCGGTAGTTTAATCATAATTTGGTTTTAAAAAATGGTTACGAAAAATCTTCCTGTTATTTCACAGGAAAGTGATTTTAGACAATATCTCGCAGAAATACGTAAATTCCCCGTTTTAGATGCGGATGAAGAATATATGCTTGCCAAAAGCTGGGCAGAGCATGGCGATTATGATGCTGCGCATAAATTAGTTACTAGTCATTTGCGCTTGGTAGTAAAAATCGCGGCGAGTTTTCGTGGTTATGGTCTACCTTTCACCGAATTAGTTTCGGAAGGAAATATTGGGCTTATGCAGGCGGTAAAACGCTTTGATGCTGAGCGGGGCTTTCGTTTATCCACTTATGCTATGTGGTGGGTGCGAGCGGCAATCCAGGAATATGTCTTGCGTTCCTGGTCTTTGGTAAAAATGGGCACGAGTGCAGCACAAAAACGCTTGTTTTTTAACTTGCGGAGTTTAAAACGCAATTTGCAAGCGGTTGAAGCTGGGCAATTGCGTCCGGAAACCATTACGGAAATTGCGCGTATATTAGACGTATCCGAGTCAGAAGTGGTGGATATGGATCAACGCATGTCAGCAACTGATCAGCGCTTGGATGCGCCAGTGGGCGGTTCGGACGGCGAGACTAATTGGGGTGATTTGTTACCCTCGCAAGAAATATCACAAGAAGAAGATTTCGCCGACAAACAAGAACAAAAAATTCGTCATGGTTTGTTGAAACGTGCCTTGGCAAAACTAAATCCGCGCGAGCGAGATATTATCCAACGCCGCCGCTTGGACGAGGTGCCAACTACTTTGGAAGATTTAAGCAAAGAACATAATATTTCTCGCGAACGCGTGCGCCAAATTGAGGTACGCGCAATGGAAAAATTGACAGAGATGGTACAAGAAGCGGCTTAGGGTTGTTTTGTTGCTTGCGTATTGAGCTTATCCATTAATATTGTGTAACATCCTTCAATATTTTGTATGATTTCATTATTCCAAAAGCGAATGATACGAAATTTTTTTGCTTTTATATAAACAGTCCTTATTGCACCAAAGACAATACTTTGGCAAAAACTTCTTGAGCGTCTAATTCGGTAGTATCAATTTTTATGGCATCTTCTGCGGGAACTAAAGGGGCAATTGCGCGGGTGCGGTCTCGCTCATCGCGTTCGGATAATTCGTGGAGTACGGAGTCATATACTACTTCAATTCCTTCGCCTTGTAATTCCCGGTGGCGGCGTTGTGCGCGGGTTTCTAGCGAGGCATTGATAAATATTTTTAGATCGGCATCAGGGCAGACTACGGTGCCAATGTCGCGCCCGTCGAGCACGGCTCCTTCGCTGCGTTCGGCGAATTTGCGTTGATATTCCAACAAAGCATCACGTACTTTTGGCATGGCAGACACTATGGACGCCGCCCGTCCGATGCGTTCTTGGCGTAGGCGTGGATTGCTCAAGTCATTTTCGTCAATGGTTTGCGCCGCGTGGAGGGCGGCTTCTTTATCATTGGGGTCTTGGTTTGCATAAACCAATTTTAAGCCAACGGCGCGATATAGGCTTCCCGTATCTAAATAACTCATGCCGAAATGTTCGGCTAAGCGGCGAGCTAAAGTTCCTTTTCCTGAAGCGGCAGGGCCGTCCACCGCGATTATTTTTGGACGTTTTTGTTGGGTAGATATTGCCGCACGAATATCCGCTCCCAAACTGTTCATTAATTCGATAAAATCAGGAAAGCTGGTGCTGATGGCAGTGGCATCATCAATAATTATGGGGTTTTCGGCAACCATACCTAACACAGCAAAACTCATGGCGATGCGGTGGTCAAAATGGGTGGTGACTAGTCCGCCGCCGCGGATTTTTCCGTTAGTGCCTTTTACGGTGAGATTGTCGCCCGTAATGATATTTTCTACCCCACAGATTGATAATCCTGCGCTGATAGCGTTTAGGCGGTC
This sequence comes from Alphaproteobacteria bacterium UBA6149, assembly GCA_002423155.1. Lineage (GTDB taxonomy): Bacteria > Pseudomonadota > Alphaproteobacteria > Rickettsiales > UBA998 > UBA6149. Next base: position 120,825 of record DIUV01000044.1, read on the forward strand.
ACTTTCTTTGACGCGTAATTCCTGCAAGCCTTGCATTAATGTATCTCCATTGGCAAAGGCGGCGGCGATGGCTAAAATGGGATATTCGTCAATCATGCTGGGCGCGCGCTCCGGCGGAACAATAATGCCGTGTAACTGGCTGGCGCGCACGCGTAAATCTGCCACTGGTTCGCCACCTGCTTCGCGGAGGTTTAAAAACTCAATTTGTCCGCCCATTTCCTGCAAACATTTATAAAGTCCGATGCGCGTTTCATTAATGCCAACATTTTCTAATATTATATCCGCGTGGGGGATGATGAGGGCGGCAACCGCTAAAAATGCGGCGGATGAAGGGTCAGTCGGGACTTGGATATGACGTTCGGCGAAGCTAATCTGGGGCTGTCCGCGTAGGGAAATTTCTCTTTGTCCTGCGTCATTTTCCTGCGTAGTTATTTCTACGCCGAGGAATTTTAGCATCCGCTCGGTGTGGTCACGCGTGGCTTCGGGCTCGATTACTTTGGTGATACCGGGAGTATTTAACCCAGCCAATAAAATGGCGGATTTAACTTGCGCGGAGGCAACCGGCAATGTGTAGGTAATGGGAAGGGGGTTCTTGGCACCTTGTAGGGCGAGGGGTAAAAATTTCTCTTCCCGTGCCATGAACTCGGCGCCCATTTGGTAAAGCGGCTGCATTACGCGTCCCATGGGGCGGCTGCACAGGCTGGCATCGCCCGTAAACACACTTACAAAAGGATAAGCGGCTAATAACCCCATCATTAAACGCGCACCTGTGCCTGCATTGCCCATATCCAGCACTTGGGTGGGCTGATGCAGACCCGATATACCCACGCCTTGTACCTGCCATTTGCCTTTGCCAGAATTTTCGATGGTTACGCCGAGTGCGCGTAATGCTTTGGCGGTTGCCAGTACGTCTTCACCCTCTAATAACCCCTCTATATAAGTAGTGCCGAGTGCGAGGGAAGAAAGCATCAAAGCGCGGTGGGAAATAGATTTATCGCCAGCTACTTTAGCTTTTCCTTGAAAATGTGCGGCTTTATGCGAAATTATAGAAAATTTGGTATTTGTGTGCGTCATAACGAATTATTCATCATTTTATTTATATAATGGTTTTATAACGGGAGAAATACATAGAGTCCACTTGACAAATGTATTTTTCTGCCCTCAAGAATAGATTATAATTTAAAGGAAGTGAAAAATAATGGCATTAGGTGAAAAACGCAACTGTCCTGCATGTGCGGCAAAATTTTATGATTTGGAAAAAAACCCAGCAATTTGCCCAAAATGTGCCCATTCTTTTGACCCCGAAGCACCAGCAAAAGCCAAATTGCCGCGTAAGGCAAAGCGTGTGGAAGAATTAATTGCACAAAATCAAGATAAGGCAGATGCTTTGTTGCAAAAGAAAAAACTGATTCAAAATATTGATGAAGTGGGCGATATTGATTTGAGCGAATTTGATGATGCAGAAAAAGTCGCTATCACTGATTCACTGGATGATTTTGAAGAAATTGGCGATATGGAAGTAGATGCAATTGGCGAATTAGAAGATCGCAGCGTTGATGATGACCGCATGAGCAGCGATGATGTGGACGAAGAATTAGACATCGAAGAAATCGACGGAATGGTGAGCTTAATTGATAAAGTAGAAGATGATGAAGACGAGGACGATGAGGACGATAAATAGTTTTTGTCTTGCTTTTTTGTAGGGTAATTTCACCAATTGTTAGTCTTGTTTTTTATCAGCCTAGACGATACTACTATTAGAACTATTGTCAAAAGCGGTGTTATATGTGGCGTTATATGCTGATATATAATGCAATTTAGGTGAATGTATCCGTCGTCATCCCCGCTCTTTAAGCGGGGATCTTGAGCGACAAATTCAGTCCGAATTCGTGTCTTGAGATCCCCGCTTAAAGAGCGGGGATGACAACCGAGAGAGCAGAAAAATCATCATTATTCAATGCATTGCAGCCTTATTAACCTTACTGTCGTGTAGGGTAGGTTAATTGTAAATTAATTGTTCTTCGCTTGGTTCATTAGAAAATTTAGTTTTTTTACCGCTAGTTGGCTGAGATAATTTTTAGAATAGGCGGTGCTGCCGACGATGGAGGCTTCCTGTCCTGTTTGTAAATTAATCGCGGTTACTTTTACTGCTTTACCATAAGCAATAAACTCGATAGCAATATCTTTACTAAGGTGAGAGTCAGTGGGTGGGGATGGGGGCATCTTCCTGTCTTTGCATGCGAATTTTTAATATCTGGTTAGATTTTTTCTCTAACACTTCAAAATGAAACTCGTGAAAAGAAAAAATTGCCCCTACTTCTGGGATGCTGCGTGCTTCATGAATTAATAATCCTGCAATGGTGGTGGCATTATCATCGGGCAAATGCCAGTCTTGGTGGCGATTTAAATCGCGGATTGCCACCATGCCGCCCACTAACCAACCTTGCTCACCTACAGGCAAAATATCTGCGCTGCGGATAAAATCATGCTCATCATCAATATCGCCGACAATTTCTTCTAATATATCTTCCAAAGTGATAATGCCGAGGAAAGAACCATATTCATTAACCACATGGGCAAAATGGCGGCGGCGCGAACGAAAGCCCAATAATTGCTGGCGTAAATTAGTGGTTTCCGGCACAAACCATGGTTCACTCAAAATACTGATAATCATATTATGCGTAATCTGCTCAATTCCATAAGCGGAGATTAATTTCATCAAGTCCTTGCTGTGCAGCAAACCAATAATATTATCAGGATTTTCGCGCCAAAAGGGAATGCGGCTATGCGTGGAATAAATTACCAGATTAATAATTTCACGCGCCGGTAAATCTATGTCAATGGTTTCTACCTGTTTGCGGTGTACCATTACCGAGCCAACTTCTACATCGTTTAAGTCTAAAATACTGCCCAACATATCGCGATCTTGTTTGCGCATTTCGCCAGTACTATGATGTAGTTCAATCGTTCCGCGAATAACTTCTGCGGCGGAAAGTAACGATTTCCCATCGGAAATATCTAATTTAAATAAACGGGAAACAGCATGGATAACCCACTGAATACTAAAATTCATGGGCGTCAATACTCGCACCAGAACCACCATCATAGGTGCTACCACCAGCGCACAACGCTCCGAATTTTGCAAAGCATAAGTTTTTGGCAGTACTTCACCAAAAATAAACAACAACACGGAAAGGATTGCCGTAGAAAAGAAAATAGCCTCGTTACCAAAATATTGAATCGCCGTACTGGTTCCCACTGCCGTAGCGGCGGTTAACACCAAAGTATTGCCTAATAAAACTGTGCCAATCAGGTGCTCTTTATGCTGGCGCAACCACGCAATTTTTTGCGCACGGCGATTGCCCATCATCACTAAACTATGAATACGTGGGCGAGATATAGTGGTCAATGCGGTTTCTGAACCAGAAAAAAACGCTGAACCAAGAATAAGTAAAAAAATCAGTACGCCGCTAAAAATCATTTTTATATAAAATCAAGTTGATGGTTCAATTGTTGTTTTATGCAACATAATTTTGTATTATTTAATAGCATGTTAACTCGATGATGTCGGTTGTCATGCCGCCGTAGGGCGGCATCCATGTTTATCAATTAGCTTATGAGCCAACGGGCTAGCATGGATACCGCCCTGCGGCGGTATGACAACGGATGGTTTTTTGTAATAAAATATTTTTTATTTAATGTTATGACGATTGCGTAGAATAGCCCGATTATAACAATCTTTCATTTTTTTTCTATGTTTTTTATTCGCCACTATGCAAGCGCACTTCTTCCAACTCCAACCAGCGCAATTCTGCCGCATCCAACTCTTTCACACTTTCGGCAAAACGCTTAGTGGATTTATCAAAAACTACTGGGTTGCTGGTATAAAGTTCTGGGTCTGCCAATAGAAGTTTTAACTGCGCTTGTTCTTCTTCCAATTTAGCCATGCGCTCAGGCAGTTTTTCTAATTCATGCTTTAATTTAAACGACATCTTAGTCGAAGAATTTTCTGTAAAAGCGCGTTCAGCATTGTTTATTTTGCTTAACCCTTCGGGCTTGGGTTGTTTTTTCTTCGCTTCCAGATAATCACTATAGCCGCCAATATAGCCTTCTATTTGTGCATTGCCCTCAAATGCTAGAACTTTGCTAACTGTACGGTCAAGAAAATCGCGATCATGGCTGACTAAAATCAGCGTTCCTGCATAATCGGCGAGAATTTCTTGCAGCATATCCAGCGTATCCATATCCAAATCATTGGTGGGCTCGTCGAGAATTAAAACATTGCCGGGATTGGCGAGAACTTTGGCTAACATTAAGCGGTTCTGCTGCCCACCTGAAAGAGTACTCACTTGGTTACGTGCCACTTTTGGATCAAACAAGAAGTCCTTTAAGTAACCACACACATGGCGCTGCCGCTGCTCGGCACCGCTGCCCAAAGTAACATGGTCACCACCATCACTACATAAAGTTTGCCAAAGGCTCTTTTTGGGGTCTAATTGCACGCGGTTTTGATCAAAATAGGCAATTTCCATGGTTTTTCCGCGCGATACTCGACCCGAATCCGCCTCGATTTCGCCAATCAATAATTTTAAAAAAGTAGATTTACCCGAACCATTTTGCCCCAATATACCAATTCTATCCCCACGCATAATCCGCAGGTTAAAATCTTTCAATATAGGTTTATCGCCGTAGGATTTGTTCACCATCTTAAATTCAGTAACAATTTTAGAAGCTTGGGTGGGCGTTAACGGGTCTAGCTCAATCGTGCGCATGGTTTGATTGAACGAAGCTTTATCAGCGCGTAGTTTATCGCGCAATTTATGCAGCTCACTCAAACGCCGCTGGTTACGCTTGCGCCGTCCGGTAACTCCGCCTTGCGTCCAATCTACTTCCGCTTCGAGTTTTTTTTGCATATTTTGAATTTCGCGCGCTTCTTGCTCCATTATTTGCTCTGCCCAAGCATCAAAATTCTGATACCCACCCGAAAAACTCCGCACTGCGCCGCGGTCAATCCATAAAACTTTACGCGAAATGGCGTTTAAAAATGCGCGGTCATGGCTCACGCAGACTAACGCACCGCGATAAGCTTTCAGGTAGGTTTCCAGCCATTCAATCGTGCCTAAATCCAAATGGTTGGTTGGCTCATCTAGCAATAATATATCTGGCTCTTCTACTAAGGCTCGCGCCAAAGCCGCCCGCCGTAACTGCCCACCCGAAAGCGTTTTCATTAAAGCCGCATCTTCTAACCCCAAGGGGGCAATTACCATATCCGCCAGATGCTCGCGTGATTCACCCAAATCTTCCAAACCAATATGCACACTGGGTTTTAATCCATCTACCACAAATTGCTTCACGCTAGATTCGGGCGGATAAACCACTTTTTGCGCCAGATACCCAATGGTAATGCCGGGCAAAACAAAGCGCTTACCTGCATCCAGCTCTAATTCCTCTAAAATCAGCCGCATCAGCGTAGTTTTACCTGCGCCATTCTTACCCACTAAGCAAATTTTATCCCCTTCGCAAATATGCATACGCAAATTTTCAAACACGGGTTTGCCGCCGTAAGTGAGGGATATATCTTCTAGGCTAATTAGAACTCTGGACATTTTTTATTTTTTATATTTTTCAGCGATTAATTATCATACACATCACGACGATGACCTATCGCCACAATAGTAACTATTTTTTGTTCATGGTCGATAGTATAGATTATCCGATAAACACTCACCCTTATCCGCCGCTGCCCATAAAGACCATGCCGCAAAGGTTTACCATAACCTAGCGGATCCGTAGTTAAACGCTCATCAATTGCTCGCTTAAGTAGCTCTTTTGCAGATTTTGGTAAAGCAGGAATATCTGCTTTTACCACTTTTTCAAGATATTCAATAATATAAGACATTTATTCCCAAGCTTGCTCATGAGTGTAACGCATTCCATTATCTTCTTCTATGCGTTGATTGCTGACTTTAGAAAAATAGGCATCTTCATCAATTTTCAAAGCATTACGAATAAGTTCTGCCGCCACCGCCGAAATAGAACAAGAGCGTTGCGCGGCAAGAACGCCAAGCAAACCATTAGTTTCGTTATCTAACATAACTTGAATACGGGGATTGATAGTGGACATTATATTTACTCCTAGTATGCTACATATTTACAAGTGTATCACTTATTACTCATTTTAGCAACTCCCCAAAATGACCCCACTACAAATCCTCAAAAAAACCTACGGCTATCCCAGCTTCCGCAGCGTGCAGGAGGAGGTGATTGACCAAATTATCGCAGGCGGAAGTGCGTTCGTGCTTATGCCCACGGGTGGAGGGAAATCGCTTTGTTATCAGATACCATCTTTGTGCCGCGAGGGGGTGGGGATTATTGTTTCGCCACTGATTGCGCTGATGCAAGACCAGGTGAATGCACTTAAACAATTAGGCATTTCTGCCGCGGCGATTAATTCCAGCATGAGCTCAGCGGAAGTGGCGCAAGTGTTTGCCCAGATACGCGCCAATAGTTTAGAGATGCTCTATGTCGCGCCTGAGCGGCTTTTGATGGATGATTTTTTGAGTTTTCTCGACCAAACCAAAGTCGCACTTTTTGCCATTGATGAGGCGCATTGTGTATCGCAATGGGGGCATGATTTCCGCCCGCATTATACGGCGCTTTCTTTGTTGGCAGAGCGTTTTCCGAAAATTCCCCGTATTGCGCTTACGGCTACGGCGGATACTCCCACGCGCAAAGATATTGTTGAGCGGTTGCATTTACAAAACGGCAAAACTTTTATCACCGGGTTTGACCGCCCGAATATTCATTACGAAATCGCCCATAAAGAAAATGCTCGCCAGCAAGTGCTGAAATTCATTAAAAACAAGCATCAGGGCGATAGCGGCATTGTTTATTGCTTATCGCGCAAACTAACCGAAGAAATCGCCGAATGGTTATGTTCAGAAGGCTATAAAGCCCTTGCCTATCACGCAGGTATGCGCCCGAATGAACGCTCGGAAAATCAAGAGCGTTTCTTGCGGGAAGAAAATATTATCATGGTGGCAACCATCGCCTTTGGTATGGGGATTGATAAACCCGATGTGCGCTTTGTGGTGCATATGAGCATTCCCAAAAATATTGAAGCTTATTACCAAGAAACCGGCAGGGCTGGGCGTGATGGCTTGCCCTCAAATGCACTCATGATTTATGGCGTGGGTGATTTAGTCTTGCTGCGCAGTTTTATTGATGATTCCAACGCGCCCGAAGCGCAAAAACGCATTGAACATCAAAAACTAAATTCGCTGATAGGTTTATGTGAAGCTGCTTCTTGCCGCCGGCAAATTTTATTAGAATATTTCGGCGACCAGTGCGAGCCGTGCAATAATTGCGACTCCTGCCAAAACCCGCCCGAAACTTTTGATGCCACCATCGCCGCACAAAAAGCGATTTCCTGCGTTTTTCGCACCGACCAACGCTTTGGGGTGACTTATCTGATTGATGTTTTATTGGGCAAAAATAATGACCGCATCAAAGGTTTCGGGCATGATAAAGTCAGCACTTTTGGCATTGGGGGTGAATATAATAAACATGAATGGATGAGTATTTATCGCCAGCTAATCGTACAAAATTTCTTGCGTATAGATAGCCAACATGGCGGCTTGCATATTACCCCCATGGGGCAGAAATTCTTGAAAGAAAAAGAAACTTTGTCTTTGCGTAAACTCCCACCGCGCAAGAGTGAGCGCACAAAATCTAACGCTGCGGCTATAAAACTAGAATTTGAAAGCGATGAAGAACAAAATTTGTTTGATAAGCTAAAAGCCACGCGCATGACCCTCGCCAAAGCGCAAGAACTACCCCCTTATGTAATCTTCCACGACAAAACCCTGCGCGAAATGGTGGCAAAACGCCCGACAAACTTGGAAGAATTTTCCCAAATTAGCGGCGTGGGTGAGCAAAAAATGCAGCGTTATGGGGAGGTTTTTATAAAAGTGATTGTGGAGAATTAAAGTTCATCACCTTCACGCGGCGATCCACCAGATTTACGTGTCATAATCTGCATAAATGCGCCCATATCCGCACGATTTCTACGTTCTGAGAAAAACTCAGCATTATTCATTGCCCCAATTTTCTCAGCAACGGCAATTGCTATGAATTGATTGACACTAGTACCATCCTGTTTAGCGATTGCATCGACCGCTTTTTTCATCGAATGGGGTAAGCGTAAAAGGTAAGTTGCAGCATTACTCATATTCTAATCCTCCTTATTGCATCACAGGGACGGTAAATATCTAAACCAAATTTTGCAGGCACATCGCCATAATCACGCAAATTGAAAGTTATAATCGCATCCGCCCGACCATTTACTGCAGCTTCCAAAACCATCTCATCCGCAGGATCATGCAAAGTTGGACGCCATAAAAAATAAGTTTCTACAGGTTCTATCAAAGTAACGACACCATCTAAAAATAATCTAGTTTCATATTCGCTTAACCCAGCAGCGAGAATTTGTTTTTCTCGGCTACAAACCGCTTCATATTCAATTACCAACGCAACATTGGCTAAAATAGTTATGCGTTTTTCAAAAGCAGCAATCAACAACGCAGCAGATGCACCTTGAGGACTACGCATTGCAGCAACAATAACATCAGTATCAAGCACAAACCTCATATTGCCCACAATATCATAATATAGCTAAAAAACCAATAAGAAAATCTAAACTTAATTTCCCAATCCCTTACTCGTCGAATACTCAAAATGCAAAGCCTGCTCAGGATATACCAACGGATGAATTGCATGCGCAGCCATTGCTGCTTCTGAGAACCCACATAAAATTAATTTAAGCTTGTTTTTATAAGTGGCAATATCGCCAATGGCAAATACACCTGCCGAGCTGGTTTGCATGGTTGCCGGATCAACTTCTATATGGCTTAAATGTAGCCCCAATCCCCAAGTAGCAATTGGGCCTAATTCCATTGCTAAACCAAAAAATGCCAATAGTGCATCCGCAGGCAAAGTTTTTTCCTCGCCTTCTAAAGTTGCTACGCGCACGCCCGACAATTTGCCTGCTTCACCCACTAAGCCAGCTAATTGATAAGGCACCACCATTTCAATTTTTCCGGCTTGTGCTAATTCTTCCAATTTTGCGACATTTTCAGGAGCAGCGCGGAATTTGGGGCGGCGATGTACCACTTGCACTTTTGCCGCAATATCCGCCAGCTCAATCGCCCAATCGACCGCCGAATCACCGCCCCCAGCGATTACGATGTTTTTGCCCATAAATTCTGATTTTTTGCGCACGAAGTAAAACACCCCCGCACCTTCACCCAAGTTATTTTCTTCATATTTTTCCAAATCTTCCAAAGGTGGACGATTCGGACCAAACGCACCACATCCAGCGGCAATTAGCACAGCCGAAGCCGTAATCGTAACATTTTTAGAAGTCTGTACCTGCCAGCGTCCATTGGGCAGCCGCTCTAATTTTTCTACCCGTTGCCCAAAATGGTAGGTTGGGCTAAAAGGTGCCGCTTGTGCCACCAGATTATCCACCAAATCTTGCGCGGCAATTTGCGGATAAGCAGGAATATCATAAATTGGCTTTTCGGGATAAAGCGCGCTACATTGTCCGCCTGCTTCGGATTGCGCATCAATAATATGCACTTTCATCTTCAACATACCACATTCAAAAGCGGCAAATAATCCGACCGGACCGGCACCAATTATTATTACATTAGTTTCATGATTTGACATTATTTCTTCTCAAGCACAGAATATGAAAAAACATATTTAACTTGCGAATAGCATAATGACAAACACAAATGAACATGCTTGGATAAAACATTATCCGAAAGGAATAGATTGGCACGCCGCTATAAATATTCAACCAATTGATAAATTGCTGGAAAATTCTGCTCAGAAATCTCCCCAAAATATCTGCTTAGAGTTTAAAGGGCGCGAGTTTACCTATGCAGAAATCAACGACAAAGTCACTCGTGTAAGTCATGCTTTGCAACAAATGGGCATTGGCAGAAACAGCCGCGTCGGATTATTTCTGCCCAATTGCCCACAATTTGTGATTGCTTATTATGCCATTTTGCGCGCTGGCGCTACGGTTGTTAATTACAATCCGCTTTATTCTCCCCGTGAGTTGGAACATCAAATTCGTGATTCTGAAACCGAAATCATGTTCACCTTAGACCTAAAACTACTCTACGATAAATTATCTCCACTGCTGGAAAAAACGCCTCTGCGCAGAATTATTGTTAGTTCTATGGGGGATGCGCTCAGCTGGAGTAAATCCATATTATTTAATCTTACGCGCAGCAAAGATATTGCCAATTTCAGCCATGATGCCGAGCATTTGTCTTTTAGCACCTTGCTGGAAGCCCCAGCGATTGCTCCAGAAGTCACTATCAACCCTGAGCAAGATATTGCCGTTTTGCAATATACGGGGGGCACTACGGGCGTTCCTAAGGGAGTTATATTAACTCACGCCAATCTCAGCGCCAATGTGGAGCAAGCAAAATTATGGCTCAATGCGCAATCGGATTCTAATGCAGTGGAAACTATGGTGGGAATTTTGCCATTTTTTCATGTATTTGCCATGACGGTAGTAATGAATTTAGGGATTGCTACTCGCATGCGGCTATTGCTGCACCCCAAACTAGAATTAAAATCCCTGCTTGAAGAAATACAAAATAAACGCCCGACCTTTATGCCGGGAGTGCCTACCTTATTCAGTGCTTTATTAAATTATAAGAAGCTAGCAGATTACAATCTTTCATCACTAAAAACCTGCATCTCCGGCGGTGCGCCTTTGCCAGTAGAAATAAAACAACGCTTTGAAGAACTCACTGGCAGCACCTTGATTGAAGGTTATGGCATGTCGGAAAGCTCGCCAATTGTAGCGGCTAATCCTCTACATGGAATTAATAAGTCTGGTTCTATTGGCTTGCCTTTGCCGCAAACTATTTTAGAAATTATTGACCCCGAAACGGGAAATATTTTGCCAACGGGTGAAATTGGCGAAATTTGCATTCGCGGCCCCCAAATAATGTCAGGCTATTGGAATAACCAAACAGAAACTGATAACGTACTAAAAAATGGTCGCTTACATAGCGGCGATTTAGGTAAAATGGATGAAGATGGCTATTTTTATGTGGTCGATAGATTAAAGGAAATGATTATCTCGGGCGGATATAATATTTATCCCCGTAATATCGAGGAACAAATCTATCAGCATGAAGAAATATTGGAAGCCGCGGTGGTGGGCAGAAATAATAAATTACGCGGACAAGAACCCGTTGCCTTTGTGGTGCGAAAAGCAGGTAGTAATTTAAACGAAACTCAGCTAAAAGAATTTTTAAAGGCGCGGCTTTCTAGCTACACGCTCCCGGCGGAAATTATTTTTTGTGATGATTTGCCTAAAAGTATAATTGGTAAAATTTTGAAAAAAGATTTATTAGACCTCCTCAGAAACTAAATCTGTTGAGGTCTATTGCTAAAATTAAATGAAAGTAACCCCTGATGGGCTTGATCGGAATATTATTTTTACCATTTATAATCGTAAAACGTATTTTATGGAAAATTATTTGGCATAGTGTTTATTTTTTTCTTAAACGCCCCAAATTATTAATTTTTGTGCTAACCATGTTAGTCGTGTGGATTGTTTATAATAGTTTTTTACCTTTAATAAGCCCCAAAAACTCGCCAAAACTTGCGCCTGCCGCTCCTCCTAATATAGAAACTAAATCTCAAAAGACTATTCTGCCTGCCATTGTCGGGAAAATTGAAGATGGTAACGCGAGTTTTTCCAAAAATTTGATGAAAGCCATGAATGAACAACAAAGACAGCGTTACACGCTAGCTTTTTACCATGCAATGAACTTGGTTCCCGCAGGGGAAACTTATAATTGGAAAAGTATTTCTATGTTTGGCTATTTTAAAATGAAAGAAAATTTTGTCAGTAAATCAGGAATGATCTGTCGCAAATATGAAGAGTTAATCAGCCTGCAAGGACATAATCAGCAATTTGATAACATGGCTTGCCAATATCGCAATAATCCTAAAAACTGGTGTCGCCTGCGTGCAACCAGTACCCCATCGTGCGAAATAAGCGGCACGCCACCCAGCGGATTTGATAGTTTTTCTGGCTGGATTAAGAAAATTTTTTAATTATTTAAGCAAAATATCTATCAAATTTATCTAAAATTTTATATAAAATTTTAGATAAATTATATGTATAATATATTGATAAGTATCATATAATTTTATTCAATTAACCATTTTTTAATCTTTTTGGTGTTATTCTCAAGTTAAGGGATGCCATTTCCTTTGCTAATATAAAAATAATAAAAATAAATGTGGAGTTTTGTTATGCCATCATTATCAAGTTCTACTAAAGGGTATGTACAGTCTTTACTACAAACTACTTCTGGTCAAGGAAGTGATGTGGTTTTTTGGTCTAATGATTATTATTTAGAGTTCGGCAACAATGTTGATTTAACTTACCATTTTAACAAAGATTTTGGTGCCGCAGCCGCAGCTAAGTCTGCAATGCAAAAATGGGCGAATGTAGCAAATATAAAATTCACAGAAAAAACAGGCACAGATGGAAGTGCCGCCGCAGATGCAAGTATAGTTTTTGACAAAACAGATCTGCCAGATGGCACATTAGGTGAAACATCGAGCAGCTATAATTCTTGGTCAGGACAGATGTTTGATGCAAAAATTGAGCAGGATAAATCGGTTGCAGATGCTGGATCTACAACAAATTTCGTTTTCTTACATGAGCTTGGTCACGCTTTGGGTTTAAAACATCCTGGAGCATATCATTTAGATGATAAAGGTCCATTTCTTTCCAATTTTGGTCTAAGCGATAAATCAGATTTTAGTGTAATGTCTTATAAGAATGGCAATTATTCACATTCTACCGCAGATGTCGCTAATGGGCAGATTTTACCAGAAACTCCTATGTTATATGATATTGCGGCGATGCAATATGTATATGGAGCAAATCATAGTTATAATGTTGGGGATAATACTTATGTTATAGATGCAAATGCGCATGTTAGCACTCGTTGGGATGGTGGCGGTATTGATACCATAAAAACAGACAGTAATGCAGGCGTTACGCTTGATTTGCGTGAAGCTGAGTACGCGGTTACCAAAGTTGGAAAAAATTATTCTTGGAATGCTTTTGGTGCCAATATCGAAAATGCAATATCTGGTGATGGAAAAGATTTATTATATGGAAACGCCTTAAACAATACTTTAGAAGGTGGTGGTGGTGCCGATACAATTGACGGTGGAAGTGGTATGGATAGTGTATCATACGCTAGCTCAGATTTTAAGGTTACGGTAAATCTATCTAATAATACCGCTTCTGGTGGTGATGCCACAGGAGATAAACTTATCAATATAGAGGGTGTGGTTGGATCAAAATTTTCCGATAATCTTTTTGGTAGTACGTCTAATAATATTTTCCGTGGTGGTGGTGGTGCCGATACTATTAATGGTGGAACAGGCGGAACTGATACGGTTTCCTATGAGGGGTCTGCTGCCGTTAAAATTAACCTAAAAACTAATATTGTTTCTGGTGGCGATGCTTCAGGAGATAAACTATATAATATTGATAATGTTATAGGTTCTGCCAATAATGATATTATCGTTGGAACAAATTTGAGTAACACAATTGATGGTGGAGCAGGATATGATACTTTAGATGGCGGTCTAGGTGGAGATACTATTGATTACGCATCTTCAAAATCAGGATTAACTATCAGCTTAAAAGATAATTTCAGCAGTTTAGACAAAATAAGTGGTTTTGAACATGTAATCGGAACCAAGTTTAATGATGTTATGGAAGGAAGCACTGCTGGAAACATTCTCAATGGAGGAGATGGTATTGATATGGTTAAATATGAAGATTCTAATCTAGGAATTGATGTAAATTTAGCTACAAATGTATTCTCTGGTGGTCATGCGACTGGTGATAAACTTATCAATATCGAAAATATTGTTGGATCCGCCTTTGCAGACAAAATATTTGGCACTTCAGGAAACAATCTATTTATAGGAAATGCAGGCAATGATTTCTTACACGGCATGTCTGGAGATGACACTCTAAGAGGTGGCTCGGGAGCAGATATTCTGGCGGCAGGAGATGGTATTGATACATTATCTTATGAATATTCATCTGCTGGGGTAACTGTTGATTTATATACTAGTAAAGTATCTGGTGGAGATGCAACGGGAGATATTATCAATGCAGGAGGAACAATCGGCTTTGAAAATGTAAAAGGCTCTGGTTTTAATGATTCTATAATTAGTTCTTCTACTGCTTACGATAGCAAGAATGATAATGATGATAATATATTTGATGGTGGTGCAGGTAATGACAACTTAAAAGGCGGTTATGGTGACGACACATTGATAGGCGGTACTGGTAATGACGTGCTAAATGGTGACGCTGGTTATGATGTTTATGTGGGCAGCAAAGGCGGTGGAATAGACCGTATATTATTTTTCAATACTGGCGCCGATAGTTTTTCTTTTACATCTGCATATACCGCATCAGATATAACAAAATGGAAAGGTAGCGATAACTTTATACATGTTAAAATACAAGATAATGAATTTGTTATCGAGGGCGGAAAAGATGCATCTGGGGGAACTTTAGATGTGGCCGATTTTAACTACACAGATCTCTTTACGCCTTTTGAATATTTATATTCTTAGGATTTATCTAGGGTTTTACATAATTTGACTAATTAAAGACTTCTGCATAAGTTATTTTGCAGAGGTCTTTTTTATTGAGCAAAAATCACATCCTCAATAAAAAACGTAACCTGCTCACGTCCTTGCCAGAAGTCGCGCTTTATTTCTCCTGCTAAATGCAGCATTCTTCCATTCGCACTTAGCAAGGCATCGCCCAAAGGAGTACCTATTGAGCGAAATGCCATAGCTTTTACATAATTTTTTTTCCCATCAGGCATGGTTGCCAATAAAGACAGGCGAATATGCTGTTCTTTTAAAATATCCACTCCCGTAATTTTAGCTGCATTCACCGCCAAACGTGGACTCGGATTGCCCATTCCATAAGGGGCGGCTTTACTTAAAGTTTCCGCTAATTCTCCAGTTAAGGCTAAGGGGGATACCCAGGCATCTATTGATAATTTGCGCATTTGTAAATGTGCTTCTACTGCATTTTGCACATGCGCTTCTAAAAAATCCTGTAATTTTTGCATCTGCTCAATCGCAACGGAAAATCCCGCCGCCATCGCATGACCGCCACCACTAATCAATAATCCTTCGGTGCGTGCAGCTGCCACGGCGGCGCCAATATCTGCTCCGCCTACCGAACGGGCGCTTGCTTTGGCAATGCCATTTTCTAACGCCAAAACTGCAACGGGTTTGTGATGCCGCTCTTTCAGCCTACCTGCGACAATACCAATTACTCCTGCATGCCAATTTTCGCGGGCGACCATAATAAATTGGCGGTCTTTTTGTAATTCGGCATCCGCCAAAGCTTGTTCTAAGACTATATCTTCAATCGCTTTGCGTTCGGCATTGTAATTTTCTAATTTTTGGGCAATTTCGGCAATATAATCGAGGTTTTCGCCTGCTAATAATTCCGCCCCCAAAGATGACTCACCCACCCGACCACCAGCATTAATGCGCGGACCTAAAACAAACCCTAAATGATACGCCGAAAGATTTTCCTTAACCCCGGCATTATCCATTAATTGCCGTAACCCCAGATTTTGCCGATTGGCGAATATTTTTAACCCTTGCGTAACCAATGCACGATTAGCTCCCACTAAGGGCACCACATCACACACACTGCCTAAAGCAACAATATCTAGCCATTGCATTAAATCGGGCAAATTACTTCTACCTGCTTGCCGCAACGCCCGATTTAACCCCACCAGAAATAAAAAAGTAACTCCCACGGCAGCTAAATAGGTGTGCGGTGTCGTTTCATCCAAACGATTGGGATTGACTACTGCAATTGCCTTGGGCAAAGCGGGGGCGCCAATATGATGGTCTAACACCACTACATCTATGCCTGCTGCACTTGCTTGTTCTAACGGCTCAAACGCGGTAGCACCACAATCTACCGTAATCACCAATTTACAATTATCCTTTTGCAAACCCAGTAAGGCATTAATATTCGGGCCATAACCTTCTTTTTGCCGATCGGGTATATGCGTCTTAGTTGCCACGCCTAACGCAGCAAAATAGCGCGTTAATAATGCGGATGAAGTCGCGCCATCCACATCATAATCACCAAATATACCAATTTTTTGTTGCTGCTCAATTGCTTGTCTGGTCCGCTCTACCGCCTTGTCCATATCCAACAAATGGGAAGGATCGGGTAATAATTCTCGCAAGCTGGGACTTAAATAATTCTCGGCATTTTCTACGCCAATTCCGCGCCCTACCAACAAACGCGCTAAAACATCATTCAGCCCACATTGTTGACGCAACGCTGTTACCATGCGTTCATCATTTGCCCGTGTAACCCAACGCAACCCATTGACGGAAAGGGGCAATTCATCAATATTAGCAGCTGTAATCATTTTTATATTATCCAATTTATAATATTATGCTATAAGCTTTAAACATGCGCTATAACCTCTATGTAGAACCGTCTGCCCGTAGGCAGTTGAAAAATCTCTCTGAGAGTGAGCAGGTTGCCATTCGGCGCAATTTAATGGTGCTGTGCGAAACTCCTTTTAATTCTATTTTAGATATTCGCAAATTAAGTACGGAGAATACTTTTCAACTAGTCGTTCGCGCATATAAAATAACTTATACTGCGAGTCATGGGACTTTAGTAGTGCAATCTGTGGAATAGACCTCTTTAGAAACTAGCCGACTAATTTTGCAATGAAGAACGCCGCCGCCGCCGCCAAACCACCAATAAACATCGTCTGCAACGCTGATTTTAATATTGCCACCCCTGTGAAATAGCCTTTAAAGGCACCAAAAGCAGCTAATGCCAATAACGTCACCACGATGGAAATATTTAAGGCCTCGGGAACGGACTTGGTCAGCATATAAGGAAAAAGCGGTAACATGCCCCCCAAAACATAAGCCGAACCAATAATTAAAGGGCTCACCAATAAACGCTTAGGGTCAGGCTTTTCCAATCCCAATTCAAAACGCATCATAAACTCCAACCATTTTTCAGGATTGCGTTTTAGTGCATTGGTAACGATGCCCACCTCATCCGCTTGCAAACCAAACTCCACGAGAATATCCGCCACTTCCTGTTCTTCAATATGCGGCAATTCACGAATTTCATAACGCTCACGCGCTTCTTCCGAGTCATAATGTTGCGCTTGCGTGCGTGCACCTAAATAACCCCCCAGTCCCATAGCAATGGCACCGGCCGCCACTTCCGCCACCCCTGCGGTTACAATCAAATCCGTATTCGCCACCGCGCCCGAAAGCCCAGCCGCCAAAGCAAAAGGCACAGTCAAACCGTCCGACATGCCAATAACAAAATCGCGCAAAGATTCGGAAGAGGTTATATGATGTTCGTGGTGATGAGTGGACATAATCATTCCTTACCCTTGGGAAAAAGAGAAAGAATTATCATCAACGGCAGTCCAAGCACATTAATCGTGGTGGTGGTTAGAAGGGCAATTAAAACGGCATCTGATAATTCTTCGATATTATGTATGATATATCCAACAAAAAGCAAATAAACTGTAACGAGTGCCATCACCCAATAACAAATTCTTACCCTTAGATCCAAGGTTGATTTTTTTGCATCATTACTAAGAGTGTGTTCTCTAATCTCCTGTTCTTTTTTGAGATCATCAGAATTGGGAAGATTGCCTCTGGTTTTTTGGGTATATGTTCGAGAAATCAGTTTGTTAATAAGATCTGCACGATAATCATGGCTACTAATATGTGATTGAGACATTCCAACTATCCTTGTGCTTTTCAATAGCTTTTAATGCTCTGTCTTTTATAAGTTTGTCTTCCATTGGAGTATTTTCACCCTGATCGTATGCATAACGCCAAGGGCTGCCATTTTCATGCGTAATCTCGCTCAACTCTCTGCCGTTTTTATCTTTATACACAATCCACACAGCATTCAGTAATTGGATTATATCCTCATCTTTTTTGTCAATTATTGGATAAGTAGTTTCTCCTGTTTCTAGGGATAGGTTTATAGAAAAAAAATCTATAGGTTTTGATAATGCTCGTTTAAATTCATGATAAATAGATGGAATAACAGGACCATAACGCCATGCCTCTATTTTCTCAGAAAAAAGTTTTTTTTCAAATAGCGCATAATACCAAGCATAGCCAAAATAAACCAATTTTATTAATTTCATTGTAGTCATATCTTTAATATCATCTTCTTTTGCTAACCAAAGAAAATAATTAGCTATATGTGCTGGCAAATACGGCGATTCCTCTTTTTGATTTACCATATCTTTAAGTCCTTATGTTTTTTGATGCTTACTATAGCATAATTAGCTTGGTTATAGCAAATTATAAGCAGGCAGGGTTAAAAACTCTTCAAAATCTTCTTTCTGAGTTAATTTTTTAATTAACTCCGCCGCTTTTTTGAAATTATCCCCTAATTTAGCTAATTCTTCGGCAATAATTTTTTCCACCATCGGTAAATCAATC
>DIUV01000044.1:139565-140014 GCA_002423155.1 Alphaproteobacteria bacterium UBA6149
AAATCTGCCGCTACTGCCTGCACATCATTGCGTAATTTATCTACCTGATTCGCCTTGGGCATCAAGCGGTTAAATACTTCCATTGCCACAGGAATTAATCCCGGATGCGCCACCCAAGTACCATCATGCCCCGCACTTGCCTCACGCTCTTTATCTGCGCGTACCATGCTCATAGCTTTTTCATTCGCCACTTCATCATTTTTCACCGGGATATAAGCCGACATTCCGCCCATGGCAAACGCACCGCGATGATGGCAGGTTTTTATCAATAATTCCGAGTAAGATTTTAAGAAATGCGTAGTCATGGTCACTTGTCCGCGCTCCGGCAAAACGAAATCGGCGCGCTCGTTAAACTTCTTGATAAAGCTATAAATATAATCCCAACGTCCACAATTCAAACCCGCACAATAATCTTTCAGCGCATATAAAATTTCATCCATTTCAAATGC
>DIUV01000052.1 GCA_002423155.1 Alphaproteobacteria bacterium UBA6149
GGGATCTCGGGACACAAAAAAGACCGAATTCGTTGCCCAAGATCCCCGCACAAGGCGGGGATGACAACTGAGAGCACGGAGAAACCATCATTATTCAATATATTGTAGCCTCATTAACCTTACTGTCGTGTAGAGTAAATATCGTCACAAAACCTTAACTATAACATGATACACTCCAGATAATGGAGGCAATATATGTTAATAGATAGAGAAAAACCAAGAACCTATGTGTTAGTAGGATCAGAAAGCGAAACGGAGCTTGGGGCTTTGTCTGCGCGTGATGACGTGGAAATTATAAAATTTAAAGAAAGGCAGAGCTTAGAAAAAGCTATATCAGAAGCTAATATAACTACGCCAGCTAATATTATTTTAATTGCACATGGAAATCCTAATGGAAGCTTTATGTGGAATTATGGAGAATATAAAACTTATGCACAATTATTCGACTCCTTGCCCGATAATGGCATATCTTCTATAACTATTGGCACTTGCTATGGTGGATCTGCCAATGCTCCAGAAATATTGCAGCATGCCCCTGTAGGAGCAATTGTTCAATCTTTTGTTGGCGCTGAAAATGTTGGACTAGAAACATCTACAGCACAATTTCTAAGAGAATCCAAGGGGCTTACTAATCCTTCGGATTTGTTAATCGAAGCTTTGGATAATTTTGATTACCAAGAATATAAAAAAATCGAAGCAGCCTCTGCTAGCCTAACCTTCAATGAAGACCGTAACGCAGATAAGGCTCTGCCGCATATATTGGGAATTGGAGGAAATCCGCCAATTTTGTTGGACATGAACGAAGAAGTTGGCAAATTAGCAATTGCCTTGCAATCCAACAGTGGTTTAGATGAACAATCTTGGCAAAATGCAATAAAAAGAATCCAAGATAAATTCGACACAACAAGCGAGCGAATTAATCTAATGCAACAAGACACCAAAATATTCGGTCTTGGCGCAGATAAAGAGCAAGAGTTAGATAATAATATAATAAAAGTTGCCGAAAAGATGCGTCGTGGGGAAATGCCCACAAATATAGAAGAAAAACGTATAGCCTATGCCATAACCGCCGCATATATGGACAATTCTGGAGGATTATCTTATTTACAAAGTAAAGCAATTGATGGCTCTTGGCTGCAAAACAAAGATATTTATGCAGAAACACTGAAAGATTTAGAAAAATCTGGTTGGACTAAAGGAATTGATGGCACGGATCAGCTTGGGAAAAACGCTCACATAGATTTCACTGACATTCAAGCAGTTTTTAGAAAGATGAATATAAAAACCAGTGAAGCAGACTTAAACAATGACGATACTCTGGATGGTTGTGAAATTGCTCACTCTTTGAACGATGCCGCAAAAAAAGGAGCGAATCCAATCACCAAATTATTTCTTGGCAGATAATAATTATTATCTTAGTAAATCTGGTCGTGATTTTGTAACCACGCTATAATATGCTGACTGTAAATAAGTTGACGCTTCATCGCTCCATGACCCCCCTATTTCTTTTGCCAATTCTTTTTTTACTTCTTCCTTTATTTTATCTGAAAAGTTATCACTTATACTAGGACTTAGTATATTTACCCCATCGGGAGTATCAAAACTTGAATCTGATAAGAAATGTACAAGTCTGTTTTTTATAGTAGTTGGATAATTTAGGTCGCCAGATGTAAAAATAGTGGCTGTACTTTTCCCACTTGCAGCAATTTCTTCATCAACATCATCTTTATTTTTAAAATGACCAAATCCTAATATTTGAACAGTCTTTCCCTCCAGATTTGCAACAAACTCCCCATGTTTTTTATTGCTTTCTGCATCAATTTTCACCCGCATTCCCTTTACAGATATACCCAGTTTTTTTGCATCTACAAGCATAGCAACTAACGCTTTAGCATAAGCATCACGATCTTTTCGTTCTTCCATTTGACCTGGAACCACAAAAACATCAGCACCGGCAACCATTTCTTCTATTACTTTATTATATTTTTCTTTTTCTTCCTTATCAGTAGGGGGTAATTCAGAAAATTTCGACAAAGCTTTGTCGAATATCTGTAAATATACGGGTAAATCTCCAGTTCCTTCTATGAGCAAATTTTTTACGTTTGCAGAATGCAAAAAATTCATATTATCAAATATCTGGATTATATGATCAGCGCTGGTATGGTTCGCATCAGCAAAGTTTGTTACATCATTTTTTTGAATTGTATTCTTTATGTAGTCAGAAAAATCATTCCCTGTATTTTTATCCATAAAAGCACCTGTTTTGTTCATCAAATAAATAACATCGCTCTAGGTAGTGAAGAAGAAATCCCCTACGAGATTAAATTGCAGTATAGCAGCCAATTAGTTAATTTTTGATTAGCCAATTAGCTGCTTCTCTCCGCGCAGGTGTCTAGCTTAATTATTTTGCCTTACTATTTTGGTTCACCCTTGACTAACGTACAGTTTAACCTTAACATCCCGTCAATTTGGCTGGTGGTGGCGCTTTGCTGCCCCTGCTTAAAAAATTAAAAGTATTAAAAAGTAAAAAATATATTTCGCAATTTTTGTTTTAGGTTATGGATCATCAGAGATATTTAGGTAGCAAGCCCAATGCGCTGCTATTATTGGCAGACGGCAAGGTTTTTTCAGGTTTTGGCATTGGTGCTTTTGGGCAGACTATCGGGGAAATTTGTTTTAATACGGGAATGACCGGTTATCAGGAAGTTTTGACTGATCCTTCTTATGCAGGGCAAATAATTACTTTTACTTTTCCGCATATTGGCAATGTGGGCACAAACGAGCAAGATATTGAATCTATTGTGCCGGCAGCAAGGGGCTTGGTTTTGCGGGAGAAAATTACTCCTGCATCAAATTTCCGCGACCAAGAAAATCTGGATGTTTGGCTAAAAAGAAACAATATCACCGGCATTTGCGGCATCGACACCCGCGCGCTTACGCGTTATATCCGCGAAAATGGCGCACAAAACGCGCTGATTTTTTATGCAGAAAACGGTAATATCCCCAATGTAGATGAGTTACGCGAACGCCTAGTACAATTTCCCTCGCTTGATGGTTTAGAACTAGCGCAAACCGTGATGACTGCCGAAAAATATGCTTGGGAAGATGACTTCTCTCTCTCCCCCCTATTCTTAGAAAAAATGGGGGAGAGGGTCGGGGTGAGGGAAGCCGCACCAAATAATGAGCTAATCGCTGTGGGGACACTTCCCTCACCCCAACCCTCTCCCAGAGGGAGAGGGAGTTTCCACGTAGTCGCCCTCGATTTTGGCGCCAAACTAAACATCCTCCGCTCACTAACCAGCGTCGGCGGAAAAGTAACTGTTTTACCGGGAAATAGCTCGGCAGAAGAAATCCTCGCGGAAAATCCTGATGGAATTTTTCTCTCCAACGGCCCCGGTGACCCAGCGGCTACGGGGAAATATGCATTACCAGTATTAAAAAAACTAATCGAAAAAAACCTCCCCATTTTCGGCATCTGTTTAGGACACCAGCTCCTCGCCCTTGCTTGTGGCGCTAAAACTATAAAAATGCACCAAGGGCATCGCGGCGCCAACCACCCTGTGAAAAATTTAAAAACTGGGCAAGTAGAAATCACCAGCCAAAATCACGGCTTCGTGGTGGATTTTGACTCACTGCCAGCTGACATCGAAGCAACACATATATCCTTATTCGACAACAGCATAGAAGGCTTCCGTCACAAAACCAAGCCGCTATTCGCCGTACAATACCACCCCGAATCCTCCCCCGGCCCCCATGATAGCCGCTATTTGTTTGATGATTTTGTGAAGATGATGAAAAATCATGACACTAGAAAATAAACTAAACATCACCAACCAAGTTGAGCTCGCCCGGGCAGAGGAGAAAATAAGCAAACAAAAAGCTAAACAGCTTTTTGATACGGGAGCAATCAACAATATTGGGGTGGGAAATTTTGCGGCACTGGCAGAGATTCATAAAATCCTGTTTGAAGATATTTATGAATTTGCAGGAAAAATTCGTGAGGAGAATATATCTAAGGGTAATTTTCGCTTCGCACCAATAATGTATTTAAAAGCATCATTGGAACATATAGACGCCATGGCGCAGGGCAATTTCGATGAAATAATTGAAAAATACGTCGAAATGAACATCGCCCATCCTTTTAGAGAAGGCAACGGACGCGCAACGCGCATCTGGCTAGATATAATGCTCAAAGCCAACATCCAAAAAGTGATAGATTGGAATCTGGTAGAAAAACAAGAATATCTATCCGCCATGCAACGCAGCGTGGTGAAAGACGTGGAAATAAAACATCTCCTCCAAGCGGCGCTGACGAATAAGATAAACGACCGCGAAATCTTCATGAAAGGCATTGATGTTAGCTATTATTATGAGGGTTATAGTGAGTTTAAGGCGGAGGATTTGTAAATGAATTATCAATTTATAGAACAAATAAAAAACTGCCCCCAAGTGGAAGCAATTTATTTGTTTGGTTCTCGCGCTCGTGGTGATGAACAAGCAAAGTCCGACATTGATTTAGCTATTTTATGCCCTCATGCCAGCGAGCGTGACTGGTTGAATATTGTTGATATTGTTGATAAAGCGGATACTTTACTAAAAATAGATTGTATTCGTTTAGACAATCTCCCCAACGAACAACTAAAAGCGGAAATAGAGCGCGATAAGGTGGTGTTATATGAACAAAAATAAAATCACCAATCTCGAAAAATTCGCCCTTTCCGTGGCACAATTAAAATTTGCGGTTAATGTTCCTGATTCTTCCCCCTTATATTTAGAAGGGACTATCCAATGTTTTGAAGTATGCTTCGAAATGGCAAGAAAAGCCATGAAAGATGTTTTGTGGAAAATAAAGGGTGTTAACGTTAGACACACCAAATCAATTTTTCAAGAAGCCTTCATCGCAAATTGGATCGAAAACGAAACCATCTGGCTATCCATGCTGGATGACCGCAACAATACATCACACACTTACAACAAAGATTTAGCCAAAATGATTTATGAACATATTCATGACCATTATTTTGCCGAGTTGCAACGGATGTTGGATGTTTTGAATTTGGAAATGGTGAAGTAATGTTTGAGAAAGAAACGGTTTTTATTCTAGGCGCTGGGGCAAGCTGGCATTATGGCTACCCTACGGGGGAAGAGTTGGTTAAGAAAGTTATTGAGGCAACAAACTTCATAGAAAAGCATCTAAATCAAAAACGCAGGTCGGCATTTTATGGAGATTTTACCCCAGATTTTATAGCAAAAGCATTTCCAAATACACAAAATGATATTGTAGAATCTACAAAATCTTTATTAGATGTTTGTGAAAATATAAGAAACAAACTAATAATAATAAACCCTCCTGTTATTGATTATTTTTTGAGAGATAACCCAGCGTTACAAATGATTGGAAAATTTCTAATTGCAATGGTCATTAAAGATTGTGAATACAAATCATTGAAAGAAGGCAATATAAACAAACCAACAGATGATAGAAAAAAAGCCAATGATCATTGGCTTCGCTTTATTATATATCAGCTTCTTGCTCCTAGGCACAACAATCCCTTAGATACAGAAAACATTGGTCATCATCTATGCGAGAATAAAGTGTCTTTTATAACTTTTAACTATGACACCTCGTTAGAGTACAAAATTTATCAGTCATTATCAAACACTGAAGTTATTAACAGTGACATATGTAATGGTTTTATAAACGAAGATAGATTTATTCATATATATGGAAAAGTGAATTCTAACGATAGATCAACAATAGAATCAACGAATACTGTTTCAACATACAATCTTTGGGAACAGTTTAATAAAGATAGCTGGTCCGAAGGCACTAGCAATAAAATGAGAACAAACAAGGTATTTCTAGATTATTGCTATGACTTAGCAACCACTAAAGATAAAAACAAAGGTATAAAAACCATAGGTGGAATTAATGGTGAGAAACATGATAATGAAGTGGCAATAAATAACGCCAAAAGAAAAATAGAGGCTGCTAAAACTGTATATATATTAGGTTATGGATTTGACAAACAAAACAACGAGTTATTAGAATTAGGGGGGTTGTTAAATTACACAAAAGAAAAACGAATACTGTTTACCAATTTTGGCAATCATGAGCGCATAAATAAAAAAGCAGGTAAGTTATTTTTTGATGATTACAATGCTTTTTCAGGAAATAAACTTGTTAAAACACATGAAGATGAAGACTACTACTACGAAAAAAGCATAAAAAACGTATATGACGCTTTCGCTTATGATTTTGACGCTATATAAAAGTTATTATGAAAAAACCAAAAATTGGCGCGGACGAACTCCCTCCCCCCTTGCGGGGGAGGGTTGGGGTGGGGGGTGAAGCTTGCTGAATACTCACAGCTTGGCTCACCCCTCCCCCTAGCCCCCTCCCGCAGGGGGAGGGGGAACTCGCCACCTTTATGTTGGCAACGACCTGAATTTATTAAAAACACAATCTAAAAGAAAACAAAAAATGCCTAAAGACACCACTATAAAATCCATCCTCATCATCGGCGCCGGTCCTATCGTTATTGGTCAAGCTTGCGAGTTTGATTATTCGGGTACGCAAGCTTGTAAGACTTTGCGCTCAGAAGGTTATCGCATCATTTTAGTGAATTCTAATCCGGCGACGATTATGACCGATCCAAACTTGGCGGATGCAACTTATATTGAGCCGATTACGCCCGAATTAGTGGCGAAGATTATTGCGAAAGAACGCCCCGATGCCTTGTTGCCGACTATGGGTGGGCAAACGGCGCTTAATTGTGCGAAGGCTTTGGCGGAAAATGGGACACTAGAAAAATATGGCGTGCGCTTGATTGGTGCTTCGCTAGAAGCAATTAATAAAGCGGAAGATCGTAATTTATTCAACCAAGCCATGCAAAAAATTGGGCTAGAATGTGCGAAAAACGGCATTGCGCATTCACTAGAAGAAGCACGGGAAGTGCTAAAACATGTGGGATTACCGGCGATTATCCGCCCCTCTTTTACCATGGGTGGTTCGGGCGGCGGCATTGCTTATAACCGCGAAGAGTTTGAACAAATTATCGCCAGTGGGCTAGATGCGTCCCCCACCAATGAAGTGCTGATTGATGAATCCGTGCTGGGGTGGAAAGAATATGAAATGGAAGTGGTGCGCGACAAAGCGGATAATTGCATTATTGTATGTTCGATTGAAAATGTCGATCCCATGGGCGTGCATACGGGAGATTCCATCACGGTTGCCCCAGCGCTGACCTTGACGGATAAAGAATATCAAATCATGCGCGATGCCTCGATTGCGGTATTGCGTGAAATTGGCGTGGATACGGGTGGTTCTAACGTGCAGTTCGCGGTTAACCCGGCGGATGGTCGCATGGTGGTGATTGAGATGAATCCGCGCGTGTCGCGTTCTTCTGCTTTAGCCTCCAAAGCTACAGGCTTCCCGATTGCGAAGGTGGCGGCAAAACTTGCCGTAGGTTATACATTAGACGAGATTTTGAACGATGTTACCCAAGCAACTCCTGCTTCGTTCGAGCCAACGATTGATTATGTAGTTACCAAAATCCCTCGCTTTACCTTTGAAAAATTCGCTGGCGCCGAACCCTTACTTAGCACCGCGATGAAATCCGTCGGGGAAGCCATGGCAATGGGGCGCAATTTTGCGGAAAGTTTGCAAAAAGCTTTATGTTCATTAGAAACGGGTTTGACTGGGTTAGATGAAATTCAGGTGGATGATATTCGCTCTGCCTTGTCACTGCCCACGCCAGATAGATTATTAGTCGCCGCACAAGCTTTGCGCCAAGGTTTAAGCGTAGAAGAAATCCATGAAATCACCAAATATGACCCCTGGTTTTTACGCCAATTAGAAGAAATTGTGCTCACCGAAAATGCTGTGCGCGAGCAAGGCTTGCCACAAGATTTTGACGGGATTCTCCATTTGAAAAAAATGGGCTTTTCCGATGCACGCCTGGGCAAACTGACCAATCAACCTGCGGCAAAAATTGCCGAGCTTAGAGATAAACTGGGTGTTCATGCGGTTTACAAGCGGGTGGATACTTGCGCTGGCGAGTTCGCCGCGCTTACGCCTTATATGTATTCTACTTATGAGCAAGAATGTGAATCCGAACCTACGGATAAAAAGAAAATCATTATTTTAGGTGGCGGCCCCAACCGCATTGGGCAAGGCATCGAGTTTGATTATTGCTGTGTGCATGCCGCTTATGCGCTATCAGATGCCGGTTATGAAACCATTATGGTCAATTGCAACCCCGAAACGGTTTCTACGGATTATGACACCTCGGATCGGCTATATTTTGAGCCGTTAACTTCTGAACATGTAATGGAAATTATCCGCAAAGAACAATCTAATGGCTTGGTTCATGGCGTAGTCGTGCAGTTCGGCGGACAAACTCCGTTGAAACTGGCTGCTTCATTAGAAGCCGCAGGTGTACCCATCATCGGCACCTCGCCAGATTCGATTGACTTGGCAGAAGACCGCGAGCGTTTTCAGCAATTATTGCATAGTTTAAACTTGAAACAGCCGGAAAATTATATCTGCCATTCGCAATCCGAAGTGTTAGAACGCGCAGGCAGCATGGGCTTTCCTGTTGTAGTGCGCCCATCTTATGTTTTGGGTGGTCGCGCAATGGCGATTATTCATGATGCGGAAAGCTTAAAAGCTTACACGACTGAACTTTTCGCCCAGTTTGGCGATGGTCCGATTCTGGTGGATACTTTCTTGCAAGATGCGGTGGAAGTAGATGTGGACGCACTAGCCGACGGAAAAGACGTCTATGTGGCAGGAATTATGGAACATATCGAAGAAGCAGGCATCCATTCAGGTGATTCGGCTTGTTCGCTACCGCCTTATTCGCTAGCGCGAAACATGGTGCTGGCAATTCGCGACCAAACCATCAAACTAGCTAAAGCATTGAATGTAGTAGGCTTGATGAATGTGCAGTTCGCCATCAAGGATGAAGAAATTTTCGTGCTAGAAGTAAACCCCCGCGCCAGCCGCACAGTGCCTTTTGTGGCAAAAACCATCGGCCTACCCATCGCCAAAATCGCGGCGCGGATTATGGCAGGTGAGTCACTAGCCAGCTTTAACCTGCCGCCATCTCCTACCGATAATCCGGATTCCCTAAAACACGTGGCCGTAAAAGAAGCCGTTTTCCCCTTCGCAAGATTCGCCGGGGTGGATGTAGTTTTAGGCCCAGAAATGAAATCCACCGGTGAAGCCATGGGACTGGATATGGACTTTGCTCATGCCTTCGCCAAAGCCCAAATCGCCGCAGGCAGCACCATTCCGCTGGCTGGCACAGTGTTTATTTCCGTAAAAGAAAAAGACAAACCAACCGCTGCCATCATCGTTGCCGATTTAATCAAACTAGGATTTTCGGTGATTGCTACGCGTGGCACCAAGAACTATCTGGAACAACAAGGTTTAGAAGTAAAACTAGTAAACAAAGTAAGAGAAGGCCGCCCACATATAGTAGATTTACTAAAAGACGGGCAGATTGCACTGGTAATCAACACCACAGAAGGCGCCACCGCCCTCGCCGATTCCTTCAGCATCCGCCGCACCGCCTTGCTTGGCAAAACGCCCTATAGCACCACGATTGCAGGTGCTAGGGCATTGGTACAAGCAATGGATGCGATAAAAAACCATGGTGGGTTGGAGGTGAAGGCGTTGCAGGAATATTAGGCTTAAAACGCATACAGCGTGGATAAAATGCATCCACGCTGTATGGTTCTTTAATTATACCTCGTTTTTTGCCTCGTTTATTTCGCTTAACATCCGCATCCTGCCCTCGGTTTGGTGCAATAGATTTATGATGTTTGTTATTAAATCATTGTCACTACGTGACTTATAATGAACGCGAAGCCCTTCCATATGATGAATTTTTTCTCTAATGCGTTTTACGGCAATATTGAATAAAAATTGATTGCTATCACCTGAGTAAAAAATCGCTGGTTTTATTCTAACAACTTCACCA
Organism: Alphaproteobacteria bacterium UBA6149; assembly: GCA_002423155.1. Taxonomy (GTDB): domain Bacteria; phylum Pseudomonadota; class Alphaproteobacteria; order Rickettsiales; family UBA998; genus UBA6149. The sequence goes on from DIUV01000052.1 coordinate 9,990, forward strand.
CATAGGTTTTGCGTCAAATTTTCTGACGCAGCACTTACGATGAAATGTTGAGATTCAATCTCAAAAGTTTCAGCCATTCGGCAATACATCCGTCCAAGCAACAGAAACGCAGCGTCATTCATGCGTGCCTCTGTTGAGTTTTTTACATGCTTTACCAGAAAAAACCCAGCAATCAAAACAACCAAAACGGCAGCAAGTGCAGCTACCAAATAAAAATACTCGCTCATAAAACCTCCAAAGGGTAAGAGCCAAAGAACCTTGGTTTTTTCCATATCTAAACCAAAGCTCAAAAAAAGGATTATATCCTTTACTTTAAATTCTATCCTGAATTAAAGTAAGAACACCACAATATTAATAATTTTTAATAAATAGTCAAGGATTTTAATTGTCAGCAGACTTTATCTTGCTGTTCGCAAATTTTAGATAAACTAATGGGCAAAAGCCCATAGTTGACCATATAAGTTATTCTTGTTACATATAATAAAATGAAAATCACTGTCCGCAATTTCCGAAAAAAAGATTCCATTCATGTACAAAACATGATGAATAAATTGGCGAATTTTCATGGTGACACGATTAAAACCACTCCTAAAGATTTTGCTAAATATTGCTTGGGAGCAAAAAAATTAGCCCATTGTCGGTTGGCATGGCATAAAAAAGAGCCCGTTGGTTTTATAATAAGCTATTCTTTCATAAATTTTGTTCGCGGCTTTACTTGTCAACATATAGATTTAATTTTTGTAGAAGATAAATTTCGCCGACAAAATGTTGGCAAAGCCCTCATTCAAGCTGTTGCATTAGATGCAGTTGCAGTAGGTCATCAGCGCCTTAGTGTGGCAGCGCAGACGAGTAATATCGGGGCAAATAAATTTTATCAAAAACTTGGGTTTTCAACGAAAACTAGCACTTCAGTTAATTACAATGTACAAGATGATAAATTGCTTCTTCTTTCAGAGCTTGAAAATACTATTGAAGACGCCATAGCTTGGGCAAGGAAATAACCACATGGCAACCTACCTCCTCCGTCGCATCCTATTAATGATACCCACCTTATTCGGGATATTATTGCTCAATTTCGTCATCGTCCAAGCGGCACCTGGCGGCCCCGTAGATCAAATTATTTTTCGCTTGAATAATCCCGGATTAACTGGGGGAGCGGTCGGGCGTTTCTCGGGCGCAGGGGCGAATGAAAGCAGTGCCGCGAGCGCGTCTTTACAAGCCAGTTTACAAACGCAAACCAATCGTTCCACCCGCGGATTAGACGAGGAGTTTATCAAAAGCTTAAAAAAATTCTACGGTTTCGACAAACCCGCGCCCGAACGCTTCTGGATTATGATAAAATCTTATTTGCGCTTTGATTTTGGCGAAAGTTTTTTTCGCAGCGAGCCCGTGTGGAAATTAATTGTTGAAAAACTCCCGATTTCTATTTCGCTCGGGCTGTGGAGCACCCTGCTTGCCTATTTAATTTCCATTCCTTTGGGCATTCGCAAAGCGGTAAAAGACGGCTCTAATTTTGATAGCTGGACCAGTTGGGCGATTATTATTGGCTATGCCATTCCCAGCTTCTTATTCGCTATTTTACTGATTATCTTATTTGCTGGCGGAAGTTACTTCCAATGGTTTCCCTTACGCGGATTAGTTTCTGATAATTGGGATAGTTTAAGCACTATGGGCAAAATAAAAGATTACCTCTGGCACATCGCCCTACCCAGCTTTGCCCTAATCATCAGCGGCTTTGCCAGCCTGACTATGCTCACCAAAAACTCCTTCCTCGATGAAATCCGCAAAGCCTATACCCTAACTGCTCGCGCCAAGGGCTTAAGCGAAAACCGTATTTTATACGGGCATATTTTCCGCAACGCCATGCTGATTGTCATCTCGGGTTTTCCCTCTGCGCTCATAAAAATATTATTCACCAGCTCATTATTAATCGAAGTAATTTTCTCGCTCAATGGTCTAGGCATGCTCGGCTTTGAAGCGGCCATTAACCGCGACTATCCTGTGATGTTTGGAACATTATATATTTTTACACTGATTGGATTATTTACTAGTTTACTAGGTGATGTGTTATATGTTTTGATTGATCCGCGGATTGATTTTAGTCGGCGAGAGATTTAGATAATTAAGTGAGAAAAAGGGTTGAGTGTTGTATATTAATCAAATATACAATGGAAGGAAGCTGCTCAATGCCTTATTCACTCACCTAAAATGAGTCTAACCAATTTATTTGGGCGACAATAATCGCACACATCTTATGAGTGGGGGCATCTTTTTATGCCAAAAAACCTACATAAAACTATAAGGATCCACATCCAACTTAATGCGCACATTGCGTGACACCGCTGCTTGTTTTAACCATTGCCCGACTAAATTTTGTATATTTACCTGTTTTTCTGCCTTTAATAGCAAACGATAGCGATATTTTCCGCGTAAGCGGGATAAGGCGGCAGGTGCGGGCCCCAGAACGGAAACTTCATTCATGCGCGGCGCACAAGCAGCGAGTTTGCGCGCCATTGCTAATGCTTCTATTTCACTTTTTGCTTCAATCAATAATGATACCAACCTGCCGAAGGGGGGCATCAGGCTTTCTTTGCGGGCATCTCGCTCTAGTTCCAGCAATTTCTTTCCATCGCCCAATAATAATGCCTGCATTACTGAGTGCTCAGGTTGCCAAGTTTGGATTAATACGGTTCCCTTATCCGCCTCGCGCCCTGCTCTTCCTGCAACTTGATGCAACATTTGCCAAGTGCGTTCTGCTGCACGAGGGTCCCCGCCTTGCAAGCCCATATCGGCATCAATCACACCCACCAAAGTTAACAACGGAAAATGATGTCCTTTAGCTAACATTTGCGTGCCGATAATTATGTCAACCGCACCAGCAATTATCTGGTCAATTGCAACCTCCAGCTCTGCACGTGTGGCGGCGTGGTCACTAGTTAGGGTGAGCACTCGTGCATTCGGGAAAATCGCCCCCACTTCTTCTGCCAGCCGCTCGACCCCCGGACCGCAGGCAGCAAAGCAATTTTCTTTGCCACAGGACGGGCATGCAGGGGGCACTTTTTCAGTGTGCCCACAATGATGACAACAAAGCTGGTGTTTTCCATGCAGCACCAACCACGCGCTACAATCCACGCAGGCGAAGCGGTAACCACAAGTGCGGCATAATAATAAGGGCGCATAGCCTCGGCGATTAAGAAATAAAACCGCCTGCTTGCCCTGCTCCAAATTTTGTTGCAACGCTTGGCAGAGGCCTGCCGACACCCAATTAGTTGCCGATAATTTTTCTTTGCGCATATCCACCAGTTTAATCTCGGGCAGCTCTGCCACCCCAAAGCGCGAGTCTAGTTGCAAGTGCAGATATTTTCCCGTGCGCACATTTTCCAAAGTTTCTAACGCTGGCGTAGCGGAAGCGAGAATTACGGGAATATTTTCACTGCGCGCACGCACCACGGCCATATCGCGCGCATGGTAGGGCACTCCGTCTTCTTGCTTATACGAGGCTTCGTGCTCCTCATCCACCACTAACAGCCCGAGATTTTTAAAGGGCAAAAATAATGCCGAACGCGCACCCACACTTATGCGTGCCTCGCCATTGATAATACTGCGCCAATTTTTTTTGCGCTGAGCAGCAGTCAAACCCGAATGCCAAACAGTCACCAATTCGCCAAAGCGTGCCTCACAGCGTTTTACCCATTGCAGGCTTAAAGAAATTTCGGGTAACAACACCAGCACTTGTTGATTTTGCGCCAAAGCCACTTCCATTGCTTCAAAATATGTTTCCGTCTTGCCTGACCCCGTTACCCCCTCAAGCAAACTCGGCCGAAACCCTTTGCCAATTTGCGAAACTAGTTCCGCCGCAATTTCGGCTTGCTGGGGATTTAGTTTTGGCTTACTCGCTGGGGCAAATTCTATTGATGGAACAGTTTTAGGAATTCGTTTCGGAAGCGGAATGGCATCTGGGGCACTAAGCGCCATTTTTAAAATTAGCCCTTCAGCGACACAATGATACCAAGCCACCCAAGATATAAACTCGCGCATCACTTTAGATATTGGTGGTAAGTGGCTATAATATTCTAATATTGGGCGAATTTTTTCCAGCGGCAATCCCGATTTCCCCGCGCCCCAAACCACCCCAATAGCTTCCGATTTACCAAAAGGCACCCGCACAAGGGCTCCTTCGGGGATTTCCAAACCATCAGGAACTAGATAATCAAATCCGTGGGTGAGATTTACGGGGAGTAATATTTCAAGAATTTTTTGCATGAAGATTTTTAGTTTGAGAACAGCAAATTTCTTGAATAAGGTCGTCCAGAAAGGAATCAGGCAAAAACTCGCCTCGCTCTGCCTCAAATAATCCACGCAAAAGCGACTGGTACACCAGCATTTTTTCTATATCAGCACCACTAAAATCTTGCACGAAACCACCTAATGGCTGGTTGATTATACCTGCCATTGTGCTTATAATCCACGAGTTGTCAACAAATCCCTAAGAAAGAAAAAGAATGAAATTTTTTATCGATACTGCGAATATTGAAGAAATAAAAGAACTTGCCAGCACAGGTCTGGTGGATGGAGTTACTACGAATCCTTCGATTATCGCCAAATCGGGGCGGAATTTTTTGGAAGTAATTGCCGAGATTTGCGCAATTGTACCCGGCCCCGTAAGTGCCGAAGTAGCCGCCAATGATTTTGCCGGCATGAAAGCCGAGGGCGATCATTTAAGCAAAATTGCTAAAAATGTTACTATTAAATTACCTATGACTTGGGATGGTTTAAAAGCCTGTCGTTATTTTTCCGAAAAAGGCATTCAAACTAACGTTACTTTATGTTTCTCCGCTGCCCAAGCCCTGCTGGCTGCCAAAGCCGGGGCTAGCTTTGTTTCGCCCTTTGTTGGTCGATTGGATGATATTGGACAAGACGGACTGAACTTAATTGAAGAAATATGTCTGGTTTATAGCCAATATGATTTTGATACCGAAGTATTGGTTGCCTCGGTACGCCACCCGATTCACGTGGTGGAATCTGCTAAAATGGGGGCGCATGTGGCTACTTTGCCGGTTAGTGTGATGAAACAATTAATCCAACATCCCTTGACCGACAAAGGCTTGGCGCAATTTAACCAAGATTGGGCGCAATCTGGGCAGAAAATCTTGTAATCATGCCCACACAGGAAAAAATTTCCCCCATCACCGAAATCGCGGTGCGTCAATATTTAGAGGCGCACCCGAATTTCTTTGTTAAACATCCCGATTTACTAGAAAGAATTGCGTCGCCGCGACAAGATTTGGGAAGTAACGTGGCGGATTTTCAGCATTTTGCCATTCGTAGGTTACAAGAAAAAATCACCGATGTGCGCGGACGTTACGACGAACTGATTTCTTCTGCCCGTGACAATAGCTCCACCCAGCAACAAGTGCATCGCGCTATTTTAGGGCTGATTAAGGCGCGGAGTTTAGAGGATTTGCTCGAAGCCATCACCGTGGATCTCTCCGCCCTGTTCGCGGTGGATGTGGTGCGCTTAGCGGTAGAATCCGAATCCGCCGAAATTTATGGTCCGAATTTCCCTGAGGAGCATTATTCCGGCATCGTCTTCATCCCCGAAGGCGTGGTGGAAGCCCTGATTGGCGCCAATAATGAAATCATCCTCTATGAAGACGCCAGCCCCCTACTCGCCTGCGGACTGGGCGAAATCTTCCCCGACTGCGCCTGGCTCGCCCAATCCGTCGCCCTGCTTTCTATAAATTTACGCGAAACTAAGCGCAGCGCCCTGCTAGCTTTTGGTGTGCGCGAAATGGGGCGCTTTCATTCAGGGCAAGGGGTGGAGTTATTACAGTTCTTAGCGCAGGTGATTGAGGAACGGCTAGATAATTTTTTGCAGTTGGATGATTATAATTTGTGAGCGGATTAAGCCCCAATGATAATGGCTTATTAGAGGGTTAATTCACAAATTTAATAATAGCAGTGATAATAGCTATAGTAGAGGCTGTAACCGCGCCAACGACTGTTCCCACCAACCACTTGATAATATCAAGTTTAGCAATGGCTGTTTTAGCATCAACCGCATTTTCCAAGCCCTTAAAGTCCGCTCGTAAAGTCTTAAAATCGCCACTAAATTCCGACTTAAAGCCAGCGATTTCTTCTTTTGTAGCAACGCTTTCTCTCGCGGCAGCAACTGCATCAATAAAATTTTCTCTTTCAACCGCAATAAAAGCCTCCGCTTGTTTGCGCGGAATGCCGGCATCTTCAAGCGTTTTAATGTGTTTGAGCGCGTCAAAAGTAATGGCAGCCATAACGATAATCCCCTGATATTTATAGCAGCATAACAAAAAACCGTTTTACAGTCAAATCAGATGACAACTAAATTCCGACTTAAAGCTAGAAAGTTCATTTTTGTTTTCGCTTTATGCGTTTAGTAAAATCTGACCATTGTTCAATTTTAAATGCCCTTATGTCGCGGATGGATGCTGGTATCCATGACAATGCTGCGATGGCATCCATAGCGTCCATTAAATTTGCCAGATCTTCATCATCGCAGACATATAGGCTTCCTTGTACTCGACAAAAACCATATCTGCCAAGGTCGCACCAATTTCCGCATAGGCTGCGGGAACACCTTTGGGATGGTTTTTTATGGTATCCTTTACGACCAAATCAAATGCTATTGCAAACATCACCAGGGCGATTTCACCAATCGTTAATTTTGTCTTTTTGTAATAAAACTCTCCATTGTCATGCCGCTGTAGAGCGGCATCCATGCCAAACCATTGGCTTATACGCTAGTTGATAGGCATGGATACCGCTCTTCAGCGGTATGACAAGAGATATTTTAGTGAAAAAATGTCAAAATTAACGATTGGTGAAATCGCCCTGCAAACATCACTTAGCCTCTGGGTCATTCAGGACGTCTTTTAAACCATATTCTAGCCGCTCGCCCGATTCGGGTATTTCTATTTCCACCTGCCATTCATTGTTTTTTTGACCAGCAGGGCGCAGGACTTGATAGGGGATGCCGAAAAAGCCGAATTGGTGAAAGGTACCGATTATTTCTGGGTTGGGAAAGGGGGCGCTCATTGGTTGCTCCGTTTATATTTTACTTAGCTATTCTAACAATTAATTTTTATTTAGCATAGTGGAATATTACGATTATTCCTCATTTTATAATTTTTGTAGCGACAATAAATAGCTCATATTGAGCTTGCAGATAAAATTATCAGCAGCAACCACAATAAAAAACCCTGTGAATACAAAACATTTAATATAAAAAATTAATATAAATGCAAAAAATTTAACTATTGTAACAATTCTGTAACAATTCTTCTGTAGATTGACTAATAGGAATTGGAGTATTCCGACTTTATTTTAAACAACAAGAATAAATTTTAGGGGAGAATATATTATGGTTACATATACTGGTGATGACAGAGACGATAAGTTCCTTGGCGGTCTTGGTAATGATTCTATGAATGGTATGGGCGGAAACGATTTTATCGTTGGAGACGCAAATAGCAGTGGTGTTTTTAAATATAATGATTCAATCGGCGGAGCCGATATCATTATTGGTGGAACAGGAAGCGACAAACTTGCTGGTCTTGGCGGAAACGACATAATATACGGGGGCACTAACAAATTAGCCAATAGCGAAGCTGATAAAGCCGATACTGCATCAAGAGATAGCATCTGGGGTGGCTATGGTAACGACTTAATTTATGGTGGTTCTGGCTCGGATATTTTATACGGAGATGATAGTGAGTTTACAACCTTTGGTGGAGCCGATACTATTTATGGCAATAGTGGAAACGATTTTATTGTTGGTGGTCTAGGTTCTGACAAACTTTACGGTGGCGTTGGAAATGACAGCATCTATTCTGGTGTTCACAGTGGCACACTATACAACTCAAAGCCTGTTGATACATCAGCTAACACCGCTGATGGCGGCGCAGGAAATGATATTGTCATTGGTGCTCTCGGTGCGGATTTATTGATTGGTGGCGTTGGTAACGATATAATTTATGGGTGGGAAGGCAATGATACTATTATTGGAGGAACCAAAACCAACCCGACAACCGACAAAGATATTAAATCCGTAGATAAATTATATGGAATATCTGGTGATGACTATATTTATGGTGGCGTTGGTAACGATATAATCTATGGTGATGATGACGTGGTTCTAAGTGTTTCTGGAGCAGATTATCTTTCTGGAAATGCAGGAAATGACCGACTTGTTGGTGGGTTAGGAAAAGACACCTTACTTGGCGGCGATGGTAACGATAAGCTTTTTGCTGGTAATGATAAAGACTTTGCAGGAACAACTGATGCAAGCCTGAATTCTCTTTATGGTGGAGCAGGTAACGATACACTTTACGGCGGGGCAGGATCTGATCTACTAGAAGGTGGAGCAGGTAGAAATGTTTTACATGGTGGCGGTGGATCGGATACTTTTGTGTTCTCAAAAAATGCACTAGCTGAGGTTGAACATGCTCAAGATTTCGATAAAGCAATAGATATCTTAAGTGTTGCTGGTCCAGCAACTGTTTCGCTAGGAATATACTGGAAAAGTGGTTCAGGAGATTCTATACGCTACTTCGAAGAGAGTGGAGCAGGAAGAAAGATTGTAGAAGCAGTTAAGATAACAGAGGATGCGAGTGGTCATGTAATGTTCTTCGACAATGTAACAGATGAACATTATTTTGATGGAATTGCGAATCTTCACTTATAGTAATAAAATATTAAGTTATAACCTAAGGGTTACGCTGCCCGACAATTTTTTAATAAAACATTTATATATCAAAACAATCAGTTGTCATCCTAGCTCAAGGCGAGAATGACAACCGAGACAGCAGAAAAGAATAAAAAATGTCGGGCAGTGTTTTTAAAGATTGTTCATTATCTATAGATATTGTAAAAACATTCAAAATATTATAAAAATAATTGGATGTATTTATAATAACATTAAATTTAGTTAGTTTTAATTGTATAAAAGGAGTATTAATTATGGAAATTACTAATAAAAATAAACAACTGTTTTGGATGGCGGCGGCTTTTGCTGGTGCTATTCTTCTCGGGGCGGACAATGCTTTTGCAGCGGAAAACCCTCTACAGCAAGTTTTATGTAACGTGGTTGATTTCGTTACTGGTCCTGTTGGTTCGGCGTTGGCGACGCTTGCCGTAATCATCATAGGGGTTGGTGCTTTGATGGGTAAAGTATCTTGGGGTATGGCAATCATCGTAGGTTTGGGTGTTGCAACCGTATTTGGTGCGCCTACTTTGGTGAATAATATTGCTGGAGGTAGTGATAATGCCAATTGCACAGGTGGAAGCGATATCTTCGGCGGCGGCAGCGGCGGCAGCGAAAGATAGTAAGTTTTATCTTAGCTACAAAAAATTAAAGGGAATATCCGTAAGGATATTCCCTTTAATTATGCCCAAAAAAACAAAAAGCGCGCAAGCGACTAGCCCACCCCTTCCAAACATTGCTAACAATGTTCACGAAGAAAAGTTAGTTTCCTGCGCGGTTTTTTATACTCCCCTATTTATTGCCCACACAAATAATCTCGTTTGACTTTTAAGCATTTTTTTGCTATTATCAGAGTAATATTAAGGAGAATATTTATGACTGCGGTTACATTTGATACCTTTAAATATATAAAGACCTTAGAAAATGCAGGAGTTCCGCGTCAACAGGCAGAAGCTCAGGTTACCGCTCAGCAAGAGTCTTTAGCGGAAGCGTTGGAAGCACAAGCCAAAAACACGGTTAGCAAAGAAGAAACAATATCCTTCAAATCCGAATTAAAAGCAGATATATCTTCCCTACGTAGCGAATTAAAATCAGATATATCTTCCCTACGCAGCGAATTAAAGACTGATATTGCTGGTATTCGTGTGGAAATAGAAACCGTTAGATCCGACTTAATTAAATGGATGTTTGGCGGATTTTTAACTATAATCAGCATGTTGGTTGCCATACTGATCAAAACACACTAACCACATAAAATAGCATAAAAACCGAGCCGCAGACCAACCCAACCCTTCCAAACATTGCAAGCAATGTTTACGAAGAAAACAGGGCGATTTCACCAATCGTTAATTTTGTCTTTTTGTAATAAAACTCTCCATTGTCATGCCGCTGTAGAGCGGCATCCATGCCAAACCATTGGCTAAGATGCTAGTTGATAGGCATGGATACCGCCCTGCGGCGGCATGACAAGAGATATTTTAGTAAAAAAATATCAAAATTAACGATTGGTGAAATTGCCCTGACGAAGAAAAGTTAGTTTCCTGCGCGTTTTTTATATTCCCTCATTTATTGCCCACACAAATAATCTTTGATTATTTATAAAAATTCATATATAATCGTTAGAGTTGAATATGTGTTTTGCATGCCACCCTATACCGATAGAACTATTAACAACCACCATCACATTAAATAAAAATGATTCTTTGTAAAAGCCCATCCATTGTCATACCTATGCAGGGCGGTATCCATGTCTATCAATTAGCTGTTAAGCCAATGGTTTGGCATGGATACCGCCCTGCATAGGTATGACAATGGATGGCGTGCCTATATAATTTGCTGTTATATAATGTAAAGCCACATTGTTAATAGTGCTGTCATGTAAGGTGGTTAATAGCTTTTAAGGCTAATAAAAAGAAAGGAGTAAATATGAAAATAAAACCTGAATATATTGAATATAAAAATGATGCCCCCGAGATACCCAAAGAAATGTTTAAAAACGCCCAGTGTTTTGATGAAATTCCCAAAGAATTACAACAAGCGCTCAGAAACATAAAACGCGGCCGCCCAAGAAAGCCTGAAAAAGACAAAAAAGTCTCCTTACATTTAAGGGTGGATCCTGAAGTCGCCATAAAGTTCCGCTCGCTCGGCAAAGGCTGGCAAACGCAACTAAATGCAACTTTAGTTGCTGCCATCAAACAAGGTCAGATATAAAGGAAGCCTCGACAAGTGTTTAATAAAAAACAAAAACGCGTAGAAGATTTACAAACTCTCAGAGACATTACCGATGATGTCTTAGAGGATGAGTTTGTCCCTTACGCATGCTTATTTAACGAAAACACTATTTTAACTAAAAACGGCGAATTATTACAAACTATTGTCATTCGCAATCCCCTGCAAGGCTCCAAAGAGGATGCCCCATCTTTGCGGGAATATCTGCGTGATGCGGTTGCTAAACATATCCCCTCCCCACGTTTTGCCTTGTGGTTTCATACGGTACGCAAAAAAGTTGATGTTACTGCCCCTGGTAATTTTTCTAATAAATTTGCCTACGCATTGAATAAAAACTGGTCGGAGCGCAATCGCTTCGCCGATCAATATGCCACTTATGTTTATATCAGCATCGTGCGCGAAGGTGAGGCAATTCCCTTAATGCGTCCGCAAGCTTTCTTACGCGGCATTTTTCCTTTTGCGGAAATAAATCACCGCAATGAATATCTGGAAAATATTCATCAAGAATTAAATAAAGTAACACAAAACCTCATTCAAGCTTTGCGGCCCTTTGGTGCGCAAATATTAGGCAGCACATCTAAAACCAACAAACGTGGCGAGAAAAATTTTTATTCTGAACAAATGCAGTTCTTAGAACGCATTATCAATTTAGAAGAACGCCCAATGCCCTTTACCAATAAAGCACTAGATAAATATCTCACTAATGGCGAGGTTACTTTTGGTTTTAATGCCATGGAGGTTCGCACCCCCAAAGGCAATCGTCGTTTTGGCGCTCTGCTTACCATCAAAGAATATAAAGAAGCATCTTTGGGAGCATTAGATCGTTTTTTAATGTTGCCGATTGATTATATCGTCACCCAATGCGTAGATTTTATTAACTCTGAAGATGCGCTAAAGAATTACAAAACCCAAGGCTATTTCGCCGATTTAGGCAACGATCCCAAGCTACAAGCCCAGACGGAAATAGATAAAATATTAGATTCTGATAACGGCAAATCCACCGATTTTGGACAACAGCAAACCACTATTTTCATCCTCGCCGATGAGCTTATCCAACTAGAAAGGGATGTGTTATTGGCCACGCGTCATCTTTGCAATGTCGGGGTTATTGTTGTGCGGGAGGATATTCATTTTGAAGAATGTTATTGGGCACAATTACCAGGTAATTTTGAATTTTTACGCCGCCTACGCCCCACCAGCACGCACCGTATTGCCGGTTTTGCGAATACCCCACCCTTTGTGGCAGATACTAGCGCAGATGACAAATGGGGCTTTCCTATCAGTAGTTTTCACACCGCCAATGGTATGCCTTATTGCCTGCATTTACATGATGGAGATAATCCTAACAGTAGCATATTCGGGCAAAATATTCGTTATGTAACTCGCATCAGCCATTTTTTGCTCACGCAGGCAACCAAATACAAACCGCAGATTTTTTATGTTGATTCTATCGGCAGAGGTCGAGCAATCGCTAAAGAATTAGGCTTGCGCAGTTGGCAGCCTGCAGAAGGATTAAATCCGTTTATTCTCCCAGATAATCCGTCGAACCAAGCATTTTTGCTCCGTTGGTTAGGCATTATCGCCCGCATAAGTGGAAAAAAATTACCGCCTGAAGCACAAGAAGCGATAAAAACCACTATTGCCGATATTATGCGGCTTCCGCAAAGCAAGCGCAGCTTTGCCTTGTTTCTTGCGCGAGTTGCCGAAAAATCACTTGCCACCGCTTCCGCTTTCGCCGACTGGGGTAGTAATGGTAAATATGGCTATTTGCTACAAGCAGATGGTTCTTTTAATCTTGCTGATAATCCTTATTTTGATTTTTCTAATCTTATGGAAGTGCCCCCTGCACGTATTGTGCTTGCCTCTTGGGTGCTGCAATATATCACCGCCAATATTACTGAAAAACGGAGTATTTTGCTTTTAAGTGATGTTTTTGCACTATTGGCAGACACGCATATTCTCGCCAGCTTACCCGCATGGTTTGGTTTTTTGAAAAAAAATGATTGCGCGTTGCTTTTGGCCTCAGGAGAAATAGAGTCGGCTTTTAATAATCCTATTCTACCAACAATATTTAGTGAAATGGCAAATCGTTTCTTTTTGCCCGATCCGCTACCTGATGCCGCTTATGCAACCATTGCTCAGTTGGATGAAACCCAATTTAACTATCTGGATATGATGGAAGCAGAAGCGGGGCATTTTCTACTCTGCCAACGCAAACAAACCATTGTCGGCACACTAGACCCCGACATAATCGCCGAGCATGAAGAAACCATAGCTGGCGATCCTCCCTCTAATTTTGGTCTATCTTCTAAAGCTGATATATCCTCCGCAGAAGAACAAGAGGAGGATATATCTTTATGGTAAGAATAATTCTCTTAAGTTTGCTTTTATTGCTTACCCCAACTAGTGGGCAGGCAGAAGGTTCGTTTGACAAAGCAACCTTTGACGAAGCAGGTGACTTTTATTGCCCTGCCGAAGGCGACCCCAACCCCGAAGAGCAATATACAAAACTATATAAAATCGAAGCTTGCGAGACGCCGGACTTAAAACATGTTTTCTCAGGCTTTGTTTGCAAATACGAAGAAGTATTAAGCAAAATTTTTGGACGCATGTATTGCGGTGCCCAAACTGCCAGCAAAACCACTATTTCGGTAGTCATGACCCTGTTTGTCGCTATTTTAGGGGTGGGGGTTTTAATGCAAATCGTCCCCTTTACCGCTAGCCAGATGATGCTGGCATTGCTAAAAATTGCTCTGGTTGTGGGCTTTGCCACCAATGCTGGGCTGATGATTGGTATTTTATATCGCGGATTAATGTATTTTTCGCAAGAAAGTATCAATGTTATACTCGCACATCTGGGCGGAATCACTCTCAGCGAAGAAAATGGCGTTTTAAAAACCCTGGATGCCCAAATAGGCGGCTTTTTTAATGCCGATGGCACGAGCGATATTTCCGCTCCTTGTGCCAAAGCCTTTTTTCCTCTGATTGCCACCTTGTTTGTTGCCGTTCCCCCCGTGGCGTTAATTGGCATAATGATGGTTTTTCGCTTATTTATGGTGCTAATCCAAACCGTATTTGGGTATTTGGCAGCAATAACGGGCATCATGTTCATGCTAATTTTATCCCCCATATTCTTAAGCTTTGCCTTATTTAAACAAACGCAAAGCCTGTTTAATAAATGGGTGCAATATTTGCTGTCCTTCTCCTTGCAAATTGCCATAGTTATGGCTTTTGTGGGAGTGGTATTGTCAATGAAAGTGGGCGATGATGTGGGTTCTTTAGGCGGCATCATCACTAATTACAGCACCGCCCGTCAGGTGGATTCTATGATTGTCGAAAGCCAAGACACCTGCACCATCTGTAAAGGTAAAGTACAAGATGGAAAATATGTCTGCGAAAAAGGCACCGATGGCAAACCAATTCCGCTTGCGCCCGATGCCTTAGTAAATCAAGGCGATTTCTGGTCCTTTTTGGGTACTGAAGTAGCTTATTTATTCATCCTCGCCTCTATTTTAGAAGCCGCCCTGAAAGCAGCTCCCGAAATTGCCAAAGCGCTCACAGCCACCAACCAAGGCCCGACCATTGGCTCGGACGGTCTGGGCGGCATTGGCAATACGCTAGACTTAGTAGGAAAAAGATTTAGCCAAGGCTTTAATGATTCGGGCGGAGCATTACCCAGCAAAGCAATTGGCGGAGCCAAAGAAGCCGCCAAAGGAATAATGGGCACTGGCATAGCCGATGGCTTTAAGGCGTTGCTGGGGATTAGGTAACGGATGGGACTTAATCTGTTAACAGTTTGCTAAAAAACGATTTATGTGAGGGAATTTCTAGGCATTTCTGCACGGAAAACCTCAGTGTAGCGGCGCCACATGAGGATTTGAGTACAGAAAAACGTGAGAAATTACCCACAGAAATCGTTTTTCAACAAACTGTTAAAACGAAAATATTTGTTTTACTAACTCTACCCCAAAAAACAAGACCAGCGTGGTAATTAACATTCCTATATAGCCAATAAGTAGCCCGATAAAAACAAAAGCTCCATCGCGATTAATTAGCCCCAAAGCAGAAAGCATAACCCCCATACTCGGCACAAAATGTGAAAGCGGGATGGGTGAGGCAATCGCCAAAGAAAAAATCAACCAGGAAACGCCCACCAAGCGCTCTCCTCGCGAGGAACTTAAAAATAACGCACGCGGAGTTAAGATTATTTCCGCTTTTTGCAACAAAGGAACCGCTTTATTAACCGCCAAAGCCAATAAACTTCTGGGAATTTGTTTCTTTGCCAACCAAGCAGGCAGCCATGGCGCATCTCGCCCAAGCACCATCTGTATGCTGAAAAACAACAAGGGCGCTCCCAATATAGTCGAAATCCCCGGAGGAATCGGCACCGGAACACAATTTGGCAAAGCAAAAAGCGCCATTAATAAAGCAAAACCGCGCTCATGCAAACTATTGAGCAAACTGCCAACCGCCACTTTATCATCAACATGCTGCTCTAAAGTTTTTTTAAAAATTTCAGAAACCAAAGGTATTTTACGCTGGGGCATTTTTCTCTCTATAATTAAAGTATTTTTTACAAGCTAAACTATTTTATTTGCAAAAACACTTCTTTTACTCTATTTGGGCGCTGTTATTTTAAATTAATTTCAACTCTCAAGGAAAAAATCATGGCTATAGAACGCACACTCTCTATTTTAAAACCCGATGCTACTGAGCGTAACCTAACCGGCAAAATCAACACTGTTTTTGAAACAAATGGTCTGCGTATCATAGCACAAAAACGTACTCGCCTTTCTCGTTTGCAAGCTGGGCAATTTTATGCCGTACATAAAGAACGCCCTTTCTTCGGTGAATTAGTAGAATATATGGTTTCTGCTCCCGTAGTAGTACAAGTGCTAGAAGGCGAAAATGCCGTGGCAAAAAACCGTGATCTAATGGGCGCAACTAACCCGGAAAACGCTGCCGAAGGTACAATCCGCAAAATGTTTGCCGAAAATATTGAGCGTAACTCTGTACATGGTTCTGATAGTTTAGAAAATGCAGCCGAAGAAATCCGTTTTTTCTTCAGTGGCACTGAATTAGTTGGATAATTCTCAAAACTTCCTCCTCAACTCTATACAACCATGAAATCGATTGGGGCTAGAGATTGAGGGGGCACGGCAAAATGCTAAATCGTTAATTTTTATTTTTTTATTAAATTATCCATCGTCATACCGTCGAAGGACGGTATCCATGCCTATCAACTAGCTGAAAAGCCAATGGTTTGGCATGGATGCCGCTCTACAGCGGCATGATAAAGGAGAGAACTTTAGAAAAATAACAAAATTAACGATTTAGCATTTCACCGTGATTGAGGGGGAAGTAATTTGTTGCATTAAACAAACATTATCTGCTAGTCTTGCCGCTCATATAATAAAATTAAAGAGGCTCGAAGTTCATGGCTGGCGTTAACAAAGTTATTTTAGTAGGAAATCTGGGCGCAGACCCAGAAGTACGTGCAACTCAGGACGGGCGCGAAATTGCCACCCTAAACATTGCCACTTCCGATAGCTGGAAAGACAAAAACACCGGCGAACGCAAGGAAAAAACCGAGTGGCATCGTGTAGTGGTTTTCAGTGAAGGTTTGGTGCGCGTAATCAAAAATTACTTGCGCAAAGGTTCTAAAGTTTACATAGAAGGCGCTCTGCAAACTCGCAAATGGACCGACAAAGACGGCGTAGAAAAATACACGACCGAAGTGGTATTACAAGCTTTCAACGGCACTTTAGTAATGCTCGATGGCAAACGTGATGAAGCAGGCAGCGGCGGATATTCATCTGCTCCCGCGAGTAGCAGTGGCGGCAATTATAGTGCTCCCGCTTCTATGCCCGATTTAAACGACGATATTCCTTTTTAAGAAATCCCCTTCCTTGATCTAATTTTAGTGCGAGATAAATTATGCGCCCCTTGGTTGTTACATTAGTAGGTTTATCCTTAGTAGGATGCGGATTATATGGCTATGCAAATTCGCTATCTGAAGCTTATGAAACCAACCAGACAGCAATTTATGATCGCAATATTGATGCAACTTGGGAGGTGTTAACTAACTATGAAGCGGCCCCCAAATGGTCATCCCAAATAGTTAAGGCAGAAAAACTAAATGATATATCCGGGCACAAAGC
This sequence comes from Alphaproteobacteria bacterium UBA6149, assembly GCA_002423155.1. GTDB lineage: Bacteria > Pseudomonadota > Alphaproteobacteria > Rickettsiales > UBA998 > UBA6149. Next base: position 27,117 of record DIUV01000052.1, read on the forward strand.
TTGGCGTTTGACTAGTAAAGACGGCGTGCAACTAGAAATACAAAGCAATTCGGCACAAAAGCCCTTTCGCCAAATGAACCGCATTCTAAAAAGCAATGCCAATTATAACGGCACCTGGAATCTGGAACTAAAAGAACAAGAAAAACGCACCCATGTTACCTTAAGCGAAAGATTGGTGATAACTAGCCCTTGGCAGAGATTAAAAGCACGCTATATCAAACCCAAAACTATCATGCAGCAATATTTGCTTGATGCAGAAAAAGAAACTGCAAAACGCCCGAATATTCCCGCTGAGTACCCTTAAATGAGCACAGAAAATCTAACAGAAAATCTAGCGGAGATTGCTCTTGCGCAAGCAAAAAAATCTGGCGCCGATGCCGCCGATGTAGTGGTGATAGAATCTACCGATATTTCTACTTCTTGTCGCTTGAGTGTTTTTGAAAATTTAGAACGTTCAGAATCTTATGGCTTAGGTTTACGCGTATGGGTCGGACAGCGTCAGGCAATTACTTCTAGCAGCGATAGCTCGGTTGAATCTATCCGCGCCATGGCAGAACGTGCGGTAGCTATGGCAAAAATCGCCACAGAAGACCCTTATTCCCAACTAGCTCCCGCCACCATCTGGAGCAAAAACAATCTTGAGCTAGATGTTTTAGATGATAACGAGCCCTCCGTAAATTGGCTACAAGAACAGGCATTAATGGCAGAAGATGCGGCTCGCTCCATTGAGGGCATCACCAATTCCGAAGGTGCGGATGCTAGCTACGGCAAATCGCGGATGACTTTAGCCACCAGCGCAGGATTTCTAGGTTCTCGCGCTGCCAGCCTCGCCTCGCTCTCCGTATCCGTATTGGCAGGTAGTGGCGACAATATGCAACGTGACTATGATTATGCAACCACTCGCCATCTTAGCGATTTACCTGCGGCGATAGAAATTGGCAAAAAAGCTGCGGAAAACACGTTAAAACGCCTAAATCCGCGCAAAGTGCCCACATGTCAAGTACCTGTGATTTTTGATCCTCGTGTTAGCAAGAACTTACTAAATTCTCTCGCTGGGGCAATTTCGGGCGCTAGTATTGCTCGCAAAACCAGCTTTTTAAAAGATGCTTTAGGCACACAGATTTTTGCCGAGCATATTAATATCATTGACGACCCACTTATTCCTCGCGGTCTTGCCTCGCGCAATTTTGATAGTGAAGGAGTTGGTGCCCAAAAAAGATTTTTCATCAAAGACGGCATCTTACAAAGCTGGATTTTAGACACTCGCACCGCCGCACAATTAGGTCTGCAAAGCACCGGGCACGCCGCACGCGGTCTTGCCTCTCCTCCGTCACCATCTACCAGCAATTTTTATATGCAAGCAGGCAAATTAACGCCCCAAGAGCTAATCAGCCAAATAAAATCTGGTTTTTACGTTACCGAATGTTTTGGCATGGGCGTAAATTTAATCACCGGGGATTATAGCCAAGGTGCCGCAGGATTTTGGATTGAAAATGGCGAGATTGCCTATCCCGTGGCAGAAATAACCATTGCTTCGCGCTTGCAAGACATGTTCTCACGCCTAACTCCTGCCAATGATTTAGTTTTTCGTTACTCTACAAATGCGCCAACATTACAGGTTGACGGGATGACGATAGCTGGATCATAGAAATCTTAAAGTTTTCAGCAATCTATTAAGGCTACCTGCAACTTGACAACCAACAGAAGAGTGCTTACAATGTAAGCACCATGCAAACAGAAATCATAAAAATTGGCAACTCTCGCGGCGTTCGCATACCTAAAGCTATTTTGGAACAATGTGGCTTTTTGGGTATAGTAGAAATGCAGGTGAGAGATAATGCGCTTATTATAAGCAAACCTGAAAATAAGGTTCGAGAAAATTGGGGGGAATTGATTGATGCAAGTTTTGCAAAATACGGCATTCCTGAAACTATAAATACAGAGGTAATACCCACCGAATTTGATGATAATGAGTGGCTATGGGACAATTAAAGTTTCGGCGCTTCGAATCATTCTGGATAGACTTGCAGCCAACCATTGGGGTGGAAATGCAGAAATTACGCCCTTGTGTAATATTGAGTTGTAATGAAATGAATGAGCGTCTGGGTACAATTATCATTGCACCAATAACATCTAAAATTCGCCAACTTCCTTTTCGGGTAAGTATAATATTACAAGGAAAAAATGGTGAAGTAGCGTTAGATCAGCTACGAGCTGTTGATAAATCACGTTTAGGAAAGTCCTTGGGAAATTTAGCTGAAAAAGAAACTGAAGAAATAATAAGAAAACTTGCTGAAATGTTTGCAAAATAAATGGACATAGCCCTTTACCAACCTGACATCCCCCAAAATCTGGGAGCCATTATGCGTTTATGTGCCTGTATGGGTGCAAAATTGCATATTATTGAGCCCTGTGGATTTCCCTTGGATGATAATAAAATTCGCCGTGTGGGTATGGATTATATTACCCAAGTAGAAATAATCCGTCATCGTAGTTGGGAAAAATTTCGTGAGGCCACAAAGGAAAAGCGCTTGCTCTTGCTTTCTACCAAGGCAGAAGAATCAATTTATATAGTTAAATTACAAAAGGATGATGTTTTTCTCTTTGGGCGCGAGAGTGCCGGCGTGCCCAATGAAGTGGTAGACTCAGCCGATATTTTGCTAAAAATTCCCATGCAAAAAGGAGCACGCTCGTTAAATGTTGCTATGAGTGCGGCAATGGTTCTGGGAGAAGCGCTGCGACAAAATCAAAGTTTATAAGTATATTTTGTCCTGATTGCCAGCAATTATAAAACTAATTTCTATCCGCCAAAATATCCTTTGTCATGCCGCTGACGAGCGGCATCCATGCCCATCCATTGGAGAAAACTCGCAATAAATTTGGGAATTCGCCATTGTAGATAGACATAGATACTAACCTAGTCGCCCCTAAAAAACCATTCAA